>NZ_JAOQAH010000020.1 GCF_025963695.1 Segetibacter sp. | reverse complement strand
ATGAAACTCTTCGACGTCTACCCCCTTAACAACATTACCATTACTAAAGCTAAAGGCTCTTATGTGTGGGATGACCAGGGCACAAAATATTTGGACATGTACGGCGGCCATGCAGTTATTAGTATTGGCCATACACACCCACACTGGGTTCTTCGCATTGAAGAGCAATTGAATAAAATTGCTTTCTATTCAAACTCTATAAAAATTCCCATTCAGCAACAACTGGCAGAAAAGCTGGGTAAGCTGAGTGGCAAAGAAGACTACCAGTTGTTCTTAATAAGTAGCGGTGCTGAAGCAAATGAGAATGCATTAAAACTTGCGTCTTTTTATAATGGAAAAAAGAAAGTTGTGGCCTTCAGTAAGTCTTTCCATGGCCGAACTTCGATGGCTGTTGCAGTTACCGATAATCCAGCAATTGTTGCCCCGATAAACGAAACGGACAATGTTATTTTTCTTCCTTATAACGATGAAAAGGCTTTGGAAGATTGTTTCGCCCAGAGAGGCCATGAGATATCTTCCGTTATAATTGAGGCTATCCAGGGTGTGGGTGGAATTATACCGGCTACGGAAAGTTTCCTTCAAAAAATCCGTTCCTTGTGTGATAAATATAATGCTGTTTATATTGCTGATAGCGTGCAGGATGGTTATGGAAGAAGCGGACAATTCTTTGCACACGATTATGCAGCAGTAAGCGCAGATATCTATACAATGGCTAAGGGAATGGGCAACGGTTTTCCGATTGGCGGAATTTTAATTGCGCCTCACATTGCCCCCAAACACGGTATGCTTGGAACTACATTTGGCGGCAACCAGCTTGCCTGCGCTGCTGCACTTGCAGTGCTCGAAGTAATGGAAGAAGAGAACTTAATCGAAAATGCACAAAAGGTTGGTAATTACTTAATAGGTCGTTTAGCGGCAATAACTGAAATTAAAAACGTACGTGGACGTGGCTTAATGATTGGCTTCGATGTGCCTGAAGCACTAAAAGACCTGAAGAAAAACCTGCTTTACAATCAGCACGTTTTTACCGGGGAGGCGAAGCCGAACGTTATAAGACTGCTGCCTTCTCTTGCCTTAACTAAAGACCAGGCCAACGAATTTCTGGAAGCGTTTGAAGCGGAGATTGCTGCCTTAACCGGGGCAAAAAAAGCAAGTGAACAAGCTGTAACGGCATAAATGTAAAAAGGTGTTATTGCCATTGTAATGTTCGACTCGTACTATTTGATAAAGGTGCAAAAAGATTTAAAAGTACAAGAGTGCGACGCAAGAATGTTGCATTAGAAAACTAAAGTTGACTACCTAAATAAAAAAAAGTTGAAAAATTTCATTTCCGTTTCTGATGTCACTGATATAGACGCGCTGGTTAAAAAAGCGTTGGAGTATAAAGCAGATCCGTTTAAGGATAAGGTGCTTGGTGCAAATAAAAGAATTGGCCTCTTGTTTCTAAATCCAAGTTTGCGAACAAGATTAAGTACGCAGGTAGCGGCGCAACAACTTGGAATGGAGGCGATCGTTTTTAATGTTGACAAAGAAGGCTGGGCACTGGAGTTTGAGGAAGGCGCCATTATGAACGGCACCACTGTTGAACACGTAAAAGATGCGGCTCCCGTTCTTGGCAAGTACTTCGACATGCTGTGCATTCGTACTTTTCCTTCGCTTAAAAACCGCGAAGAAGATTATAGCGAAATGTACATCAACCAGTTTATTAAGTACGCAGGTGTGCCTGTTATTAGCCTCGAAAGTGCAACGCTTCATCCGCTGCAGAGCTTGACGGATATTATCACAATTAAAGAATATTTACTTAACTCCCCTTTAGGGGCTGGGCGTAAACCAAAGATTGTTCTTACATGGGCTCCGCATATTAAACCGCTTCCGCAGTGTGTTTCCAACTCTTTTGCCGAGTGGGTAAATGCCTGGGGTGAAGCTGACTTTGTCATCACCCATCCGGAAGGTTACGAGCTGGCAGAGAAGTTTACAAAAGGTGCCACCATTACTCATAACCAGGATGAAGCGCTGCAAGGTGCCGATTTTATTTACGTAAAAAATTGGAGCGCCTATAATGATTACGGAAAGATGCTTAGCAACGATACATCGTGGATGTTGACCAACGATAAGTTGCAACAAACGAACAACGCTAAAGTAATGCACTGCCTGCCCGTAAGAAGAAATGTAGAATTGAGCGACGAAATATTAGACGGTCCAAATAGCCTGGTGACGCGTGAAGCCTCTAACAGGGTGTGGGCAGCACAGGCGGTAATTAGTACCCTGCTAACCGCACTAAAGGGAGGGATTTAAAGCTGCGGGATTAAACAAAACAAGTGACTAGTTTAAGGGATGTTTTTAGAGCCGACTTAATTACTACTATTACACTTTTGTTGCGTCGCACCCTTGTACATTTGAATATTCTGAGACAAATCGAAAACAGACAATGCAAAAACTTTTTGTAATTAAGATTGGTGGAAACGTGATAGACAGCGAAGCTGCGTTACAATCTTTTTTAACGGATTTTGCTGCAATTGAAGGAAACAAGATTTTGATACATGGAGGCGGAAAGATTGCCACAAAATTGGGCGAACAACTTGGCATCGAATCAAAATATATAAACGGACGAAGAATAACCGACGATGCAACTATTGACCTCGTCACCATGGTATATGGTGGATTGGTAAATAAAAAAATTGTTGCCCAATTACAATCGAAGCATTGCAATGCAATTGGTTTAACCGGTGCTGATGGAAACATTATTCCTGCTACCAAACGACCGGTTAAAGAAGTAGACTTTGGGTGGGTGGGAGATGTTGAGGGTTCAGCGTTGAGGGTTGAAAGTGTAAGGTTATTACTTGATGGTGGGTTGGTTCCTGTTTTTGCACCGCTTACTCATGATGGATGTGGTCATATCTTAAATACAAATGCAGACACCGTGGCTTCATCTTTAGCAGTTGCTTTGTCACGTTTCTATGATGTGAGGTTAATTTATTGTTTCGAGAAAAAAGGCATCCTGGAAAATGTAGATGACGATAATTCAGTTATCAATATCATTAATAAAAAAATTCATCAGCAGCTGTTGAGCGAACAGAAACTGTTTGCCGGCATCCTTCCTAAAATTGACAATGCTTTTGCAGCCATTGATGCCGGGGTGAAAGAAGTTTTGGTAGGCGATGCACGGGATCTTATTCAGAACACAACAGAAAAAACCATTGGAACACTTTTTATAAATTAATGGCAACAGACCTATTATATAAACAGGCAGTACACCTTTTGCAACAACTAATTTCAACTGCATCTTATTCAAAATATGAAGATGGAACTGCTACAATAATAGAAGATTTTCTTGCTGAAAATGGCGTTTGCAACCATAGACTTTTAAATAATGTGTGGGCAGTAAATAAACATTTTGATACAGCAAAACCAAGTATCCTCTTAAACTCACATCACGATACAGTAAAGCCCAGTCCTCATTATACAAACGATCCTTTTACGCCTATCATAAAGGATGGTAAACTGTTTGGTCTCGGAAGTAACGACGCGGGTGGTTGCCTTGTAAGTCTTATTGCTACATTTCTTCATTTTTATAATAAAGAAGATTTAAAATACAATCTAATTCTTGCTGCCACTGCTGAAGAAGAAATCAGTGGTTATGGAGGAATAGAATTATTGCTTGGAAACGACAAATTTGAAGAAACCCTACAGGGAAAGGAGCCAGCTTGTGCAATTGTTGGTGAGCCGACAAAGATGGAATTGGCAATTGCTGAAAAAGGGTTAATGGTGCTCGACTGTGTTGCGCAAGGCAAGGCTGGTCATGCTGCAAGGGAAGAAGGAGACAACGCTATTTATAAAGCTGTAAAAGATATTGAATGGTTTAGTACTTATCAATATCCAAAAGTGAGCGAATGGCTTGGACCGGTTAAGATGTCTGTAACAGTAATCAACACAGAAAACAAGGCTCACAATATGGTTCCTTCGACCTGTAATTTTGTAGTTGATATCCGGATTACAGAGTTATACACGCATGAAGAAGTTTTTGAGGTCGTCCGGCAACATGTATTATCGCAGGTAATGCCAAGAAGCATGCGACTGCGATCTACTGGAATTAACGTTGAACATCCTTTGGTGCAGGCAGGTATTAGTCTTGGTAAAACCTGTTATGGCTCACCAACCAGTAGCGACAAATCGCTGATGCCGTTTCCTGCTTTAAAATGTGGTCCTGGCGATAGTGCCAGAAGTCATACATCTGATGAATTTATATTTTTAAACGAAATAAAAGAAGGAATTGAAACCTATATTTCCGTGCTAAATAAGGTTATACTTTGATAAAACAGTTTCTGATAAAGAAGGTTAGTACGGAAGCAGATCGCCCGCCTTATTCGCATAAAGTGGAAGAATATTTTGAAGCGTTTGTTCACAACTACATTTTACAACCTTCTAATATCATACTTAATGGGAAGTGGAAAATTTTGCTTTCAATAATGATCTTCAGAAAAGATGACAACAGCCCTGCTGGCGTCAATATATACGAACCGTCTATAGTCGAAGAGGAAATGATTAAATATTATCCTGTTGCAATTAATATAGAAGATATTTATGCAAATGATAACCCTTTAGAAAACATTGTAAGCTTGTATTTTCAAATCATCAGCCTGTTTTTTCTATCCAACTATCAAAGTATTACAAACGAGTACATGCTTGATTTAAAGGAGAAATTAGACTGGGAATATTTATTATCACTTCCTTATCCAGCTCCATACCCGGAGCAGAAATATGTAGGAGATTAATACATCTTGTATCAATAATTATTATTATGAAGTTGTGGCAAAAAAATACAAACACCTCTAAAGCAGTAGAAACATTTACTGTTGGAAATGATCGGGAAATGGATTTGTTTCTTGCACCATTTGATGTGCAGGGATCATTGGCCCACGTAAAAATGTTGGAGAGTGTTGGCCTGCTAACAACAGCAGATTGGACTGTTTTATCGGCAGAATTAAAAAAGATCTACAAAGAAATTGAAGCAGGAAATTTTAGCCTGCAGAATGATGTTGAAGATATTCATTCACAAGTAGAATTATTACTGACAGAACGATTAGGCGACGTTGGCAAAAAAATTCATAGCGGCCGTAGCCGAAATGACCAGGTGTTGGTTGATTTAAAATTGTTTTTCAGGAGTGCCATTGAACAACTAGTACAAAATATTGAACATCTCTTTCAATTGCTTCAAGAAAAAAGCGAAGTATTTAAAGCAAACCTGCTGCCCGGGTATACCCATCTTCAACTGGCAATGCCTTCTTCTTTCGGACTTTGGCTAGGCGCTTATGCGGAGAGCCTTGTTGATGATGTCATCACGCTACAGTCAGCTTATAAAGTGGTAAATAAAAATCCGCTGGGGTCTGCTGCAGGCTACGGTTCTTCGTTTCCCTTAAACCGTACCCTCACTACTCAGTTACTTGGCTTTGAAGACCTGAACTATAATGTGGTGTACGCTCAAATGAGTCGCGGCAAAAGCGAGCGTATAGTTGCACAGGCTGTAAATAACGTAGCATCCACGCTTAACAAACTGGCGATGGATTGTTGCCTCTACATGAACCAAAACTTTGGCTTTATATCCTTTCCCGATGAGCTTACAACCGGCTCGTCCATAATGCCGCATAAAAAAAATCCGGACGTATTTGAACTGATCAGGGCAAAGTGTAATCAATTGCAGGCTTTACCCAATGACGTTGCTTTGCTTACGACCAATCTTCCTTCAGGTTACCATAGAGACTTCCAGTTATTGAAAGAATATTTGTTTCCTGCTTTTGTTACCATCAATAGTTGCCTCGATATGATGCACCTGATGATCAGCAACATGAAAGTAAAAGAGCACCTTCTCAACAATGAGCAATACAAATACCTGTTCAGCGTAGAAGAAGTAAATAAACTTGTTCTACAAGGGACGCCTTTTAGAGATGCTTATAAAAAAGTTGGGCTTGACATCGAAGCAGGCAAATTTGAACACTCTACAAACCTTAACCACACACATGAAGGAAGCATCGGAAACTTATGTACTGAACAAATTGCCGGGGCAATGAAGAATGCAATTGATGCTTTCCAGTTTGAAAAATATCACAAAGCAATTGAAGATTTGACAGCTTAATTAGCGGGTTCGACAGCAGCCGTGGTGAGTATTTTAGTGTGATCGGCCGGCACAGTAAAGTAAAATTTACTGCCTGCATTCAATTCGGTTGTTACCCAAATTTTGCCATTGTTTTTTTCTACAAAGTCTTTGCATAATTGTAGTCCTAAACCCGTGCCCTGTTCATTGTTGGTGCCGCGGATAGTAAACGTTTCGAACATGAAAAGTTTTTCCACTATCTCTGAGTTCATTCCGCTACCGGTATCTTTAATGCAAATGGTAACTTTGTCAGCATCTACGGTTGCAGTAACAATAATGTAGTCTTCCTTACTACAGTATTTAATGGCATTCCCGATCAAATTTCTAATTACTAGCTGTATCATTTCAGCATCTACAAATACCCCTGTCTCGTCTTCTATTGTACTGCTTAAGTATATTCCCTTTTCGTTTGCTTTTTGTTGATAGTAAGCTATCTCATGCTTTACAATCTTTCTTATGTCCAGGTTTACTGGATTAATCACCTCTCCCTTTAGCCGGCTTTTAGACCAGTGCAAAAGATTATCAAGAAGGCTTGAAGTGTAGTTTAGGTTTTTAGAAAGTTCAGGCAAATAAGTTTTAAACTCTGTCTCAGAAATTACCTGTTCGTCTATTAGCCTAATCATATCCGTAATATTAACCAGCGGGCTTCTGACGTCATGTGCGATAATTGAAAAAAGACGGTCTTTTTGTTCATTAAGAGCTGTAAGTGAAATTGCATCTTTCTTGCGCCGGGTAATGTTGTTGAAGATTAAAATACAGCCGCTATAATCAGATGTTCGGTCTGTAAGAATATTGATGTCGACTTCATAATAATTCTTACTGCCGTTTTTCTCTACTTCAATCTCGATCGTATTTTTTCTTCTTTCCCTGACACCCTGTTCAAGTTGATGTGCATTAGGTAGCAGGCTGAAAAGATCAGCACCAATTATTGTTTTTGAAAGGTGGGATAATACACCTCCCATCTGGCTATTCTTATCAATTACTTTATCGTATGCGTCTAAAACCAACACTCCATCCTGCATTGACTCAAAAATTTTTTCCCTTGCTGCAGGAATAATATCAAGGAGTTTGTACCGGAGAAGACCAAAAGAAATGATGATGGAGGTTGCAATAAATGCAAAGGGCGTTAAATCAATATTTTGTTCAGCCCTTACGCCCAGCTTATAAAGAATATTAAAAACCCACGGTATGACCAGCGCATAAAGAATCGTCTTTTTCTGCTTTATATAAATTCTATCTGCAGTTTTAAAAGCAGTCGCCAGCAAATAAATAGACCAGGTAAGTGCTGCATAAAAATAACCTGTAAATACATAATACCAGAAAGACGGCTCGATCCTGAGTAAAGGAAAAGCACCGCCAGTGTTAACAGTTAAAGATTTATAGTAATAGTGGTGGTAATCATTTGTAAAAACAAGAACCAGCGTGCTAACAGGTATAAGAGCAATCCATGCATGAAAAGGCCTGATGACAAGTTTTTGCTTAAATATAAAAACATGAATAAATAGTAACAAAGCCAGCGGAAGCATAGTAATGCCAACATATTCCAGTTGCAACCAAAACTTGATGGCTGTAAGGTTCGAAGAAAACAATTCTCCCGCGTAGGTCAGTGCCCACCACCCTGCTAAGCCAATAACGAAAGCGAACGATCTTTCCGCCGATTTCAAACGGTTGTAAATAATTACGGACAATATTATGGTAGCAAGTCCGCTGACCGATAATATAAGTGCATAAGGATTTAGTGATAGTTGCATGTAGCTGACGACAGTGTATCTTAATTGATAACGAAATTTTGTAATAGAAATTATGTCAAACCGCTGCGCCCGAAAGCTATAGACTATAACGTGCCATTTTCAGCTATAGTCCAATCTTTTACTTTTGTGGCTAAACAATCAAATTTTACCAAGTATCAGTATCGATAATATAAACTTTGACTGGGTTTGAATACTAACTTTGAATCTCACCGCATTTACTAGCGGAAACCTACATGAAAGTATTACACACAGCAGACTGGCACTTAGGCAAGCGGCTTGAACAGTGCGAAAGGACCGAAGAACACCAGCAGTTTTTAGACTGGCTGATCGATAAGCTTTCTGAACAATGCGTTGATGTTTTAATTATTGCCGGAGATATTTTTGATACAGGCACACCATCTAATGCCGCTTTAAAACAATACTACGACTTCCTTTGGAAGGTGAAAAACACCTGTTGTAAAGAAGTGATTGTCATTGGCGGCAACCACGACTCTGTCACTACTTTGAACGCTCCAAGAGATTTGCTCAAGTATTTTAATGTGCACGTGGTTGGTGGCGTTCCAGACAACTTTACTGATCAGATTATTCCTATAGCAAATACAAAAGGTGAGCTACAATTGGTTGTTTGTGCGGTGCCTTTTTTAAGAGATAGAGATGTACGTTTATCAATCTCGGGAGAAAGTTCCGCAGATATGGAAGCAAGGTTAAAAAAGGGAATTTGCGATCACTATAACTTGCTAAAAGAACATGTGGCCCCCTATAAAGCTGAAGGCATCCCCGTAATTGCTACGGGCCATTTGTTTGCTGCCGGAGGCGCCCATTCAGACAGTGAAAAAGACATTCATGTTGGTAATCTTGGGCAGGTCTGCGGAGACCAGTTTCCTGAAGAGTTTGACTATGTAGCACTAGGCCATTTGCACCGCCCGCAGGTGGTAAATAAGATGAACCACATCAGGTACTCAGGTTCGCCGATACCGCTTAGTTTTTCTGAAAATGAAGATAGCAAACTGGTGGTGATATTAACTTTTGCAGATGGGAAATTGAGTGAACTGGAAGAATTTGAAATTCCTTGCTGCCGTAAGTTGATTAGAATAAAAGGCAACCTTGAAACAGTAAAGAACAAACTTATTTTGTTGGAAGACGACAAATTATGTTATCCCGCGTGGGTTGAAGTGCAGGTTGAGACGGAAAGCTATATTCACGAGCTCGATGACCAATTGAATAAGCTGGTACAAAAGAAACACTTTATAGAGCGGTTATTTATAAGTCAGCGTCGACTAAAGGCGGTGCTTAATTTGGATGAACAAGTATCTGAAGCTATGACTTTGACAGATCTTGATCCTAAAACGGTTTTTCGAAAAAAAGTTGAGTCTGCTTATCCAGAAGGAAATACAGACGATCTGTTACAAACTTTTGACGAGGTAATGGAACTAATGAGACAAAAGGAGTAAAGAAGTTCGCCACTAGCTATAGAGGCCTCCGGCATTTTTCTGTAATTTTTTTTGCTCAAGCTTTTGTCCACCAATTAAGCATTGTTGTGTCACTCACTTGTACTTTTTATCTTGTATGCTGCCAGAAGGTGTGGTGTAGTGACCAACAACGGCGGTAGCATAACACGTAAAAGGTTGATAAAAGACGATCGGTTGCAGTGTGCGACGCAACAGAAGATGAAGTCGTTTATAATGATCGCTACAACAAAATCGCATCTATTGTACAACCTGTTTTCAACTCATCGGCCTTGCCCTTCCGTAGTTATTACTTTTTGCTGACATCTTCTTGTTAATGAAAAATGTTTCTTATTTCAATGCTTCGTACAAAATCTCAACCGGATGTTTGGCAATTCTTTGAGTGCCGTCTTTAATCTGGTGGCGGCAACTGGTACCCGTTGCAGCTATAACGGCTTGTGGTTGACTTCTGACTGCGGGAAATAAAACAAGCTCTCCTATCTTCATGCTCACATCATAATGCTCTTCTTCGTAGCCGAAAGAACCAGCCATGCCGCAACACCCTGAAGGGATCTCGTTCACCTCGTAATTCTGGGGCAATGAAAGACACTTCATAGTATACTGGGTAGAGGATAAAACTTTTTGATGACAGTGACCGTGCAGCAGCATTTGCTTTGCTTCAGTTGTAAAAGCCTCCTTCGTTATGTTTCCCCGCAGCATTTCCCGCGCAAACCACTCATCAAAAAGGAAGGTATTTTTGGCAATACGTTTGGCGTCCTCTTTTTGTGCTTCTGAAACAAGATCTAAGTATTCATCACGAAGGGTTAGTATAGCAGAGGGCTCAATACCTATAATAGGAATGTTATCATTTATTATATCCTTTAGTAAGTTTACGTTAGTAATAGCAATTTTTTTTGCTTCCCGTACCAACCCTTTAGACAGATACGTTCTACCACTTTCAACATGTTTGGGTATGATTACTTCGTAACCCAATTCTTCCAGCAACAAAATGAGCTTTTGCCCTATCTCTACATCGTTGTAATTGGTAAACTCGTCGCAGAAAAAGTAAACCTTTGATGACGGCTGAATGTTGACAAGTGAGGAAGGCGTTTTAGCTGTCATCTTCTTGCTGTCATCCGTCATCTTATTACGTCTTCTTTCCCACCACTTCAACAGAGTTGTTTTAGCTAAAAGAGGCATTGTTCTATCAGGATGAAAACCGACACTTTTATTGGCAACACGCCTGAGCGCAGGGGTACCAAATACGGAGTTATAAGCCCAGGGAGCAATAGCGGCCAACTTCATTTGCTTCGAAAAATTTGCAACAAGTTTAGAGCGGAAAGGCACACCCTTTCGGTCGTAGTACTGTTGCAGAAACTCGGCCTTCATTTTAGTAATGTCAACACTCGACGGACATTCAGACTTACAACCTTTACAGGAGATACAGAGATCCAATACATCGAGTACTTCGGCATATAATGCTCCTGATTTTTGCGTTTCAATGTTGGTGTAAAAATGCCTGAGCATGTTGGCTCTTGCCCTTGTTGTATCCCTTTCGCTGCGCGTGGCCATATAACTGGGACACATCACCCCACCTGTTACCTGTGTCTTACGGCAGTCGCCCGAACCACTACACTTCTCGGCGAGGTGTAGAATACTTTCCTGGCTGCTAAAAGAGAAGGTGGTTTCAATGTGCTTCCGCGGCTTGTCTTGTTCGTAACGCAGAAAGTCATTCATTTTTGGCGTGTCAACAATTTTGCCTTTATTAAATATCCCTTTCGGATCAAATAATTGTTTAACCTGGTGAAATAGTGCAAAGTTTTTTTCACCCATAATAAATGAAATAAATTCACCACGTAAGCGACCATCACCATGTTCTCCGCTTAATGAGCCGTTATACTTTTTTACTATTGCTGCAGTTTGGTGCAAGATTGTTCGAAAGAGATGTTTGCCGGCAGTTGTTTTTAAATTCAACATCGGTTCAACATGTAGCTCTCCTGCACCTGCATGGGCATACATAGAATATTTGACCTGGTACTTTTGAAGCAATGCTTCCACTTCAGCAATATAATTTGGCAGATCTTCTACATCTACAGCACAGTCTTCAATTAAATTAACCGGCTGAGCTTCTCCTGGCTCGTTACGCAACAAACCCAAACCAGCTTTTCTTAAATCCCATGCCCTCAACGAATCATTGCCTAGCAAAAGTGGCCAGGCATAGCCCAAACCTTCTTGCTGCAGTTGGTGTATTAATGCATTTGCTTTAGCCAGCAAACCTGCTTGTGTTGTATCAAAAAACTCCACCATTAATATGGCCCTGGGTTCACCTTGTACAAAGAACCGGTTCTTAGACTGGTCGATGTTTGTTTTGGTGAAAGCTAATATAATATCATCTACTAACTCCGATGCCCGGCAGTGGTGTTTTAACGCAACGAGGTTTGCCCTTAAAGCTTCATTAATTGTATTGGTATGCACAGCTACTACTCCTTTTTCCGTTGGAGGAAGATCAAGCAGTCTAAGCTTTGCTTCTGTTATAAAACAAAGTGTACCTTCTGATCCGGCTATTAGCTGGCAGATATTAATAACGTTGGCAGAAGTAAACATGTGTAGGATAGCATCTAAAGCATAACCGGTATTGCGCCGTTTAACAGATGCTTTGGGGAAGCCTTCGCGAATGGCTTTCTGATTATTATCCTCCTGCATCATTTTTTGCAACGATCTATAAATTTCTCCTTCCAGCGATCGTAGCTTGCATTTGTCTTGATATTCTTCGTAAGTCAGGTCTTTAAAAACAAGCTCCGAACCATCCGATAGCAATGCATTTACTTCCAGAAGATTTGCTCTTGTATCTCCCCAGATGATAGAGTGCAGACCACTTGAATTATTGCCGATCATTCCCCCAATCATTGCCCGGTTAGAGGTAGATGTTTCGGGACCAAACATTAGCCCTGTTGGCCTAAGCACGGCATTTAAATCGTCGCGTATTACTCCGGGCTGAACACGAACCCATTTCTCCTGTTCGTTAACTTCTAAAACAGAAGTAAAGTATTTTGAGATGTCTACTACAATCCCGTTTCCTACTACCTGTCCTGCCAGTGATGTTCCTGCTGCTCTTGGAACAAGGGTTACGTGGTTGTCATTTGCAAACCGTATCAGCGCTTTTAAATCTTCAACAGTTTTCGGTAACGAAACTGCAATCGGTTTCTCCTGGTAAACGGAGGCATCTGTAGAATACACCAGCCGCATTGCATTATCGCGTTGACTTTCTTCAAAGTATAACTCACCCTCAATTTTCTTTGCAAGTTCTCCAAATGGTATAGCCATTTTTTAGCAGTTTGTATATAGGTGCAAGTTATTCTTATAAATGAAATACCTGAACGGCTTCGTGATATTCAGAAACGGAAAGAAAATGAAGCTAGAAAATGTGATTACAGAATAGAGAAAATTGTAGAAGAAATGAAAGGTTAGTAAAATGGCCGTAGTAAAATTTTGACGAAAGAGAAGAAATGGAAGGTCCATAAAGGCGCCTGACTTATAATTACCGTAAATCTTATTTCAATTTTCCAAATAACTGAACTTCTGTAACGTAGCCCCATCTATAATCGGTACCCCCAGCCATGCTGAGTATTTTTATCTTTAAGTACTTAGCCGTTACAGAGGGGAATTTAAATTCCTGGTAGGGAGTTTTAAAGAGCTTAACATTTTGCGGTTGAAATTTACCTATCGATTGAAATGTTCCCAACGGCTTATCGTTACCTGCCAATAGTTCAAATTCCTTTACATTCGAATCTGTGGTACCAGCGATCAGGAAAGTGAAAGTATCAAAAGTTGCAGATCCCTCGTTTTTAAAACCATACACCGCCTCCTCTCCTACGCGTATTGAAACTTCGTTCTCCTTGTTATCAATTGAATACTTCCAGTTATCGGTAGAAGCTACCAACAGTTCTCCCCCGTTCCCGGCATCAAGAAGGTTGACCCTGCCAGTTTTTACCGCCACCCCCGGTTCTATATTTTTTGGAGATTCGTCTTCATCTTTGTCCTTTACCGTTGTTTGATTAGTTGCTTCAGCCGGGGGTTCAGTTTTGCTGGTTTCTGCAACCAGATCCGTCGTATCAGTTGTGCCTTTGTTTTTAAATAGAGCAAAGACTACTAACAATGCAATAATGATAAAAACAATTGGCAAAGCTTTCCCCAGCTTTATAGGTGATTTTTTAACTTGCTCTGCAGACGTTGCAGCAACCTGTGAAGCCGGAGGTTGAAAATTGGAAGGTTCCGAAGCATTCATAGCTTTAAGCAGATGATCGAACGAAGCATCGTAGTCTCCGGTAAAATCAATGTATTGCAGCCTTGCAAGGCGAAAAGGAATAGGGCACGTTTCTACCATTAGCGGGTAAATTCTTTTGCCCTTACTAATGGCATAAGAAACCTCGTCCATAACGTTGGGCGACTTTACAAAGGCACCTGAGAGTATAACCAATACTCCTTCAGCCTCATTTAAAGCCTTTTGTATACACTCATCCCACGGTACGCCTGGTGCAATATCCAGTTGATCGAGCCATACATCTTCACCTGCTTTTTTAAGATCGATTGCCAGCCTCTTAACAAATTCAGAATCCTTTCTTGAATAGCTAATAAAGAACTTGCCGGATTGCATAAAAGGTATTTTAAAGTTGCCTAACTTTCAGAGTGCTGATATCTAAAAATACAGCTATTTATTTTACAAATTCCCTTAACGGGCTTTATAAAATCTCTTGCTTTAACCCCTCAATTTGTTAAGGCTGCTTTTTCGAATCTAATACGCCAACAACTTATAGCGCTTCACCTATTTTTCTTTGGCCTGTTAAAAATATAGCCTGTTTTTTTGTGTTCAGCTTTTTATCGTCTTGCAGGCGAAACCAACAAAAAGAGATCTTAATAGTATGGAATAATAACAATGCTGTTGCTATTTCTGTTCCTGCTGACAAAAGAATTTACGAGAGAAGTTTTGAAATTAAAAATTAGCAGCACAGGCCTTACAACAATTTCAAGCCATAATACCCAATTATTGTAAAAACCGCACACCGCGTAATTACGCCTATACAGCACCAGGTTACTAACTTTTGCAGAGGAGCTTTAAAGCCGATCCCGACCGCCAGGCTTATAGGGGCACCTACGGTCATAGTTCCTAAAAAACCTAAGCCAATAATGCCATATTTATTCCAGATCCGGTAAATAAGACCAGTTTGAGGTTTGGCTTCTGTTGGCTTTTTATTACTATTGAAAAATCGCCGGATACGGTCTCCTAAAAACGCAGCTACAAATACCCCGGCAAGGCCTCCTACCACACTTGAGGCTAGTATCAACCATGGCGGGAGACCAAATGCGAACCCGGCAGGGATTGCAGCATAAATTTCGAAACTGGCCAAACCTACTACGGTTAATATCTTCAAAAACATTCTTTCAATTTAAAAAGTAACGGTGGCGAAGCTAAGGCGAATTAATACACCCCATTGTTAAACTCGTCCAGCTGCTTTTACCGTCTGCTTTTACCCGAAGTTTTTGCAAGTCTTTTCTCTATCTCACCATTATTGCTTCATCGCACAAGTAGCAATTATTGCTTTCAATACAGGCACCATACTTTTTTTGTTGCGCATTTCTATTGCACTTGCTCCCCGCTAAAGCCTCCATAGCTCAATGTTCTGGTATAGTCTTTTATACTACTTTTATTATATGTTTTTTAATTTCACTTTGTGGTGCAAGTTGTATAACAACTTGGTCAAAAGGCTCAACTGGTTATTCTTCAAGTGGTGTTATGGCAATAAATTTCTTTCCAACAAATAAAAAACCAGCCTGCTTCCTTGTAGCTGCGTTATTATTACCACTACCATTCGTGGGTTATAAAGAAATAGTTTTAGAGAAGCCGCAAGCAAAAGACCTGGCAAGAAAACATTCTATTGTTTGTAATAAACCGGCTCCCGATTTTTTTGCCGGAGCTCTTTTAGGGAACGGTGGACTTGGGGTTGTGGTAACTACCCGGCCTGATGCAATTGTACTTTATTTTGGTCATAACAATGTTTGGGATGCAAGGATTGCGGAGAGTCACCGGGAGGAATTGAAGGACTTTGATTACGTTTTCGACAAACTGAAGAAAGTACCCCCAAACATCGCTAAACTTACTCAAAACAAATGGTACAAGGAGTATCATAAGACGGCATCTGACAACTATAATAAACCATACCCCAGACCCTTCCCCTGCGGATCGGTCTTACTGGGTTTCGACCGGAGAAAAGTAGAGTTAATCGGCCACGAACTCGACATCTCAAATGGAGTATGTACAGTAAAATTACTAGCAGATAAAAAGAAGGTATTTCTAAAGTTGATAACGGATATGAATAAAGACCGGCTACTGATGCAGTTGGTAGATGCTGGTGGCAGACCGGAGCGGAACATTTTTGAAAGAATAAAAGTATTACCGGACCCCTCTACACCTGCCGCGTTTCCCCGCTATAAAGCACTCAAATCCCTGGCCGGTGGTGCACTTGGGTTCAAGCAAATCTTACCCGTCCAAACGTTAAAAGATGAAGAGGTGGTTGCAAGGGGCCATGACAAAGCGTTTTCTTTAATTGCAAGAGTAAACTCGGGCTTGAAGAAAATAAAACAATTAAATGTAAATGGAGGCTTAGACGAAATGAGTGATCTGGAAGCTGCCATTTCCCGGACTGGCACTTTCTCAGCGATGGTTTCTTTAACGGAAGGTGTAGATACCCTGGTACCCCAAAATACTATTGACAAAATAGAACCCTCGTACAACTTATTTACCCAAACATTGCAACAGAACCACCGGGTTTGGTCAAGGTACTGGAGCAAGTCTTCTGTGGAGCTTGCCGATAATTTTCTTGAGCAGGTTTGGTATCGAAATCTTTACTTCTTTAACTGCGCAGTCAAAGAGGGCATTAGATCTCCTGGCTTGTTCGCCAACTGGAGCTATAACACAATAGGAAGTGAATGGCATGGCGATTATCATTTTAATTATAACATTCAACAACCTTTTTGGCTCACCTTTTCCAGTAATCATCTCGAGAAAAACCTTCCTTATGTAGACCTCGTAGAATTCCTGATGCCTTTAAGCCGACGGTGGGCAAAAGAATACTATCATCTCCCGGGTGCTTCTTTTCCCCATACGGCTTATCCTGTTCAAATGTCTATGAATCCTTTTCCGATACCTGATTGGGGTTGGCAAATAAGCGAGACACCGTGGGCAGTACAGGGTCTTTGGTGGCACTATACCTATTCGGGAGATACCGCATTTTTAAGCACCCGGGCTTATGAACCTATAAAAGCAGCAACTGAGTTTCTGGTTGCTTACATAAAAAGACCCGACGCACGTGGTGGTGGCAGGTGGAAGGATGACAGATACCATATTTTTCCAACCGTTCCACCCGAACTGCACGGTCTTACCCCTGGCTTTAATTACAATTACGATGGCTCGCTCGACCTCGCCCTTACGAAATTTTTGTTTAATGCTTTTCAAAAAGCTACCACTGTATTAGGAACAATTAACCAGGAAAGTCAATTATTAGCTGATATAGCTGATATTCTTGCAAACTATCCTGCATATCCTACGGCTAAGTCTGATCACTACGGAGAAGTGTTTGTTTCAGCCCCGGACGAACACGACGATATTGTATATAATATTCCCTTGTCGCTTTCCCCTGTTTTTCCCGGCGAAGATGCGGGGCTGGCAAGCGATAAGAACCTTTTACAGAAGTTAAAAAATACCTATCGCAACCATCAAAACGAGGGTGGAAATGAATTGGTCTTCCTAAATATGCAGGCTGCAAGACTAGGTATATTAGATCTTGAACAGTTTAAGCGACAGATAAACTATTGCTTACTTCCAAACGGCACCGCTACCAACCTTGTTTTGCAAACCAGGGGCAGGTACACCGACCAGTCCAACTTTACCTTTATGGCCGATGCAGGCATTTGGTTTGAAAATTTCGCTCTGCCAGCAGTCATTAACGAGTGCCTGATGCAGGGATATAATGGAACTATCAGGCTTTTTCCAAACTGGCCAAAAGAAAAAGATGCAACATTTAATAACCTGAGGGCAGCCGGTGCTTTTCTTGTCAGCGCAAGTCAGAAGGGTGAAAAAGTTACGGAAGTAAAGATTATCAGTGAAAAAGGCAACGAACTAAAAATGCTAAATCCGTGGGGTACGGATGGGTATGTTGTAACTGCAGCCGGTAAACAAGAAATTGGCAAAGCGGAGCTGGTTATAAAAACAACGCCGGGCCAGGTGATACTACTTCGTCCATAACTAATTATTTTTTGGGTACGGGCATTTGTTTTCCATAGAATCATTCTTGCGTCGCATTTCGTTCGTCATTAGTTCCAGTTGCATCTCAGCCTTTCCATAAGCTGTAAAATGGTGATGGCATAATATTGAGTGAATACTTAGTGTTAACTGCCATAAATTTTTTTAAACAAGTATTCAAGCTGGGGTAATATGATTGTAAACTATAAAGAAACAGGGTGGGAAGTAATTACACAACGGGCTCACGGAATAGTGGCAGCGCAGGTAGCCATGCATTGGAAGGAAAAAGAGCGGCCGGCGAGGTGGTTAGAGACCCTGCTTGCTATAGCCGAGCATGACGACGCAGAAGTTGAACTGGATGGAGAAAACCTGGTTACAGAAACAGGAGGCCCCCTAAATTTTTCAATGAAGCTTTTCGATCTGGCGCATTGCGAGAAGTTGGCCAGGTTTACCATTACGAAAAGCCGTTACATTGCCCTGTTGGCTTCAATGCATATGGATTTTTTGCACCGGGATGAGGAAAAGGAAAACAGCGAGGCACACAAGTTCCTCGAACAGCAACGGCTGCTGCAGGCTGAGTGGAGAAGTCAATTGGGCATCGACCAAAAGGAGGCTGAAAGAATTTACTACCTGCTGGAATGGTGCGATGCATTTTCCCTTTTGTTATGCCGGCAACAAGTGCAGCCCGAAAAAAGAGGCATTGAAATAAGTACCGGACCTGATGGTACAGTTTACCAATTATTTGAAATAGAAAAGGGCGTATTAACAGTTGAGCCTTGGCCGTTTGAAACAGACTCATTTTCCGTTTCTTTTGACTCTAGAGAAATACGGCAGTTGAAATTCGAAAGCTCAGCTGAGTTTAGGAATGCATTTGTACAGGCACCTGTAAAAGAAAATGTTTGGAGGCTTACCAAAAAGCAAGGCCGGGTAACAAAACCTGCAAAAGTGTAAGTGGCGGAACGCGGCGTTGGTGGCTCCATTTTAGCCGAAACGCTGAAAACGACGTAAAAAACCTTAGTGGGCGAACCACGAAACAATGCGCAATGAACTTTAATTTCATCAGAGTTATAGCTCAAGCTGCCGGGGTTGGTCTTTGCAACAAGACTTCCACCCGCTTGTTTCCGAAACGGCTCCGCATGTTTCGGAATGCCTTCGCCTTCGCCTGGTACCCAACCCGCTGATGTTCCTTATGCAAAGACTGGTGTCGATAGGTTGATATCTTAAATTCATATTTATAAATAAGGCTTTTCAGCGGCTTGTTCCGAAATGATGCCATAAGCAATGCGGATGAAAGGATTGCGACGCAACGATGCTGCCTGAAGTAAAAAAGTTGGTATCAAAAGCAAATGAGAATCAATTCTAAAAAGGTTTGTTTGCAGTAGATGTTTAGCATCTATAAAAAGCTAGTCCCATAAAAAATTTACCAGGCCCGGGAACAGGCCTGGTACACTTCACAGTTGCCAGAAGAACCGTTTATTAGTTTTTCCGTTTGAAATTAAAAACGCGTGAAATGTTGAAACCAAAAAAGATATTACCGTCCTTCCACTGACCGGTGGTTTTTGCCAAATAGTAGGGGCTAATCATTCCTCTTGAATTTGTAAATACCAATTGAAATACGTGGCCCCCGGTTTCAATATCCAGCCCCAGAGAAAGAGAATTATATACGTCAGCCGAGACTACCTGGTTACCGGGAAGGATATTATACTCCGCATCGATGCTCATTCGATTCGTAATTTTCATTCGACCGCCAACACCTAATGCAAATACATCATTTTTATCTTTTGCTGCTGCCACCATATTAAAATGAATGAGAGCTGGAGAAACCTGCAACGAAAGTTTCCTGCTAAACTTTCTTGCAATTAATAGCTGGGAGGTGTAGGCAGTTCTGAAGCGCGAGGTTAAAAAAGGCTTTTCTGATTTTCGGGGGAAACTAGTATAAGAAAGCAACTCGTAAAAGCTTACTGATACCGGAATTTTTCCTACAGTTTGCCGAAGCAGTTTTAGTTTGAAGTTTGCATCAAACGTTTTGTCTAAGGAGCTGCGACCTACCCCAACGGAAAGAACGTCTGAGATGCCATAATCTAAGCCGAAACGAATTTCGGCATTGTCTAAACCAAACAGTTCATAGCCGCCATCACTTAGCTCGCCAAACCGGTGCATAATTAAGAACTGCAATGTTTTTTTTGCAGGCGCCTCTACTGTAGGCGTATTGATGAGTTGGGTGGCCTGGAAAGTGCCGGTTGTTATATTAGCCTTAGCATCACTACTTAAAGAGTCATTTAGCATAGTAAGCAGCGAACTGTCCTGGGCAAATGATGAGGTAGCAAAAAGGAATAGACTTATTACAGTGGTTAAAAAATTTTTACGCATAATTTTATTTTGGATAACATTCTACTAATACACGAACATCAATCTGTTTGGCTATTTTTTCACTCACCAAACCAGGAATCTTAATATTAAAATCGCCGGGAGTTAATTTAAATTCAGAAGCACCGATTAATTTATTGTCTTTTACTTCTATCGTTCCCGGCACATCAATCGCTTTGGTCACTCCATGAAGCGTTAGTTGCCCTTTTATTTGTACAGGGTACTTTCCATCTTTACTCACATCTATGTCCCCTGTATAATTGCCTAAAAATGTTGCTTTAGGAAATTTGTCACTCTCTACGTAATTCTCGTTAAAGTGCTCTTGCATTAATTGCTTTGGAAATAGAAAACCTTTGACAAGGCAGGTGAAGGCAAGGTTCTTTTTCGCCGCGTCAATAACTGCATACACCTGGCGGTTTTCTGCTTTAATATCTTCTAAAGGGGTTTTAGAGAAAAAGCCTGCACACCCGTTTCGGGTAATGAATGTTTGTGAGTACAGATTGCAAGTGACGATGAATAATACGAATACAAATAGTAGTGTTTTCATTTGTAGCAATTGAAGGAGTTGTCAAATACTAATTATTTTGATAGCCTCTGTTGACCCAATCTCTTATTTTATTAATGTCACAGTCTGATAGCCTGGCCTTTTGATAGGGCATGGCCGGGTACCCGGTTGCATGTGTTATAACATTTAATAGCAGTCCGGTTGATGCACGCTGTTGTAACTTATTGTATGTATCGAGGCTTATGCCACCTTCGGCATTACCATTACCATGGCAGCTATAGCAGTTAGCCTGAATGATGGATTGAATATTAGCAGCATACTTCATATTAACAGTATCGCAGGTGGTGGTTGTACCCCCTCCCGCTGTGCTATTTCTACTTTCGATTTCTTCATTTGTTTTTGAGCAGCCCGTAATAAAAAGGCCGATCACACATACCCAAACACAAATCTTCTTCATACTTTAATTTTTACTTTTTACATTTTTATTTTTCGATTACAGCATCAACCAGGTTAACGTCCATCAAAAAACCAATACACTTTCCTTTCACTTTTATCGTAGCTCCTTTTGTTGGTATCGCTTCTCTATCTTCCTTACTTTTTCTTACGCTACAGTTTACTCCTCCCATTTCATCTCCTGCCAATAAAAGTGTTATTGTACTATCCGTTCCCTCTGCATTGTCTACTGTGCCTGTTACCTGTATTATCTTTCCGAGGAATTGTTGTCCGGCTTTTTTTTCGTCTTTCTGAAAAGCTGCATAGAGGTTTTTAGCAGTTAGCGTAAAATCAGGTTTTATGTTGTTTAAACTAGTACGCGGCTTTTGATACATATAAAAAGCTGTAGCAGCAATGACGGCAATGCATACTATTATCCCTGAAAAAAAAAGTCTCCTTTTTTTCATACTTAAATTTTTATAGTAAATAGATGACTACTTAAAAGACCGGCTCAGACTTAAAAATATACCTGTACTAGAGATAGGTAACTTTCCAATACCAATTCCTCTTAAAGGCAGCTTCACGTATGGAGCAATGCTAATATTTGTACGCTTGCTCAATGACTTTTGATAACCTATACTTAGGTTCATAATTGCAAACCAATCTTTAGTTGAATGAGAATATCCGTAATTCTTTATATAGGGCATATTGTATCGCTCATACGTAATGTCATAATCTTCCTGGAACATCAGATAAGAAGACAAGCCGCCGGCAATAAACCATGTGCGTTTTTGGCTAGCACTAAAGTCATAACGGATATTAATAGGTATTTCTATCATATTACAATAGCCCGCAGCAGTCTTGACAGTACTATGAGATGGCAGCTTTAAGAAACCGGTATCTAAATATTCGCCCGCCGTATAATAGTTTTTCCTCGCCCATAAGGCACCCGCTTCTACCGAAATGCTTTCAGCAAACTGATACCTCAACGTAAAGCCAAGATTATAACCAACGCTACTTGTCTTTTGATACTTTATCGTACTAATATCACCACCCGCCACTATTGAATATGAGAAAGTTTTTTTAAAAGTATTCAGCTTTTTACTTCCCTTAGTTGCTGCGGGCGTTGGACCCGCTTGGGCAGTTTTAGCCGTATCTTTTTCAACTGTATTGCCCAGCAACGAGGTATCCACTACTGTAGAAGACTCTTTTACATTAGCGGTTGCTTTGGCACCATCTGCGCGAGCAACTACGTCTTTTTCATTTCCGTTTACGGTGTTAGCAGCAAGCTGGGTGGAGCGTTTATTAAAAGACGCACTCTTATACCTTTTTTTCCTGCTATTTGCCAAAGCATTGTCACTAATTGCAGTCCTGGCTGCTAACGCTCCTATTGGCTTTATTTCCGCCAGTTTATTCACGTTACTGCTGGTTGTCGAATTTCTTTTGGTACTAGCTACCTTCCCTGGTATTAGCACGGTGTTTTTAATTCCTGTTACCGATTGTTCTTTTCTATCATTTGCCTTAGGTTTTACAGTTGCTACTCCAGGAGTTGAAGTAGTTGTTCCGGAGTGAGGTAATGCGGGAGTACTAAGACCTTTATTCGCCTCAACCAGAGCAACGTTTTTATCGTTACCAACATATCTGCCGCATACAAAACCGATGGGTAATAAAAAGAGCAACCACAGGTATCTATACTCTTTTTTCCTGGTTTCGCCTTTAGACGAAACTCCTTCCTTATGATGCAATTGCTGCATCACTTTGTCCCAGTCGGAGCCGTCGGTATTTAATGGATACTCTTCAGCAGCCCGCCTAAACAACTCTTGCATATCGTCATTTAAAGGCTGCATATATCTGCTTCTTGTACATCTTTATCTAAAAATTTTTTTAATTGCATTCTTGCTTTTGCCAAATTCGATTTCGACGTTCCTACTGAAATGCCCAATTTTTCTGCTATCTCCTGGTGCGAATAACCATCAATTATATACAGGTTAAAGGCAACTCTATAAGATGGAGGCAAATTTTTTACTTTGGCAATAAGCTCCTTGTATAATAGATTTTGGTCCGCTGCCTGGCTCTTGTCTTGTATCTCCCAAACATGGTCCGGTAAACCTCCTATTTCGGGCAGCATATTACTCCTTCTTAATTCATCTATAGCTGTATTAATCATTATCCGCTTCATCCATCCCATCCATATTTTTTCGAGGTTTTCTCTTTCGGCACATTCAAATGTTTTAAACGATCTGAATACTTTTACAAACGCATCATTTACTACGTCTGTCGCCTTCTCGTACCGGTAGATGTATCTAAACACAACTTTTAAGGCATAGCCATAGTATCGCTCATAAAGCTTCTTCTGACTTTTATGGTCGTTGATCAGGCATCCCTCCATTATAGAATACAAATCCTCCAAATCGTTTAGCTGTTTCTGGTTTCTTATTAACTGAATACGTGACTTTAATTGTTTGGTTGGTTGGCGTGAAAAAATAACTAAAAAATTATAAGAAGTAAGAATTAATCAGGAGGAAAGGATCGGCACACTAAGGCAGAAACAAGAAATCGGTAAAAGAGTATCGGGTTTGGTTATAAAAGTGCGCCTTTGCTAAAATTTTAGATTTTCTATTTAAAAAACCATTATTCACGAAGCTCTTGTTTGTCATTATGCTAGTATATTTAGCCGCATTCAGTAGAGCGTAATCAAATTTTTCATTTCATTATTCTTCAATTCTACGTAAATGCAATAAACCAATTATGAATAAAATTGTATCAGGAAAGTATCGTTATGTAGTTCTCATCCTTATTGCTATCGGAGTTTTTTCAGTAGCATTTAAACAGGCAGGTCAAAAATCTTCGAACAATGTTCCGCCCACTGTTGACACAGAACAAAACCGTTTCACAAGAGTAGTGCTGGCCCAAAAGCT
>NZ_JAOQAH010000021.1 GCF_025963695.1 Segetibacter sp. | reverse complement strand
TACCTTTTAGCCTGAAATTTTTCCGCGGCTGCCATGTTGTAGAAAGCCCAACCATATTAGTTTGGTAAGCATCTTTTTCCTGTCCCTGGAAGGCTATATCGACAGCGATATTTTGTGTAAATAAAGGAGAGAACACAGCAGAAGATAATTTGCTTTCTTCAGGAAACAGGTTGAATTTGCTCCTGGAAATATTTGCCAACACCTCAAAAAGCCACTTACTGTTTGGCCGGTAAGTTACCAGCGCCTGCATGTCTGAAGAGGAAGGAATGTAGTTTCCTTTGGTGTCCTGGCTGCTTACCAAATTTCTGTTACTACGGTTGCGGAACCCCACGAGATACGTTACTTTGTCGTTGTTAGCGGTTCCTTCGAAATGCAAACCTTGCTCGAGCAATCCAATATAAGCAGAACCCGAAAATATTCTCGGTCGCTTATAAGTAATGTCAAGCACGCTGCTCATCTTATCACCGTACTTTGCCTGGAAGCCGCCGTTGTAAAATTTTACGTTCTCCGTCATCTCGGGGTTTATAAAACTCAAACCTTCCTGCTGCCCGCTACGGACAAGATATGGGCGAAAGACTTCGAAATCATTTACATAAATAATGTTCTCATCATAACTTCCACCACGCACATTATATTGACTCGTTAATTCATTATTACTGCCGGTA
This sequence comes from Segetibacter sp., assembly GCF_025963695.1. Classification (GTDB taxonomy): domain Bacteria; phylum Bacteroidota; class Bacteroidia; order Chitinophagales; family Chitinophagaceae; genus Segetibacter. The sequence goes on along the minus strand of NZ_JAOQAH010000021.1, from coordinate 89,914 downwards.
AAGATTTTAATAAGACTTTCAATATTTCCTAAAGGCGAAGGATTAAGTATGGCAACGCTTGGATCAATATTTATTCTTCCAGCTTCGGTTCTGGCCCTGTTATCTTTTACGGTGACACCTTCCAACACATTTTGCTGCAACTGCATTTGTATTGCTATGATTTCATTTTCACCTTCTGATAAGTTGAAGTTTCGTTGTACGTTTTTATAACCGGTAAAAGAAAAAACAAGTGCAATGGGTCTGCCGGGAGTAACTGTTATCGCAAAGCTGCCAGAGTCATTAGTAGTTGTGCCTTTCTCTTTACCTAATATATTAATGTTAACATGAAAGAGGGGTTTGTCGTTTTCGTCGACCACCTTTCCGGAAACAGTAGCGTTCTTACTTTGACCAAAAGCTGAAAAGGTATATAGTATAGAAAGAAGTAGCAGGTGTTTGAATTTCATTATTCCGTCTCGTTAAAAACGCGCTCAAGATACAACTTGGTTTGAATTTAGCTCACGCCACACGAAGAGGCCTGGTGTTGGTTGAAAAAAAATATCAACTGCAATTAGAGTCGCAGAGTAGACATCAACCCGCTTTGAATTTTTCTCGTTTCAATATCTCAAGGACGTCCTTGTAATTTACGGGCAGTTGATTTATTGCTATGTCCCAAATGATTTCGTAGTCTTCCCAAAATATTCATGGGAAATGCGGTTTCGCAAACAGGACATTTCCTCCCAGGGAATATGAATATAACTGTCTTTGACAAGTGTTGGTAAGTTTTTAGAAGCTTCTCCGATAATCTCAAAATTTCGGATGAGAGCAACAACTGTTTTGTGGTCAGATTGGAACGGTGAAAATCAAGATCATATATATATTCCTGCACTCTTTTCATTGAAAGTATAATATCTTCTAAATATAAAACCGGATTTCCTTCGCTGGGTTTCAAACGTACACTTGATTAAGTATTGTTTCTTTGATTCTTTCCTTCAGCGCGTTTATTGTCACTAAATCCACTGGAAGACCCAACGCCTGTTCCAGAAATCTTTCTAATGTAAAAAAAACCCAGCCTGCCGGCTGAGAAAATTAAACAAGCAAGTCCAGGTCACTACTATTAGTTTGCTGTCCGTTCACATAGGAGCTAAAGTAGCCAATCCTGCTAACATGAAATTTATCAACTAGTACAGGTTGTATTTGCTGCAATCTATTTTCTATTTCCGTCTTCGAAAGCATGCCTGGTAATTAATAATTTAAAAATTAGGGCTGTTCTTTTTGTATTAACAAAATAACCGAATGCCTGAGAAAGTAGTCGCACAGTCATTTGATTTCCTTATGGGGTTACCGCTTTTTTTCTATGGTATTTCACAAGGCCGGACGAATAGAAGAAATAATGGTACAAACGTTCTTATTTGCATGACGAAGAAACAATTGTATTAGCATGTAATATGACAGGTGGGCAAATGGCAAGCAAATTCTTTCAGTTCCCAAAAACCGGTTAAAAATAATGGGTCTAAACTTTCCATTTTCGGTTTTCCTCTTTTTAAGGTAGGTTTGCCAGTCTTTTTTAAAAAACCAAAACACAGGTGAATAACAGGTTGCTTTTAAAAGCATAAAACCATTATTCAAAATCTTATTTAAAATTAAAAAAACCAATGAATTTCAACAGGATCAACAACATTGTTGGATGGATTGTTTGTGTTATTGCGTGTACCACATATATTCTTACCGCTGAGGCCGGTGGAAGTCTATGGGACTCGGGCGAATTCGTTAGTAGTGCTTTCAAGTTACAGATCCCGCATCCCCCCGGAGCTCCTTTATTCGTTTTAATGGGCCGGTTTTTTATTATTCTGTTTGGTGATAACCCAATGACTGCTGCTAAGGCTGTGAATGTAATGAGTGCACTCGCCAGTGGTTTTACCATTTTGTTCCTTTTTTGGACGATTACTCACTTTGCACGTAAAGCTGTTCAAAAAGTGGGTGAGGCATTAACTAACAACGAAATTTTTGCAATAATGGGAGCAGGCGCTGTAGGCGCACTTGCATATACATATAGTGACTCATTCTGGTATTCTGCAGTTGAAGGTGAGGTGTATGCCTTAAGTTCTTTTTTCACTGCTATTGTTTTTTGGGCAATATTAAAGTGGGAAAATGCGGTAGATCATGAGGCTGCAACAGGTATTAATGCCGATCGTTGGATTATTTTTATCTTCTTTTTAATGGGTCTCTCCATAGGTGTCCACTTATTAAACCTGCTGACAATTCCTGCGATTGTTATAGTGTATTATTACAAGCGTTATAAAACAACTACAAAAGGCGTTTTATGGGCATTTTTAATTGGTTGCCTTATTACAGGATTTGTACAAAAAGCAGTTATTCAGTACACTATCAATGGCGCAGGTTACCTCGATATTTTTATGGTGAATAGTATGGGCCTGCCATTTTTTAGCGGCTTTGTTATTTTCTTTTTATTACTCGCTGTTGCTATTTGGTATGGTTTAAAAGTAGCACAACGAAACAACTGGGGCTTTCTGCGCCTTGGTTTATGGTCGATTGCTTTTATGCTAATAGGCTATAGCACATACATTACAACAATGATCCGCAGTAATGCCGATCCTGCTGTCGATATGTATAACGTTGATAATCCAATGAGTCTTGTCGGTTATTTGGGCCGCGAGCAATACGGAGACTTTCCTTTGTTGTATGGTCAAAAGTTTACTGCACAGCCCATTGATTACAAAGAGACCTCTACCAAATATATTAAGGCAAACGGTCATTATATAGAAAATGGAAAAGATGGGCATTATGTTTATGAGCCTGACAAGATGATGCTTTTTCCAAGGGTTTGGGATGCCAGCAACGACCAGGGACACGGAGATTATTATGCACAATTCTTAGGCATAGGAAAACAACAGGATGGCACTTACGAAAGAGATCCTGACTTTGGCGATAATATAAAGTTCTTCGTATCATATCAAACTTACTGGATGTACTTCCGCTACTTCATGTGGAATTTCTCCGGTAAACAAAATGATGTGCAGGGAGTATGGAATGGCAATCTGAGAGATGGTAACTGGATAACCGGCATTCCTTTTATTGACAATATCTTATACGGCGATCAAAGCTTGATGCCCGACAGCAGTAAAGAAAATAAAGCACACAACAAGCTGTTTTTGCTTCCTCTCATTCTTGGAATTTTAGGTATTATCTATCAAAACAGAACTGATAAGCGGGACACGTTTATTGTGTTTCTTTTGTTCTTCTTTACCGGGATGGCAATAGTCTTATACTTGAACCAGGCCGGCAATCAACCTCGTGAAAGGGATTATGCTTATGTAGGTTCTTTTTATGCTTTTGCCATCTGGATCGGGTTAGGCGTATTGCAGGTTAGAGAGTGGTTATCTAAATATATAAGCAGAGGTGTTGCAACCAATCTTGCTACAGTTATTTGCCTGCTAGCGGTGCCTGTACTAATGGCAGCACAAGAGTGGGATGATCACGATCGTAGTAAAAAAGTTCTCGCCAGAGACCTGGCAAAAAACTATCTCGAAAGTTGTGCTCCTAACGCGGTATTATTCTCTTTTGGCGACAACGATACATATCCTCTCTGGTATGCGCAGGAAGTAGAAGGCATCAGGCCAGACATCAGGGTAATCAACTATAGCCTGCTCGGTATCGACTGGTACATCAACCAACTTCGCTACCGGGTAAATCAAAGTAACCCTATTGATGTAATCTGGACGGCCGACCAGATACAGGGCCGTAAGAGGGACTACATCAGGTACAATGAAAAATCTGGTTTGCCAACTAACCAGTATTTCGACTTGTATGATTTGATGAAAAATTATGTCGGCAGCGACGATCCAGGTAAAATGGCTTCTTCAGGTGGAAATGATATGATCAATACTTTCCCTGTTAGAAAAGTTTCTGTACCTGTAGATCAAAACATGGTAAGGCAAAATGGCACAGTAGGTATTACCGACAGTATTGTGAGCGAAGTAAGGTTTGAGATTCCGAAAACAACCCTTATGAAAAATGACCTCGCTGTCTTAAACATCATTGCCGCTAACAAATGGCAAAGGCCTATCTACTTCACCTCGGCTTTCGATGAGCTGGGTTTTGGCCCTTATTTGCGTAAAGATGGCTTAAGCTATCGCCTCGTTCCCGTAATGAACCAACAGGTAAATACCGATTGGATGACCGACAAGTTGATGAATAAGTTTGCTTATGGCAATGCAAATGTGCCAGGAGTTTATTTTGATGAAGAAAACCGCCGGCATCTAAATACCATTCGTACTGCGTATGCTGAGTTAGCCTTTGACTTATCTTCAAAAGGCAGAAAAGAAGAAGCACGCAAAGCCCTGCAAAAAGCAGACAAAATGATGCTGCAGGAAAACTTTTCTTATGGCATGATTAGCCGGGGCAATATGCACAATCGTAACAGTATCGCTTTCCTTGAGGCTTGTTATCGTTCTGATGACAAAGCTTTAGCTACTAAAGTGCTTAATTCTGTCAGAAAAGATTTGCAACAACAAGTGAAGTTTTATAATTCGCTGAGTGAGACAAAAGCTGAGTGGATGGCTTATGACAGAAAAACGGCCGAGGACTATTTGCAAGCGTTAGGCAGCCTGGAACAAATGTTTGGAAAAGGAGCTGCTGCTGAGGATGGCAGAAATATAGTAAACCCTGTTGTTCCTACCGATAGGCCCGATGGAACCAGCACCGATACCAACCCTGCAAAAAAGATGGCTCAATAAAGCAATACTTCAATCTAAGTTTTTCCCCGTCACAAGTAAAAGTGGCGGGGATTTTTGTTGTCTCGTATTTATCCCTTTGGTACCAACATTTGTTTTTCATAAACATCATCGTTGCGTCGCATTCCGTTAATCTGTAAATCGTTTGGCAGCTATTCTTAGTCACTATTATTAAGCCCTCGTTCCTAAGATTTCCTCTTGAAAAGAGTGCCTTTTAAAACGATACGCAAAAACTTTTTTAAACCTATCTTCGCGGCCGCTTTCTAAAACCGATTTTCGACGAAGAATACCTTGTCTTAATATTTAAAAATTTAACTGCTGATGAGTTTTACAAAACGGCTTGAAGAAATTTTTGTGGCAGCGGAGGATATACCAAAAGAATTTGCGCTTCCTTCTGAGGTACATCAAAGAACTTATTTGTCTAACGGAAAAATGCATCAGTGGGATGGGGATGTGCACGAAGTGTATTCACCTGTTTGTGTTCGCACAGCGGAAGGACTAAAAAGAAAGCTGATCGGAACTTATCCCGTATGTACTCCTAATGAAGCAATGGCTGCATTAGATGCTGCTGTATCTGCTTACAATAATGGCCGTGGAGAATGGCCAACAATGGGCGTGGCAGATCGGATTGCTTGTGTAGAAAACTTTACAAGGAAAATGATCGAGCAAAAAGACATTGTAGTAAAGCTGATTATGTGGGAGATAGGCAAATCTTATGCAGATTCTATAAAAGAGTTTGACCGTACAGTTGAATACATCTATGCAACTATTGATGCTCTTAAAGATATTGACAGGGATTCTTCCCGTTTCGTGATTGAACAGGGGATTGTAGCGCAGGTGCGTCGGTCTCCGCTTGGTGTAGTACTTTGTATGGGGCCGTTCAACTATCCGTTGAACGAAACATTTACGACGCTTATTCCCGCCATCATTATGGGCAATACTCTTTTGTTTAAACCTCCGAAACATGGTACTTTATTACACTATCCTTTGTTAGAGGCTTTTAGAAGCTGTTTCCCAAAAGGGGTTGTAAATACCATTTACGGTCGTGGCAATGCCATCATTCCCGACTTGATGAAGTCGGGCAAAATAAACGTGCTTACCCTTATTGGTTCAAGTAAAGTGGCAAATGAGCTTAAAAAATTGCATCCAAAAATAAACAGGCTGCGAGCTATCCTCGGCCTTGATGCAAAGAATGCTGCCATCATAACCAGCCACGCCGACATAAAACTAGCAGTGCAGGAAACCGTGCTCGGCTCGCTTTCTTTTAACGGTCAACGATGTACAGCTTTAAAAATCATCTTTGTTCATAAATCTATTGCTGATGAGTTCTTAACACAATTAACAGCGGAAGTATCAAAACTGAAATATGGGATGCCTTGGGAAAAAGGTGTTTCACTTACCCCTTTGCCAGAGCCAAATAAGCCTGCATACTTAAAAGAATGTATTGATGACGCAATACAACATGGAGCTTCGGTAGTAAATGAAAATGGCGGAGCAACGGTTGAGTCTTTTTTTTATCCTGCTATCGTTTATCCAGTCAACAGTAAAATGAAGCTGTATCGTGAAGAGCAGTTTGGTCCTATCATCCCGGTTATTCCTTATGAAAGTATGGAAGAACCAATTGAGTACCTCATAGAATCAACCCACGGTCAGCAGGTCAGCATTTTCAGCAACGATAGCCATGAAGTCGCTTCATCTATTGATATTCTTGTAAACCAGGTTAGCCGGGTCAACATCAATGCACAGTGTCAACGCGGGCCCGATGCATTTCCTTTTACCGGGCGTAAAGATAGTGCTGAAGGCACTTTATCTGTGGTAGATGCATTACGTTCTTTCTCTATCCGTTCGCTGGTAGCCACAAAGTTGAATGATAACAACAAACACCTGTTAAACGAAATTGTCTCCGGTCAAGACTCAAACTTCTTAAGTACTAAGTTTATTTTTTAGGTTAAATAATCATGGTTAAAAACCTGCTCAAAAGGTCATAAATAAATAACCCGAATGCTTTGTTTGGGTTATTTATTTATAACCTTCTGAGCAAATATTTAGAATATTTCAGTTTGCACAAAAACTGCTGAAACGACGAAACTGTACAAATGTGCGACGCAAGAAAAGCCTAATAGTAGTATGTCCGCCGGTTTAACACAATTACTCCTTGTTGTTTTGCTTGACAAAAAAAGGTGCTTTTATATTGAATATTAATGGCCTGCTGGTGCATTGTTTTGTTTTAATAAACCCATGCTTATTTTTACTTTTTATTCTTTTGCTCCATTTAATTAGCGTAATAATTCCTTAACTAACACATGAGGTTGATGGTCCTTGTCATGCTTACTCAGCCGCTGATACTGGCATATCAACAGGACGAGGATTTAGCTCAATACAAATTTCAAAAAACGGTAATGAAGTCTCACAGCTACTCTTACCTCAAAGCGGGCGAAATCTGTGACTAGTACGGCAAATGCTTTGGGATAAACATTACGTGAGCGTTTCTAATCCTTAACAATCGACTTGCTTCATCTTTTGAATTTTATTTTCTTCTAACTTTCTTCGTCAATCATTGTAATCCTACATCGGCCGAAAGAGAAATACTCCTAACGTTTCTCATAAAAAGATATAAATACCAGTGGCAAGCCATTTGTATTTATATAAAAAGCAATCTAAAAATGACAGTTTATTCTACCATTGTTATTCTACAAATATTTACACATGAAAATCGTTATCATAGGAGCAGGTTTTGCAGGTCTTAAATTAGCTCAAAGCTTAGATAATAAAGCAGGGTTTGATGTTCTTTTGATTGATAAATTTAACTTCCACCAATTTCAGCCGCTATTTTACCAGGTAGCGACAGGAGGTTTAGATGCGAGTAATATTTCTTTTCCTTTGCGAAAAGCATTTCATAAAAGTAAGAACGTGAGGATCAGGTTGACTAAAGTACTAGGTGTTGTACCTGCAGAAAATAAGATCACAACAGAAGTAGGAGATATTGAGTATGAACAACTGGTAATTGCAGCGGGAGCAGACACCAACTTTTTTGGGAATCAAAAATTAGTAGAATTTGCTTTTCCCATGAAGTCTACAATTGAGGCGCTACAGTTGCGGCATCGTTTGATAGAGAATTTCGAAAATGTAGTGATTTCGAATAACGAGGAAGAGAAGCAAAAACTGATGACAGTCGTAATCGTAGGGGGTGGACCAACAGGCGTGGAGCTTGGCGGAGCTATTGCAGAAATGAAAAAATACACACTTCCTAGAGATTATCCTGAGATTGATTTCTCTAAAATGAAAATCTTTTTGCTCGAAGGTACGGGGGCAACACTGGGACCAATGAGTAAAAGATCGCAGGAGCAGTCTCAGAAGTACCTAGAAAAGTTAGGGGTAACGGTAGTACTAAATACGGTTTTAAAAGATTATAACGGTGAGATAGCGACCTTAAGTAACGGTGAAACGATAGCGACCGCTACAGTAATCTGGGCTGCAGGAGTTAAAGGAAATGTACCTGAAGGAATTGACCCGTCACTAGTCGTACGAGGAAACCGGATTAAAGTTGACAGATATAATAAAGTATCTGGGCTGGAAAACGTGTATGCATTGGGCGACGTAGCCTATATGGAAACTCCAAACTATCCCAAAGGCCATCCACAGGTAGCCAACGTGGCTATTAACCAGGCAAAAAATTTAGCAAAAAATCTTCTCAGGCTCGAGATGAAGTCGAAGAACGCACAGCTGCTTGAAGAGTTTGAATACAAGGACAAGGGCAGTATGGCGACTGTTGGACGAAACCTGGCAGTTGTAGATATACCAAAACCGAAGCTGCATTTTGGCGGGTTCTTAGCGTGGTTGATTTGGATGTTTTTACACCTTGTTCTAATTCTGGGAGTAAAAAATAAATTACAGGTGTTTATCAACTGGATCTACAATTATGCGACCCACGATCAAAGCCTGCGTTTAATATTTAAGGTTTTCTATCGTCCACGAACTCAACAAAAAGAAATTCAGTATATAAAGACTTAGGACCGTTTTAATGACAGTTTTTTCCAAAATGACTTCAGTTTCTTTTTTTCCTATAATTGATATTATGTTAAGTAGAATGAGAATCTGAAAGCGCTACCGTATGCATCTTCTCTTTAAGAGCTTTAAGCTTTACATCAGCCTTTTTATAAACTTCATAAACCTCTCTCTCACTCTCTTACAGTCCGAAACCAACGCTGTTTGCAAGAGATGTTATCTGTTTTACGATACCGAATCTGTACGGGTTTAAGAAGTCATAAAAAAAGCCATCCAAAATGGATAGCTTTTTTCAACGAATAAGTGAGAGAAATTATTTTGCGAACTTACCGTGCAGACCGTCATAGTATTTGCTCTTAACGTCGTACTTGTCGTAATCTTTTGGATTTGCACCACGGCTTCTGTTTTTCTTATATTCGTACAAATTGTACAAAAGATCTGTTGATTTGCTCAAACAGTTTCTTTCAATATTAGAACGGGCCGCTTTAGAAGACAGCGTTGCGAAAGCCTTTTCTAATGCCTGGATGCTTTTATCTGCAGCGGCATCTGCAACTTTATCTGCCTGGCCCTGCTTTGCTTTTATATCAGCAGTTGTTCCTTTAATTTTCATCCTAGCCTCACTTGCATCTTCAAACATGGTATAGGCAGCTACTCCCGCGTTATAACTTGCTATTCCATTTGCAGTATCAAGCTCGGCAGCTTTTGAAAAAGAATAAAAAGCTTTATTAGTAAACTCGCTTCTTTTAGCAGGTTCTAAGTCTTTAATTTTCTTATTGTTAATGAAGTAATCGCCGTAATCGAGATAATTGCTGGCAGTCATTGATTTTGCAGCATCGTCTGTTTCAAACTTCTTTACAACATCTTCTACGGCCGAATTATCTGTTGTGTTCGCGAAAGCAAGGTCATTCCATAAAGTGTTTTTTGGATAAGCCTCTTTAGCCAAAGCGAGGTACTTGGTAAACTCAGCTTGATTATTTGTATTTAAATAATGCTTCACCAAAAAGTCATAAATACCCTCATAGTCAGCTCCTACAACTTTTCTTTCAGCTATTTTTCCATAATATTTAGCAGCTTCATCATTCTTCTTTGAATTCTGGGCTGTTACTCCAGCGTACAAATATGAGGTTGTATCAAATGCTGATGTTGACCACTTTCGCGTGGTGAAAAGATCGCCCAATTCAGCCACTACTTTAAACTTAGCGTAAGCAGAGTCCCAGTTTTTTGCATTGTAATCTTTTACCCCTGCAGAAAAAAGAGAGCTATAAATGCTATTAACACCAAGGTATTTGTCTTCTTTTAATTTAGCCTCGGTAGGATCCATCTCTAGATACTTTTTGAGCGCCTCGTATCCTTCCACATCAGCGTTTGGGTACTTTGCCTTAAGCGTATTATTTGCTGCTATTGTTCCGTATACCTCCGTTTTTAGCAAGTAGGCTTCGGGATTGCTTTGCGCTTTAGGATCAGCAAGTGCTTTATCCAGCTCTGTTTTTGCCTCTTCAAGCTTCTGATCCCCTCCAGCTCCTACCTGGGCAAGAAGCATTGCATTTCTTACTTTTTTAAAATCCTGTGCGTTTGCTGCTGTTCCAATAAAAATTAGTAGCAGGGCACCAATCGTTATTCTTTTCATGTTATTTGTTTTAATTGTTGTTTAATCGTTATCGTCAAGGGCATCTCCGGGAATTTCACTTTCAGAAGATCCCTGGCTTGTGTCTTTGTCTGTATCGGGAAGCGTTTCGCCTGTTGCCGGTTCAACTTCTTCTTCACCCAGCTTTTCTATTGCTTCTGCTTCGGCCTCTAATGAAGCTTCTGCCAATACAATTGCTTCCTCTTGTTCCTGAATTTTAGAAATGGCTGCAATCTCATCTCCTTCGTCAATTCTAATCAATTTTACCCCTTGCGTCGCCCTACCTGCCTCCCTTATATCTGCCGTACTCGTACGGATTGTTATACCAGACTTACAGGTTATGACAAGATCTTCTTTTCCATTTACGTCCAAGATCCCGACAAGATTACCGGTTTTCTCAGTAACATTAATTGTTTTAACTCCTTTTCCTCCCCTGTTTGTGATCCTGTATTCGTCAATGTTCGTACGCTTTCCAAACCCTTTCTCACTAACTACCAAAATATTTCTGCTGACGTCGTCCTTATTTACACAAACCATACCAATTACTTCATCTTTTTCGTCATCGAGGTCAATGCCGAAAACACCAATTGCACCACGGCCAGTAGCTCTTACCTTATTCTGTGGAAAGCGAATAGCGCGACCGGATTTAATGGCAAGCATAATTTCGCAATCCTGGTCACACAAACGCGCTTCCAACAGCTGATCACCGTCGTTAATATTTATGGCATTTACACCATTTGCGCGAGGACGACTAAAGTCTTCCAAATTAGTCTTCTTAATTATTCCTTTTTTAGTGCAAAGAATGATAAAATGTTTGCTTAAGTACTCCTTATCTGTAAAGTCCTTTATGTCAATGATCGCTCTTACCTTATCATCATTTGGTAATTGCATTAAGTTTTGTATTGCACGCCCTTTGGTGTTTTTATCACCTTCGGGTATTTCATAAACCTTAAGCCAGTAGCATCTTCCCTTTTCAGTAAAGAACATCAGCGTGTGGTGGGTAGAAGCAACAAACAGATGTTCAACGAAATCTTCGTCTCTTGTCTTTGTTCCCATTGATCCGCGTCCGCCCCTTTTCTGCTGACGATATTCATCTGAAGACGTTCTTTTAATGTAACCGTAATGTGAAATAGTAATTACAACATCTTCTTCTTCAATGAGATCTTCAATTCTCATCTCATTTGATAAATAAGAAATCTCTGTCTTTCTTGCATCTCCGAATTTCTCTTTTACCTCCAGCAATTCGGTTTTTATCAGTTCGTATCTTAATGCTTCACTTGCCAGTAACTCCTGCAAGCCTGCAATTATTTTCATTAAACCGTCAAACTCTTCTTTAATCTTCTCGCGCTCCATGCCCGTCAAACGCTGAAGCCTTAATTCAAGAATGGCCTTAGCCTGGATATCATCTAATCCCCATCCGGCAGACATCAGGTTTTCTTTAGCTATATCAGGGGTTGATGAACTTCTTATCAAACGAATTACTTCGTCAAGGTGGTCCAGTGCAATTAAATATCCTTCTAAAATGTGGGCTCGTTCCTGCGCCTTTCTTAGTTCAAATTGGGCTCTACGGATCACCACCTGCATCCTGAAATCAATGAACTCAACTATGAGCTCTTTCAGGTTCATTGTTTTTGGTCGTCCTTTCGTCAGTGCTACGTTGTTTATTCCATAACTAGTCTGAAGTTCTGTAAACTTGTATAACTGGTTAATGATCACATTGGCAACGCCATCTCTCTTTAAGTCAATTACGATTCTTGTGCCTTCCCTTTTGTTACTTTCATTGTTTACATGTGCAATTCCTTCAATGGTCTTGTCATTAACCAGTTGACCAATCTTATCCGTCAACATATCCCTGTTTACCTGGTAGGGTACTTCGGTAATAATAATCTGCTCTCGGCCACTCGGTTTGGTTTCCACCTGGCACCTTCCGCGTAAAACAACCCTGCCCCGGCCTGTCATCAAACCCTGCTTCACTCCTTCCATTCCATAAATAATACCGCCGGTAGGAAAATCAGGAGCTTTTACATGCACCATTAATTCTTCTATTGTAGTCTCCCGGTTTTCAACATAAGCTACACAACCGTCTATTACTTCGCTTAAATTATGAGGAAGCATGTTTGTCGCCATTCCAACAGCAATACCGCTACTTCCATTTACCAGCAATTGAGGAATACGTGTCGGTAGCACAGTAGGTTCGCGCAAGCTGTCGTCGAAGTTGAACTGAAAATCCACCGTATCTTTCTCAATGTCTTCCAACATCATTTCTGCAATCTTCTGCAGACGAACCTCGGTATAACGCATTGCCGCAGGAGGGTCGCCATCCTGGTTTCCAAAATTACCTTGTCCGTCTACCATTATATACCTCATCGTCCAGTCCTGTGCCATCCGCACAAGTGTGTCGTAGATCGACGCGTCTCCGTGCGGGTGATATTTACCCATCACTTCTCCGACTATACGAGCCGACTTTTTATAAGGCCGGTTACTATAATTCGCCAACTCATTCATGGCGTACAGCACGCGACGATGAACCGGTTTAAATCCATCACGTGCGTCAGGTAATGCACGACCTACTATAACCGACATTGAATAATCAATGTATGCGGTCTTCATTTGCTCTTCAATATTTACCAGTATTACCCGGTCATTATCGCTGGTCTGGAGGGGTTGTAAATTGTCTTCCATTTATCTTTTTAAATCCTTTGCGGGAGTAATTTTCTTTACTTTTTTTAAGTGAAATAAAGTGTGGGCAAATGTAACTTTTTTAAGGCAAAAAAAAGGGTTAAAACAATTGATTTTTAAAGGCTTTATCCACAGAAAGGGAGTTAGTACGATGTTATAAATTCAGTCATTTTATTAAATATTTCATTACTGTTTATTATCATGTAATCATTCAATAAATAAATGGTTTCTTTTAGTTTACCGGCTGTATAATTAATGTTTTACATTCTTGCGTCGCACACTTTTACAACAAATCTTTATTGAACTTTTTCCGGCTGTTAACGAAAATTAAAACAGAGTAGTGCCCGTCATTAATTCTATTGTCAGCCATTTATTCGCCCTTTAGTCTTTCTCCTATCTTTGCCATCTTTAATTGTAATAAATGAAGGTTTTCAAGTTTGGAGGTGCAAGTTTAAACAGCGTGGAAAGAATTCAGAACGTAGCAGAAATTCTTAAAACTTACGAAGGTGAGCCTTTGATGCTGGTTATGTCAGCTATGGGAAAAACGACAAATGCGCTCGAAAAAGTTGCTGAAGCATTTTATGCAGGTAACAAAGAAGATGCGCTTAATTTATTCAACCTGGTAAAAGAAAATCATCTTACTACAGCAAAATACCTGCTTGTTACAACTTATAATATAACCTTCGATCTTTTAAACTCATTTTTTACAGAAGTCGAATGGTTACTGCACGACAAGCCAGTTCAGCCTTTCGATTATTATTACGATCAGATAGTGTGTATTGGAGAGTTGCTTAGCAGTTGTATTGTCAGTGCTTACTTAAATGAAAAAGCAATTACGAATAAATGGATGGATGTAAGGGATATTATAAGAACCGATAATAATTTTAGGGAAGCAAACATTTGCTGGGACGATACAATCAAAAATATTAAGCGTGCCGGTATTAATGGCAAAAGTACTATTTACGTAACGCAGGGTTTTATTGGCGCCACTGATCAAAACGAAAGCACAACGCTAGGCCGGGAAGGAAGCGATTTTACTGCTGCCATTTTCGCCAATGTATTGGAAGCTGAAAACCTGACCATTTGGAAAGATGTAGAAGGTGTAATGAGTGCTGATCCGAAAATTTTTCCTGGTGCCTGTTTGATTAGCGAACTAAGTTTTAACGAAGTTATTGAAATGGCTTTTTACGGTGCGCAGGTTATTCATCCAAAAACGATAAAACCGTTGCAAAACAAGAGGATTACGCTACAGGTTAAAAGCTTCCTCGACCCCTCTCTGCCCGGAACAACAATCAGCAATAAAGCAAGCAAAAATTTGCCACCCGTTATTGTGCTTAAAAACAAACAAGTGCTCGTTCAGTTACAAACAATGGATTTTTCGTTTATCGGCGAACGACCAATGAGTTTGCTATATCATTTATTTGCCGAATTAAATATTAAGCCTAATCTCATTCAAACTGCTGCCATTAACGTACAGTTCTGCCTCGATGACAGGGAAGAGAAAATTCAGCAACTGGCAGTTAAGGCAAGCGAAATTTTCGATGTTCAGATAGAAAGAGATCTTACTCTTCTTACCATCCGGCACTACGATGATACTACTTTAGCACAGCTGTTGAAAGGAAAACAAGTTGTGCTAACGCAAAAAACAAAAACGACTTTACAAGCACTCTACCATTAGGAAAACTTTTTGTTAGTGTCAATTATTACTCTGATACTTGTGTGTACGGTAGCTCTAGCCCAACTAGCGCGGTTGTAAACCAGCTTAGCTACTTAACCTGCACTTATTCACATTGTTTTTTGCTGGTTTTTCTTTACCATCAAAGCGAGTATTTTTGTCGCAATGAGTAAGACCAGTGCTGAGACTCCGTTGATGCAGCAACACAAGGCGATTAAACAAAAGTATCCTGATGCTATATTGTTGTTTCGCGTAGGAGATTTTTATGAGACTTTTGGCGAAGATGCCATTATTACCAGTAAAGTGCTTGGTATTACCCTTACAAAAAGAAACAACGGTGCAGCGTTCAGCAGCGAGCTTGCTGGTTTTCCTTACCATGCACTAGATACTTACCTTCATAAATTAGTGAAGGCTGGCTACCGCGTGGCGATCTGCGACCAACTGGAAGATCCCAAACAAGTAAAGGGAATTGTGAAGCGGGGTGTTACAGAAATGGTGACGCCAGGAGTTGCTACGAGTGATAAATTGCTTGAACACAACAGCAACAATTTTTTGGCCGCTGTACATTTTGCAGATGATAAAGCCGGTATTGCCCTGCTTGATATTTCTACCGGCGAGCTTTTTGCCAGCGAAGGAAATTTCGAATACATAGATAAACTTCTCCAAAGCCTCAAACCTGCGGAAGTTATCTTTCAACGCAATTACCAAAAGCATTTTAAAGAAACCTTTGGAAGCAAGTTTTATACTTACACGCTTGACTCCTGGATTTTTGATGAAGCATATGCTACCGAAAGTCTTCTGAAGCATTTTCAAACACATTCCTTAAAAGGATATGGAGTTGAGGCTATGCAGCTGGCAATTATTGCAGCCGGGGCAATCTTCCATTATTTAAAAGATACCGAGCACCCGAACCTACAACATATAACTTCTATACAACGCCTCGAAAGGGAAGACTATCTGTGGATGGACAGGTTTACAATACGTAATCTTGAACTGCTCGGCAGTGGAGTTGAGAATGGACAAACATTGCTTAAGGTGCTGGATAGTACCGTTAGTCCTATGGGTGCAAGATTGTTAAAGCGATGGATCGTTTTACCATATAAAGACCTGGGCAAAATAAATGAGCGGTTGGACTTAGTGGAATTCCTGATAAAGGATGTTGACCTTCGGACGAAGTTGACGCAGCACATTAAACAAGCCGGCGACATAGAAAGACTAGTCAGCAAAATACCCCTTAGAAAAATTAACCCACGTGAAGTTTTACAGATTGCGAGAGGGTTGCAACATGTAGATGCAATTAGAAATGAATGTTTATATGCATCAAATGATTATTTAAAAAGACTCGCTGATGCCCTAAATCCTTGCCTTTATATCCTGGAAAAAATATTAAAGGATATCGTTGAAAACCCACCGGTACTTATTTCGAAAGGAAGCGTGATTAAAGAAGGTGTACATGCTGAACTGGATGAATTGAGAAACATTGCCAGTATGGGCAAGAACTACCTGGTACAGATGCAACAAAAGGAGTGTGAAGCAACCGGTATTTCATCTTTAAAAGTTGGTTTTAATAATGTGTTTGGTTACTACCTCGAAGTGACCAATATGCATAAAAGCAAGGTGCCCGAAACCTGGATGAGGAAGCAGACACTCGCTAACTGCGAGCGCTACATCACCCAGGAATTAAAAACATACGAAGAAAAGATCGTTGGTGCTGAAGACAAAATTCTTGCCATTGAACAGGAACTATATGATAAACTGTTGCTTGAGTTGCAGGACTATATAGCACCAATGCAGATCAATGGCAACGTTCTTGCGATCCTTGATTGTCTTAGTTGTTTTGCTCAGAATGCGTTGCAATACAATTATAAAAAACCCACGCTGCACCAAGGGTTAGAGTTTGACATAAAAGACAGCCGTCACCCGGTCATTGAAAGAAATCTTCCTGTTGGTGAAAATTATATTTCCAATGATATTTCATTAGACCCTTCGGCACAGCAGGTAATTATTTTAACGGGACCGAATATGAGCGGTAAGAGCGCTTTGCTTAGGCAAACTGCACTGATTACCTTAATGGCACATATGGGCAGTTTTGTTCCGGCAAGTGCTGCAACTATTCCGATCACAGATAAGATTTTTACGCGCGTTGGCGCAAGTGACAACCTCAGTGGCGGCGAAAGTACTTTTATGGTCGAGATGAATGAGACTGCCAGCATCATAAATAATCTCACTGCCAGAAGTTTGATCTTATTGGATGAAATCGGTCGCGGTACCAGCACATATGATGGCATTAGTATTGCCTGGAGCATTGTTGAATACCTTCACTCCTCTCCTCATGCGCCAAAAACTTTGTTTGCAACCCACTACCATGAGTTGAACGAATTGGAGAATAAATTGCCAAGGGTTAAAAACTACCACGTCACCAACAAAGAAGTTGGAAACAAAATTATCTTTCTTAGGAAACTGGCACCAGGCGGAAGTACTCATAGCTTTGGTATTCATGTAGCGAAAATGGCGGGGATGCCGCCTAAGTTGATAGACAGGGCAAATGAAGTTTTACTGCAATTGGAAAGCAAGCATGTAGATGAAGACGCTTCTTCGCCAAAGACTGAAGATCTGTCTGCTAATATCAAAAAGCTTTCTGCTCCCAAACTTCAACTAAGCATTTTTGATATGCATTCCGAGACTTTTGACGAAATAAGAACGATGCTAAATGACATCGATATTAATCGGCTAACGCCTGTTGAGGCTTTAATGAAGCTGAATGAGATAAAGCAGAAAGTGAAGTAATCCCTCCCCGAACATCCAACTCTTGGGGAGAAGTACGTAATCTAAAAATTTATTTCTACCTGTAGCATTTTAGTTATCAATCTACCTATTTCAGTAGGTTTTTAAACGTATTGCCTATTGTCCAAACAGTAAGAGAGAACCTGCTTGTTATTGCGGTTAACAATGAAATATTCATTTACTCCAAATGCCTCATACACAGATTTTTTCTTTATTAGGTCTGCGTTTTTATTTCCTGGTGACAATACTTCTATAATTATGTCTGGGGCTGTTAACGGCAAATAGTAGGAATTATGCAAACGGGACAATTAGAATAAAAGAACTAAATAGTTTAAAACTTCTTAGTGAATAATAAATGCTGAAACTCTTGTTGGGTAATGGTGAAAACAGTTCCATGGCGAGCGCCTTTTGGAAAAGTGACCTTATCAGAAATGTCTTGCCAGTTTATAAGATCTGTTGATGAAACAGCGCCGTATTTGGCCATTGTGTATTTATCAAAATACACAAGCCACTCCTCGCCTATTTTCATTGCGGTTGGTCCTTCAGCCCAGTAACCTCCTGTAATTGATTTACCTGGTGTGCTATAAGGGCCAGTTAGTTTTTTAGAAAAAGCGACACGAATATTTTTCTCAACGGGAAAACGTGTTTCATTTTTTAAAAACATCACATAACGGTTATTGTCTTGCTGAATGGTTGCGTCAATAATGCTAAAGGAGGGTTCGATTAGTAGTCTGGTTTTTTTGAACTTTACAAAATCTTTTGTGGTAGTATAATAGATGCGGTGATTGTATTTACTTTCTGCGGCTGTATCGGTTGATACAAATCGTCCTTCAATTGTTGAAGCCCAGTAAACGATGTAACGCTTTTTCCTGGTATCATATGTAATTTCTGGAGCCCAGCTATTTCTTACCTTTTCTTCGTGTGCCATAACGGGAAGAAACTTTTGTTCTGACCAGCTTATGAGATCAGTGGACGATGCATATCCAATACCTTTATCATTCCAGCTAACAGTCCAGACCATATGAAATTTTCCGTCGCCTCCACGTATGATGCATGGATCGCGCATCAACTTATCCTTACTTACGGTAGGTTTTAAAACAGAACTATCGTTGAATAAAGATTTCCAGGTGTAGCCATCGTTGCTGTAGGCTAAATGAAGACCGTCTTGCCCATTGTCTTTAAAATAGCAGAACATATACACCTGGCCAGTATCGGGTTGCGAATAAGTTGTCTGAAAAACAAACAAACAAAGCATTAGAAAGAAAATTTTCTTCATGAATAGAATTTATTGCAAAAAACGAAACAAGCTGATAAAAGATTTGCCGTACAAGGGAGTGACACAAGGATGTTGCTATGAAAAACTACTGGCGGCAACAAATAAAAAGAGCAGTGATTGATATTGCACAATGAACTGCTCCTTTAATATAATTCCAGATTTTATTTGACTTAACGCTCTTTTTAGAAAAGCTTTACTTTAATTTATCTAAAGCATCTTTAATTCGTGAAAAACCTTTTTCAATATTTTCCATGCTGTTAGCAAAGCCAATACGAATGCAATTTGGGCTACCAAAAGCGGAACCAGTTACGGTAGATACGTTAGCTGTATGCAACAGGTACATACATAAATCTTCTGCGTTTTCTATTTTAGTTTCACCATTTGAAGTGCCAAACAAACTGCTGATATCGGGGAAAATGTAGAAAGCACCTTCGGGAACATAACACTTAAAAGAAGGAATGTCGCAAACCAGTTCCTGTACGCGGTTTTTTCTTCTTTCAAACTCTTTAACCATTTCATAGGTAGGATCGAGGCTTGCAGTCAAAGCAACAACCCCTGCCTTTTGAGCGATTGAATTGGGGCCACTTGTAAACTGGCCTTGCAGCTTTTCGCAGGCTTTAGCAATCTCAGCAGAAGCGGCAATATATCCAAGTCTCCAACCGGTCATTGCGAAACCCTTACTTAAGCCATTTACAATAATTACCCTGTCTTTTATTTCATCGAATTGTGCAATGCTTTCGTGTCCACCGACAAAATTTATGTACTCATAAATTTCGTCGCTCATGATGTAGATGTTCGGGTACTTTACAAAAACGTCGGCCAAACCTTCTAACTCTTCTTTGCTGTACACCGCCCCGGATGGATTACATGGTGAAGAGAACATGAACAACCTTGTCTTCTCGGTAATGGTTGCTTCAAGCTGGGCAGGCGTAATTTTATAGTTGCTTTCGATTGTTGTTTCTATTGGAACGACAATGCCTTCGGCGATTTTAACCAGCTCAGAATATGTAACCCAGTAAGGAGTGGGAATAATAACTTCGTCGCCTTTGTCGACCACCGCCAAAATCAGGTTGGCTATGCTTTGCTTAGCACCGGTTGAGGTAACAATATTTTCAGGTTTATAATCAAGATTGTTATCACGTTTAAGCTTGTGGCAAACGGCTTCTTTTAAATCTAAATAACCACCAACAGGAGTATAATGTGAGTAATTGTCGTTAATGGCCTGGATAGCAGCCTGCTTAATGTGGACAGGGGTATCAAAATCAGGTTCTCCAAGACTAAGGTCAACAACATCTTTTCCCTCGCTTCTAAGTTGACGGCCGAGTTTAGCCATTTTAAGAGTTTCTGGTTCGGCAAAGCGATCTAAAATACTTGATAAAGGCATGAGGTTTTTTATTTTGAAGCGCAAATGTAGGGAAAAAGCTGTGAGGTATTAGCTGCGGGCTGCGAGCTAATTTTCCCGCTTCGAACTGGCGGACTTCGAATTTACACTGCACCCTTCGCTTCGCGCTTTCCTTAGCTCACCATCTTCACCACCATCTCTTTCATGAGGTCAGCATCTGAAGTGCCTGCATCGTGAATGCCAATGCTCCTTAAATTATATTGGTGCAGGAGCAACAGTATTTTTTCTACACCGGAAATCCCGAAAGTTTTGGCGGTGGCAAGTGCATCTTTTGCCGCGTAAAAGTTATTGCTAAAAAGACCTTTTACGCCATTTTCGCTTTTATCGTCCATTCCAAAAATGCAGTAAACTTTGCTGAAGTAGGAATAGACAGCCGGAAGTATTAATTGAATGGGTGCAGCTTTTGGATTGGCCTTGAAATACTGGATGATGCGAATAGCCTTCGCCAAATCTTTTTTGCCAATAGCAGCCTGTAACTCGAATGCATTAAACTCCTTACTGATACCTACGTACTTTTCAATCGCACTCTCATCAATTGTTTTGGTGTTACCGAGGTTTATCCAAACTTTTTCAACCTCGTTCTCTAGCCTGTTCAGGTCGTTGCCGATGTTGTCAATTAGTAGTTGTAATGCCTGTGGTGTAATATCATATCCTTTAGATTGAATCATACCCCGCGTCCAGTCCGGCAACTGATTTTCAAAGATTTTTTTACTTTGAAACAGTTCGCCGTTTTTTTTAATAACCTTCGAAAAGTTGGTTCGGCCGTCCATCTTTTTATCCTTATAGGCTACCACAAAAATGGTAGAAGAAAGTGGTTTACTCACATATCCTTCCAGCTTTTCAATGTCTTTCATATGCTGGGCTTCCTTAAGCAATACTACCTGCCGGTCGGAAAACATCGGGTATCGACGGCAGGCATTTACAACAGCAGTCCAATCAGCATCCCGACCATAAAAAACAGTGAGGTTAAAGCCTGCTTCGCTTTCATTTAAAATTTTGTGTTCTGCATGGTCCACGATTTTATCAATAAAATAAGGCTCCTCTCCTTCCAGCCAATAGATAGGTTTGTATGCACCGATCTTCCACTCAGATAGTATTTTTTCTACAGACATGCTTTTTAAATATACAGGAAACGCAAGATAAGGCTGATGAAGGAAATTTATGAAAACTGCTACCGCTGGCCAGAAAGTACGATTAGACCAAAAATGTAAACCACAATCTGAAGAACAAATTTTACTGACCGGACAAGCATCTATTTGCAGCTCGACTCAGTCTTTATTATTTATTCTACCTTATATGATTCTGAACGCAATTATATTTTTCCTGTCATTCCTATTATTTATATTAATAGTAATCACTCTCCGATCGATGTTTGAAAAGTTCTTTGAAGAAGACTAAGCAATTGTCTTTATTACATCAGCTCTATTACCATTGCACTAGCTCCGCCACCGCCGTTACAAACTGCCGCGGCACCATATGTACCGCCGTTTTGTTTTAAAACGTTTATCAACGTAACCAGTATTCTTGCTCCGCTACATCCAAGCGGATGACCAAGAGATACTGCACCTCCGTGTACATTTACTTTGGCAATATCCAGCTTCATTCGTCGGATGTTTTCAATTCCAACAACAGAAAAAGCCTCATTCAATTCAATGAAATCGATATCTTCCATTTGCAAACCTGCTCTTTCAACCGCCTTGGGTAAAGCAAGTGACGGTGTTGTGGTAAACCACTTAGGATCTTGTTCTGCATCTGCATAACTTAATATTTTTGCAAGGGGTTGCAGACCCAGTTCTTCCATTTTGCCTTTGCTTATTAAGACCAATGCGGCAGCTCCATCGTTCATAGTAGAGGCATTTGCGGCAGTTACCGTTCCCTCTTTACTAAAAGCAGGACGCAATTCGGGTATTTTATCAAACTTTACATTAAATGGTTCATCGTCTTTATTTACCAACAGCGGCTCTCCTTTACGCTGAGGAATTTCTACGGTAACCACTTCATCAGAGAACTTTCCTTCATTCC
Source organism: Segetibacter sp. (assembly GCF_025963695.1). Classification (GTDB taxonomy): domain Bacteria; phylum Bacteroidota; class Bacteroidia; order Chitinophagales; family Chitinophagaceae; genus Segetibacter. The sequence goes on along the minus strand of NZ_JAOQAH010000021.1, from coordinate 67,717 downwards.
AGGCAGCCTGGCTGCGTTTATAGCTTTCTATTGCAAATTCATCCTGTTCTTGGCGGCTAATGCCACATTCCTTCGCGCAGAAGTCGGCCGCATTACCCATTGCCAAACCATCATATACATCAGTTAAACCGTCCTTCGCGATGCCATCAATCAGCACACTATTTCCATACTTATTACCCCATCGCATATTTTCTACATAAAAAGGCACGTTGCTCATGCTTTCCATTCCTCCAGCTACAACAATGTCGGCTTCCCCCAAAGCAATACTTGCCGCTCCTTGCGAAACTGCTTTCATCCCGCTTGCGCAAACTTTATTTACAGTTGTACAAATAACTTTATCGGGCAGCGCCGACGCCTTACATGCTTGTCTTGCCGGTGCTTGTCCAAGGCCCGCCTGAAGGACGCTCCCCATTAATAATTCATCCACCTGCCGGGGCATAATTCCTGCTTTTGCAACAGCACCATCAATTGCAATGGCACCGAGTTTAGTAGCGCTTACCTCTTTTAGCGACCCGCCGAAACTTCCGATGGGTGTACGTACTGCAGAAACGATATAGACTTCTCTTGTATTCATAATTTCACAATCGTATGGTAAATTAAAACGGCTTCAAAGATAAGGGGTAAGTGAAGCGGGGGAAAGATGAATTCGTTGCAGGCAAATAGTTTAACAGGTTTATATTAAGCCAGCCGCCGGGCTTTATTCAACATCCTTGCGTCGCACCCTGGTGCTTTTTATTCATGCCCAGCTTTGTGTGTTGTTACTTTAAGAATCATCGGGCAATTTCGTTTTAGCTTGGCGCTGGTTTATACCCGCAACTCTCAAAGTTCCTTCTTAAGGAGCCAATCTGTTTGAGGATCTCTTCCAACCATAAAAACGTGTTCACCAAATTTTGTAAAGCAAAACCTGTCGTAAAAGTTGATGGCTTTCTTATTATGTTCCCAAACCCCCAGGTAAACTGTTTTTTTATTGAGCTGCTTTGCAAAAGAAATGGCAAATTCCAGTAGCGCTTTACCCACACCACTTCCCAGCTTTTCTTTCACCACATAAATTCTTGCTATTTCTAAAACTTCCCCATCAATTTCATCAGATACTGCAGTGGAAAGTTTTAAATACCCCACTATTAAATCAGCCTCTTTTGCAAAAAAGAAATGATTGTCCGGCTCAGACATTTCCTCTCGCAACTTTTCAGGATTTAAGGAACTTTTCAGAAAAAGGTCCATATCCTCCTTTTTATTCTGCCCGCTAAAAGTATCGTAGAAAGTTTCGCGGCTTATTTTTACCAGGTCGTTTAAATCCTCCCTTCCTACCCGTTCAATTTTTAATGACATTAGTGCAATTATAAAAACAACTCCCGATACTTTTTATTTTTCACTTCCCAAAACTCTTTACCATCTGATGCTTTCGTTAATTGAATAGTTACAGTTTTGTACGGCATCTCAAATTCTCGCACTTCCATCGACCGCTATTGGCGGCCGGCTCACCCCGAAGGGATAAACCACATCTGTTGTCGCGCGGGCAGCAGTGACAATTTGCTATCACCCACTTCAACTGAAGACTCTAATTTTATTTTCTATTCTTTATATTTGGCTTCTTACTATCATCTAACTATTAACGCTATGCGAAAATTCCTGCTTGTCACTTCACTGTTTTTTTCCTTTTATTGTTCGGCCCAGGATTTTTATTTGCTTGTTGGAACTTATACGCAAAAAGGCAGTAAAGGAATTTATGTTTACCGCTTCAATACCTCAACAGGCAAAGCAGAGTTGATCAGCAATACCGACAGTGCGGCAAATCCATCTTTCATTGCCATTGCCCCTGATAAAAAACATTTGTATGCTGTAAGTGAAACAGGCGGAAAAACTCCCTCTAAGGTTAGTTCATATGCTTTTGATAAAACTACCGGCAAATTATCGTTGATAAATCAACAACCGGCAGGTGGCGACGGACCTTGTCATGTAGCTGTTAGTAAAAATAATAAATGGGTAACCGTGGCAAATTACAGTGGTGGAAGTTTGGCCGTATTTTCAGTTAATAATGATGGTTCGTTAAATCCATATAGTCAGTTAATACAGCACGAGGGGAGCAGTGTAAATAAACAACGCCAGGATAAGCCTCATGTTCATCAAACGGTCTTCAGCCCTGCGCAAGATTATTTATTTGCACCCGATTTAGGAACCGACAAAGTAGTGGCTTACCAGTTTAATTCAGCTTCTTCAAAACCGCTTAGCCCGGCATCCACGCCGTTTGTTAAAGCTAACCCGGGTAATGGCCCTCGTCACATCACCTTCCATCCCAACGGTAAGTTTGCTTACGTAATAGAGGAAATGAGCGGAACAGTTGGCGCTTATAGCTACAGTAAAGGCAGACTAACCTCACTGCAGAACGTAGCCACACATCCTGATGACTTTAAAGGGCAACCAGGAAGTGCGGAGGTAGACCTATCTCCTGATGGTAAATTTTTATATGCCTCTAACCGTGGCCAGGAAAATAATATCGCTATTTTTTCGGTTAATCCTGCAAACGGAAAATTGCAGTTAAAAGGGTATCAATCTACGCTGGGCAAAGCTCCCCGTCATTTTATTATTGACCCTTCGGGAAATTATTTGCTTGCAGCAAACCAGGATAGCGACAACATTGTAATTTTTAAAAGAAATAAACAAACCGGAATGCTTCAGGAAACAGGTGAGCAAATCAAAGTGTCAATGCCTGTTTGCCTGCAATTACTTAAGTAAAAGGTTTTAATTAGCTTAACCTACTTTAATGGAGAACAAAGAAGAAATTTTAGAATTGGTTCGTCAGTACCTTAAAAAATTCCGGGATGAAGACAGCGATGTCCACCCACTTATTCAATTTTTAAAAGACCATGAAGGAGAAGCCCTTATCAACAGGAAAAACTTCTCGGGGCACATAACTACCAGCGCTTTTATCATAAATGAAAGTGCCTCACATCTTTTATTACTAAACCATAAATCATTAAACCGCTGGCTTCAACCCGGCGGGCATGTTGATATTACAGATCCTTCACTCCATGCATCTGCGATCCGCGAAGCATGTGAAGAAACCGGCCTGGCGGCGGAAAACTTGGTACTACTTTCAAGGGAGGTTTTCGATATAGACAGCCATCACATTCCTGAAAATTACAAAAAGCAGGAGCCAGCGCACACGCATCACGATATACGATTCCTTTTTAAATGTTCTAATGCACAATCGCTTAATATTTCATTAGAAGAGTCAACTGATAGCGAATGGGTTCCTTTCTCCGAATTAAAAACCAATCATGATTTTTTTTGGGTTGACGAAAAGATAAAAAGTTTTGAATAAATTTTTTGTTTCAGGCATTTGTTCTCCGTTTTACATTGTTGTGTCACTCACTTCAACGGTAAATCTTTGAGCATCTTTTTTCGCATATGATTTTTCATTCAGTATAAATAATAGCCGAGGTGATAGGTATAACTTTTGAACTGTTAAGGCATGAGATTGCCACCACCATTTATAGAAGGAACTAATCATATTAATGCAATTGTAGAAACCCCAAAAGGAAGTTGCAACAAGTATGTTTACGAAGAAGCACATGATATAATCAAGCTAAAGAGGGCCTTACCAGCAGGCATGGTATTTCCTTTTGATTTTGGCTTTATTCCTTCTACCATTGCCGAAGATGGCGATCCAATGGATGTGCTTGTTCTCACTGACGCACCAACTTTTCCAGGATGCCTGGTAGAAAGTAAAGTACTTGGGATAATAAAAGTAGAGCAGGAAGAAGATGGCGAAAGAGTACGAAACGACAGGGTAGTTGCAGTACAACTACAGTCCAGAATGTATGCTTCCGCTAACAACATTGATGATCTTCCGGAAGGACTGGTAAAAGAGATCGTAAATTTTTTCGCTTCTTATAACCAGGTAAGTGAAGATGTGTTCAATCCCCTTGGGAACGACGGTCCCGACGTAGCCGTAAAACTTATTCATACGAGTATAAAGAAAGCATCCCAAAACAATAATTCTTGAACCACAAAAAAGGAAAGGCGATGGCGTTAGGTGAAGATTTACAGAAAAAATTATCTAAAAAGTTTGAACCCTCGTCGCTTGTTGAAATGAAATACAAAGGCTACGACCTTTCATTTAAAACAGATGATGAAGGAAATGCTATACTGCTATTTATAGGTAAAAAAACAGAACAAGGCACAATCAAGGGAGAACGGTATGGACGGACCTTAAAAAAAGACCGCGAAGGCAAGATCTTCAAAGATCACTGGGAGCTAAAAGGGAAAGCAACGTAAGCAAAGCTGCCAGCTGTTCGTTTCAAGCTGCGAGCTTTTATGTTTTGCTATATAAGTAGTATTTGACAAATTGACTAAACTCGCTTTAATAAGCTGGCAGCTTATAGCTAACGGCTCGCAGCTTACTTCCCCAACTTATCCAGCTCCATTTCAAATCTTTGCTTAGGTATCTGCTCGCCGAAGAACTGGTAATATTTTGTAGCGTTATTTACAAATATAGAAGCTGGAATTGCTCCTTTCCATTTGGGTTCAATAGTAGCAATGTATTTATCCGCATCTGTTTCATCAAGGTATAATACTTCGCCTTTGTACCCACGCTTCTTCACAAAAGCCGCCAATTTCGAATATTCCGATTTATAGTCAAGGCTAACTAAAACAAGTTTAACGGTAGAGTTTTTCTCAGTCATAATACTATCAAACCACGGGATCTCTCTAATACACGGTCCGCACCAGGTGGCCCAGAAATTTACAATCATAGGCCCCGTACTATTGTCGATCATTTTTTTAACTTCCTTCGCAGACACCTTTTTAATGGCAGTAGAGGAACCAGACTGGGCGCAAGCGTTTATAGATAAAATGCTGACCATTAAAGCCGCTAAAACAAATACTTTTTTCATATAATTAGTGTTGTTCCTTTTCAGCAACGTCCTGTTGTTTGAGCCCCCATTCGTTAAAAAGCTTGTGCATTCTGTCGTTTGACAAATGTTGTTTTTGATAATGACCCGCTTTCTCTTTCTGCCTGTAAGCCTCGTACAGGCTTACAGCACAGGCCACAGAAATGTTTAGACTTTGTACCATTCCCATCTGAGGAATTACAAAATTCCCGTCCGACATAGCTCTAACCTCCTCACTCACTCCAAACCACTCGTTGCCAAAAACCAATGCAATGCTTTGGGTAAAATCAATATCGTATACACTTACGGAATTTGTGCCAAGGTGAGTCGTTAATATCTTACTATACCTGTTTTTCAATTCCTTAAAGCATTCTTCGGCATTAGTGAAATCGTGAACTGTAAGCCACTTCTTGGCACTGCCGCCACTTCTGAAACCCACTGCCCTTTTGGGTGGCTTCCTGTTATTTATAATAAAAATGTCTTGTATGCCTACCGAGTCGCACGTACGCATTACTGCAGACTCGTTGTGCGGGTCCAAAACGTTTTCCAATACTACGGTTAAATTATTTTGTCGTTTCTGTAGAACAGTCAATAATTTGTCTTCACGTTCAGGTGTCATGCAGATTTAAAGGGGCAAGTTGTCTAGTACTTTAATACCATTTAAAAATATTTTTTCCGGTCGTTGTAACTGTAACCACCCACGGGCGGGGCGTCAATAAAAAACCTCCCCGGTACAAAGGAAGGTTCGTGTATTACTTCAGTTAAATCAAATTCAAATTATTTTCCACCTTGCTTTTGTGGCTCACCCGACTTACCACCACCGACTCTTGAACCCGAACCTTGTCCATGAATGCCACTTGCCGAGGTGCTATCGCCCATAACGCTATTTAGTGCCGATGTGTCGCCGGTCTGTTGTACACTATCAAAAGCCTTTTGCGCACTATCTCCTCCTACAGTACCGGATTCACTATTTCCACCTCCGCAAGCTGTTAAACTTGCTGCTATTATAACAATTGACAATACCTTTTTCATTTACTAGTATTTAAATAAGTGGGATAAATAATATTAGAATTATTAGCAATTCTTTTGCCACCTACTTTTTCCTGAAGAAGATTCTGATTGGTACACCGGTAAACTTAAAGTTCTGCCTTAGTTGATTTTCAAGGTAGTTTTTATAAGGCGCCCGTATATCATCAGGGTAATTTGTAAAAAATGCAAACGACGGAACGTGTGTTGGAAGTTGCGTAACATACTTTATCGTAACAGCATTTCCTCTAACAACCGGCGCATGGTAAGCTTCCACGGCTTTCAGCATAATATCATTAAGCTTCGAAGTAGCCACTTTTTGTGTCTTATTTTCATACACCTCAAGTGCAACTTCCATCGCCTTCATAATCCTGGTTTTTTCTTTTACCGATATAAAAAGGATCGGCACATCAGTAAACGGAGCAAGTTTCTCTTTTAACCTTTTCTCGTAGTCCCGGGCAGTGTTCGTTTCTTTTTCTACCAGGTCCCATTTATTCACCAGCACCACCACTCCTTTACCTTTCTTAACAGCAAGGCTAAAAATGTTTAGGTCCTGGGCAGTGATACCATTTGAAGCATCGAGTATTAACAAGCAAACATCGGCTTCATCCATTGCTCTTATCGCACGAATTACCGAATAAAATTCCAGGTCTTCACTCACCTTAGTCTTGCGGCGGATACCGGCTGTATCAATAAGGATAAACTCCTTTTGAAACATGTTATAATGCGTATGTATCGTATCGCGGGTTGTACCGGCAATATCACTTACAATTGTTCGCTCCTGCCCTACCAATGCATTTAGCAAAGAAGATTTTCCAACGTTTGGTTGACCGATAATTGCAAACTTAGGTAAGTCGTTATTCTCTAATGCATCCTCAGATGATTCGGGAGTTATTAACTCAGCAACAGCATCCAAAATTTCGCCCGACCCGCTACCACTGATGCTGCTTACAAAAAATATTTTTTCAAAACCAAGGCTGTAAAACTCTGTGGCCTCTAACATCCTTTGGCTATTATCTACCTTATTAACGCACAAAAAAACCGGCTTTGTACTGCGTCGTAAAAGGTCCGCCACAGACTGATCAAGGTCAGTTATACCGGTAGTTACATCTACCATAAAAATGATAGCGTTTGCCTCTTCTATCGCGATTTTTACCTGTTTGCGAATTTCTGTCTCAAAAACGTCAGAGGTATTGGGTACAAAGCCACCTGTGTCAATTACGTTAAATGCTTTACCGATCCACTCAGTTACTCCATATTGACGGTCGCGGGTTACACCGCTAATATCATCAACAATTGCCTTTCTCTGCTCGAGAAGGCGATTAAAAAATGTACTCTTGCCCACATTTGGGCGTCCAACTATTGCTACTGTAAATACCATAAGACCCTAAACCCCTCAAAGGGCTGTTTGTTTTTTAATTCTAACCCAAACGGGAAAGATTGTGTTATTAATTTTTTTGGTACAAGCACCTGTTCTTTTATCCACATCGTTGTGTCACTCACTTGTACCTGTGGAGAACAATGAACAATTAAGAACTAAAAATGAACAATTAATAATAAAAGCTCGCTGCGCATTATTCATTATTTCTTGTTCCTTATCACGAATTATACCCATATTCCTTCAACTTAAAATCATCATCCCGCCACTTGTTTTTCACCTTCACAAATAATTCCAGGAAAATCTTTTGTCCCAAAAACTCTTCAATATCCTTTCTCGCGAGACTTCCCACTTGTTTTATCATTTTTCCACCTTCACCTAAAATAATCGCCTTTTGACTTTCACGCTGAACAATGATATCTGCCTGTATTTTTACAAGGCTTGACTTCTCTTTGAATTCATTTACCATTACCGTAGTATCGTAGGGAATCTCCTGCTCAAACAATTCAAAGATTTTTTCCCTTACAATTTCGCCTACAAAAAACTTCGTTGGCAGATCCGTCAAGTCTTCTTCATCGTAAAATGGCTGTCCTTCTTTCAAATACTTCAATATCAATTCCAGCAATTTGTCTACATTTCTTCCCGCTGTAACCGATATTCCAATCCATTCTTTGCAATAGGATTTAGCTGAGAAAAAAGCTTTCGCCTCTTCCTCCCGGTTATCTTTTGCCAAATCCGTTTTTGAGGTGATGACAATACATGGAACTTTAAGCCTCAACGACGAAAAAATTTTGTCAGCCTCTTCCCAGTTGTCATTCACTTCAACAAGTAACAGTGCAACATCTGCATCTTCAAGGCTGCTTTTTACAGCTTTCATCATTTTTTCGTGCAGCTTATATTTTGGCTCAATAATGCCTGGAGTGTCTGAGAAAATAATCTGGTATTCCCATTCTTTGTTTAAAAAAGCCTTAATGCGATGTCGGGTAGTTTGTACCTTATGACTAACTATAGCCATTTTTTCACCAACCAGAGCATTTAACAAGGTGCTTTTGCCTGCATTTGGCTTTCCGAATATGTTAACAAAACCTACTTTCATGAATTGTGTGATAAGTAAAAAGCCGTGTAGAAATACATTTTCTTACTTTAATTAATCCGCAAAAGTATGTCTTTAAAAACTAAGCCATTTTAAAAATGGGGCTATAAAACCTTTTGAAAGGCAAAAGTGATTAGTTTAACAGAAAAAGACGATGTTAAAAACATTGAAGCGGGGTTTACTATGATTTGCCCTTTCGGTAATATGCCGTTAGCACCTTAAATTTGCAAATCTTTTTCAAATTATACTTATCCCGGAACATAAATAGTATATCGGGCCTAGCGATTACTTCGCCAACATTTTTCATTGCCTAATGTTTGTTAGCATCGGCTTCGAAAAAAGCATACAAATGATTTGCCGTAGAAGTGAGTGACACAACGATGTTGCAGCACATTCAATAGCAGGAAACAAAACAAATCATAAACAAGTACCTAACTTATAAACACGACATGAATTTATTTGAACAACAGGCAAGGGAATTTCAGGAAAGGCACATTGGACCGAGTGAACAAGAGACAGTAGAAATGCTGGAAACGATAGGGGTAGGATCGCTGAATGAGCTGATAGAAAAAACCGTTCCGCAGGATATTCGTCTTGAAAAGACGTTAGATGTGGCAGGCCCGGTTAGCGAATATGAATATTTGAAAGAGCTACGGAAAACTGCGTCAAAAAATAAAGTATTCAAAAGCTATATTGGCCAGGGGTACTACGATACGATTACACCAACAGTCATCCTTCGAAACCTTTTTGAAAATCCGGGATGGTACACTCAATACACCCCCTACCAGGCAGAAATTGCACAGGGGCGTTTAGAAAGTTTGTTGAACTTTCAAACAATGGTTAGCGATCTCACTGCACTGCCTATTGCCAACGCTTCGCTGCTTGATGAGGGAACTGCTGCTGCCGAAGCGATGGCAATGCTTTTTAATAACAAGAACAAGGGTGAAAAAATAACTGCTCCTAAATTTTTTGTGGATGAAAACGTTTTTGCCCAAACAAAAGACGTGCTTTTGACAAGGGCAACTCCAATTAAGGTAGAATTAGTGATTGGGGATTTTAAAACCGCAGAACTTGACGAGACATACTTTGGTGTAATTGTACAATATCCCAAAAGCGATGGGGCCGTTGAAGATTACCGAAGCTTTTTTGAAAAAGCACGGGCTGTAGATGCAAAAGTGGTGACTGCTACCGATCTGCTTGCACTTATATTATTAACTCCGCCGGGAGAATTGGGTGCTGATGTGGCAATAGGTTCAAGCCAACGTTTTGGTGTGCCAATGGGATTTGGCGGACCACATGCTGCTTTTTTTGCTACTAAGGATGAATTTAAGCGCGTAATTCCGGGACGTATTATTGGGGTAAGCATTGACACGCAGGGTAACCGCGCTTTACGCATGGCTTTACAAACACGTGAGCAACACATTCGTCGTGAAAAAGCAACGAGCAACATTTGTACTGCCCAGGCTTTACTTGCTAATATGGCTGCCATGTATGCTGTGTATCACGGTTCGGCAGGCTTGAAAAATATTGCTACTCGCGTTAGTCTTCTTGCGCATTCTTTAAGCAAAGAGCTGAAAGAAATGGGTTTTGAACAGGTAAATCAATATTACTTTGACACTATAAAAGTGAAGGTAGATGATGTTGCAGGGCTGCGTAAACTGGCTGAAGCGCAACAAATTAACTTTCATTATTTTCAGGAAGGCTTTGTTGGAATATCGATAGATGAAACAACAGCGCAATGTGACGTGCTTGATATACTTCATTTGTTTGCCGAGATAAAAGGCATGGGTGATGCAGGTGTAATGTTTGAATATGACACCAACCTTGATAATATTCCAGCTTCATTAACCAGAACTTCTGCATTTCTTTTGCATCCTGTCTTTAATACACACCACAGTGAAACAGAAATGATGCGTTACCTGAAGTTTTTAGAGAACAAAGACCTTAGTCTTGACAACTCTATGATTCCTTTAGGTAGCTGTACCATGAAGCTTAATTCTGCAACGGAACTTATTCCCGTAAGCTGGGCCGAGTTTTCAAAAATGCATCCTTTTGCACCGACTGACCAGTGGCAGGGTTATCATCAGATAGTGGTTGAATTGGAACAATGGCTCAGTAACATTACAGGTTTTGCTACCACCTCTTTGCAACCAAACAGTGGTGCACAGGGGGAGTATGCAGGTTTGCTTGCAATAAAAGGTTACCATGAAGACAGGAATGAAGCACACAGAAATGTGATTCTCATTCCAATATCTGCCCATGGAACAAACCCTGCAAGTGCGGTAATGGCCGGATTTAAAGTCGTAGTTACTAAATGTGACGAAGCGGGAAATATTGATGTGGAAGATCTGAGAAAGAATGCTGAAAAATATAAAGACGTGCTTGCGGGATTAATGGTTACGTACCCCAGTACGCACGGTGTGTTTGAGGAAAGTATCAGGGAAATTTGTAACACCGTTCACGAACACGGTGGTATGGTTTACATGGACGGAGCTAATATGAATGCGCAGGTGGGTTTAACTGCTCCTGGGTTTATTGGCGCTGATGTATGTCACCTTAACCTGCACAAAACCTTTGCAATACCGCATGGCGGTGGCGGACCAGGTATGGGACCGATTTGCGTCAATGAGAAACTGGCACCTTTTTTACCAGGACATGTAAATATCAACAAAGGAAATGTTGCGAATGCGGTAAGTGCAGCTCCTTATGGCTCTGCAAGCATTTTGCTGATTAGTTATGCTTACATCAAATTGTTAGGTGCAGAAGGATTGAGAAAGGCAACGGAGTATGCTATTCTTAACGCTAATTACATGAAGGCAAGGCTTGAAGGCCATTACAAAATTTTGTACAGTGGAAAGAACAATACGTGCGCCCATGAGTTTATTGTTGACTTGCGCCCTTTCAAAAACCTTGGTGTTGAAGCGGAAGATGTTGCAAAGCGTTTAATGGATTATGGCTTCCACGCACCAACTTTAAGTTTTCCGGTTGCAGGAACTATTATGATTGAGCCTACTGAAAGTGAACCTAAAACTGAGCTTGATCGTTTTTGTGACGCATTAATAAATATACATGAAGAGATTGTAGCCATTGAAAATGGAAAGGCCGATAGGGTTGATAATGTATTGAAAAACGCACCTCATAGCTTACAGGTAATAACCGCTGATGATTGGGATCATTCTTATAGCCGATCACAAGCTGCATTTCCTCTTGATTATTTACGGCACAGCAAATTTTGGCCGGCTATCAGTCGTGTAAACAACACTTATGGCGACAGAAATTTGATTTGCACATGTGAACCAATCGAAGCATACCAGGAAATGGGGGTGAATTAGTAGAAAGAATAACTTAAAAAAAAAGGGTATAGCAGATTTAATAAATGCTATACCCTTTTTTTGCTTTGCTAAATATTTAAAAGAGAACAATTAATTTGACGACTCTAAGATCTCAGAGCACTGTTCCACTATAGCTTTAGAAATGGAAGCATTTAAAGCATATAAATCAGAATGCGAGCGATTATAAGTATCGAAATTGACTGACTTGTTTTGAATGTAAAATGGAAGAGAATGCCCGAACTGCTTTTCCAACACATCGTCCTTAATTAGCACTTCCAATTTATTATCTCCTTGTTTCGCCAGCCCCGCGTTGTAAGTAGAACCGTGAAAATTGAAATGAATATTCATATTAGAAGGTTTTATAGATGGATAAAAAAAGGATAAGCAAAGATAAATCGTATAAATTTTTTGTTCAAACACTTTAGATAAAATTTTAATTAAAATTAAGCAATAGCATTAAAACATGATTCCTGTGCCGACTCACCTATTTACCGGAGGCAAAGTAACTGGTAGAAAAATTAGGAGTGCTTGTAGAGTGATCGTAAATATTAGCAGGCACTACATACCTTGGTGGCCTAAAACAGCAAGAACCGCAAAAGCGGCTCTTACTACACTATCTATTACAAAAGAAAAACAAAAACCTTTTTTATCCGATTGCCACCTTTTTGGCTGAAGGAGGCGTGTCTGCTAACCCTCTAAAGTCTACCGGCACTAATTTACTTACACCCGGCTCTTGCATAGTCACCCCGTAAATAACGTCAACCGTACTCATCGTTTGCTTGTTGTGTGTAACTATTATAAACTGACTGTTCTCACTGAATTGCTGGATCATTTTTGTAAACTTTCCAACGTTCGCGTCATCAAGCGGTGCGTCTACCTCGTCTAAAATACAGAAAGGAGCTGGTTTAATCAAGTAAATTGAAAATAATAGTGCAGTTGCCGTTAAAGTTTTTTCTCCGCCGCTTAATTGACCTATGCTGCTCGGGCGTTTGCCTTTCGGTTTTGCGATAATGTCAATTCCACTTTCCGCAAGATTTGTAGGGTCAACCAGGATCAAATCTCCCTGGTCCTCTTCTGTAAATAGAGTTTTAAATACTTTTTGAAAATTCTCCCGCACCTGGTTGAAAGTATCTAAAAACTTTTGGTTGGCCGTTGTCTCCACTTCCTGGATGGTTTGCATGAGACTCTCCTTTGCATCTACCAGGTCATTTTTTTGCTCTACAATAAAATCATATCGCTTTTTCATTTCCGTATAAGCCTCAATTGCTGTAGGGTTCACTTCGCCCATATTCTCGAGGCGTTTCTTCATTCTGTCTGAAGCAGCCTGCAAGTCAGCAACAGGTGTGTCAGTATTACGTGCCTGGTCTAATATCTCATTAAGGTCGATCTTAAACTCCACGCTTAACCTTTCCTTCATTCCCGCTAACTGTAGTTTTAGCTCGTTCAGCTTGTCTTTAATTTCCGTGAGAATATGATCAATCAGCTCTTTGCTTTTCACTTTGTGACGCAACTCACTTTCCTTCGCTTGTAAAGTATTGCGGACGTTGTAATATGCCTGGTCAGCTTCATTCAGTTTTTTCTCTTCCTCGTCTTTCATCCGCATCAAATTCACCAGGAACTCATCATTATCGTTTAGAGTGGCTTCGTTGTCGACTATCGTTTCCGTTGCCTGCTTTAGCTGAACCTTATTGTTTTCAATTTGTTGGGTCAGGTCATTTAACTGGTTTCGTTTGAAGTTCAACTCGGTCTTCAATGCCGAGATCTTGCTTTGCTGACGAGTTAGTTGGAGATTGCTTTCGTTGAACAACCTGTTCACTTCGTTGTAATCCTGCTCGGCAAGTTTATAATCCTGCTCCTGCATTTTCATGTTGTCTGAAGCGGCCTGCAATTGCTCGTTCAAACCAATCAATTCCTCCCTTACATCTGCGATTGAGTCCTGGTTGGCTTCCAGGTTGCCTTCCAGTTCATCCAACCTTTTCTGACTGCTGTTTTGCATAGCAGTCAAATTTTCAAGCTTATTCTGCAACGCGAATACCTGGTTTGTCAGGTTGTTTATTTCCTGCTGGGTTTGCCGGATGACATTCTCTTTCAACTGGTCATTGTACGCAATTACTTCGTTATGCTTCGCCTGGATCTCAGCTTTTATGCGGTTTACTACGGCTTCCTGGGCTTCGATTTGGCTAAATAATTTTTCAAGATTTTTTGCACGACCAATTTTCTTTCCTTCAAATAATCCCACACTGCCACCACTTAAAGAGAATTTGCCTTTTACAAATTTTCCATGTTTTTCAAGCACTACTCCCCCATCACTGTCCAACATTGCTGCTTCATCATCAGCTATATAGACATTGCAAAGCAGGTACTCGGCAAGACGCTTGTATTTCTCTTCAACCTCAATCACATCCAACGCCTTGATTGTATTCGCCGGCTGATGCTCTTCGGTTTTTTTATAGTTATTAATCCTGTCGAGCAGAAAGAAGTTTGCTTTGCCTTTTTGGTTAGCATCTAACAAGTGAACTGCCTGCATACCCTCCTCAAGGTCGTTTACAACATAATAATTTAGATACGGCTCCAAAACATTTTCGACCGCGGCCCTGTATTCTTCCTTTACGTAAATGGTATCAGACAAAATAGGAGCGGTATGGTTCCAGTTTTTATTTTTATGTAAAAACTTTACACTCTCCGGGTAGCCCTCCATGCTATCAATCAAACTTTTGAGCAAGGCGTATTCATTGCGCTTGCTGTCAAGTTTACGACTTTCCTCTGCTAACCGGTTACGCAACCCCTCCATCTTCTGTTGAGCCTCCAAGATGCGCTGTTTTGTGGCTTCGTGCTGTTCCTGCAACTGGCGAAGCTCTACCCTTTTTTCCTCCAGTTCCTGTTCTTTATCTAAGCGCTGTTCTTCGAGTTGCTTTAACTGGCTTTCGCGCTGCTGTCTTTCATCCTGTAATTGTGTAAGAGCCCGTTGAAGGTTTTGAATAGAGGAATCAGCAACGGCAACTTTCTTCTCAGCATCAAACTGCTTCCGCTGAACCTCCTGGTACTGGCGCCGCAGTTGATCTACTGTTCCCCGTTTGTCGTCGAACACCTGGCGCTTTGCCGCCACATCCATTTTCATCTCATCTAACTGCTGCTGAAGGTTGCCTAGCTTTCCTTCCTCCTCACCTAATTGCAGTGTCGTAAACTCTATCGATTTATCTATACCGCTTACCTGACCTTCTGCCCTATCAAGGAATGCTTTAATACTGCCTTCCTTTTCTTTGAGGTATTGCAGCTTTTGGGTAGCCAGTTTCTTTTCGTTTTCATGCGTTCTCAGCTTTTGCACCAGGTCGTTAAACTCGTGCTGCATGCTTTGCAACGACCTTTCCTTCTCTATAAATCCCACCTTCTCCTGCTCAATTACCGCCTCTTCTGTAGCGACTTCCGCTTCAAGACGAATTTTTTTGTCAGTCTCTGTCTCCTGCTTCTCGTTAAGCTCCCGGTAAGTGTCGTTAAACCCCTCCAAAGATGCTTTGGCCAACTCAACCGAGATTTCTTTATAGTCCTTTTTGATTTCGTAATATTTCTCTGCCTTTTTCGCCTGGTTCTCCAGCGTCTTCAACTGGTTGTTGATTTCGAACAACAAGTCCTCAATTCGGTTCAGGTCACCTTCGGTGGCATCCAGTTTCGCCTTTGCCTCTTTCTTGCGGGTTTTGTAAATGGTGATTCCTGCAGCTTGCTCCAACATACGCCGGCGGCTGTTTTCCTTATCACGAATAATATCATCTACCATTCCCAGTTCAATAATCGCATAGCTGTCGGTACTGATACCGGTATCCATAAACAAGTTGTGGATGTCTTTCATCCGGCAGCTGACATCGTTCAGTCGATACTCACTCTCACCGTTCTTATAAAACTTACGGGTAACGGTCACGGTGCTGAACTCAGTAGGCAACAAATTCTTAGTATTCTCGAAAGTCAGGCTCACCTCTGCAAGACCACTCGCACTACGTGTACGGCTACCGTTAAAAACCAACGCCTCCAGGTTCTCACTGCGCAACGCACTAATTTTTTGTTCACCAATCACCCAGCGGATACTGTCAATAATATTACTCTTGCCGCAACCGTTTGGCCCAATGATGCCGGTAATACCTTCATCGAAGTTGAGCACGGTTTTGTCGGCAAAACTTTTAAAACCCTTGATTTCTAAACTCTTTAATCTCATTCTAATAATTCAAAATGGAAAATTGAAAATTCTAAACCCACCATTCAAAGCCTTTGTAGTATTTCTTACAGCTCAAAACTACCACTTTCAACTTTCTTCTGCCTGCGAACATACATTAAAAGCCGTAAAGCAAGCAGTGGTGCGGAAAGGATGTGCATTGCCTGTGGAAAGGTTAAGTTTTAAAGGGGAAAAGTGGCTTTTTATTGTGAAATGCCGTTTTTTAGTTTCGTGCTTCAGCTTGGTTACCCCTTTTGTAGGAGATGGAACCCAGGGAGCGTCAGAAAGGAGAATAAAATGGATGGCCGACAAGCGTTGATAAAAATAAGAATGGAAGATTTTTGGCTATTGGAAGCGGTTGTTGCAAAACAGAATTGATCAGGAGAAGAAGTTACCCTAACAAAAGACGACAAAATAAATATGACAAAATAAATGGCTGGGGAGGGGCTGGCTCCGGTAAGACAAAAACACTGCTGCAGAAATTGGTTTAGCTGACGGTCACCTTTAGAACTTTTCACAGCTTTTGCTATAGCATATTACGTATTTATCGAGTGAACGAGTTTGATATAATTTTAGGGGTACTTAACTTTTGTTAAACAATTAGACTCTCAGTAAACCGCGGAAACCCCGCGAGCCGTAGTAAGACTCTGCCCCGTTGTGATACACGAACACCCGGTTGTAGCGCCGATCGCAAAAGAGGGCGCCACCTAATTCCCTAATCGCAGCAGGTGTTTTTACCCAGCTCGACGTTTTCGTATCAAAGTTTCCCAATTGCTGCAGATCCCGGTATTGTTCTTCGGTTAAAAGTTCCAGGCCCATGTAAGCAGCCAAATCAATGGCGCTATTTTTCGGTTTATGCTCTTTCCTTGACTTCAGTGCTTCGCCATCATAACAAACACTTCTACGGTCTTTAGGGCTTTCGGCAGCACAGTCATAAAAAAAGTACTGATCGGTCTTTTCATCATAACCGACGACATCTGGTTCACCACCGGTTCTTTCCATTTCATTAAGCGACCACAGTTTTTCTGTATTGGCTTCCACCTTTGCTTGTATTGTAGACCATTCAAGACCTTTATGGTAGTCCATATTTTTCTCGAAACGGGCTTTCAATACTTTTAGTAGTTCTTCGCGTTGTTCTGCAGGCAACCCCTTATTAGTGCTTTTCATGTTATTAATAATTTTTGTTTCGGTGTATAAATGGTGCGTATGACACTGCAGAAACAGAAAGAATTGTTATATCGAACCTTTATATCTGTATGAAGTGCGCTGAAAGTGCTGCATTAAAGGCAAAAGCTGCACAGCGTGATGCTGATAAAGTGATTGCGACGCAACTATGAAGCCATGAAAAACGAATGCAGGTACCACAAATTAAAATCGGCACATCTTCTAATTCTTGTACGTTGTTGTTAGGTAATTTTCAGGTTTTTCTGCATTTTAATTCAATCCTTCATCGGCTTTAAAACATTAACCACCGTTTCAAATAATTCAGTTGTTTTAAACAGCATCCTCATTCCATCAAAGTTTCCTTCTCTTTAGGATTAAAAGTAATTGTAGCAACATACCTGGAATAAAAGTGCTGAAACACATCCCATCCTGGTGCGAAGAATTTAGGCCAGGGTCAGAAGTGTTCGTATAATTCTGTTTGTCAACAATATTATCAAGTTGAAAAACAGCACAGTCGGCAACTCCCGCAAATGCCAATGCACAGGCAGCGTTCTACCTAATCCTATTCCTTTTAGCACCCTTGTAACGCTGTTATTTAAACACCAAATATCTCATTTAATAATCCTGCAAGCCGCACACCACCTTTTAACAGCTGCTCGTTCAGCGTCTGTAAATGAGAAAAATTATATTGATAACTCAGTTTTTGATCAGGTTTTTTCAATTCTTCATGAAGCACTTCGCTTACCTGGTAGGAGTCGAAAAACCAGCTACTCACCGGCATAGCCTGCCATTTATTTCGCTGGGTGCCAGTAGTAAAATTTATGGCCCGGGTGTATTCTGTATAGCTTAGTTGCTGTAACTCTATCAGTTGTTCATCCCAAAGCCTGTGCGCATTTGATGGTTGGTTAAACCAGGTAAGCTTAATATCATTTCCTCCTCTATCGCCTTTGGCACTTACATGAAATGGCTGGTGTATATCTCCCACAATATGTATCAGCAAACGCAAATACATCAACTTCTCATTTTGAGGAAGGCTTTTATTTTTAAGTTGAGCAATAAGAAAATTAAGGCGGCTATATGCATTAACGCCAGTGTCGTTTTGTAGTGCGGCCGCCATTTGTTCGGCGTTTAATCCTTTATCTACATTTACATAGTGCCATTCATTCAGGTAGCTGAAACTTGTATCAGACTTTACAAAATCGGCCCAGTTGCTAGACATTGCAATACTCTCATTTCCTAAGATTTTTTTTATCTCCCTGCTTGCTTTCGGGTTTAAATAGCTACCGGCTATTTCACCTACAATACGATGGCCCGACATTCCCCAGGCAAAAGTTTCCGCTGGCAGGAAAAGCAATGAAACGATAAAAAACGCAGCAACATGAAACAAGTTGTTTAAAAATTTCACTCTCATTATTTAATTGACTTTTGTGTTGCAAAAGTATTGTTTATCCACTTTTAAATAACAGGTATATCGTCTCCTGTAGCAGTTAAAGTAATTAGTTAGGACTGAGCAATTAACAACTGTCACTTCTACATCAACAGAATATTAGCTACTCTTAATCTATATGCAAAAGTTGCTCTAACTGCAGAAGTAGTATGGTTATGCTTGTTAATATTTGTACAACTCTATATCCTTATCATAATAGATTTATAAAACTTTTCTCACATGTGTAGTATTGGCATTTCATTAAAAGACTCTCTCGCTCCTTTAATGTTATTTACATTAAATTTTACAAACCACAATGAAGACATTTCTCATAGCGCTAACAACAATTTTTATTCTATCTATCACTTCTTGTAAAAAAGAAATAGTACAAGAGCCTACTGCTACAACTAGCCCAACTACCACCGTAGCTTCCCAGTCGGACTTGCTGAAAGACTCACTCTACCTGTACACGAAAGAGATTTATTTGTGGCCAGATGTAATTCCTTCCTACGACATCTTTAATCCACGCCAGTACAACGGAGCGACTGACGAGGCTGCTGCAACAGCGGAAATGAATGCTATCCGCGCACTGCAACCCCTCGACAGGTTTAGTTTCGTTACAACTAAGGAAGAGTCAAGTGCGCTTCAAACCGGAGTGGCTGTAGATTATGGTTTTTTTATAAAAGCTGCCGCTGCTGACAGGGTTGAACCAATAGACTCAGTGCGGTGGTACGTTGAGTACGCTTTTGATAAGTCTGCTGCAGGTACGGCGGGAGTGAACAGAGGTTGGTATATTAACAAGATCAATAATGCAAACCTGACTTATTCTCAATCCAGCATTGATCTTTTAAACCAAACATTTTTCGGATCGGCCAATAGCGCTTCTTTCGAATTTGTAAAACCTGATGGTAGCATAGCCACCTTCAATCTAAGTAAGACAAGTTTTACATCAAACGCAGTATTGCATAAAAGTGTTATAAATACCGGCGGAAGAAAGGTGGGCTATTTTGTTTTTAAACAATTTTTTGGGGCACCTTCTATTACGGAGTTAAATACCGTATTTAATGACTTTAAAGCACAAGGCATTAATGAACTGATAGTGGATTTACGTTACAACCCCGGAGGATCTACTGCTACACAAAATGCATTGGCAAACCTAATTGCACCCGCAGCTGCCAATAATAAAGTGATGTATAAATATATCTTTAACTCTAATTTGCAGCAAGGCAAGTTTCCTTTGTTGCAGAAGAAGTCAGGTTATGGCGCTACCTCTTTCGCGGAGCAAAACAACACCGAAAACTTTTCAAATACTGGTACGCTTAGTTTAAGCCAGGTGTTTTTTATAGTTGGTAGTGGAACTGCATCGGCCAGTGAATTATTAATTAATAACCTGAAGCCTTATATGAATGTGAAGTTAATCGGCGACACAACCTATGGTAAGCCTGTAGGTTTTTTTCCTGTTGATATTTACAATTATTCAATTTATCCAATATCGTTTAAAACCGTTAACAGCGCCGGTAGTGCCGATTACTATACAGGTTTTGCTCCTGACAAAGCAGCCCCCGACGGGGTTAATAAGGTGTGGGGTGATGTTACCGAACCCTCCCTTGCAAGCGCTTTAAGATATATTACCGCCGGTGTTTTCCGTACCACTGAGGCTGGCGAACAACAATATAGAAGCCAGATGAGAGTACAACAAGAGCTCGAGCCTTTTAACCGCGAACTTGAAAAAAATAAGTTTTCCGGCATGTTTATAGAAAAACATTAAGGACAGCACTAGCATAAAAAGGTCCATACAAAAAACTGTATGGACCTTTTTTTATGTACCCCGCTATAGAATTGCTATTAATCTTTTGTTGCGTCGCACAGCGTGTACGGGTTAACCTGTTGCAGCTTTTTTCATGCTATCTACTATTTTAAAAATATCTTCATCCCCTTCTGCTTTATAAAGCTCAGCTTGTCTTTACGCAACTCTTCTTGACATGCTTGCGTTTACTATTCACCTTTTCCGAATTAGCCTTCTTCGTTTGTGCCTTACCCACCGAATTCTCAAGCAACTCAGGTTTCGATAATAATTGCTTTTGCTGAATTTCTTTTTCAAGGCGTTTATCAGCTTTTATCTCTTGTTGCTCCCAAGGTCGCGAAGATGGTTGCTTTTTATTATCCTGGCTATAACCAATAGAAAAAGCGAAAAAACAAGCTCCTGTAAAACACAAAACTCTTTTCATCATTCTTTTTATCTAGGACTGCTGTGAGGAAGTAAAGATTAAGACAGGGGTATTTTTTGCATAACATTTATAACACGTACAACTACAATTTCTGAATGCACCATGTTGTCATACACCTCACATTTTGAACATTGGTAGTTTTAATTGGTTCGAAAAGTTGTGCGTTTAATCTTGCCGTATAATTTAAAAGCATTTGTTGATTTACCAAAAAACGATCTGAGCCATCTGGCAGGCGAAATCTACCATTTCCTATATTCATTACCAGGTGCTCAATGCCAATATCAGAAGCTAATCTTGCAAATAAAAACCCTCCGGGTTTCATAACCCTCCAAATCGATCGTACCATTTCATTAAAGTGATCTGTATCTTTTGCAAAGTGGAGGACAGCGCTACAAATAACAAGATCAAAAAAATCATCATCAAATGGAAGATCTTCAACAAGCGCAACGCTGAAGTTGCTTATAGGGTTAGTGATCTGTACCTCTTTCGAAAGTCTTTGAACTTCTAAAATGGCCTCCTCGTTTTGGTCAATCCCATACACTTCGAAACCATTTTTTAAAAAGTACACCAAATTTCTTCCGTACCCGCAACCTATATCGCCCACTTTTTTACAATCATCGAACCGCCCTTTTAATAGCTGGTCAAATAAATAGATATCTATGTTTCCAAATGCCTGCTGTAAATTTTCTCTGCCCATAGCTTTCAATAATTAAGATAAATATAACGGCAAATACCAGATAAGATAACAGGGGCATGGCAATAGTCGCACCTCAATGAAGACTAGTTAGCGGTCAGGCGCACCGGCGGTGTTGGTCGCTTACCAACAGTGCCAACAAACAACAACTTGTTTTATCAACGCAAGAAAAAGCAATTTGGAATATTAAAAGCGTGGAGAATACCTTTGTCGACGAAATTAAAATTACCCTATGGAGTTTTTACAGCAATTGTTTCAGAACCAATCTTACGATCCGAAAAACTTTTTTTTGATTGCAGGACCTTGTGTTGTAGAAAGTGAAGAGTTAGTAATGGAAGTTGCCAATGGTGTGTATACTATTTGCAAAAAACTAGGTATTCCATATGTTTTTAAAGCCTCTTACCGAAAAGCCAATCGAACCAGCGCTTCATCGTTTACCGGTATTGGAGATGAAGCTGCCATGCAACTTGTAAAAAAGGTAGGCGACCAGTTTGGTCTTCCCACCACTTCTGATATTCATGCGCACGAAGAAGCTGCACTGGCTGCTAAATACATCGACATTCTACAGATACCCGCGTTCTTATGCAGGCAAACGGATTTATTAGTAGCTGCTGCAGAAACGGGCAAAATAGTTAATGTAAAAAAAGGACAATTTGTAAGCGGTGATGCAATGAAGTTCGCGGTAGATAAAATACGCAAAGCAGGAAACGACAAAGTGATGCTAACAGAGAGAGGTACTACTTTTGGCTACCAGGATCTTATTGTTGATTATAGAAATATCCCTATTATGTCGGCCCATAATGTTCCTGTTGTAATGGATTGCACCCATAGCTTGCAACAACCTAATCAATCCACAGGCGTAACCGGGGGGAATCCACAATTAATAGGAACCATTGCAAAAGCTGCAATAGCGACGGGTGCACACGGATTATTTATAGAGACCCATCCTAACCCGTCTTGTGCAAAAAGCGACGGAGCAAACATGCTGCATTTAAACAAGCTGGAAGAATTACTTGTTCAGCTAGTAAAAATCAGGAAAGCGGTAGTAGACTAGTTTCGATTAAAGCATGAAGCGTTCATGCATCCAGTTCACAACTGTATCCCAACCTTTAGCACCAGGCGGCGGTATTTGTAATTATAGTACCCGGCAGTATTTTCAAAACCGGTAATTGCCGGGTTCCAGGTTGGAAATGTTGTCTTTCCTTTGTCCTGCTTTGCGGTATAGCCCGCGCTCAACAAAAAACCCCGCTTGTTCTTACCTCTCAACTTCCATCCCAGGCCTACATCGTAATAAGCACCGGGAGCCATTGTTGAATTAGGCCTCTGCTCTTTTTGGATAAAGTTTAGCCAGGGAAAATAAATGCCGCCATCAGCATATAAAAACAGTGCATTTTTGCCATTTGTAAGATCTCTTCTTATATCAATAAATAGCGGTACTCCTCTTTCTACATAAAAATCAATTCCTGCTCCAAATCCGGCAAACCATTTGTCTTTTTTTATTCCATTGATTAATTGAATCGTTGCCGATTCTCCACTTTCACCAACCAAAAGTCCGAACTGACTTATTGAACTCAATTTTACCTTTTTCTCTGACAAGCTATCCTGCCCGGAAGTTATTGAAAGAATAAAGAACGACAGAACAATGCCCATTACTGATTTCATCTTATTTTATTTGTTGAATGAAATTCTGCTGATTTGTTGAACCTTGCTCCTGTCGGTATAATTGTATTCGTACAAGCCATCTTTGGCAGAAACAATCGCTATTCCATTAAAGGCAATAACATCGTACGCGTCTATTCCGTCTAATGTTTGCAACAGCTTAATATTGTTCTGGTCTGCTGCATCAAACACTTTTAAACCGGCAGCTCCGTCGCAAATAAATAAGGTATTGCCGTCTTTACTTAGGCCGTGTGGATTTGTAAGAGGATAACTTTTTACAAGTTTCGGGCTTTGTAGGTTCTGAATATTTACCACATCCAACTGGTTAATAAATCCGGCGCATCTTGACCCTGAGCTAAGTGTTACATACGCATAATTATCATCGGCAATAACAGGATCGCACACACGGGCATGAGTAAAGCTTCCAGCTTGTACGGGCTGTGCAGGATTAGCCGTTCCATATATCAACATGCCTGTTTGTGAACCAATAAACAAATTGCTTTTAAAAGGATAGATGGTTTCTATACCAAAAGGCAAATTGATTTTATTACTGAAAACAGGGTTTTGAGGGTGAGAGATATTAAAGACATTTAAAGCATTTTCGGTAACAGTGTACAAATAATTGTCGAGCAGGGTAAACCTGGCCATAGAACCGCTGATACCAACGGCAGCTTTATTTGCAGAAGAACCTGGGCGTGCGACTGCAAACACACTAGCATCGACAAGAAAATTTCCATTTGTAGTCATATTTACATCCTCGGTAACGGTAGTATCCTTCTTTGTCCAGTCTGTAATAATCTTTGTATTATTAGCAACAAAGCCCCCTGAGTACAGTCTGTTAGGAAAAACATTTTCCGTAATCTTTTTCACTTGTACTAAAGAGGGATTGCTAATGTCGAGTGTTACCAGGTCAGTATAAAGATCTGCATACAAAGTAGTGCCTGTTACAGCAAGATCAATGTTGCCAGGTATTGCAATAAAATATTTGTTGACCGGGTTAGCGGGATTTGAATTATCGATAACATGAATGCCTTTATCAATTTCATTTAAAAAAATATAATTACTTAACACAAACATTTTTCCTGGATTTGATACCGGAAGAGCAGCATCATTTTTAATATTTGCCCTTACTTCTGCTGTAGTCTTATAAACCGGCTTGTACATGGTATACGTTTTTGAGACAGTATCCTTCACACAACTTTGAAAATTGATTGCTAAAAACATAAGCAAAGCCGTCATCTTACCAATAGATAATGTAGGTGTCATATGAGTAGTTTAAAATTTTTTACTTAAAAACGATGTTGGCTTTTATACCTGTGAATAATAAATGTTGAGAGGTGCTTATAGCAGTTTTACTAAAAGAATTTAAATTATATGTTAATGTCGGCCCTACGCTGAACTGGTAATTTACTTTACTACTTATAGTATACTGCAACTCACTTTGACCGAAGAGCAAGAAATGGCTAAACTGATTTTGTTCACGGTAATACGCGTTGGCGCCCCGGTTTAAATACAACGCTTTTGAGGCAATAAGAAGTGAAGGTGATAACCCTAAGGAAACGTGGAGTGGGTGATCGATACTATTATTTACCTGGAGCTGTAAATTAATCGGAAGTTGAATAATGTGATATTTGTTATTATACGAGGTTGTTTGTCCAGCCAGATAAAAAGGCCTTGCATTGGGTGATATTTGGAGTACACTATCGTAGCTATGTATAGTAGAATCTATTTTATCACCTATGACGGAATTAGTTGACATGAAATGATAAGCAACTCCCGCGGAAACGGCCAACTTTTTTGTGAGCGCTTTTATATGATAAACACCACCGCCAAAAGAAGCCGCGCTTTTATGTTGCAACCCCGAAGCAGCGAGTGTACCGGCCGTTACTGAAGATGGTGTTGTTGATTGGGAACCCGAATTTTGCCGATCAGAGAAGAACAGGCTTTTTTCCGAACCAATTCCAAGTCCACTTATATTGTCTGATAATCCTCCAAACAAAGTAAATCCCCATGCCCGCTTTTTCAGGTCTTTTTGCTTACCTGGTTTTATGTCATCATTCTTTTTTAATACCATTAAGGTGTCGCCTGTCACAGGTTTATTATCTACCGGTGCTGTTACTTTTGCCACCGTATCACCGTTTGATTTTTCGGCAATTTGCGAAAGCAAATATTTATGTGGAGGCAATGCAGTTTTTCCTTCCAACCTCCTTTCTGTTACAGGTAGTTTAACGCTATTGTTACCCCCTTTTTTATCGTTCCAAATTTCGCTTCGGTTACTTATAGGATAGACAGTCTCTTTCTTTACTTTAACTAAAGGTTTCGATAGTTCGGTAGTTGTTAAGGAAGCAGTACGAGATCTGTTGCTTCGAATGTCGTTTCTAATATCTTGAGCAGGAAAGGCTGATCTTTCATTTTTCGATTTTGAAATTTGTATTGATGTGTTTCTTTTCGCAGTACTAACATCTACTTTTTTAGACGGATCTATTATTGATTTTTCTATACCAGAATTTTTACCTGGAGAACGGTATGTTGAGAACGGTTGATTTCTAACGCTAAAAAAGTATATCCCCCCCGTTATTCCTATAATAAGAAGCCCGGCAAACAGCCAAAAGAAAAGGCGGCGTTTGCCTTTTTCTTTTTTAATTCTTGGCTCCACCTGCCGCCAAACTTCTCCATTCGGAACAAGTGTAAATTCCTCCATTTGCAGTCGAACACGCTTCTCAAATTCATTTTCTTGCATACACCTTATTTTTATTTCCGGATGTATTTGTAATCCAGCTAATGAGTAAATGTCTCGCACGCATGTATTGAGAGCGTGAAGTGTTTTCGTTAATGCCAAGCATTTGTCCAATCTCTACATGCGAAAAACCTTCTATAGCATGCAGGTTAAAAATTGCCTGGTAGGGTGTTGGCAATTGCCTGATCAGTTCTGCCAATTCTTTTGCATGTAATAAAACTTCCGGGTCGTTTGATGAAACCGCTGCTAGCTGTGTTTTGTCGAATAACAAATCGTGCTGGTATTTCTGACTTTTCTTTAAATAATTTAAAGCCGTGTTCACCATAATCCTTCTTATCCACGCGCCTAATTCACCTTCTCCGTTATATTGATTAAGAAATGTAAACACCCTTACAAATCCTTCCTGCAGTACATCTTCAGCATCCTGGGTGCTTTTGGTATACCGGTAGCAAACGCCAAGCATAGTTGGGGCAAATTTGTCGTAGAGCTGCTTTTGTGCAGGTGCTTTTCCTTTTAAACAATTTTTTACTAATGCTAAATGATCTGTCATTTCTTCAATTCAGCAGGTTGACATCGTTTTATTTGTCGCCGTTGCACTAGTAAGAAAATAAATAACAAAAAAGGAACTTCAAAGCGAAGGTTTTTAAAGATGCGGTGACATACGAGAATAATGTTCTTGCTGTTGGTGCCAGACCGCCAACTGGTTTAGGGTGCGACAATCTACATGCAACTGAATGGAAGTAGAAAAGAGTGTAAACGTGATTCTTAATTTTCGACTAACCTTTGTTGCTACCTATTTTCAACCAACTGCTTCAGGTTATCTAACGACTTTTCCATGCCCGGGCTCATTATCTTATCTGAAGCTATTGAAGCAAACTTCTCCCACGGGTACCATTCTACATGTTGGGTAAAATGCCATTGCACGGTAATATGGCTGCCGCTATCCTGTTTAAAAATATTAAACTCACCATTTAAGGTTTTGCTACCTGAAATCCAGGCAGTTTTTATTTTGTCAGGCTTGCTGTCTATGATCGTAATCGTCGTGTTATTAATAGTGATAGACGCACCAGGACCAACGAATTTTTCAGAAATAGTGGTCTGAGAAGAATCATAATTAGCAAACCAACTTTTCCATTTTGCCATGTTGTTGATGTTTGCGCGAACAGAATCAACAGGTGCATTGATGTTAATAGCTCTCGAAATATTAATGGTAGATGGCAACAACAAAGAAATGGCTGTTACTACTAAAAAAAGAAAAACAATACTAATTAATCCAAGCTTTATAACTCTCATATTATTCCCACTTAAAAACCTTTATAGCTACGGCATACACAACAACAGCCCAAAGGGCGAGGATGCCAATTTGAGTAAGGCAATCACTTAAATGAGCGCCTTCGAAAGCAATCTTTCGCATAGCGTCATTGAAGTGTGTTAGAGGAAGTATTTTACAAATAGGTTGAAGCCAAGAAGGAAATACATCTATTGAAAAAAAAGTTCCTGCAAGCAAAAACTGCGGTAGGGTAACAATGTTTGCCAAGGGTGGAATAGTACTTTCTGTTTTAGCAATTCCGCTAACAATAAATCCAAAACCCATAAACAGAATTAAGGATATAAAGCTTAAAACCATTATCTCTAAAAATGTTTCTATCCCATGCACAAGAGTGTAATGAAAAGCGAAACGTCCAATTAGAATGATGATGACAGCAGTAGACAACTGGAAAATGACACGGCTTAAACCTTCCCCCAGAATGATGTAAGAACGTTGTATTGGAGTGGCGTAAAATCTTTTTAATACCAATTGCTGCCGGAGGTTAAAGAAAAGAAAAGCTACGCCAAACACACCAGCACTCAGCAACGAAAAACCAAGTTGTCCGGGTAAAATAAAGTCAATGGTGCGGTAAGTTCTGCCGGGAATTTTTTGAATATTTTCATTAATGGCAGCAAAGGTTGGCGTGTTAGGATAAATTTTTTGGTCAACGTTACTTATTATAGAACTGATTATAGATTTTAATACTTGCAAGTTTTGAGGATTAACTGACTCTGAACTTTTAAGGTGAATGATATATGGAGGATTTTGGGCCTTGTTTTTTTCGATATTAACGATAGCTGTCAGTCTGCCTTTCTCCAGATCTTCCTTTAATTCTACGTCCGGCTTGTTTACAATCTTTATCCCTGAAATATTTTTTAAAGCCGAAAAAACAAGATTGGCGGTGTCAGCATTTTTATCGATAGCAATGCTGAAGGAAACTTTACCTCCGCCACCAATAAAACCAAAAACCAGTATAAAGATTAAAGGAAAAGCAAGACTGAAAATAACCGTTGAAGGACTTCGTAAGATGGCTTTTAAACTTGCCTTGGTAATTGCCAGCATTGCCGTAAGCTGGTTGTATTCTACTTTCATAAGTCTTTTGAGAGCGCAAATCTATCTTAATATCTTCAACTGATCGTTGAACATTTGAGGAGGTGAAACTCTAGTTATTACCTGATTGTTAGTTCGAAAGGCAGCCTGGTTTGGGGAACAGAAACCATATTCCGAATATTTTTGAGCTGTTTAAGAATGATATACTGCTCCTCGCCTATCTCTTCTTTAATGGCTTTCACCTTAACATCCTCTGTTGTTTTATTTAGAAATTTTTCGAGCATGGTTTTGCTTTCAGGATATTCTTTCAACTGGTAAGAAGTTAATTTTGCCATTCGTGCTGCACACTTCACCGCATCGTTAATATTCCCAAGGCGGTCAACAAGCCCAATTGTCAATGCTCTTTGTCCCGTCCAAACCCGGCCTTGTGCTATACTATCTACCATCTCAACAGATAATTTTCGGCCCTCTGCTACCCTGCCCTTAAATGTGGAATAAATAGTGTCTACTGCACTTTGGATGAATTGTTTTTCTGCCGCATTGAGTGGCCTTACTGCAGAAGGCATGTCGGCAAAAGGGCCAGTCTTTACTCCATCGAAAGTAACCCCAAGCTTATTATTCATAAACTTTTTCATGTTGGGAACAATGCCAAAAACACCTATTGAACCGGTTATCGTATTGGGCTCTGCAAAAATGCTGTCCGCACTACAAGAAATATAATACCCCCCAGATGCAGCAACGTCACCCAAACTAACAACGACTGGTTTAGCTTTTTTTGCAAGTGTAATCTCTCTCCAAATTTCTTCGCTCGCCAATGCGCTGCCGCCAGGAGAATTGACCCGGAAAACAATAGCCTTGATATTTTTGTCCAGTCTTGCTTTTCTTATCAGGTTACGATATGCGTCTGAACCTATTTGACCGTCGGTTCCTTTTCCATCATTTATTTCACCTTCAGCATAAATAATTGCAACCCGGCTTCCTTCGTTTGGTGAAAAATCAACTGCTTTTGCATATTTGCCTAAACTGATAAAATTAATTTTACGCGTAGGGTCAATTTGAATGTGTTGTATGATTTCGGCTTTTACTTCGTCATCATATTTTACTCCGTCAATCAATTTATATCTGACTGCTTCAGATGCCGTTTGTATGGCGCCCGTATTTGCTAACTGATGTAACTGTGCTGTATCCAGGTTGCTTTTATCCCGGGCTGATAATAAGATATGGCTGTACAAATCATTCAGGTAAACAGAAGTCTGTAATTTATTAGGCTCGGTCATTTGATACGCTCGTAAAGGTTCGGTAGCGCTTTTGAACTTTCCCGCGTAAAAAATCTGTGGTTCAATTTCCAGCTTATCAAGCGCTCCCTTCAGAAAAAATAAAGTTGTTTCCAGCCCTCGCCAGTCAACTGTTCCTTTTGGGTTACAATACAATTTATGAGCAACGCTTGCTACGTAATATGCTTTTTGGCTGATTACATCACCAAAGGCGATTACAAACTTTCCGCTTTTTTTAAAATCAATCAGTGCATTTCTCAACTCTTCACTTGCAGCAAAACCGTTTGCATTTTCTTCGGCCTTTATGTAAATACCTTTTATCGCGCTATCGCTTTTAGCGTACTCAATCATGCGAACCACATCGTGTAAACCTGGAACGTTTTCATCTGCATTTCCGCTTACAAAGTTCAGCGCATCCTCTTCTTTTTGCTCCTTGTACTGTTTAGTTAAGTCAACAACCAACACTGCTTTACTTCCTACTTCCGGTTTGTCGCCCGATGTTGCACTTGCAACGATCCCTATTACGATCAACGCTCCAATAAACATAAAGACGATCAGCGCAAGTAATGAAGCAAAAAATATCTTGAAAAAACTTCTCATTATTAAATCGTGATTAAGGACACAATTTAAAGATATTTGAACAGCTCAATCAATGAGATTTTATGAATGACAATTATTTGTTGACAGGCGGAAATGTCGGAAATCGCTTGCACTACCTGCAAAAAGCTTACGAATTGATCGAAAGCAAGGTTGACGCTATTGTAAAAAAATCTTCCATATATCAAACAGCCCCCTGGGGTTTCACCCAGCAACAGCCGTTTTTAAACCAGGTTCTTTGTATTACCACTACGCTTGAACCGGCAGCACTGCTAAATCAACTGTTAAGTATCGAACTGCAACTAGGCAGGCAACGCATGGAAAAAATGGGGCCAAGAGTAATAGATATTGACATTCTGTTTTATGGCAATAAAGTCGTTTCAACCCCTGATTTAGTTATACCTCATCCGCGAATTACAGAACGTCGTTTTGTGCTGACGCCACTTAATGAAATTGCGCCCGATTTTATTCATCCAGTTTTCAATAAAACCATAAGGGAGTTGTTGCTGGATTGTTCGGATGAACTGGAGGTGAAGATTTATTAGCTCGACTTATAAGAATTATTTTAATTGCCAGCATCGCAGGGAGAGATGTAGACCAGGCCGCAGGCTAGCGGTTGGTGTAAAGTAAGGGTGAAAATTCATTCGTCACCTTGGCAGGCATTCCAAAACCTTTGTCCTTGACGGTTGTCAGAACACTATTTTCGTTCTTGGTGCTGGTTATAGAGGCAGCAGGTTGACGGTTCCATTTAATTGTGCTTTTTTTTTTATTTGCGTTGATATTGATACAACAAATAGGCATAAAATTCTTGAGATACTTGCAGATGTAATTTCACAACTATAATTTGAGAAAACTTTACTACTGACTTATGAAGCATTTGAACCTCGCGGGGCTTTTTAAATTATTATTAAGCTGGTCCGAGGTTTGGGCGTTATTAATACCATTATCTATATTATATATATATAGAAAAAAGCAACCCATCTATCTAAAGCCTGTCATTGCATATTTATGGCTAGCTCTTGTAATGAATGTGTTGGCTGATATTATAGGTGATTTTAAGATGTACCTGCCAGCGTGGGCCCAAAGTAATAATCCGTTATATAATATTCATTCGGTTGTAAGATTTGGCTGCTTTAGTTACTTTTTTATAACTCTCCGTAAACCGACGGCAACTGGATTTAGAAAAGTGGTTCTTTTGATTTTTGCTGTTTTCATAATCGCGAACTTTTTTATTTATGAAGACTTTTTTAATCCTCACCATTTAAGTGGAAGCTTATTAGCTGTAGAGGCCTATCTTTTACTTATTTGCTGTATGCAGTATTATCTATGGCAATTAAATCAGAAAGAGGGACGCATCTCGGATGAAGCGGACTTTTGGGTAGTGACAGCACTGGGTATTTTTGTGGTAATTAATTTTTTCCTCTTTCTGTTTTACGTGCCGATGATTACTGAAAATCCTGCTCTGTCAGTTAAAATGTGGAATATTCATAATGTTGCTTATATCATTTTTTGTATTTTAATAGCTAAAGCTTTTTATGTACCTGATAGCAATTGATCTTGAGTACAGGGTTATAATCGGCATCTCCGGTATGGTGATATTGTTCGCAAGTTTCATTATATCTTTTGTAATAAGCCAGCGTAAGAAACTTCAATACCACAAAGATTTGCATGTGCTGCACGACGAACAGCAGCGGATGTTAACGGAGCAGAATGAATTATTAGAGAAAGGTGTGCAACAAAGAACAGCCGAATTATCTAAACAAAAAGAGGAACTGGAAAAGACTATTTCTCATCTTAAATTAACGCAAGCACAATTAGTACAAGCAGAAAAAATGGCATCACTGGGCCAACTAACCGCAGGCATTGCACATGAAATACAGAACCCGCTGAACTTTGTAAATAATTTTTCTGAAGTAAGCACAGAATTGCTTGATGAAATGGAAGAAGCATTAAAAAAGGATCATAAGGAAGAAGCCATAACAATTGCCACAGACCTTAAAGATAATCTCAGAAAAATAACGCATCATGGCAAACGTGCTGAAGGTATCGTAAAGGGAATGCTTCGGCATACACAGACAAGTGCAGGCAAAAAAGAGCTGATAAGAATTAATGCGTTAGCAAGTGAATATTTGAAAATAACACATTATGGTGTTTCATTAAAGGATAAAACATTTACTGCAGTTATAGAAACCGACTTTGATGAAAGCATAGGAAAAATTGAAGTTGTGCCACAAGATATTGGCAGCGTTTTGCTAAACTTATTTAATAATGCCTTTTATGCTGTGAACGAAAAAAAGAGACAGCTGAATGGAAGCTTTCAGCCCACAGTCACACTAACTACCAGGTTGAATAAGTCGCCGGCAACAGGCGAGGGCGAAACAGTTGCAATTATTGTTAGAGACAACGGTTTTGGCATTTCTTCTAAAGTTGTTAACAAAATATTTCAACCATTTTTTACAACGAAGCCAGCAGGCCAAGGAACAGGATTGGGACTGTCGTTGAGTTACGACATAATAAAAGCTCATGGAGGAGAATTGAATGTTGAAACAAAGGAAGGCGAATATTCCTCGTTTGAAATCATATTGCCAATTTAAGCTCCTCATCTGCTCCGTCTTATCTTAATTCTTTTACTATAATTATATTTACGCACTTTATGAATTCTATAAATATTTAAATTAGTTATAATGGCAGGTCAGAAGGATCAAAATGCATTTTCTACAACACCGTTGGTCGGAATAATCATGGGTAGCGACAGTGATCTTTCAGTAATGAAAGCTGCTGCGGATGTTTTAAAAGATTTCGAAATCGCTTTTGAGCTAACCGTAGTATCTGCACATAGAACGCCATTGCGGATGGTTGAGTACGCAAGGACAGCAAAAGAACGAGGATTGAAAGTGATCATTGCAGGAGCGGGAGGCGCTGCTCATTTGCCGGGAATGGTAGCGGCCATCACCCCCCTTCCAGTTATCGGGGTTCCTGTAAAATCTTCAAATAGTATTGACGGTTGGGATTCAATTTTATCAATCTTGCAAATGCCAAACGGGGTGCCAGTGGCAACTGTTGCATTAAACGCATCAAAGAATGCAGGAATTTTAGCTGCGAAAATGATCGCTATGAGCGATGAAGCTGTATCAGAAAAACTAGTTGGTTTCATGCAAGCACAGGAGAAGGCAGTTGAGGAAAAAATAAAAGGTCTTTTAGATGAAGGTTGGCCGAATGAATTTGATAGATACTGATTGCAGCCGTAGTACAATTAATACGCATTGCAGCTTTAAAATTTCGACACAAAAATATTCTTCCATTAAAAAGCCGCTTCAGTCGAAGCGGCCTTTTAAAAAGTGTTTGTTATTCTTGAGGTTGTTTGTCTCGTAGCTTGCTCTCTTCTACATAATGCCGGTGGCCCTTTTTATCTACCCAGTAATACTTCGACTCATTGGTTATATAAACGGTTTCACCACCAGGCCCTGCTTTTCCTTCGTAGGTTTTATCAACAATTTCTGACTGGCCTTTAGACGCAACTTCAGCAGCTTTTCCCCCAGCTGCGTTAGCCCCTTTTGAAACTGCCCGTCCTGTCGCTTTAGCACTTTTCTTTATAAAACGACCTGTCGCTTTAGCATCTTTTGCTATTTCTTTTCGTACGCTTTTGTCTTCTTCCTGCGCATTTGCCAAAGAAAAAGAAAGTACGAATAATGCAACAAATATTTTTTTCATGATTACAAGATTTAATGATTGTACGAGTTGTTATTGGCCAAAATTATACCAGCTCTCACGCTCGTGATAAATTGAGTTTGTTAGCTCGGAAGTTAAAAAGCTTGAAATGCCAGTTTGGGGGTGTCATTTTTGTAACAGGGTCGAAAGTTATTCTCATCTTCTTCATTTAATATTTATCTTAGTATCAACTTATTGTGATTAATACTAACCTACTTATATGAAAAATTTATTTCAACCTGAAGCACTTGAAGAGATAAAACAACGCATGCAAAAACTACAACCTAACTCAGCGAGATTATGGGGTAAAATGGAAGTGGCCCAGATGCTTGCGCATTGCAGTGCAGCGATGGAAGTTGCCGTAGGTGAAAAGCATCCACCAAGAATGTTTATTGGTCGAATAATTGGGCCCTTCTTGAGGTCGCGTTTTACTAATGAAAAACCTTTCGGAAAAAATACACCAACCGATAAAAGTTTTCTTGTTATTGATCAGCGAAATTTCGAAAAAGAAAAAGCAAAACTGCTGGAATTAATAGATAAGTTTTCTAAAGGAGGTCCTGAAAAAGTAACATTGTACCCCCACTCATTTTTTGGAAAGCTTAGCCCTGTGGAATGGAGCGCCGGAATGTACAAACATCTCGATCACCATTTTAGGCAGTTTGGGGTCTAAGTTCTTCTCTTTAGTTATAAATTTCTTCATAAAAATGCATAAAAAACGCAGGCTGTACGGCCTGCGTTTTTTATGCATTTTTATTACTTCTCCTGTTCACTAGGTTCCTCCTCTTCACTTCCGGGGTCGCGGTCTACTTTTTTTCCCTTCAAATCATCAGTCGTCAATTTATCTTCATCAGCTTTCCGAAGCGTATTATTCTGTTTGTTTTTTTCATCGCTTTGTCCATAATCCTGGTTGTCGTTGGAGAGTGGCATAATAGTAATTTTAATTGTTATATTAGAAATACAAAAACAATTATGCCAAACAAATAGCGGTTGGTGTTTGCTAATCTTCTGTCACCACAAAGTTTTCAATTGAAGGCTTTCCATTGTTTTTCCAATTAATTGCACCGATTTTCTTTACCACCTGCACCATTCCATCAAAATTATTAGGTTTAACTACAAACAAATTAGCGCCTTTCTGAAAGCTGGCTTCAATAATTTTTGAATTTGTAGTGGTCGAATAAATAACAAGCGGGAGTGATAAGAATTCGGGATAACTTCTTATTTCAGCCAGCGCCTCAAGCCCATCTTTATGGGGCATATTAATATCAATAATTACAAGGTCTGGTAAGGGGTTCGTTTTAAGAAACGACAAAAGACTATTGCCGTTGTTGGCCTGTGATAATACAACGTTTAAATGCGAATGTTCGAGGGCCTCATTAAACAAATATGATTCGTCGGAATCATCATCCGCAAATAAAATATGTAGGGGGGAAATATCTTTAGTATTCACTTGTATTGGGGTGGATTGAAGTTTTAACAAGGATATTGGAGAGCAAATTAAATTCATTTTTGCGTAAGCAGGGTAAAAAAGTTTAATAGTGATAAGGAAGGCTATTAAAAACAAAAAAATCAACCTATTTAAAGTACGCAGTATTATAAAGATTTTTCTTTGACGAGGTTAAACCAGTTGAGAAATTCGCGACCGATTCGCTGATAATTAAATTTGTTACGCGTTTGTATCGAAACTGCTATAGGATCAAATGTTTGATGATTACCAATCATTAATAAAATCTTATCTGAAAGGTCTTTTACATTTTCACTTTCTACAAATACACCATTAAAATTGTCTTCAATTAATTCCCTCGTTACTTCCAGATCAGTTACAATTACTGGTAATCCGCAAGCGTTGGCTTCTATTATTACACAACCAAAAGTCTCATGACGGGTAAAAAACACAAACACATCGCTTTGTTGCATTATTGCTGCAACCTCCTTATAATTCCGTTCATTCCAGATAACCGTATTCCGCGATAAGTCTAGCTGATTTACCAAAGAACCGATAGAAGACGGCAAAGGCCCAACAAGATTTAGAATAAAATTTGTTGTTACCTTCTTCACATCTGCAAATGCCTGTAACATCCCTTCCACATTTTTTTGATGCGTCATATTCGATACATGTACAAAAGTTACCGTTTCGTTAGTTAACTCATGATTGTAGTAAAAAAGATCAGAATCAACAATGTTGGGTATCACAACACCTTCTTTATCTATAGCAAGTTTACTTTTTAGTGAATTAGACAGGTAATTTGAAACCGCGTGAAAAGAATCACTTTTTCTAAATACCCACTTAAAAATCTTCTTTTTAACTGCACTCATTTTTTCAAACCTGCCATCCACGTACAATGTAGACTGCTCAGAAACTACATAAGGAACTTTATAAAGCATCTTCAGCAGGAAGCCAATCAAATGATTCTTTTGCAAAACATACAATTGGGCAATACTTATTTTTTCATCGCGGTGTAACGACCGTGCAGTTTGTAAACAGTAATAGTTGTAACACAGAAAAGACAGCAGATTATCAAGCCATTTTATAGAACTTAATGACGGATAATAATAATATAGTTCCGTGAGATTCCCATTTTTAATGGTCACAACATCCCTCTTAATTATTGAGTGATCTTTTACCGGAAACACCACAGATACTCTACAATTCTGAGCAATGGCATGCATGTGTCTTTGAATAAAATCGCCACTCAATTTATCTATTTTGCTCGGATACCATCCCGGAAAAACCACAATATGCATTACTTTGAATTTAAAGAACGATTAGCGATAAGGGAAGTATAGGTTTTTAATTTAAAAACTTCGGTGGTAAAAATATCCCGCCATCCAATTGCTGTTTTTTGCATAAACAGTATCATTGAAACTATAAAAGCGGTTGTATAACCAAGCGAACTTACCAGGGCTGCACCGGTAATGCCCATTTTTTTTATTAGAAATAAATCTCCAATCAACACAACCACCAGGCCAGCCCCGGTACTTATTACATTATAAGAAGGTTTGTTTTTCGCCCCAAAAAAAGCAGCTATAACGGTGTGCATCGACAAGAAAAGAATACCCGGCAGCAGCACAAGAAACGGAACGTACATTTCATCGAATGTTTTACCAAACAACCATATAAAAACCGGGCTACTAAAGAAATACGAAACAATAATGATTAATAGATATAATGGCACAAAGAGCGTAATAATTCGCAAAATGTATTTTCCCATATTTGCGTTTTCCCCTTTTGCTGCCTGTGGATAAACGGCGCTTGCAATAATAGACGGAATAATTAAAAACAACTGCCCCATCTTAGACACTTGCACGTAGTTACCTAACGACTTTGATGAACACCAGGCTTCAACAAAAAGATAATCCACACGGTTGATGAGGTAATAAGCAATATTGGCAAACAAGGCTACTATTGCAAATCTAAAAAGCGTTTTATACTCGGGCAGAGAGGGAAATTGTAATTGCCTTACAGGAGAATAAAGAACGAGATATAAAATAGCCAGTCCTATACCCTGTAGTATGAATTGCAGAAAATAAATATATAGAAACTGCCCCCTGTCTAAACCCATATAACCTTTGGTAAAAAAAGGTATCAAAATAATAACCATTGCATTTATAATACTCATCAGGATATTAGGTACGGCATAGTTCTGCCTGGCATAGAACAGCGATGTAAAAAAATTATTAAGCGATATCCCGAATGTATAAGCAGCGCCTGCAACGAATAAAAACAAATAGTCCGAAGTGATAAAATTACCCCTGATTAAAAAGATAGTACAGGCTATACTTAAAAGCGCTACGATAAAAGGCCAGATGACAGAAATTAAAGCAAGTTTATTGGCGGCAATTCTGTTACTGGCACTAAAATAACTCATGCTCGAATCAAGGCTCAGCCCTCCTATCAATACAACCAGGTAAAAATTATTTGAGATAAAATAAATCCAGCCGCTTTTTGGAGCTTCATAAATCCTGGCGATGGCGACATTTAGGAAAAGTGTTGTGATAAAATAAATTCCGCGCCAAAGAAAGCTATCAAGCAAAGCCTTTTTCATAGCCAAATGTATGGAAAACAGATTTGGGCGCCGGCCATGTTGCACCAATTGTCATCAAACTTCGCAAGATTGTATTTTTCTTTTTGTTGCCACCATCGGTACATTGTGCTTCTTCGTTGTGTCACACTCCTCAGCCGCAAATTTTACAGGAGCAAGAACGCGCATTTGCCCTGCTAATTTATCTTGGTAAACAAAATGCAATGTGCTTAAGTATCTTAGCCAACAAACGCTAAACGCTTGATAATAAAAACCATCTTCGCCGGGTCCTTATCAGATGAAATAGAAAAAGGTTCAGGCATTTCAAAAGAACAGGCAGCGCTTCTTTTCGCATTTTTTAAAAATTGCTCCCTTTTCAGATGGAGCGATGCAAATAATGATTGCGAAGACAGGGCAAATGCAATTTGCATCCTGCTGGATGAATGGAATATTCCTAATTACAAGGGCTGGGTTTTTAGCGGTTACGTTTTTAAAAAGATCGGCTATCTCAAAAACATGTGGAAATATCATGTAGCAGCAGCCATCCCGGTAACGGAAGAAGGTAAATTAATCTGTTATATAATAGATCCGGCTACCTCCGATTCGTTAATAAAAGTAGAAGATTGGGCAAGCAACGTAACAGACAACCCCCATAGCTACCATTTATTAAAAAGTGGTAGGGTTTATATTTTTCCGGCAAAAATCGGGAAAGACAAATGGTACAAGAGAAACATGCGTAATTATAAATGGACGATGCAAGGAGTGTCAGGCATAAACGGTGTGTCAACAAAAGGCAAGGCTCAGCTGCGTTTTAATAAAAGAAAAGTTTTAAGGACAATAACTCTATTCAATGATTTGAGAAAATCAAAGCCATCTTTCTTAAGCTAAAATGAAATTTTTAATAAATTTTAATTAATAGCTGTACGCGGAGAATGTTTTAAGGCTGATTTTACGCAATACTGTAAAAGGGTGCGACGCAACAATTGCTTCATTGAAATACTATTGCTGATACCAAAACGCTTACACTCCTTCTCAAAATTAACAACAGCAAGAACTTAATGGAAATAGCAAATTCGAGTAATAAGCCGTCGCTTAACTTATTTACTTAATAACCCGGTGACTTACCTCCGGTTTCCTTCGTCACGAAAATCACATAATCCTTTAAAATTTTCTTTATCTGGTATTCATACTAGACCTTTGCAGCCGCATCAATAAATTTTATTAAAATGGCTGGAATACTTGATCTCGTTGGTAATACACCGATGGTTGAATTACAAAAAGTTGTTACAAATAAGGCGGTAACCGTTTATGCGAAACTCGAAGGAAACAATCCTGGAGGCAGCGTAAAAGACAGGGCGGCTTATGGAATGATCAAAGGAGCTATTGACCGCGGAGAGATTAAGCCAGGCATTAAACTAATAGAAGCAACAAGTGGCAACACAGGTATAGCGCTTGCAATGATTGCAAGCCTTTTTGAAGTAGAGATCGAAATCGTTATGCCTGAAGATGCAACACGCGAGCGGGTACTGACCATGCAGGCTTTTGGAGCGAAAGTTATCTTAACGCCAAAAGCACAATCAATGGAAGGGGCTATAGATTATGCAACAGCACAGGTTGAAAAAGGTGGGTATGTAATGCTGAACCAGTTTGGAAACCCTGACAATCATGCGATGCATTATAGAACCACAGGACCGGAAATATTTCGCGACACCGATGGTAAAGTAACTCATTTTGTTTCTGCAATGGGCACTACGGGAACCATTATGGGTGTATCAGCATATTTAAAAGAACAGAATAACAATATTCAAATTGTGGGATGTCAACCAAGTGAAGGCTCTCATATTCCAGGCATCCGCAAATGGCAGGAGGCTTACCTGCCGAAGATTTTTAAAAAAGAGAGAATAGACCGGATTATTGAAGTTGATGAAAAAGATGCCCGCATTATGACGAAACGACTTGCCCGCGAAGAAGGTATTTTTGCCGGAATGAGCAGTGGCGGGGCAGTACATGCAGCCATAGAACTTTCTAAAGAACTTACTTCAGGCGTCATAGTTTGCATCATTTGCGACCGTGGCGACCGGTATTTGTCTTCCGACTTGTTTGATTAGAAAGTGTAGAGTTTCGCGTTCTGGGATTAAAATTTTGAGTTTAGGCTTTCAAGAAACTCAAAAGTCAAAACTCAAAAGTCGCCCCTTTTGGCACAATTTTAAAACCTTTCTTTTGCATGAAGGGAACTCAAAAGTTTAAGCTCATTATAATACTAGGCCTTTTATCGGCGATCGGCCCTTTTTCAATTGATATGTATTTGCCTGCGTTTCCTTCTATTGCAGCAGATCTGCATACTACTGTTGCTAAAATCTCGCTC
The DNA here is from genome assembly GCF_025963695.1 of Segetibacter sp. Classification (GTDB taxonomy): domain Bacteria; phylum Bacteroidota; class Bacteroidia; order Chitinophagales; family Chitinophagaceae; genus Segetibacter. The sequence goes on along the minus strand of NZ_JAOQAH010000021.1, from coordinate 27,565 downwards.
TCACTTTCGAGTTTTTTTATAGGGATTTCGTTTGGCCAAATGTTGTACGGTCCCCTGTTAGATAGATATGGTCGTAAAAAACCTTTATACATTGGGCTGTCAGTGTACCTGGTAGCATCTATAGGTTGTGCTTTAGCAACTTCAGCCGATCAATTAATATGGTTACGATTAATACAGGCGCTTGGAAGCTGTTCGGGAATGGTTGCATCAAGAGCGATGGTGAGAGACCTTTTTCCGGTGAGTGAAAATGCCAAAGTTTTCTCCCTGTTAATGCTTGTTATTGGTGTTTCGCCAATCATCGCTCCTACCCTCGGCGGTTACCTAACCTCGTCATTTGGCTGGCACTATTTATTTGCTGTGCTAGCGATGATGGCAGGTCTGGTACTTTTAGCAGTTCATTTATATTTACCCGAAAGCAGGAAGCCCGATCCAAACTTTTCGCTAAAGCCAAAACCAATTATCAAAGGTTTTTTAAGTGTTGCAAAAGAGCCACAATTTTATACTTATGCTCTTGCCGGGTCAATTGCGTCAGCAGGCTTATATGCTTATATAGCTGGCTCCCCTTCCGTTTTTATGGAAATTTATAAAGTGTCGGAAAAACAATATGGGTGGATCTTTGCGCTCGTTGCAATTGGACTCATTACTTCGAGCCAGCTGAATACACTCATGCTGAGAAAATACAAAAGTGAGCAAATTGTGGTTGTCGCGTTGCTCTGCCAGTCAATTATTGGAATGCTGCTATTAACGGGTACGATCTCTGGATTTTTGGGTTTGTATAGCACAATTATTTTATGTTTTCTTTTTCTAAGCTGCCAGGGTTTTACATTTCCGAACACCTCTGCCCTATCACTTGCGCCCTTTAGTAAAAATGCCGGTAGTGCCTCAGCCCTACTTGGAAGTGTGCAAATGGGAATAGGTGCCGGCACCTCAGCTCTTGTTAGCTATTTAAACAATGGTACTGCAATGCCTATGGCTGGTGTTATGTCTGGCTGCGCTCTAAGCGCTTTTGTATTACTGGTAGTTGGAGGTAAAATTATACGCAGCAAAGCCACTTCGGAAAAAGTACAGGAAGGGTCGGCGGAAATGCTTGTTACCTCTTAAGTACACTTTAGACACCTTTTAGGGTCTTGGTCCTTCCGCCTTTAGCAACCGGAAGCGGGGGTAATAATGAGAATGCGTTGTGATGTAAGTCCGGTTTCCTGTCAAAAGCTTATTTCAAATATTTGCCCGCGTATTTGATAAAAGTCTCCCAGTTTGGCCCGGTTGTATGACCGCCGCTATGTTGGCGAAATGCTACTTCGCCATCGACCAAAGCAGTTTCGATCGGTGGAAATTCTGTTGTGCCGAGATCCTTTTTACCTAAAAGCTTATACACGGGGCCAGCATGAACGCCCGCCAGAAACATTCCTTTAGCATCTACCCACTGACCCTCTACTGTAGGAGAACCAACACTTATAAACACTGGCCGGGGAGCACACATTGCCACCAGTTCGTGTGCATCAACGGGTAAATCGATTGGAGTTAACGGGCCTGTATATTTTATAAAGTTTCCGGCAAACCAATGATATTCTCCTGATGAGGCAAGATTCTCCACTTGCTCGCCAAAAACCCTTCTCAGAATTTTTATACCCCCTGCCCCCGACGATCCTACAAATGCAATGGCAAAACGAGGTTCGTAAGCCATGGCAACAATGGCAGCCTTTCCATATCTTGAAAGCCCCTCAATGCCTAACTTTTTTGTATCAACCGCTTTATCCGTCTCGTAATAATCAATAGCGCGGCTTGCGCCCCATGCCCATGCTTTTAAAGTTCCCCAGTCGTCGGGTTTACGTGGTTGACCTTTATTAACCAATCCAATAATACCCTGGGTTAGTCCTGCACCATTATCTGCCTGGAAACTGGTTGGAACAATTACGGCACAGCCCCAGCCTTTTTCAAGAAGTTGTTCCTGCCAATTTTTAACCACCGCAGTTCCTGCTGGCGGGGGAGGCATTCTAAAGCCGGGAGGAAATACAAAACCAAATTCGGTAATTACCGGAACAGGACCTTTGGCATTTGCGGGTGTAGTTAAGGTGAGCTGTATGTCTACCTTAATTTTTGGATAAGCTGAATTATCTACATGACCTACTAAGTATTTGGTGATCGCTTTTATACTTCCAATAGTTGTATCGGCTGTTCTCGTTACTTCCCAATTTACTTTAGGCGTATTTGCCGGTATGCGGCCATATACTTCGCGGTCAAAATCCTCTGCTATTTCCGGTCTGCGTTGTGACCACCACATTTTTGCTGACGTCACCTTTTTGCCGTTTTTTAATACCAGGGGTTCAGGAAGCGTGGTATAAGGAGTTGCTTTTGATTCATCACTATTAGCAGCATTAGGTGCCTGGGGATTACCTGAAGGACCAGGTCGTGTAGAGGTTATACGCAACTGGTCAAGCATATTTTGATAATCCTGCCCGGTGCTCTTTTGCGTAGCACGCATCATACTATCTCTTCTGATACTGTCGGCGGGCGTACGTTGGGTTTGGGCAGAAGCCAAAGCAACTATAAAAAATGCAATGAGGCAAGTAAGAATTTTCATTTGTTTATTTTCAATATGTAAAAGAATGTTGAAGGGTGCGACGCAAGCAAAGCTTAATAGCAGTACTTCTGCCGGCTACCCCAAAAAAAAAGTTGCTAATTGTCGGTTCTAAAAGGTGATGCAGGTAATCCATCCTTATTGTACAAATTTGCACCGTCAGGATTGTCGGCCCACCCATAACGAACATACACAGGGTTTGAGATACTATCGCACCGGACGACTACTTTATCGCCTTCAATCTTTCCTGTGGCCCAAACAAATTTTTTGTCGGCACCTGCCATTTCAAACCTGTTCAGTTCCTCGCCATCATTTGTCATCAACCCACTTCCAATATTATTGAATGTAAGTATTATTTTATCGCCTTCTATTTCAGACGATCGGTAAATGGGGCCGGAGTATACAACGTCTTTTTCTTTGTAAGCAACTTTTAGTGCCGCCAGTGCTAAACGCTCGCCTACTTCTTTTTTCCTGTCGGGATGAATGTCGTTCCATTCACCCAGATCTATTGCTACCGCCATTCCGGTATTTGGAATAGATAATGCCTGGAGTTGAGCTTCTCTCAAGACAGCCCATTCGCTTTCTGCGGGTTGATACTGCACGTCTTGAAAATTTGGTAGCTGCACATATAAGAAGGGAAGATCTGGCTGTTTCCATTTGTTTCGCCAGTCGGTAATGAGTGCGGGAAGCAGCTTTTTATATTGAGAAGCATTATTTACGTTGGTTTCTCCCTGGTACCAAAGAATACCTTTGATCGTGTAGTTGGTTACCGGCGCCGCCATTGCATTGTATAAAGCGGCAGGTTGGTTTTGTGCAGAAATTCCACTGCTTCCCGCTAATGCGGCTTGGCGGCTATAGACCTCCCCCACTTTATATTGCCAGGTTCCTTTCAAATCGAGTGTATCGTTACCCGCAGCGAGATAATAAGGTTTATCAGGTACAAAACCGCCTTTACCTGTATTGTTAAGGACTCGAATGACGAAGACATTTTTTCCTGCTTTAAGCATGCCGGCAGCTAACATATACCTTCTTTGAGGATACATGTAAGTGGTGTTACCGGCAAGCTTACCATTTACATACAAAAAGTCAGCATCAACAATTCTACCGAGGGCAACTTTTGCCGGTTTACCTGTCATGGATACAGGTACATCAATTTCGCGTCTATACCAAACCGCTCCATCCAGGTCTTTTATACCCTGGTCTTCCCAATAACCAGGGATATTGATGTTATGCCAGCCTATTGAAATATAGTTTGGGTCGTACCATTGCTTGCCTGCTAACAATCCTTTATCCTGCCGGGGCTGCGGCCGCTTTGCATTTGCTGCAAAAGCAATCCTATTCACGCCATTGACATAAGCTGTATCCTTATTTTTTGCTATTGTTGAAATAATTGAGGGAAAGTCTTTAAAGCCCTCTTCACTCGTCCATGCCTCTATAGGAGTACCCCCAACACTTGCATTAATCAGCCCAATCGGTACATGATATTTTTCGTAAACAGCTTTTGCAAAGAAGTAAGCAACAGCAGAAAATTGGAGTACATCGTTTGGATTAGCCGATTTCCAGAAACCTGTTGGTAAATTATCACGAGGACCCTGTAGATCAGTTAAGGTAGGGATCCAAAAATGCCTGATTGCTGAATAATTCGCTTTTGTAATTTCATCGGCGTAACGTTCCCGATGCAGTATCATCTGGTGCACCATGTTCGACTGGCCCGAACAAAACCAAACATCTCCTATCAAAATGTTGCTTAAGATTATATGATTTGTACCGTCGATCTTCATGGTGTACGGACCGCCTGCTTTCACAGGTGCTAGCACGATCTTCCACTTACCATCTTCCCCTGTTTTTGTTTTATATTTTTTACCGGCGAAGCTTACTGTTACCGTTTCGTTTTTGTCTGCCCAGCCCCATATGTTCACTTTGCTATCTCTTTGTAATATCATGCTATCCCCAACCAAGGCCGGAAGTTTGACGGTACAAAAAGCGGAATTATTGACTATTGAAAAAAAGGCTGGCAATACTATACATAACCAAATTGTATTTCTCATATCCATACTTAACACTAATAAGATTGTAAAGTAGGAAGAATTTGATCGCTAATGCAACCGATTGCAGTAATCAAAATAAAAGGCAATACTTTAGCGGCACAATCTGAAGAAGCAAAGCGCATACAGGCATGTTAATCAGTTAATGCCCTCGTGAGGAACTCTTTTTGAAGCAAGTTTATAGTTAAAAATTTATTTAAATAAGTGCTACAAGCGCAATGTATTTATGAAAAAAATTTTGTGTCTGTGTCTATTTTTCTTTTCGGTTTTAGCGGTTAGTGCCGATGACGGTTACCGCCTTTGGCTGCGCTATGAGTTGGTTAGCAGCGCCAAATTACTTGCTAACTATCGTAGCGCTATCACGTCCATCCATTTTCCTGGAACTTCACCTTCTCTAAATGCAGCAAAGGATGAATTGCAGATGGGGTTAGAAGGATTGCTAGGAAAAAAGGTCTCACTTCAAAACAACACAGCGTTCAATCAACTGGTTATCGGTACCGCCAAAAGTAACGCTGTCATTGCTGCTCTTTCGCTAAGTCAGCAACTTACAAAAGCAGGCGATGAAGGGTTCGTTATAGTAACTTCAAAACAAGATCAAAAAAATATCATTGCAATTGCAGCAAATACCGATGTGGGCGTACTGCATGGCGTGTTTCACTTTTTGCGCCTCTTGCAAACGCAACAAAACATTCAAAACCTTTCCATTACATCGGCCCCCAAAATTAAATACCGGTTATTAAATCATTGGGACAATCTCAATCGCTTTGTTGAAAGAGGCTATGCCGGCTTTTCTATCTGGAACTGGCACACTTTGCCCGGTTATATTGACCAGAGATACATTGATTATGCACGGGCAAATGCTTCGATAGGAATAAACGGCGCAGTCATAACAAACGTAAACGCCAATGCACTAATCCTAACGAAAGAATACCTTGAAAAGGTAGCAGCTTTGGCGGATGTTTTTCGCCCGTACGGAATAAAGATATACCTGACGGGACGATTTAGTGCTCCGATAGAAATTGGAAAACTCAAGACTGCAGACCCGCTGAACGCCGACGTAAAGCAATGGTGGAAAAATAAGATAGATGAGATATATACTTACATTCCAGACTTTGGAGGGTTTCTTATCAAAGCAAATTCGGAAGGACAACCCGGTCCGCAAGATTATAAAAGAAGTCATGCAGACGGGGCAAATATGTTTGCTGAAGCACTTGCACCTCACGGTGGAATAGTGATGTGGCGCTCCTTTGTATATAATAATGAAAGCCCTGAAGACCGCCTAAAACAAGCTTATACTGAGTTTAAACCATTGGATGGAAAATTTAATAAAAACGTAGCCATCCAGGTAAAAAATGGTCCGCTTGATTTTCAGCCTAGAGAGCCTTTTTCGCCCCTATTTGGCGCAATGCCTAAAACTCCCCTTTTCATGGAGTACCAACTTACGCAGGAGTATCTTGGTTTTTCTACCCACCTCGTTTATATGGCTCCTTTGTTTAAAGAAGTTTTAAATGCAGATACATATGAAAAAGGAAAGGGGTCAACAGTTGCGAAAGTATTGGATGGATCACTTGGCGGGCACGCTTTATCAGGAATGGCCGGAGTATCTAATATTGGAAACGACATTAATTGGACCGGCCATCCTTTCGGCCAGTCGAACTGGTATACATTAGGCCGCCTTGCCTGGGACCACGAAATATCTTCTGCTCAAATTGCAAACGAATGGATCAGGCAAACATTTGGAAACAGCAGGCAACTGGTGGATACAGTTGAAAAAATAATGTTGAGTTCACGTGAAGCAATGGTAAATTATATGACGCCGCTAGGCCTTCATCACATTATGGGTTATGGGCACCATTACGGTCCGGCGCCTTGGTTCGACAAAGCCTCCCGGGCTGATTGGAACCCTGTTTATTTTCATAAAGCGGATTCTATTGGTATTGGCTTTGACCGCACAGAAAAAGGCACCAATTATTTGTCTCAATATGCGCCGGAACTAAAGAAATTGTACGAAAACATAAACACATGTCCCGAAGAATACCTTCTATGGTTTCATCACGTTGCGTGGGATCACAGAATGAAATCGGGAAGAACCCTATGGAACGAAATATGCTACAGATATAATGTGGGAGTTGTTTCAGTTCGATTAATGCAGAAACAATGGAATAGCATAGAAAAACAAGTGGACAAACAACGATTTAACCAGGTTAAGATGTTGTTGGCGGTGCAGGAAAAAGAAGCTGTATGGTGGAGAAATTCGTGCCTGCTATACTTTCAAACCTTCTCAAAAATGCCGATCCCTTCTTCATATGAAAAACCGGATCATACATTAGAATATTACAAGGACCTGAGTTTTCCATTAGCGCCGGGCAATGGCCGGTAGTTTCATTCATCCGGTATAATTGCCGATTGATGTAAGTATAAGAAAGAACAGAACAATGCAAAAAAGCTTTCTAATTATGCTCCTTTCATTAACTGTCTCTATCACTTTTGGCCAACAAAGGTTATGGAACAACAAGAAATGCGCAGTTTCCTTAACCTACGACGACGCCATAGATGTTGATCTGGATAATGCTATTCCTGCTTTAGATTCATTCGGCCTTAAAGGTTCTTTTTATATATCCGGCTATTCGGCGGCCTTGACAAAAAGGATGGATGAATGGAGGGCGATCGCAAAAAACGGGCACGAACTCGGCAACCACACGCTTTATCACCCGTGCGCCAGCGGGCCCGGAAGAGGGTTTGTGACGGCAGATTATGATCTGAAAACTTATACTTTCAGAAGAATTATCGACGAAATACGAATGACCAATACCTTGCTAAAAGCAATTGATGGTAAAACGAAAAGAACTTTTGCCTATCCATGCGGAGATACTAAAGTGCGCGATTCCTCTTATGTTGATCTTTTAAAAAATGATTTTGTCGCAGCAAGAGGAACAGTTTCAAAAATGCCGGCCATTAACCAAATCGATGTATATAATATAGCATGTTATGTCATAAACGGGGAAACGGGTGATCAATTAATTGCATTGGTTAAAAAGGCCATGGAAACCAATACGCTCCTTGTTTTCCTTTTTCACGGCGTTGGTGGAGGTCATAGTTTAAATGTTTCGTTGCAGGCGCATCGGCAGCTTTTGCAATTTTTAAAACAAAACCAAAAGGATATCTGGAATGCACCAATGATTGACGTGGCGGAGTACGTAAAAACAAACAATAAAAAAGGAAAGTAATTTAAGCTGCGGGAGAGCCCAGTAACAATAAAACAGTAACAATAAATAATTCATTTTGAAAAACAGAATTTTAAGTGCAGCAGTCATTGTTAGCGTCCTTGCTGCCTCGTGCAGCTCCCAAAGGGCTATAACAACAGCAGGCGGAAGTAAAGGATTAAAAGACTACTATAACAATTTTTTTCCGATAGGTGTGGCAGTCGGTCCGCGAAACCTTGCGGGAGATGAAGCCCAGTTAATATTGCGCGAGTTCAATAGCCTTACGGCCGAGAATGCAATGAAGATGGGGCCAATACATCCGCAGGAGGACAATTATTATTGGCGTGATGCAGACTCAATAGTAAGCTTTGCTCAAAATCACGGATTGAAAGTTAGAGGTCATAATCTGTGTTGGCACAGCCAGGCGCCAAGCTGGATGTTTACCGACAAGGAAGGCAAAACAGTGTCGAAAGAAGTTTTGTTACAACGGTTGAAAGATCATATTACCACCGTTGTTAATCGCTACAAAGGAAAGCTGTATGCATGGGATGTGGTAAACGAAGCAATATCCGACAAGCCGGATGAATACTTGCGCAATTCTGATTGGCTGAAGATCATTGGCGAGGAGTACATTGCAAAATCGTTTCAATTTGCTCATGAAGCTGACCCAAATGCAATGCTGTTCTACAACGATTACAATGAAATAAGCCCTGTAAAAAGAGAGAAAATTTACCGATTGGTGAAAGGTTTAAAAGATGCCGGGGTACCTGTTCATGGTATCGGCCTTCAAGGCCATTGGGCAGTTAACGAGCCGTCACGAGGGCAATTAGATAGCACCATTAAAAGATTTGCAGATTTGGGATTGAAAGTGCAGATCACCGAACTTGATATCTCTGTTTATCCCAAAGAACATGATGCACGCCAAAGAAAAAGCGCCGATGCAGACACCACTTTTTCCCCGCAAAAAGAGCAGCAACAACTCGAAGTGTATAAAATGAGTTTTGACGTATTTAGGAAATATAGGAATGTGATCAATGGTGTTACCTTTTGGAACATTTCTGACCGCAACAGTTGGCTCGACAACTTCCCCGTGCGAAACCGAAAGGATTACCCGCTGTTATTCGACCGTCATCTGAAACCTAAAAAGGTATACCAGGAAGTGGTGAAGTTCTAGCTTTTTGGTACGAGCGTTTGTATTTCAAGGCATCATCGTTGCGTCGCATTTCGTTCGTCGGTAAAACATTGTGGAGCTTTTGGCGAAAGAGTAACCAGGCTTTTTTTAAACTGGTATAACTAAAATTATAGCTATGTAGAAAACAGCAGCCAATCATTGTAAAGGGTAGCGAAATAACAGTTATACAAGTTCATCATGCTAATTACATTTCCCTAACCGGTATAGCAAGAGCCTTTGGGGGAGTACAATGATTTACAGTTGGATGCGAAAGCTAATACGGTAGAATTCACTGGCATTTGGAAGAAATAAATGATGCCGGTTTGAACAACTTCAATCCCACTCCACGTAATGAATTGACGCTACAAATGCTATTGGTATCATTTATAAAGCCGGTGAAAAAACAGATAGATTTGTATTTTCACCCGCTTTTATTCGGTTACATTTACAGGCAGACGTAGAAGTTGTGATTGTTGCGGATGATCAGCTTCTTTATTTATCAAGGGTTTTTCCCGGCAGCCTTTATTTGATCTTTCGGTCCCCGTTTATAAATAATCAATCCATCCAGGAAGTTTCTTAGTACCTGGTCGCCTGCGACCACGTAGCTGGGATGGTCTTCGTGCCTGAACAGATCGTTTAGTGCACCTTTCGTCATTTTAAATTGGGCTAACGACAAAATGTGTATCATATCTTCATCACGCAGAGCAAGTGCTATTCTAAGTTTTTTCAGTATGTCATTGTTTGAAAGCATCTTTATATTGTTTGCATGTAAATATAAGTGAAGGAAATTGCAAGGCGAGACGCAGTGTTTTGCACGCTTTAAAATCTGGAGAATTCAGATGAGCAGCGTGAGTATTATTGCACCCGGAAGCTTTGCCGCTGCAGGAGAATACGAAAAATGTCACCATCAAATTTGATAAGAAAGCGGTTTATGAAAGTCTATTTTTAAGACATCACATCCGCTAGCAGCACAATGATAGCCTGTACAACAACAAGGGGGGCCTTCAAACACCCCCCTTGTAATCACCTAACAACAATAATTAAATTTTAATTTGTAAGGAATCTAACTGAGAACCAGAAGTTAAAGCCATCCCTTGCACATAAGACATCTTTGATTTTTTTGAGTCATAAGAAACTTTGTAGTATGCAACTAAAGTTTCTCTACTATCAAATACATTGTGTACACAAACCTCTCTGTACATCGGATTAGAATATTTAGGAAAATTCCTCACACTTCCTTTATCTAACACTTCCTCCCAAACTACCTCTTCCTTGCCATCCACAAGCCGGGAAATAGTAAGGGCAACCTCCGCTTTTTCTTTCTTATAGATCGGAGCAGAATAATCAGTACCTGCAAACACTACAAATCGAACCGTTTTACTCTCTGGCTTTTCAAAAACTATTTGCCTTATTTTTTTGCCGTATAAAGTTGCAGCACCACTAATTAAAAAAACTACCAACATCAAAATACCCTTCTTCATAAACCACATTTTTATTTAAAAAAAATGGCAGCATCATTATTTTAATCCAAATTCAATTTTCAGGATTTGTCTACCATTGACAAAGCACATGCCGTTAATATATGTACCTTCTTTTCCGATTTTCGTGCCCCTTTTGTTATAAATAACGCCTATCTGGCAGAAAGTATTGCCTAAATGTGTTTAAAATTATACGCGCAACAAATAAACAAACGTTCGTTAGTGGAATTATTCCTACTAGTATATTCTCTACGGCTTCAGAGCTGAACCACCTCCTGTTTGATTTGAGTTAGCATTAAAAAAGAGAAACTTGAACAAGCGAAGGTGGCAGCTGACGGCGGCTTCAGCATTCCTCAGTTCTTTTTACTAAACCTTATTAAACTGCTGCTGCCTTCTGTACTTTCTAAATAGGCCTCGTAGCGCTTGCCGCCAACCATAGCAATCATAAAAGCTGTGTTGGGGGGAATAGACCCTAAATTCTCTGCGACCATTACTAACTCATTTGAGTTAGAAAGCTCGATGACCGGCAGCGTTACCACGAAAGGGCTGGCGGTAAGCCGTACATGGGTAAAGATCATTTTATTGTTGAGGTAGAGTGTAATAGAGTCGCCATCAACTTCTGCATTGTCGTAAAATTGCAGTTCGATTGAGTCTCCTTCAATGGGAATTTCTTTAACGAATGTTTTTTTGCGGGTGGTGAATAGTTCGTTGACTGTAGCTGGCTTTGCAGGTTCTGCTTTCTTTCGTATTACCGGCGGCGGTATTGCCTTAACCACAGGAGGTGTATTTGTCACTGGTGGCCTAACTACGGTTGGAACTACAACAGGGTTGGCAGGAGCTCCTTTTTTTGCACCAGCAATGCGGCTAACACTGTCTATGATATATGGATCGTTTCCCCCTTCACTCCAGGTTTCAAGTACCGCGTCCCACTCATCGTGAAAAGACGGATTATTGACTTTGGTAAGGCTGACATTGCCCGTAGGATTACGCGGGTTTTCTTTCCTGGACGATTTGCCATCCAAAAACATTTTGCTTCCGCCGGGACAATTAAAGTCGGCAACCGAAAGGATACTTTGACCGGGATTATCTGCGCTTTTACCTGTTATCAATTCATCATCCCACCATATGACGGAATTGCTATTTTGATCAAAATACCCCTTAATACTGTGCCGCCTAACACTGCCTATAAGACTGCGATAATATGAAGTGCCTGTTAGGCTATCGCCTTTCTGAATGATCTTTAATTCTACTCTTTGGTTATCGATCTTCCCCCTCCACACCCCCGTTATAGCTTGTGCATTACATATTTCCCCAACCAAAATAAATGCTAACAGTATAGAAAAAGGTATGAAGGATTTATTCATGGTTGCGAGTAATTCACTTCAAATTAAAGCGTAATTGTAATGGGCCTTCGCAGTTAAAGAAATGTTTGCAAGAAATTGGCGAATGGCTGTTAGCGCTTTTCCCACGTTGGGAAGATAGCAGGGATAAAGTGTTTTAGAAGCAGCCATCTTTTGAACATGTTTTGCTTTTCTTTCTTTATTCAAAAAGAAACAGAAAAATTAAGACCGCACAAAAAAGGCTAAAAGTTAGTTGAGCAGGTTAAAATAAAACATGTGACAACGCGAGAGTCTAGTTGACCTTTTGCAGGACTTACAGACAAAAACATAAGGCATCAATAACATCTATTTCACTTCTTAACACGCCTAACTTCTTAGCGGCTTTTTTATGAGGTCCCGTTCAGAAAGGGAGAGGTCTGCCGCAGTCACCAAGTGACAGTGAGGTTTAAGAAGAGCTGCATTACGGTTTACAGTACAAGCGTGCGACGCAACAGGAGATTCACTTGATTACTTCGGCTTGGGCAATAAAATTGTTTAGTATCTATTGTAAGCTTAGGTCCTATTGCCGGCCCTTATAAAGCAGGGGTCACCTGTTTGTAGTTGCTGCTGAAAATTTTTTAGCTCAACTCCGGATTACCTTCTGCTATTTTCCAGGGAGTTATAGCTTTTGGTATGAGCGGTTCGCCCATTGGAATTTTATAAGCAGGAAATTGTATACCCTCGGCCGCCAGCAAGGCATAAATTTCAATCATTGCATTACTGCGTATTGCCCCGGCTTCAGTAAGGTCGTATACCCAAAATAAAATTTTTAGCTTAATTGCTAAATCTCCAAATTGTTGTAATACCACGGCCGGCGGCTGCGATTTCAGTATTTTTTCATTGTTTGCCAATGCTTCCTGTATTAGCATGGTAACCTTTTTAATGTCAGCACTGTACGGGATGTCAATTAGAAAGTCTATCTGCTTATTACGGTCTTTCATCGTCCAGTTGATAAGATGCTGACTAAGCAAATCACCGTTTGGTACAATAATGTCTGCACCCTCATTGTTATTTATCTTGCTGCTTCTAACGCCGATCTCTTTTACGACCCCCGTTTTACCGCCCACCTCTATCAGGTCTCCCACTTGTATAGGCCTTTCAAATGCAAGTATTACCCCTGAGACCAGGTTGTTTACTATGTTTTGCAAGCCGAAACCAATGCCTACGCCAAGTGCACCTATCATCAGTGATAGTTTGTCTAACGGAATACCGGCAGCAGCGACCGCGATACAAAAACCGAGCGTCCAGATAGCTAAACGAACCAGCAACATCATTGAGCCAAGCCGGCTTCGGCTGTTTGAATTCTTTATTTTTTGGTTTCCAAAGAAAAAGTTGATGGCTCCTGATATCAAGGAAGAAAGCCAGATGATACAAATAAAAATGGCTACGCTTTTAAATGAAAATACCATGCTTCCGATTGTTCTTGTTTCTGTAAAAAAAGAACCGAGCAACCCAATCATTGCATCATAAAGGGTAAAGTTACGGAACAGTGAAACCGTCCAGGCAGTTATTGCGAGTACCCATAAGATCCTTAAAAATTGAAGTTCAAGTATCTTATAGTTAATAAATTTTGCAAAGCGGCTATCCTGGTAAGCTTCAGACTGAACGTAAATAGCTTCGAGCACCATGGTACAAAATACTTTAAGACTAATGCCGAGTATAAGGCATTGAATAGCGCTTACACCGAATATTTTGGCAAGGGATACCCTTCCGGTGATATTGAAAATAATTGATAAAACTACTTGTGTGAGTGAAAAGATGGCAAGCGCCGTTGTTGCATGAGATTCGGATAGTTTTATGAAATTTGGCTTTTTGCTTACAATTATGTGCACGCAGACTAAGGCCATTACGATGCCTGCGAGAAACAGACCCCATCGTTCACCAAATGCAGACTCAAGCAGAATATTATCCAACGCGTAATATAGCCACAGTAAACTAAGCACTGTCCAGGTACATTTAGCCTGCTTTGAGAGATAGGGTAAGATAAGGAAAGTGAGTGCTGCCAAACGCAATACTTCGCAGGCATGTAGAAATGACATTGGAGGATTGGCAAAGAAGAACGGCAAATACGTAAAAAATGCCATGAGGCACCCAATCAGCACGCTTCTACACAAAAAATGCATGGGCGCTAATACTGCAGTTGCATTTGGCTGTTTTCTTATCCGTCGCATATTCAACAACATCCATGAAAAGGTAAAAATAAATAACATAAGACCGACGGTCAATACATTCCATTTCCCCTTAAGGTAAATTAAGATGATTAACCATGACCTTTGCAAGGCTAAGCTTGTTAGTTCGATAAGTTCGTTTTTGTATTCCTTCCTAGTGGCACTGAATAAAGGAGACTCTTCCTGGTCCCACATTGCCAGCTTAAAAGAAATGGCCAAATAACGCATGTCCAATATAATATCGCTGGTCTGCAACAAATTGACAGAAACTTTATTTCGTAACAGGTTCACCTTTGTAAGGGTTTTCTGTTGCATTGAATCGAGTTCGTGCCCCTCAACGCGTATGTCCTGTAGTTGTTGCAGCAAAACCTGATCTGATACATAAAAATTCAACACCGGATCCTGTAGTATTTTTTTTACTTCGGCATTACTGCGCGTAAGTTCGTTGCTGAAATTTGCCAATACTTTGTGATAAGAATTCAATTTGCCCGAAATCTCCTGCAGCATAATTATCCCGCTGTTTAAACTCCGCAGGTTCATCTCGTTTCCTTTTTTCTTGAGCCTTGACTTAAAGCCTTTCACCCTTCTTTCGATATCCGGTAAGTTGAATGAGATAGGAGTTATATTAAATTTACGCCTGATCAAAAAATCAGTGTGGTCAATTGTAGCTGTATAAGATGCTACTTTCATCATTAGCCCCGGAAGCAGGCTATCGCTTACCATTGTTTTTGCAGAGTCCGCTTTACCTGGGCGAGTCTTTTGCGCAAGAACCGGTTGAACAGTAGACAGCATTACCGCTACAAGAGTAGCCAACAGGTGAATTTTTTTATTATTACAACGGGTAAACAACATGACTTGAATTTTTATTGGCTAGATCAAAAAGCTGTAGCGAAAGCATATAAGTATTTTTGCTTCGCAACGGTGTAAATGAAAGCTATTTATGACCCGTGTGTAAAACAATTGTAAAGGAGTATACGTCTGCCAGAAGCAAATGACACACTTGCCTGTCTAACTATCACTTGCCGAATCCTTACAACTACTATACATGCAACCATATAACGAATCTGCATGTTTTATAGTGTGTTTTAGGCGTAATTGAAGGGTATACGGGAAGATTAACCGTAATAAAAAAGTACAGGAGACAGGCAATAATGCCGCTCCTGTACTTTGATAGGTTTTAAAGCTTTTTATTTTGAAGGAACAATATCAATAATAACGGTTCTATTGTAGAAGCGTTCTTCGGGAAGATTGTTTTCGAAAGGTGCGTTACCTGCGTCCTCGCCAAAGGCAAGAGTTTCAAATTTTACACCTTTCCTGCCGGCTTTTGACAAAGCACTTTCGATGATTTTTTGTGCACTGTTAGCTCTTTCGGAAGACAATGCATTGTTGTATTTCTCATCGCCAATGATATCTGTATGACCATGTATAATAACCGTTCCGTTTTCAGGAATAAGAGGTGTTACAATGTCAGTAAGAAACGTCTCATAAGAAGCAATTGTTTTAGATTTATCAAAATCAAACAGGATGCTGTAACGTAAACCTTCTTGTTTAGGATCATCCATTTTTACCAGGCTAACTGAGCTTTCTTTCGTGAAAGAACGACCGCTTTTGGTTTCTCCCACCATTGCTATTTTATAGTTGCCTTGAGTATTGTTTCCCAAAATGGTTTTTCCTGAAACAGCTCCCTGGTCTTTTGTGTAAGGTCCGTAATGCTGCACATTTCCTTGTTCGTCTGTAACTTCCACTGACCATGACTTCAGTAATTCCTCAGCTCCTGTGGTGTTGAAAAGCACATAGCTATCTAGTGGGTCTTGTTGTACTGCTGTTATTTGTACCGGCTTTAAAAGGGGTGAAGCAACGCCACCAACCTGCATTAATAATTCAGGAGAAGTGCTTACAATATCTACCCTGCGATCTCCTTCACGTAATAAGGCCAGTTCTTTTGTTGCGCCTGGTTGTTCGGAGGGAATAAGTGGCTTGTCTCTGCCTTCGGTGCTTATTCTTGAGGCATTGATACCAAAAACGTTCACTAAATATTGCTTAACATTTTCTGCCATTGATTTACCTTCTGCAGGATTGTTGTCTGATGCGCCGCTTAAACTTATGGTGCTGGATGGATTTGATCTTAAACGATCACCTAGAATATTTAGAATGTTATGATAGACTGCCAACTGTCTTGATGAGCGACCATTATTTAAATTATTTGGCTGGTCTTGCTGCAATTGTGCTTCTTGAAATAAAATTGCCTGTGAACTGCTTAATGCTGTATAACGGTTTGGTATTTCAGTTGAACCCTGGTTAAAAAATATTGAATTACGTAAAGCAAAAGTTTCTTTCACTTTGCGATTTAACGGAACAACTTTGGGCGCTCGTACTGAAAACTGTATTTCTTTTTCAGAAACCGTTACCGGGGCATTAACAGGTTCTGCTACGGTTGTTGTGGCAGTTGTTTTTCGGGCTGATCCAAACTTAAGTGCTATACCAGTACGAACGGTGTATAAAGACCATGATCCTACAGAACGGGGAGCCTGGCCAAGGTTTGTTTGAAAAGATGCAAATGGTGAAAGAGTCCATTGAGTTGCACTTGCTCTTGCTGAAATGGGAATATCGATGCCTGCACCTGCCTGGGCAGAAAATACAGTCTTACGAATATCGCTCCAATCGCCTCTTTTATCGGTTTGTTTGTCTTGCAAATAAGTAAAAGCCTTAGTAATGTTAAAGGCTATAGTTGGGCCTGCAAATACATAAAACGCAGATGAGAACGGGGCTATGCGAATACTTGGTTCAATCGTAATGTAACTAAGATTGGTTGATAAGTTAGCCGGGCAGTTACAAGGTGCCATCACACTGTCGAAACTTCCACCACGGTTGTCGTATGCTACGTTTAGCATACCTCCCAACACTTTATTGGGACGGTATTCAGTTAATAAAGATGCGTAAGGTTTAATGCCGTCTCCTTTATGAAATGCAGCAGGAACTGTTAAGTTACTGTTGAGCATTTGGGTTGTACCCCGGTAAGTATTGAAGTTTGCGCCGGCGGATTCGCCAAACCACCATGTAGGTTGTACCCGCTTCACTTTCTGCGCATTGCCTGCAACGCCGGCAATCATTAAAGAGAGGAATAAGAAAGCAAATTTTTTATTTGCCGTATAGTGTAACATAGTATGCTTTTTATAAATTATTTTATTTTTTGTTAGAAGCTGAAACAAGGGTTGGTTTACCATTTTTTTTGATTTCCTGCCGGTTGTTTTAAAAATGTTGTTTGCTTAAGATCTTGCTTTGGTTGCTGCCTTCGTTACTACCTGTACAAGTGAGTGACACAACAATGCTTGATTGAAAAACCAATGTTTGTATCCAAAACCTTTTCTTAAACAAACAACCTTATTTTATTACTGAGGAACGTTTATAGTTGTATTTACCATGGTAACCGAAGCATTTAGAGATAGGGCTCTGCCGTTTAATACTGTTTGAACAGCATTGCCTGCGGTAGAGAAAGTGACGCCTGCGGAAGCAATGATAGTACCTGTCATTATACCGCCACCGGCTCCGTTAATAACAGCTGCGCTTCCTACATACCAAAATACATTTTTGGCCAGGCCTCCGTTGATCATATTTACACTTTTAGCACCTTGTGGTCCGGCAACACCTACTGTTAACCCAGCAGCGGTTTGAAAAATCCAAACAGCATTTGGATCACCTTTAGCATCGAGTGAAAGATTTCCGTTTGTTATTTTAAATGTGCCGCTGGCTGATTTATAAGTGCCGGGAGCTAAGGTTAATCCACCAAGTTCTCCAGCGCCCGGATCAGTACCGCCTGGCTTAGCAGCAGGTGAAATGCTGAGGTAAGCAATGGTTGCGTCGGACAAACCTTTTGTTGCTGTTGCAAAAGAGGTAGCGTTGCCTGGCGTTGGAGGAGCTGTATAAATTCGGCCTGTCACGTTTCCAACATTTAATGGAGTTTCGGTATAAATGTCGCCGGTAGTTCCGTCGTGAAAGCCGGTAATTAAAGTAGATGCACCGGTTGTTCCAATACTTCCGTTGTTAATGATAGTGTTTAATCCCTGGTTGGTAATTCCTGCACTGCCTCCAAATGCACCATAAAGAGCTGCACTTCCTAATGAAGGTGGAACTATTGCCGGCGCCTGTGTAGTGAAACTCCACACATGGTTTGCTACTAATGTATTTCCTGCAAGGTCTTTAGCACCTGTGGTGATCGTTGCGGTATAAGTAGTATTTGGGTTTAAATTAGCGACAGGTGAAAAAGTTGCTTTGATACCTGAATAACTAACTGTTCCGGCAACAACTGTTGCTCCATTTTTTAATGTGAAAGTTGCTGTTGAAATACTGAATGGATCCATTGCTTCACTGAAATTTGCAGCAATTTTTTTATCAAGCAATACATTAATAGCTGCATTAGCGGGGTCGGTAGAAATGACGGTTGGCCTAACTATATCAGCAGCAGCACCTGTTGTAAAGCTCCATACATAATCGCTGCTAATTGAATTGCCTGCAAGGTCTTTAGCACCTGTGGTTATGGTGGCTGTATAAACTGAATTAGGTAACAAGTTTGCTACCGGTGAAAAAGTTGCAGTTGTACCTACATATGTTACCACGCCCGTAATGGCTGTTGTGCCTTGTTTTAGGGTGAAGGTTGTGGCAGTTATGGTAGACGGGTCCATTGCCTTGCTAAATGTGGCAGAAACCTTTGTATTAAAGGCTACACCGGTGGCTGCATTTGCAGGAACTGTTGAAATTACAGTAGGTGCAGTAACGTCTGCTGAAGCACCTGTTGTAAAGCTCCAGACATAGTTGCTTTTCAGGCTGTTGCCGGTAACGTCTTTAGCGCTGGTACTAATGGTAGCCGTGTACGTGGTATTAGGTAAAAGGTTACCTAAAGGAGAAAAAACCGCAATGGTTCCTGTATAAGTAACACCGCCACTTACTGATGTGCCGCCGTCTGTTGTATTTGTAAGGGTGAAGCCTGATGTGACAGATAAAGAGTCCATCGTTTCGCTGAAAGTAGCTGAGAGGTTTTTGTTTAGTGCAACCCCTGTTGCCGCATTAATAGGGTCAGTAGCAGTAACAGTAGGTGCTGTAATATCAGGACCTGCGCCTGTTGTAAAACTCCATACATAATTACTGATCATTGCATTTGCCGCTACATCTTCTACACCAGCGAACATGGTGGCTGTGTAAGTAGTATTGGGTGCAAGATTGCCGGTTGGAGAAAAAGTTGCAGTTGTACCAGTATAGGTAATTACACCTGCGATTGGGGTAGTGCCTTGCGTTAAAGTAAAGCTTTTGGCGTTGATGGTAGAAGGGTTCATTCCCTCGTTAAACGTAGCGCTTACCTTACTGGTAAGACTTGCACCCTCTGAAATGTCTTTGGGGTCTGCAGAAATAACTATAGGGCAGACGCCTGTAGTGCCCGATTCTTCCATAACCTTTTTACATCCCGCCGCCACAGCAAGGAGAAATAGTAAGAAATACCAATTGTTTTTTAAAATTCTGAAATAGCCTTTACCTCTGCGTAACCTGGTACTCTCTGTAATGAAAGAGATTTGCTTCATAAATTAGGATTGTGAAATGAAATAGTGTGCTTAAAATTTTTTTACACAGTCCTAAAACGCTGAATGATGCTAAATAAGTGTTTTAAAGTGTTACATGATTAGAGTGAAAGGGTTACATCATTCACACATTGCAGGCTATTTAATTACTATTTAGCTTGAATTCGGTGGGAGTTAAACCAGTAACCTTCTTAAATTGGTTTGACAAATGACCTACACTACTGTACTGCAGTTTCCGCGCAATTTGAGTGAGTGTGAGATCAGTGGTTTCGATTAATTCTTTTACCCGTTCAATTTTTTGTGTGATAACATATTGTTGAATCGACATGTTTTCAACTTCTGAAAATAAATTAGCCAGGTAAGTATAGTCGTACTTAAGTACAGAACTGAGGTAGTCTGAAAAATTAGTCGCCAGCTTCTCATGAGAATGGTGGGTTAATTCTAAAACAACATTTTTTATTTTTCCTGTCAACTTCCTTTTCTTGTCTTCAATTAACCCTGCGCCCTGGGTCCGATTCTCCTTTTGTGGAGTGATGTCTTGCATTATGCCAACCACCCTATAGGCTTTTTCACTGTCGTCTCTGAAGATGCTTGCCCGGTTAAATACTCGTGCGGTAGAACCATCAGCCTTTTTAAGACGGTGAGCATGTTGCCAATTAGTATCGGAAGTTTCGATGGCCTGCTGTAAACCTTTTTCGGCAGCTACTTTATCGTCAGGATGAAGGTAGTCGCGCCAATCGTTAATATTGCCGTTATTAACCTGGTTTGTGTAACCTAACAAATCCTCAAAGCCTTCACCCGTGCATACATCATTTGTTAACAGGTTCCAATCCCATAATACATCCAACGGATCCTTCAACGCATCCCCCATATCCTTCTGTTCTTCTAATTTACTTTCGAGTTCCTGCAGCTTGCTTATGTCCTGCAAAGCCCCGATCATTCGTATAGCCTTAAGATTCTCATCTCTTACAATGCTTGCCCTGCAGGTAGTAAATGCCGCAGTACCGTCCTGTCGTTTGAAAGTAAACGAGTCCTTCCAGCTTTTGCTTCGTGAGGCAAGGACTTCATGTAATTTTTTTTCGACAATATCTTTTTCTTCGGGAAAAAGGCAGCGTCTTAAATCTTTAAAATTCACCAGATTGTTTTCCACTTTATACCCAAACACTTCTACAATACTATCTCCTACATAAATTTCACCTGAAGCAATATCCCAGTCCCACATTACATCGTAAGAGTTCTTTGCGATATATTTTATCCATTCGTTATTTTCTGCCAGCCTTACGTCTGACTTGGTTTGTGCAATAATGATATTAGCGGCAACAATATTTTCCTTTTTTGTGTCAATATTTTTTTGCTTTAAAATGCTTTGGCTCAAATCAACAATAGTAGTAATTGCCTTTTCAATACCATTATCCATAAATGTCGCAGAAGTGATTTGACAGGGAAGAATACTACCATCTTTCTTTACCACCGTTACCAAAGCTGTTGAGTGTCCCTCATCCGTTCTTTGCTTTAGCATCTTTTTAAAGCTGCTTTTGTTTTCATCAAAAATATCTCCCCTGCTTATTGTTAACAGTTCTGTTTTTGAGTAGCCCAAAAGGTTACAGGCCGCTATATTGGCTGAAACTATTTTTCCGCTGGATACAGTAAAAATGATGTTTGCTTGTGAAGAATTGTCGAAAGCCAGGTGGTGAAGTGAGTCTTCGGTTGTCTCTTTAGAAATAGTAGTTTGTTTGTTGCTGGTGCCTGTTGATGTTGGATACATTAGAATAAGGATTCGTAACTAAGGTAACTTTAATTGCTAATATGGCCATTAAAGTTGTAGCCGGGGGGTATGTTAGAGCTATAAGCAGATGGAGTAATCGTTCTCTGTACTCACGGTGTGCTGGACAGAAAATCGCTAAATGCATTGACTACACTGCAACCTTTCTTTAAAATTCAAAAAGCCCTAAAAAGAATAAGCATGAAAAAATTTCTGCTGAAGTGGCAGTAGCACCACAGCTTAATCAAAGAACAATGGAAGGAACGCGATGTATATCGTTCCTTTCTTGATTTTTCAAAGCCGGGCACCAAACTGTTGCTAAAGCACATTACAACCGGCAACCGAAAGGATGAGGTAGCTGGCGCGATACTATATTACTATTGTCTCCGAAAAACAATAACCTCCACTCTCCTATTCAACGCCCTTCCTGCAGGAGTTTTATTGAATGCAACCGGTCTTGATCTTCCAAAAGGGTGAACCGCTATCCTGGCATTGGCAACAATGTTATTGCTTATAAGCCATTTCATTACTGCTTCAGAGCGTTGTTGACTTAATCCTATGTTTCTGTCATCTGATCCTACAGAATCAGTATGCCCTTCGATATAGATACTGTCGATCGTTCTCTTATCCACATCATCTTTAAAAAACGTTTCAAGCATTTTGGTTGCATTTCCTTTCAGATCCGCTTTATTAAAATCGAACAATACATCTCCCAGCTTTAAAGTGTCAGGTTTTATCGGTGCAGGGCGCAGCGCTTCAAACCTGGTTAAATTATCTTCTTTGTTCCCTGTTAGTTCTACAGGCAGTTTTCCTTTGGCGTATAATGTATAGTCCATCTCCTTATGGCGGAAATTGTATTCATAAATTTTTTCCTTATTGTCTTTATAAGCACCACAAAATGTTTCCAACGGGTCGGCCGACATCAATGAAAAATTGTCGAGCAGCAGGCTTACTGTTTGTAATCCGGATAATTTTTTACCATTTAACGAATCTTCTGTCACATATGTTCCGAACGTTAGATAATCCTCGTCTCCGGTGGCAATAAAACGATATTCAAATTCAAAAAAAGGCGTTTCTGCAACTTGTTTTATTTGAAGTATACTATCTGGTTTCATTTCTTTCGAAAACGCGCGGCGCGGAACATAAAAATTAGGACCGGTACAAATACCAGGTTTTAATATCAGTTTTGGATCCAGCTTAGCTGATATCCATCCTTTAAAAATGTATTGTTTTCCTTTTTGCAAACTACAGGGCAGTATTGTTCCAATGATTGGTGTAAAATCTTTGTAACCGGCCCAATTGTAGAAAATGGCAAATGAATTTGCACCGCCAACGCCTGTACCCGCTTCGTTATTCATCATCTGAACTTTTACATCTTTCAGATAAAACCATGCTTCAACACCACATTCCGCATTAAACTCTTTACAGTTATTTATATTTTCAAAATCTCCATTTAAAAGAAAATTGGCCTGGCAGGAACCGGGGGACGTTTTGCAGATAAACAGTACAATTAGGAACAAAACCTTACATAGGAATTGGGCTTGAATAAACATGACATAAAGGTAATAACAGTGGCCAGCTTTAAGCGCAGGCTGAAGTTGGAGTGAAGACACATAACGATATACAGTTGCAAGAGTTTTTTGGGACAAGCCTTTTGTACCTTGATTAACATTGTTGTGTCACTCACTTATACTGCAAACCTTTCAGCGCCTTCTTTCAGATTGTTTCAATTCTTCTAAACCTGCAGAAAATCCATTTACTACTCCTGCTTGCGTCCTTTCATACTTACTAGTTCCTGAACTTTAAAAGTTGCTGTAGTATAAACAGCTTTTTTACTGTCTTGTAAAAAGATGCTTGAAAGTATCACCCTCATTCAAAGCTTTATCGCTTCTGTCGGTAAGTCTTATTTATTAATTACACGCAGTGGCTTCAACAGATTTGTTAAAAAGGCCTCGTTTTATATAGTTACTTAATTCGGTAGGTGCTGGCCGTCATTTCTATTCATCTGCAAATAATCATGGTGTTCTCCTTAACATAATTCTGATACCAGGGTTGTTTTTACTGACCACAATCATTATTACAACTGACACCGCTACTCTTTTTTGCTTTGTAACAACAATACTTTTGCTATGTTATATGAATCATTATGGGAAACAATAAAAAAATAACAATAACCACTGATACTAAAGTGAGAGATGTTCAAGCCCAATTTGAAACATGCTATCCATTCCTAAAAATCGAATTTTCAAAAAGTAAGTCTGGAGATTTCACCAGAAGTTCTAAGGTTAACCCCGATAATCTAATAAGTAAAATTTCGAGTTTGCCTGGCACTGTAAGTTTGAATGTGGAAGCTGAAAGAACTATTGCACAAGTGGAAGAAGAATGTCAGAAACTGTTAGGACTATCTATACAAATTTGCAGAAAATCGGGAAACATTTCTAATGCAATTTCTATCACTAACAGTTGGACCTTACAAAGCCAAAATATCGCCGCGGAGTTTATAAGTGCCGAAATGCAGAAGTCTTCGTGATACTTTTACGTTCTGTAGTAACAACCTGGTCTCTGATGTACATTAATAATAACTACAATGATCATAAAAGAAGTAATTGAACAACTTGAAGCAGCTACACACCCTGTAGCAAAGGTGTTGCATAAAGGAGACTATTTTAAAGTGTTGGTAATTGGTTTTAAAAAAGGCATGAAACTAAAAGAACACGTAGCACCCTTACAATCAAAACTAACAGTAATATCAGGAAAGGTGGTTTATGAACAAGGAGAACAGAAAACTGAATTACAGAAATTCGATGAAATAAGTATCCCAGTTAATATCACTCACTCTGTTAAAGCCTTAGATGATAGTTTGTGTTTGCTAACCCAGGGTTAAATACAAGTAGTGAACGAATTTGACGATGCTATTGAACGCTATATTAAAGACAACGGAATAGATATGATGATAATGACTACACATAAAAGAAGCCTTTGGAAAAGTATTTTTAATACTAGTATGACCAAAGAAATGGCATATCATACAAACATACCACTACTCGCAATTCCTGAATAAGTAATTTATAAAGTACTTTTGAGCGTAACCAATTAAAGTAACGTTTTCTCTGCTCTATTTCTTTTGCAGGCTTTTTGTGTTGTAGTGAGGAAAATTTGAACCTGCATATCGCTACTTTTTATTACTTACTTTACAATTATTTCAAATGAAAAAATTCTTAGCTGTTTTCGACGGATATAACGTGTCAAAGAGCACTTTGGCTTATGCAGAAGAACTTAGTATTACCGCCAATGCTCATTTGGTTGGCATTTTCCTGGATGAATTTCTATATCATTCGTATAGCGTTGGAGAAATTTATAAAACGTACCAAAAACCGGAAGAGGTAATAAAACAATTAGATAAAAAAGATAAAAGTAAAAGGGATGAAGCAGTACTACTTTTTCAAAAAAGCTGTGAAAAAGCAAAAATTAGTTTCTCCATTCATCGTGATACAAATATTGCATTGGAGGAACTGAAGCTGGAAAGCATGTTTGCAGACCTTATTATCATAAATGAACAAGAGGATTTTACCCGGCTGAAAGAAAAAGCACCCTCCCGTTTCATGAAGGATTTATTGGCTGACGCACAATGCCCGGTACTGGTGGTACCGCCAAACTATAACCCGATAAACAAAATTGTATTGTTGTACGATGGTGAGCCTTCGTCTGTTTACGCAGTAAAAATGTTCAGCTACCTGTTGAATCCATTTAAAGGGCTACCAGTA
This sequence comes from Segetibacter sp., assembly GCF_025963695.1. Lineage (GTDB taxonomy): Bacteria > Bacteroidota > Bacteroidia > Chitinophagales > Chitinophagaceae > Segetibacter. The sequence continues at coordinate 2,450 of NZ_JAOQAH010000021.1, read as the reverse complement.
GAAGTGTTTACTGTGAAGGATTGGAAAACCGACCTGCACCTCCCTGACAATAAGTTGATGCGGGAATTTATTAAAAGGCATTTTCCCGATGCTACATATTCTGTGACAAAAGGAAATGCGGAAGAGCAAATAAGTAATTATTTGCGCGAGCAAAACCAGGGTGAATTAGTTGTTTTAGGTGCCTACCGGAGAGGCGAAATATCGCGCTGGTTTAAAACCAGTATAGCAGATTTCTTAATGAAAGAATTTGATAAACCTCTTTTTATAGCTCACACTAGTTAAGTTACTTACCCATATAATATTTACTGGTGACTCTGGCATTGTTTCCGCACCTGATATGGCAAAGTTTTCGAACGAAAGAAGCTAATGCTAAAATAAAGATTGCTTGTACAATAGAAAGGAAGCGACAGGACCAAACAAAGGAGCGTGCCAATTAACCCTGCCTCATTATCTATTACAAATCTTTCTTCGCAAACTTTTTTAAAGCTATAAGTATTGGAGAAAAGATCCAGAAGAGCATTACAATACTGATAAATATATAGCCCGTTGCTCCCTCAAAAAACTCTTTAAACACTGCGCCGGTGTAACCCATCATAGCAGAGATATCCATCTTTAACAATACCAGAATTCTGCTTAAATCAATAGGGTTTAATGCGGTTAAGCCAATGGAAACCTTTTCTAAAGGATAATCTGCAAATTGAAAAAGAATGAACAATACCAACCCATCGAAGATGATTGCGAAATAGAACCAGAGTAAAATAGATACGCCGATGCCTTTTGCTTTGTCCCTGGTAATAACACTGGCAAGAATGGCCAGGCCGGTAAATACAGCAGTAAGCAAGGCACCAACAAGTACAAGGGTTAGTCCTACATCAGAACGATCGTAGAGTAATACGGGTACACCAATGCCAACCACAACAGCAAGTATTAAAGAGGTGGTCAGGCCGGCGTAAATACTGCTCAATAAAGTTGTTCTTTTTACTGGTTGCGATACAAGCAGCTCTATAAACTCAGAAGAATTATATACATAGATAGTTGAAAAAATAACACTCAACAACGGAACAATTATCAGCACAATGTTAAGCAAGCTTAATAAACCTTTTGAACTGTTGTCTTCGAGGTTGAAAACACTTAATGAGACAGCCAGCAGAAACAAGGTATATCCTACAATAACTTTGTTTCGAAGAATATCTATTATTACATATTTAACCAGCTTTTTCATATCTATAAATAATACAGTTTTTTAATTACTCCAGGTTTCTTTTTGTCTGATTTAAAAGCCTCTTTAGGGGTTGGAGCTCTTCATCACACGCGCAATTGCTTTCGATAACTGCACTTCTCCTGTATCCTGCTTCAGCTGTTCAAACGACTTATGAAAGTTTAGTTTACCATCCTGCATGTAAATAACCTCTGTTATAATATCATCCAAATCGCTAAGCACATGCGAGCTTATGAGGATGAGCTTTCCATTTAATTTTTCTTTCCTGATTTTTTCTTTTAAGATTTCTGTTGCAATAGGGTCCAGACCTGCAGTCGGTTCATCCAGTATCAGTACGTCTGGCTGAAACATAAAAGCAAGACATGCTCCAACCTTTTGCCGTGTACCTCCAGATAAGGTTCTCATCCGTTTATCCATCATCTTATCCAAACCAAATTGCCCAACCAGCTCTTCATCCAAACCAGTCGTAAAACTTTTACGAATGTCCTTCATCATATCTATCACTTGCGCTATTGTCATGTTCTCAGGAAAGCGGCCTGTCTGGGGCATATATCCAATCCTGCTCCTGTATCTCCAATCCAGTTTTATATTTTGGTTGTTGAAAGTAATGAACCCGCTGTCAGCCACTACCATACCCAACAAGCACTTTATAAATGTTGTTTTGCCCGATCCATTTGGCCCGATGAGTGCAATGCTTTCACCTTTATTACAGGAAAGACTAATCGAATCCAAAGCTGTGAGCTTACCAAATTTCTTCGTCACATTTGTTGCAAGTATCATAGCCGGTAAGGTTTCATTAATGGTTTATCATCTTTCAATTCTATAGGTGTAATACTTGGTATTAACCGTTCCGCTTTATCCATTATTGTTACCATAAAACTTCGAAGCAGTAAAGAAGCAGAAGGTATTTTTTCAACTATCATGCTGTATAAACTAACAGGTTGATAATGTATATCGCCCACGCCATCTTTATTTAAATCGTAGCCTTCATACTTATCCCAATAGTTCTGGTTAAATTTATTTAACTGCAGCGTGCCATTTGTTCCAACATCGAAAGTGTTGCCGAAATAATTATTTTGGGCAATGGTATTGTCCTCGCAGCTTGCCTGCACACGCATTGCCCATCCGTTTGACTTAAACGTGTTTTTAGAAACCATCATCCTGCTGGTTCCTTCCATATAAATACCCACCGTATTTTTTAAAAAGACATTATGCTCAACTGCTCCGCCCT
>NZ_JAOQAH010000011.1 GCF_025963695.1 Segetibacter sp. | reverse complement strand
AGACTTTATTAGATTCAAAGAGCAAAACTGAAGAAATCGTCCCAACAATTAGTGCAAGGAATAAGCCACTATTTCGACCTGCGGTGCCTTCAATTGCCTAATCAACTACCAACTGTACAAGGGAGTGACACAACGATGTCGCTATGAAAAACTAAAGCTGGTCCCAAAAAATTACTTCTGCAAATACAGACCCACCTTTTCCAAGGCTATGTATCCACTTGCTTTGGTAATGTTCGTCCTGCTCGGATCTCCTCTATAGGGTTTGTGCGAGGGACCCCGGCACTCCCTACAACTCGCGACTCGGCAAAAAATAAATAGGTATATTGTCTTTATGTCAACCAGAACCTCTCATAACAGCGAGGCGCCGCTTTTCTTCATCACTTTTACCTGTCACCGATGGCTTCCCTTATTTGAATTGTGTAACGGGTACGACGTAGTCTTTAAATGGTTTGAATATCTAAGAGAAAAATATGCTATTAAGACGACAGCATATACGATTATGCCAAATCATGTACACTGTATATTGTTTTTTCCAACTGAGGATGATGATTTAAATAAAATGGTTGGGAATGGAAAAAGGTTTATGGCATATGAACTAATAAAACGACTACAGGACAAAGGGCTAAGCGAAATACTCCTGCAATTAAAAGAAGAATTAACTGATAGAGATGTTGCTAAAGGACAAAAGCACAAAGTATTTGAAAGCAGTTTTGATGCAAAGCCTATTTACCACCGAAAATTTCTTTTGCAAAAAATAAATTACATCCATCAGAACTGTGTTCGTGGTAAATGGAAGTTAGTGCAACATTGGGAGGATTATGAACACAGCAGCGCAGGGTATTATGTGAAGAACAAATTAGACGGTTTCTTACCGGTGCATTATGAAGAGTTGAACTAAGATCTTTTATATCGGGGGCGGTTGGAATGCCAGGGTCCCTTAGCTCAACACAAGTCAGAAAAGGAGACCCCAGCAGGACGAAAGAATGCCAGGGTCCCTTAGCTCAACGCAGGCCAGAAAAGGAGACCCCAGCAGGACGAGATGCCAGGGTCCCTTAGCTCAACACAGGCCAGAAAAGGAGATCTCAGCAGGACGAAAAGAGTTGAACTAAGTCCGTTTACATCGGGGGCGGTTGGAATGCCAGGGTCCCTTAGCTCAACACAGGCCAGAAAAGGAGACCCCAGCAGGACACAGGCGGTTGGAATGCCAGGGTCCCTTAGCTCAACACAAGCCAGAAAAGGAGACCCCAGCAGGACACAAGGGGCCTCCGTAGTTGTCCTGCGGAACACTACGGAGAGCAAGCAAGCCGGAAAAGGAGACGCAGCAGGACGAAACGAAAACGAAAAGGCCTGCCAATTAACAAAACTGGCAGGCCTTCCGGTTGTTTCAACCCTTATTTTTCATTTCGGGCATTTCCTGTAATACCCGAAACTTTTGCAATTCCCTCATCTACTATATCGTTTGCTGCCTGCTTCACGGTTTCGTATCGCCTTGCAGCACCTACTTTAAGTTCACCTACCTGCTGTAGAGTCTTATTTCTCAGTTTCCTGGTTTTTTTAGCCAGCTTTTTCCTTGCCTTCCTGCCTTCATCAGTGGCAAATAATCCTGCTACAACAGTGCCTAAAGCAGCAGCAGCTAAGGCGCCTATGATCAATTTTGTTTTTGAGTTCATAATTGTATTTTTTGTGATAGAGTAAGTCAGGTAAAAAACAGTGCCAATGCATGGCCCCGTCCTACATTTCATCTGCACTTGGACCATACAAGCCAGGAACCGGAACATTGAGTAAGCGAAGGTAAACGGCTATTTGCCCACGGTGATGAATAAGATGATTTAACGCCATTGAACGAACAGCCACCATTCGCGGAGCTGTTGCGATAACGTGTTCGCCACTCCGCAATGTAAAATTAGCCTGCATTTTTTCATCGCTTGTATTTTGCAGGGTTTGTAAAACTTCATCTAATTTCTCCTGAAAAACGTTCATTAGTTCTTCCGGCGTGTCTGCATGCGAAGGTGTATAATGTCCCTTTGCAAAATCAAAGTCATCTATCGTTAAAATGGAATGTAGAAAACCGGGCAACTCGGCCACATGGGTAGCTAACCGGCCCAGCGACATTGATTTTTCGTGTGGCTTCCAATCAAATTTCCCTTCGGGCACTCTTTCCAATATTCTCTTTGTAGAGGTAGCTTCGTGTTTTATTTCTGCAATGAAAGCTTGACTGATCATTATTATTGGTTTTAGTTATTTATGTCTTCAACTGTGTCTTCAAATGTAGTAGTTATTTTTTCAGAATATTGCATCGCATATTCAATTTCTCTTATTTCCTGCCGCTCTTACGCTGCTGCTGGTGTATGGGTTAGAAGCAATAATTTAAGTCGCACACCATAGCAGGATAATGTAATTACAAGGCTAAAGACAAGAAATAAAAGCTTAGGGAAAGAATATCAGCTTGGCGTGCCGAAACAAGTACAACAAGTCGCAGTGAGTGACACAACGATGTTGAAAATAGTCCTTCCGCCACGTCCAAAAAAATATCTTCTCTCTCTCTTTGTTGCCGGTTAAAAGCCGTCGGTTTCATTTAATGAATACGCCCCGCATATCCCACTTATTCTAACAACTACTGAAGGGGATGATGGCAGAATGGGTAGCGAAATAGCACCGAAAGTTTGAAATTCATAATGATTGGTTTGATTATCATAACTGGCGCTGGTAATGCCTAAAATACCTTTGTAAGAATACGTGGTAATAGTGGGTTTTTACGTAAATGGCTTTAGACGTTGCAACACAAACAATAATTTTTGAACGAAACAGATGACTGCATTGAGCCATATAAGATAGGGGAACGTAATAACGGACCAGTGGCACTTAATTCCATTGGTTTTTTATTTTCTGAACCCAACAAAGGGAATGAAAATTGAAGGATAGTGAGAAACGAGGACGGTTTTTCTAATGGTCAAAATAATAAGGGATCTATAACCGGTTTATTGCAGCAAATTAAAAAAGAGCAGTTATGGCAAAAAAAGATTCTGGTAAGGATCGATTAGACGAAAATGAATTAAATAAAGGGCGGAGGAACTTTCTAAAGCAATCTTCGGTACTTACTGCACTTGCTGTTACGCCAACTGCTTTAGTGAAAGCGGCTGAAGAAGGGTTGGATGAAAAGGCAGCGGGTTATTTTGAGAAGATGGCGTTGTCTATTGAAATAAATGGCGTTAATCACAATTTATCAATTGAACCTCGCACCACCTTGCTGGATTTAATGCGGGAGCAATTGGCTTTAACGGGAACCAAGAAAGGATGTGACCACGGGCAATGCGGCGCGTGTACTGTGCATGTGGACGGCAACCGTGTACTGTCGTGTTTAACGCTTGGGGTGATGATGCAGGGAAAAAAAATTACCACTATTGAGGGGTTAGCAGACGGGGACAAACTGCATCCGATGCAGGAGGCATTTATAAAACATGACGGGTTTCAATGTGGTTATTGCACGCCAGGACAGATCATGTCAGGCATTGCCTGTATTCGCGAAGGTCATGCAAACTCCGACGAGGAGATCCGTGAATACATGAGCGGAAATATTTGTCGTTGTGGCGCTTACCCCAATATTGTGAAGGCGATTGCAGATGTAAAAAAGGGAGGGCAAAAACTATGATAAACTTTAATTACCTCCGTGTTTCTACCACTAAAGGGGCAGTAGATGCAATAGTTAGAGATAGCGCTGCCCAATGGATTGCGGGTGGCACCAATTTGATTGATCTGATGAAGAAGGGTGTAATGTCGCCTCAAAAGCTCGTAGACATCAACAACCTTCCTTTAAAGGAAATAAAAAAAGAAGGCAACAAACTGGTCATAGGTGCCCTGGCACTGAACAGTGCTGTGGCCGACAATGAATTGGTGCGCAAGGAGCAACCACTACTTTCACTGGCCCTACAGGCCGGCGCTTCCGCACAATTGCGCAACATGGCCACTGTTGGTGGCAATATGATGCAGCGTACCCGTTGCCCTTATTTTTACAACCCCGATATGCCCTGCAACAAGCGCGAACCGGGTACAGGCTGCGGAGCCTTGAAAGGATTTAATAGAATGCATGCTATTTTTGGCGCTTCTGATAAATGCATCGCCGTTCATCCCAGCGACATGAGCATTGCCCTTGTTGCATTGGACTCTACCGTACTGGTATCAGGGCCAAAAGGCGATCGTCGTATTCCTTTTCAAAATTTTCACCGCCTGCCAGGCGATCTTCCTCAAAAGGACAATACCCTGGAAAGGGGCGAATTGATTGTTGCAGTGGAGATACCTGATAACAAACTCAATAAAAATGTGCATTATCTAAAAGTACGTGACCGCGCTTCTTATGCCTTTGCATTGGTGTCGGTTGCGGCCGCGGTGGATTTGCAAGGAGATACCATTAAAGATGTGCGGCTGGCAATGGGGGGAGTGGCGCATAAACCATGGCGACTGATGGAAGCCGAGCTATTTCTAAAAGGAAAACCGGCTTCGGAAGCCAATTTCCGCGAAGCGGCAGCCCTGGCAATGAAAGACGCTAAAGGTTACGGTCACAACAACTTCAAACTAAAATTAGCACCCAATACGCTTGTGGAAGCGTTGAAAACGGCTACAGGAAAAGGATGAATTATGGATTAGGAATTATAGGATTTCAATCAGGTCCCCGGAAAGTAGGGAGGCTTGAAATTGACCAGGGTGTTACAAGGCTGTTATCGTTGCTTTCTTGAATGTTCTTTGGTCACTTTCTTTGTTGCAAGACAAAGAAAGTAACAAGCCGGCCTGTTAAGCGACTTGCAATTGGTGGGGGTTTTTAGGATTAACGGGGGGTATGTAGAACAAAAGATTAATTATAAAAGCTTCGCTAATCAAGGCTTTTTAAATTTCAAAATTTGCATTAATGAAACAAGACTTATTTTTCGATAAAAAGATCCCTGATCGCATCAACCGTGTAGATGGCAGAGCCAAGGTAACTGGCAGCGCTGCTTATGCAGCAGATCACAAGATGCAGAACACCGTGTATGGCTTTTTAGTGGGGAGCACCGTTGCAAAAGGTCGTATCAAAAGCATCGATACAAAGGCTGCCGAACGGGCACCTGGCGTACTTGCCGTTATTACTCATTTAAATGCACCTAAACTTCCAAGTTACACTACGGGGAAAGACCCGTCACAACCACCGACCGGGGGACATCCCCTGCGTTTCTTTTCCTCGGATGAAGTGTTTTATTATGACCAGGCAATTGCGCTGGTGATTGCCGATACCTATGAAAGAGTTCTTCATGCGTCGAAATTGGTAAAGGCGCAATACGAGAAAGCGGTACACCAGACAGACTTAGATGCAAGCCTGGGCAAAGCTAAAGTTCCGACAGGTCCACGTTTTGAAGACTATACACGCGGAGAAAAAGACGGTTATAAAAGTGCAGCGGTTAAGATAGAGCAGGAATATTATCAGCCGATAGACGTGCACAACCCAATGGAACCAGCGGCCATAATGGCCTTCTGGGAGGGCCAGGATAAGGTAACGGTGTACACAAAAACACAAGGCGTACAAGCAACACAAAAATCGATTAGCGATGCCTTTAAGCTGCCTTTAGAAAATATTACAGTTAATGCTGAACATATAGGTGGGGCATTTGGTATGGGATTACGAACCTGGCCTTATGAAATTGCGGCTGTTATGGGGGCTAAAAAGGTAGGCAAGCCGTTGAAACTGGTGTTGCACCGCGAGCAGATGTTTACAAATGTGGGTTATCGTCCTGCAACCACTCAAAAGATTGGACTGGGAGCTACCACCGATGGTAAATTAGTTGGTCTTACCCATGATGCCACTGCCAACACCTCTGCCTACGAAGAGTTTACAGAAGCCACCGTAAATATGTCGCGGTTTTTGTATGCCTGTCCTAACGTTACTACCCGTTACCGTATTGTACCGCTAAACATTGTCACCCCTATCTGGATGCGCGGACCGGGCGAAGCTACCGGTTCTTTTGCATTAGAGTCGGCGATGGACGAACTGGCTTATCAGTTGAAGTTAGATCCGGTAGAGTTTCGGTTGCGAAATCATGCTGACAGCGACCCGGAAAATGGGCTGCCATGGTCGAGCAAATTTTTAAAAGAATGTTACCAATTGGGTGCTGACGCCATAGGCTGGAAAGACCGAAAGTTACAACCAGGAACATCAAAGGACGGGGACTGGCTGATCGGATACGGAATGGGCACGGGTTCGTTTGGTGCTTTTCGCGGAGCGGCCACTGTAAAAGCGATGCTGCACCCGGATGGTAAACTGATTTTACAATGTTCGGTAAACGATATGGGGCCCGGTACTGCTACCATGATGACAGCGGTAGCCTCGGACTTAATGGGTTTACCGGTAAATAAAATTACGGTACAAATGGGAAGTACCTTGTTGCCACCGGGACCTATGCAAGGGGGTTCAACTGTTACAGCAACCGTAGGTTCAGCAGTGCACGACGTTTGTTTAGCACTGAAAGAACAAATAGCAACCCTTGCCGGTAAAGAAGGTGCTGCAATTAGCAAAGCCAACGCACAGCAACTGAAAGCAGCAGACCTGGTTTTTTCAGAAACCGGAGTGGCGTCGAAGACTGATGCTTCGGTTAGGGTAAGCTACAGCGACCTTTTGAAGCAAAATAATCTACCTGTCATAGAACTTACTAAGGAGTCAAAGGGAACAAAACTACCATACTCCAGCTATTCGTACTCGGTACACTTTGTAAAACTGCGCGTTCATCCGGCTACAGGCAGAATTAAGATCGACCACGTAGTTTCCTGCGCTGATGCCGGTACCATTGTTAGCGCTAAAACGGCGGAAGGGCAGATGATGGGCGGTGCTGTTGGTGGCATAGGTATGGCGTTGATGGAGGACCTGGTAATTGACCATCGTTTCGGAAGGCCGATAAACAACAATTTAGGCGATTACCATGTGCCTGTTAATGCCGACATTCCTTCAGTTGACGTTTTATTCGTTAATAAAAAAGATCCTTACCTCAATCCGATAGGTGCAAAAGGTTTGGGTGAGATTGCGCTGGTAGGAGTGGCCCCGGCCATTGCCAATGCCGTTTTCAATGCCACCGGAAAACGCATTCGTTCACTCCCTATAACACAGGATAAATTATTAGAGGCGTGAAAAAGGGTAAGAGAACCATACGTTTTTCAACGGGTTAAAAAGAGGATCAATGAGATAAAGGATGCAAACATTGAATAAATGAAGGTTTGCAGTATTTGATTGTAATAATGCAAAAAAAGAATACCTGGTAAAAGGGGGCTTAAAATGTTTGCATTGGGAAGGGCGTGTTGGGCATGAGTTCGTGTTATGGGCAATCACAACTAATGAGGGACAAGAACAAGGCAACGATTTAGAAATTAAAGCGGAAGATACTTTATGGAAGCACTTGGATAAAAAAAGCAAGGATTTTATCCTTCAGATTGCTAAAAATAATAGCTTATACGACACAGATAAATTTGTTATTAATAGCCCTGTTTCAGTTGGCTTTAATAGGGTTTTATGTAATTATACATAATCCCTGAATAATTATATTCTATCTTAATATCCTTTGATATGTTACTAACGCAAATATTATGTACTATGTCGTAATGAATTTTATTATCAAGATAAATAGAGGCGTAAAAGAAAGGTTCTAAAGGAGATACTTGACTAAAATTTACTGCCCATCCATCTAAGCCAATGGCTTCATTTATCTTATCAAATAAAACAATATTAAAATAACCGTTGTAGTCATTTAATCTTTCCATGAAATCAGGATTAGCTTTTATTCCATCGGACGTTAATTTGAAGTCTAAATCAGGCTCCCATTGCAAGGAGCAATTAATTTTCCTATATTCTACTTTTTCTCTCATAATTGGTTGCTTTGAGACAAATATAAAACTTAATAACAATGTTTAAGAACTTACACGAACTGATCACTTCAATGCCTGACGAAACGGCTTGCAGGAACTATTTGATTAAGGAAAGGTGGAACGGAGTTATTGTTTGTCCTTATTGCCAGCATGAGGGAGCGTATGTTATTGAAGGTGGAAAGCGTTTTAAATGCACTTCTAAGCTATGTTATAAGAAGTTTAGCGTAACCGTAGGGACAATCTTTGAAGCAAGTAATATCCCTATTAAAAAATGGCTTATGGCTATATATGTAATAACTGCACATAAGAAAGGTATTAGTAGCTATCAGTTAGGACGTGACATATCAGTTAGTCAAAAAACTGATTGGTTTATACTTCAC
>NZ_JAOQAH010000008.1 GCF_025963695.1 Segetibacter sp. | reverse complement strand
CATTTGCTGCTATTCTCTTGTTTTCATTCTCTTGTGCTAACCGTTTCGTCTCGTTTTCCTGCGCTAATCGTGCAGTTTCCTTCTCCTGTGCAAGTCTTTTAGTCTCGTTCTCCTGAGCTATTCTACTAGCTTCTTTATCCTGAGCCAATCTTGCAGTTTCCATTTCCTGTGCAAGTCTTTTAGTCTCGTTCTCCTGGGCTATTCTTCTGGCTTCTTTATCCTGAGCTAGTCTTGCTGTTTCCTTTTCCTGTGCAAGTCTTTTAGTCTCGTTCTCCTGGGCTATTCTTCTGGCTTCTCTATCCTGAGCTAGTCTTGCTGTTTCCTTTTCCTGTGCAAGTCTTTTAGTCTCGTTCTCCTGGGCTATTCTTCTGGCTTCTCTATCCTGGGCTAATCTTGCAGTTTCCTTTTCCTGGGCTATTCTTTTAGTCTCGTTCTCCTGGGCTATTCTTCTGGCTTCTTTATCCTGAGCTAGTCTTGCTGTTTCCCGCTCTTGAGCTAATCTGGCTGTTTCCCGCTCTTGAATTAATCTTACCCTTTCCCTTTCCCGGGCCAGTCTTTCACTCTCTTGTGCTTTTTTCTTTGAATCGTCATTTTGACTTTTTATTTCTGGTTGCTTTTGCTGTACTTGTTGAGTTTCCGGTTTTGCTTCTTTCCTTGCATTTTGATTTACAGGGTGGCTTAAAGGCAAACTATTAACATTGTTTTGAGCGGTGGTTGAGCCAGCGGAAACTGAGTTAACTGTAGCAGCACTTTTCACTGTAGACTTATTTGAACTTTCTATTGCATAATCAATAACCCTTAATTTTTGCCTTACAAAATCTTCCTGAGACCTAACTGGCTTTAACGCCAGAACCTGGGCGTAATGCACCTTTGCGCTGTCATAATTCCTTTGCATCACCTCGTTCTGCGCCAAATTTAATAGTATGTTAATATCCGCTTTTCTCTTAAGATCGAGGTTGTGCAGCCGTATTTCTTCCATTGATTTAATGGTATTAACCACATTATAGAGCATTCTTATGGCAGCGGGATCGCTCGGTCTTAAAGCAACAGCTTGGGTATATAATGTCTTAGCTGTTTGAAAATCTTCCTTAACCACAGCAGTAGCAGCTCTTGAAAGAATGTCCTCAAAACTTCCCGGTGTTGCAGCTTTAATTAACGAATCGTCCTTAACGTCTTGTGCTACAAGTACAACTGTTGGCAGAAGGATCAGAATAAGAAATAAAAATTTTTTCATCTGTAGAAATTATATGAAATATTATAAAAAATTAGCAATTAAGATCGAAATAAATATGCGGTAAAAATACTTAAGATACTTCTCCCACCACTTCTACAAAGTATAAAAAAAACTGTATTTTTTATACTTCGACAGTTATACACATCTAAAAATTCAAAGATATCATTTGAAAAGAGTAGAAATTGTGAAAATATGTTTTAGCCAATACAAATCTTTACCCGTTACAGCTTTAAGTAGTACTGCTTAACCAACTTTCTTTTTTTTAAAACCAAAATTACAGTGCGACTTTTTTTATTGCAAGCAGTTCTGCAAAAGACATAAAGACGTTTGCTTTTGGAGCAAATGAAGCCGTGATACAAGGACCCATTCGTTCCTCATCATGTGGTTATGCATACCGGAGAAAACGAACAGGGGGGTAAGAAAATACCAGATATGGCGAGGTTAGATCTGTAACTTAAGTTAATTATAAGTTTAAAAAATATGGCCCGAAGAACAAAGAACCATCAATAGTAGATGTAACAGAACCTAATGCCTATTTATTTCACGTAATACAGTTATATTTTCTAACAGTTTCAATATCAGAAACTTCGTCTTGCCAATCCTCTATCAACCGTGGTGGTACAGGTGTTTGCATTTTACATCATTACTCATCCATATACCTTTATCCAGATCTTATCATTCTAACAGCAACTCAAAAATAATTTTTACCATTCCTGACACCTTCCTAATTTTGCGGAATAGTAAGAGTGGTCAAAAGTTGAAAGAAAAGAATGGATAATTCTACAAAGTCTAATTTATTGTTCTTTTTTCTCGTGTTGTTTCTATTTTCTTTTACGCCAAAAGATAAAGAAATACACGTCCAGTCTGCTGCCCCTAATTCTTTTTCTACCAGTTCAATCTCTTTCTATTGCCTTTCCGGAAGTTCTGTTTTACAACAGCAGACACTTAATTGTGCTGAGAATATTGTACTTGTAGCAAGGAGTCAAGGTAATGTGCATGTTAAAGACAAGTTGATTAAATACCGTAAAAAGTATAAAAGGACTTCCAATGTCTGTTCTGGTATAAGACCACCTGCAAAAGACCTGTCGCCGCTAATTTTCAATCTTTTTACAAAGGAGAGTTACACAACACCGCATTTTTTATCTCACCTACATCACTTTCTCTTTCGGCTAACTCCGTTTTAGGTCAATGACAAGTTTCTAAACTGTACTTATGACCTTTTAACTTATGTTATTTAAACTATTGCGAATCGTTTGAAATAGTTATGCAGGCACAATGGCCGTGCCGGATGATCGTAAATATTAAACCTATTAATCATGAAAATGAGATGGCATATTGCTATCCTTCTAGCTGTTATGGCAACCGGGTGTGCATTGGAAGAAAAGAAAGAAACTGTTGAGGTTGCTGAGGTTCCGGTTATTGAATTGGCAGCTGCTGATACCTCGCTACATAAGAACTACGTGGCAGACATACATGCCGAAAAAAATGTAGAGATCAGGGCGCGGGTAAATGGATTTCTTGAACAGATATATATAGATGAAGGCCGGCCGGTTAAGAAGGGACAACTCTTGTTTCGGATTAGCAATAAGGAGTTTATCAACGACCTGAATAAAGCGAGAGCAAATGTAGCAAGCGCAAGAGCTGCTGCCAGAATTACAGAGCTGGAAATGGAAAGGGTGAGAGTGCTGGTTGACAAAAAGGTTATTGTAAAATCTGAACTAGACCTCGCCATGGCACGGGTGGCTGATGCTAAAGCAAAAGTTGCTGAAGCCCTTACTACTGTTGATGATGCCCAAACTAAGATCGGTTACCTTTCTGTTCGCTCGCCATTTGCGGGTGTAATAGACAGAATACCTTTAAAGATGGGAAGCCTGTTAGATGATGGTACTTTGTTAACAACCGTATCAGATATCAGTCACGTCTATGCCTACTTTCATGTGTCGGAGAATGAGTTTCTGCAACATCAGAAATCAAGCACTGATAATCTGCAGGAAAATGAAGAGGCTAAACTTGTTCTTTCTGATGGTAGTACATATCCTCATGTCGGGAAAATAGAAACCCAGGAAGCACAATTTTCCGACAACACTGGTTCAATAGCTTTTAGAGTAAAATTTGGTAACCCGAAGAATGTGCTAAAACATGGGGCTTCCGGTAACATCCAACTCGTGACCGAACTGGATGATAGAATTCTTGTGCCTCAGAAATCAGTGCTTGAAATACAAGACAAGAGTTTTGTATTTGTCGTTGGACAAGATAACACAGTAAAGATGCAAAGCTTTACTGCGCAGTTACGCATTTCGGATTACTACGTGGTGAAGGATGGATTAAAACCGGGAGACAAAATAGTATATGAAGGTGTACAAAACATCCGCGACGGCGCACAAATAAAACCACGATTACAAACAATTGGAAGTATTGTGGCAGCAAAATAAGGTGCCCAACCTAAAGGGAGAAGAAAATTCGGACACTATATGGCGTGGTATGCTAGTCCTGTAGCCCTGGTAAAATTTTACCTGTGGAAAAGGCAGACCAGTGAGAATCTATAAGTACAAGTGAGTGACACAACGATGTTGATTAAAGCTTCTATGTCGGTTCAATCATGTCTTTCGTTTCTTATAGTGCTTATTTTAATTGCTTTTTTAAAACTATTATTCATCTTAATGCAAACGATACTAATGTTAGTACCGAGCGTTTGCACAATAAATAAACTAAGCAGATGGTAGAGACTTTTATAAGGAGACCTGTGTTGTCTCTGGTCATATCGCTGATCATTACGCTGCTAGGTGTGCTTGCCTTATTCAGACTGCCCGTAACGCAGTTTCCGGATATTGTGCCGCCTTCAGTTGTAGTAACGGCAAGTTACAATGGCGCAAACGCTGAGGTGTGTGAAAAAGCTGTAGCTACACCGCTGGAGAGAGCGATCAACGGAGTTCCTGGCATGACCTATATGAACTCAGTAAGTAGCAACAATGGGGTTACGCTTGTGCAAATAACTTTTAATGTAGGAACCGACCCGGACCAGGCAGCAGTGAACGTGCAAAACCGTGTAACAACTGTATTGGATGAATTACCGGAAGAGGTGATAAAAGCAGGAGTTACTACGGAAAAAGAAGTGAACAGTATGTTGCTTTACCTGAACATTATGAGTAAGGGCAATGATATGAATGAGGAGTTCATTTTCAACTTTACCGACATCAATGTGCTGCCAGAATTAAAGCGTATTGATGGGGTTGGTTTTGTTACAATCATGGGCAGAAGGGAGTACTCTATGCGTGTATGGCTAAAGCCTGATCGTATGCTTGCTTATAATATATCGAGTGAAGAGGTGATAGCTGCGCTGCGTCGGCAAAACATAGAAGCTGCACCGGGAGTGACGGGTGAAAACTCGGGTAAGGACAACCAGGTGAAACAATATGTTTTGAAGTATACCGGCAAGTTTAATACACCTGAAGAGTATAAGCAAGTTGTGCTGAAGGCTGAAGAAGACGGTGGGCTGGTTCGGTTAAAAGACATAGCAGATATTGAATTTGGTACAGTGAGTTATGATATGTCGTCTAAGACTGATGGAAGACCATCGGCGTCAATCATGATTAAGCAACGTCCCGGTTCTAATGCAAGGGATGTTATTAATAACATCAAAGCAAAAATGGGTGAGCTGAAGGAAACTACTTTTCCTCCCGGGATGGAATACAACTATGCATACGATGTATCGAGGTTCCTTGATGCAAGTATTAACGAGGTAATGCACACCCTTTTTGAGGCCTTTGTACTGGTGTTTATTGTTGTATTCATTTTCTTGCAGGATTTTAAATCTACCTTGATACCTGCTTTGGCAGTACCCGTTGCCCTTATTGGAACGCTTGCTTTTTTGCAACTTTTAGGATTTTCGATAAATATACTTACGCTCTTTGCGCTGGTTTTGGCCATAGGTATTGTGGTTGACAATGCAATTGTGGTAGTAGAGGCAGTGCATGTAAAAATGACGGAACAAGGGCTGGATGCTACAGAAGCTACTGTATCTGCAATGAAAGAGATAAGTGGTGCCATCCTCGCTATTACTTTAGTAATGTCAGCCGTGTTTGTACCTGTAGCGTTTCTATCGGGGCCAGTAGGCGTTTTCTACCGCCAATTTTCTTTAACACTTGCCATTTCTATTGTTATCTCGGGCATAAATGCATTAACGCTTACCCCGGCCCTTTGTGCTTTGATGTTGAAGCATACCCATGCCAGAAAGAAAAAGAATGTATTGGATAAGTTCTTTGCGGGCTTTAATAAGTATTATAATAAAACTGAAAGCAAGTTTGGTAGCCTGGTTAGCAGGATCGCAGTTAGAAAACCAGTGACCATTGCTATGCTGCTGTTCTTTCTTGTGGCTGCATGGGGCGCAAATGCTATACTTCCTTCGGGATTTATACCAACCGAAGACCAGGGGATGATTTATGTAAATGTTACCACCCCTGCTGGTTCAACCGTTGAGCGTACCGAAAAAGTGCTTGACCAACTGGAACTCGTGACAAAAAAAATGAAGTCGGTAGAAAACGTAAGTACACTGGCTGGTTACAGTTTAATGAGTGATATCAGTGGTGCATCATATGGTATGGCCATGATAAATCTTGCCCGGTGGGATGAGCGTGAACAATCGGTTGACGAAATGATTGAAGAGTTAAGACAAAAATCGAAACACATTGCTGATGCCTCTATTGAGTATTTTGCTCCACCGACGGTTCCGGGTTTTGGTAATGCCAGTGGTTTTGAATTGAGGTTGCTGGATAAGAACCGCGGAGGAGAAATGGCAAAAACAGCAGATGTGACACAAAAATTTCTGGATTCTCTAAAAAGTCATAAAGTACTTGCAGGAGCCTTCACCAGCTTTGACCCTAACTTTCCGCAGTACCTCATTCACCTTGACCAGGAAATGGCCGCACAAAAAGGGGTTAGCGTTGATAACGCAATGAGCACATTGCAAACACTGGTTGGCAGTTATTATGCTACAAACTTTATTCGTTTCGGCCAAATGTACAAAGTGATGTTGCAGGCTTATCCGCAGTATCGTGCCAAGCCCGAAGACATTCTTCAATTACATGTCAAAAATGAGCAGGGATTGATGGTACCTTATTCAACTTTCATAAAGATGGAACGGGTTTACGGGCCGGAGCAGATTACCCGGTATAACATGTATTCATCGGCAATGATCAACGGTGATGCCCGCAAAGGTTTCAGCAGCAGCGATGCTATCACTGCTGTGGAAGAAACTGCAGCGAAAGTACTTCCAAGAGGTTATGAAATTGAGTGGTCGGGTATGACACGCGAACAAATACTTTCAGGCAACCAGGCTGTTTACATCTTTATTATCTGCCTGGTGTTTGTGTACCTGTTGTTGGCCGCACAATACGAGAGCTTCCTGCTGCCGCTACCTGTTATCCTTTCGTTGCCAACCGGTATTTTCGGCGCCTTCCTTACACTGAAGCTTGCAGGTCTCGAGAACAATATTTATGCGCAGGTTGCCCTGGTCATGCTTATAGGTCTTTTAGGTAAAAATGCCATTCTTATAGTAGAGTTTGCCGAACTGAGGCGGCGAGAAGGTTACACTGTTTTAGAGGCTGCGAAATCAGGCGCCGTGTCTCGTTTGCGCCCTATTTTAA
Organism: Segetibacter sp.; assembly: GCF_025963695.1. GTDB lineage: Bacteria > Bacteroidota > Bacteroidia > Chitinophagales > Chitinophagaceae > Segetibacter. The sequence continues at coordinate 6,175 of NZ_JAOQAH010000008.1, read as the reverse complement.
TGACTTCGTTCGCCTTTATTGCGGGCCTTATTCCATTGTGTGTTGCTTCAGGTGCCGGCGCTTTGGGTAACCGGTCCATTGGTACTGCCGCAGCCGGCGGAATGTTCTTCGGAACCATTTTCGGTGTTGTACTTATTCCTGGCCTGTATGTCATTTTCGCTTCAATCGGTCATAAGAAAAAGCCTAAGCAACAAAAGCTACAGGTCGTTGGGCACGAGCACCAAATGAGCCATGAACCAGCATAGCGGTTAGATTTTTAACAGTAAAAACCATTAAGAATAAAAGAAATGATCTTGTTACCAGCGACAGCAATTCTAATGCACATCCTTGAGTCGTACACCTGTACTGCATCTAAGAGATTAGCTGGTTATGTTATTTGACATTGAAAGAATGCTATTTGGAGCATTGGAAGAAGCGTAGCGAGGAATGGCTCAACTGAGAATGTTCCTATTCTACCGCCAATCGTTCCAACTGGCATAGGGCTTCTGAAATGTATAGGTTAACAGTATGATCATAAATTAAAAAGCCCAATTAGGGCCGAGATATAAAAATGAAACGATCTATAAAAACACTTGTAATAATAGCATCAGCAACAATAACAAGTTGCTCAACAATAAAACAGGCCGGGCTGCCAAACGGGGTGCAGATACCAAAAGAGTTTACGCCAACGACTGACACTGCAGCTAACCCATTTGCAATAAAAGACTTTTTTGCCGATGCAACTCTTCAACGGCTCATAGATACCGCGTTAGCCAGCAATTATGATCTAAAGGTTGCGGTGCAACGAATAGAAATAGCGAGGGCGAATACACGTATTGCAGAGGCAGCAAGACTACCGGTCGTAAACGCAGTTATAGGCGCGGCAGTAGACCGGTATGGACAATACACAATGAACGGCGTAGGTAATTTTGATACCAACAAGTCGCCTAACATTAACAAAAAGCAACGAATTCCCACCCCTACACCGGATTACTTTTTAGGCTTCAGAAGCACGTGGGAAGTTGATATTTGGGGTAAACTTAAAGACCGCAGAAGAGCAGCTTATACAAGGTATTTGGCAAGCGAAAAAGGACGACAATGGCTGGCGACACAAATTGTATCAGAGGTGGCTGGTCGTTATTATGAGTTGTTAGCGCTTGACAACCAGTTGAGGATTATTGCCAGGAACATTGATCTACAAAAGAGAGGTTTGGAGATAGTAGAAGCACAAATGGCAGGAGGTCGCGCAACAGCCCTGGCTGTACGACAATTTAAGGCGCAGGTATTAAACACCCAAGGTGCGGAAATAGATATACGCCAATCAGTTCAAAGAACGGAAAACGAACTAAATAACCTGCTTGGCAGGTTCCCTGCCCCAGTAGCAAGAGACACATCTATAATCGCCAAAGTGGTACCGCAACAAATTGGAGCGGGTATACCATCGGAAGTATTGCTTAGAAGACCGGATGTACAACAGGCAGAGTTGGAGCTGATAGCGGCAAAAGCCGATATCGATGCCGCGCGAAAGGCTTTTCTTCCATCGCTTAATTTTAACCCTTATGTTGGGTTAAATGCTTTTAAAGCACCCCTACTCCTTTCCACAGGTTCAATTGCTGCCGGTCTTGCCAGCTCGCTTGCCGCACCGGTCATCAATCGCCGTGGAATTATGAATGGAGTAAATATTGCGAATGCTGAACAAGCGACCGCTTTTTACAATTACCAAAAAAACATAGTACAAGGTTACCAGGAGGTTTTGACCCAACTACAGTCAATAGAAAATCTTAAGAAAGCGTATCATCTAAAGGTAGAGGAAGTCGAGACGCTAACCGAAGGCGTTGCCACCGCAAATGACCTCTATCTCGCCGGTTATGCCAGCTACCTTGAGGTGATTGTAGCGCAGGGAAGTGTACTGCAAGCTGAGATGCAACAAACGAACATTAAACGTGAAATCTTTACTTCCATAATCAACCTTTATAGGGCGTTAGGAGGTGGATAAGGTTACGATGAGCAAGAGCAGCGATAGGGTCTTGACTAGGGAGTTAAGCGGGAGAGCAATCTATTGTCCGTCCGTATGTTTAGCAGGACAACTGTGGGCATACGGACGGACAATAGATTGCTTTGCTATTTGAAAAACTAATCTCCCTGTTTTTGCAGAAGTTACTTTCAATTGAACATCTTATCTACTGTCGGGTTGCATTTAATGCTTTTTGAATGTGTGCAAATTCGGCTTCTCTGTTACAACCCCAGTAAAATATGTACGGATAGCAATGTTACCCCCTTATATTACCATGAAAGTCTAATTTGGGGCAAGTCTAACAGGGAACCTCCATTCCGCCTGGTCTTCAGTATTAAACCAACCAAAGTTCAATTGAAAAACTTTTGTTGAAGATAAAAACAAAAAACCAAATAGATAACGTCCAGCCCGAAACCAAGGTTGATAGTGGTATGCTTCCAATTGCTCCAATGTCCAGCCTCACTATTGGCAATACTACTGTTGTGCCTTCATGCTGTTTTTAACAGCCGCGCCATTTGCTTTTCCTTCCATTATCGTTGTGCACTAGTGACCACTGTTAGCAGTATACTCTTCTCACGTCTTCTACTGAAGTTTTTGATTAGTAACACGGGTAGGCTCTTGAAAAGCATTTATAAAATCTTTAGAGTTTGAAACCCAACCCAATACTCTTTGAATTACTAAAAGCGATGCGTCATGATTGCTTCTGTGGAAACCATATCCAATCGGTTCGGCTACACAATCTTCGAGTACTATAGATGAATAGTCGCGGAACATCGCATCTCTCACAGTGGACTCCACACATACACTTGTAGTGCATCCCGTAATAATAAGATACTTTTTGCCTAATTGTTTGAGAACAGAATCTAATTCAGTTCTATAGAAGCCGCTAAATCTCGTCTTATATACGATAATATCACCTGTTTGTGGCTTTAGTTCGGGAATTATATCCGTGCCCCAAGTGTTACGAATCAAAATACGGCTTTTTAAACCATTGGGAGCATTAACGGTATCTCCAACATGAAACAGAAGATGTCTTACGCGGTTGGGCGATTCTTCACTTCCGAGGTCAGATAAATCATCTCGGAAACCCATTTTAAGATAAATAATTTGTAAGCCTGCCTCTCGGGCAGTTGCTAAAACTCTTGCGGTAGGGTTTACAACCTTTTGAATCATTGAAATATCAATTCCAGCCCTGTCCATCATTCCACCTTTGCTGCCAAAGTCATTCTCCATGTCAACTACAATAACAGCAATCCTTGCAGTGTCTATTGCAATCGATTCAGGTTTTGCTTTAATATGTATATTCTTATAAATTTTATTCGTGTCAATAGGTGATTTGGCAGTAACAGAAGACTTCCCTTTGTCATTATGGGTATTATCTATGTTGTCATTACATCCAACAAGAAGTAGTGCTAAAAAACGTATTAAAAAAAATTTTTCATAATAGAATAGTTTTAGTTACCACTAATGAATTTAAGGTGTCTGAAAGGGTTATTGCTAACGTGGACGGCTTGGCGTTGTTGGGATATTTGAAAACGTCAGCCCAAAACTAAAGCCAATATTTTTTAAAAGTTGAAGTTATAAACGGAAGCTAAATTATTAACGCCGCGCTGAAACCGAAGCTCATATCGAGCTACAGGCCAAATTACAACGTCCTGCCCCAATAATGCCAAACCCCTTGTTAGCGGTTCGTGTTTTACTTACTGGGTTACGGCAAGTGTTGATTGCTTATAAACGTCTCCCAATATCTCCACCAATTTATCCGGCATGGAGAAAAAAGGTGAATGGCTGCTTCTTAACCGGTAAATCTTTTTACAAGGAACGTTCGTTGAAATTTTTGTTTTGTCAAAATCTTTCGCGTCAGTGCATAAGAGGTAATATTTAGGTATGACACCATAGTTTTTCTCTGTCACACTCACGGGAGTTAGCTGTGTTGCCATTGGCTGTGCACCAAGATGTGCCTTTGCATAAGCAACATCTGCTTCCGAACAGTCATGATAAAGCAACTCCCTGACTTTATCCAAATCTAATGTAGTTGACTTTTTATCGGCTGAAAAAATCAAACTCTCGGCCAACGCCGCCCCTTTGTTCCCATCCGGTTTATTCGGGTACTTTTCCACCAGCGAAAAAACGGTTTCACCATTCTGGGGCATGAATGCATCAAGGAAAACAAGCGAGGAAACTTTTTCCAGTGTCAACCGTTCTGCTGCCTGTGCAATGGGTATTCCGCTGCTTGAATGTCCTAACAGGATAACAGAACCTTCTACACTATTTGCTGCGTCAACCACTTTGTTGACATAATCATCAAATGTTACTGAAGCGACAGGTGTTTTGTCTACCCCATGGCTTGGCAGGTCGATGGCTATTGCTTTTATTCCTTTTTCTTTCAGAAGAGGAAGGACTTTGTTCCAGCACCAGGCACCGTGCCAGCCGCCATGAATTAAGATAAATGTAGGACTTGTGGTTTGTGCAAATAATTGGGTTGTCATAAGTAAACTTACTAAGGTGAAGAAATAAATACGTTTCATAATTTAAAATTTGTAATACAAAATTGAAACGCAGAGAAAAAAGGGAGTGGTAAAAAAAGGACTTTTTTTTAAGGGTTTACAAAGGGGGCTGTAAACCTGTTTCTATAAATGCTTTTACTTAAGCCCAACACGCTTTCAGGAGATGTTTTTTCGAGGGAGTGAAGTTCGGCAGGAGTCAAACCGTTAAATTCTTTGTAATCTTTTGCAAGATGCTGATAGTCGGTGTATCCACATTGTAAAGCAATGGCGTTCCAGCTTTTGCCCGCAAAACAATTCCGTATATTATAGGCTCGGTTCAGTCGCAAGATTCTTGCATAAGTTTTTGGGTTGAGTCCAACCCTTTCTGCAAACTTCCGTTTGAATTGCTTGATGCTGTAGCAGGCTTGTTTTGCCAGCCCGTCCATTGACACATTGCCGTAATAGTGCTCCATCTGTCCGCACACCGCATCCAATAAAATTTTTTCCCTTTTTGACTTGTGAATGAGCCTTAAAGCGAATGCTTCAAGGATAGGTATTATTTCAGTATAATCCATTGCTTCATGCAATTGAGAAAAAGTGGACTGAACGGTCTTGGGAAAAATAATCGTTCCCTCCAAAAATTGATTTATTAATTCTGTTGCCGGTATACCGGTTAATTGAAATACAGCAGTTGGCTGAAAGACAATCTGAACATCAATGAAATCATGTTCCGTGAAATGGTTGACAAGAGACGTTTGTTGCGCTGTAAACAGGATGGAATCTGGTTGTAACTTGTCTTTATTTTTTGTTTCAATAAGGAAAGGTTTCTTCAAAAAAAAATGAAGCGTCTGTTCGGGTTTGGGTGGATAAGCTTTGTAGGGAACGGGTTGTGTGGGGTCAAAACAAAAATGAATAATGCGAAAGCATCTTACATACGACCTAAGTGCGGAGATAGGTAAAAAGTCCTGTAAAAGCATAAGTGTTTAATTCATTTTGTAATTAAAGTTACTAATACTTAGAAAGTCTGCCCTAACATTCTGACTAACGTTTAGGGTATTTGTGCAGGTGTGGTATCGGCAGCACTCATGCTGATTAAAAATATATTAATGCCGAGATGTTCGTCCGCCAATTTTAACGTCCTGCCACAATTTTATAAACAATGGTTAGTGGTAGTTTTTCTTCAGACTACTTTTTCAAGGTGATATTCTTCCTGGTAGTTCTGTTCGAAATTTATCATTCGTAATAATTTTAGCAATGAAAACAAGTAGTGAATACTGACTGCATAAAAAATTAAGTAATAGTACTCCGCAGGTAATCAAATGCTTCGATTCCACAATATGGTTAAACTTGTATTTGCAGTATCTGGAATAGAAAAAAATTAGTAAAGATTAGCAAGACAACTATCTTAAACAACAAGTTTATTTTTCTCATTTATCTCTTTTCGTTATTACGAATAAAGCTCTTAAAAATTGCCATTAACGTTAAGTGCTTATGAAGTTGTGGCATTTGAAAAACGTAGTTTCAATTAACCACAAAAGCAAAATAGATTTTGAGTTGAATGCTTAACGTCCAGCCACAATTTTATAAACACGATGGACTTGTTGCACAACTAGCAACTCTCACTATTTAGTAGATTAATCTTACTCGCGACGCTTGCATACTCGCATATTCCCTTTCAATGCTCTAAACTGTTGAT
>NZ_JAOQAH010000096.1 GCF_025963695.1 Segetibacter sp. | reverse complement strand
GCTACTATACCTTTTTGTTTATTCATTTCACCGTTTGCACCAATAGATGTTACATTTAATATGTAATCTCCTTTTGAATTAACTCCTACAACAACAGGTTTAGGAAGACCTAATTCGTTTACTCCGTAAAGAATTGTTATTCCAACGGCGCCTGGCTGAGCTAAAATAGCTTCGATAATGTTACGACCCAGGAAGTGAGCGGATACCTCTTCCTGATTTTGGTCGAAATAATTTTTTACCAGCTTAGCGCCTTTTTCGTAACCAATGTTTTCACCAGAATGAGCGGAAAAGCCTTTTTTCTGCTCTGCAATTTGGGAAGTTTTTGTGTTCATCATAGTTTGACTTTTTATGGGGTTCGGTTAAAAGAATTGAAGTACAATTTCCCATTTTGAAATTCTTCCACAAAGAGGACACTTTGACAAATAGTTTGTAAATTTATAAAGTTGGCTGAAAATGAGGTGGTTACGACAAGTGGCTCGAAAAAAATGTAGTAAAAATACTTTGAGATACCGTAATAATACGGTCTTCTGCACCGGGTAACTTTCATAAAGTTAGAAAGTTCTACTGCCTATATTTGCTGTCATTACCGACAGCACTACGTGTGTTAGCGCCCAATTCCGTAAAAAGCATTAATAGTTTTAGTTGTGGAAAAAATAATTCAACTCGCTTTAGCAGACGACCATAAAATATTTAGAGACGGCATTAGGATGTCGATGAAGAATCGTGATTTCATTAGAATTTTGTGGGAGGCTGAGAATGGGAAGGATATGATGCACAAACTGAAGCTTAAGAGACCGGACATTTTGATAATGGACATTAAAATGCCGGAAACAGATGGTATAAAAGCGCTGCAATTAATAAGAAAAGAATATGAAGATTTAAAAGTTATCATCCTTAGTATGTATGACGATAAAGAAACCATAACAAGGATGATGGAGTACGGAGCCAACGCGTATTTGACAAAAACAGCTGACGCAGATGAAATTTATAAGGCCATCATCTCCTGTATGAACAGCGACTTTTATTTTAACGAATTAGTAAACTCAGCAGTATTACTGAAACTTCAGCAAAAAAAATCAGTAAGAACATTTTATCCAAGTGTTGTAAAATTCAACGAAAAAGAGCTCAAAATCTTAAAATTGATTAGTGAAGACAAAACGACTGAGGAAATATCGGAAGATGTTTTTTTAAGTCCCAGAACAGTTGAAACTATCAGGCAAAACATGAAGACTAAAGTCGGCGTAAAAACAATTGCTGGTTTATTAATGTACGGAATGCGTAACCACCTGCTTGATTAGAACTTAAATCTTGTAACCTTACTCCGTGCCTCACACATTACTTATTGTAACAATGGAAAAAGTAGGAGGTGTTCAGTATTTTTTCTACCATTGCAAATAGTGTTTTTACTATTTAATTTTCAAATCAATACTATAACTTAAAAATTAACCGTTAATAGTAATACCTTTCCAGACCTCGCGATATTTATTAATTCAAAATTTACTAATAAGAATATTTTTCTTCTTCGATGATTACAGACAGCAATGATAAAATAAAGGTACTGATAACAGATGATCATACTTTATTTCGTACAGGTGTAAAGGCTTCACTATCTCATTATCCGGATATAGAATTTATTGGAGAGGCAGAAAATGGTATGCAACTACTTAATCTGTTAAAATTTCTTCAGCCCGACGTTATACTTCTGGATATACAAATGCCAATAATGGATGGCATTGCCGCCTTGCCGGAGGTTAAAAAGGTGCTGCCGGATTCTAAGATCATCATGCTTACTATGAATGATGATGTTAGTATGATTAGCAAGCTTATGGAGATTGGTGCAAACAGCTATCTTACTAAAAATAGTGATAGCGAAACTATTTATGAAGCGATAAAAACGGTGCACACTAAAGAGTACTTTTTCAACGAGTACACCAACAAGGCAATTCTTTCCGGTTTAAAGAGTAGGAGAGTGGTTGAAGTTCCGACGTCTGATGATGCAGAATTAAGCGATAAAGAATTGCAGGTGTTGAAGCTAATGTGCGATGAAAAGACTACAAAAGAAATCGCTGATATTGTGGAGATTAGCCCAAGAACAGTTGAAGCTATTCGTGATAGGCTTAAAATAAAAACAGGTGCGAGAAGTACTGCGGGATTAATTTTATATGCAGTAAAGCATGGAATAGTAGAAGGATAGCTGATCTTGGTTTTCTTTTGGCACAAGCAGTTGTATCATATGGCTGCATCGTTGCGTCGCAATTCGTTCGTCTGCACGTCTTTTTGCATCTCTTACAAAAAAGGAGTAAAATATGAAAAGGACATCTACTATCGGTAACGGCAACTCTGTATCATTAACTTTGCCTTAAATAAAATAATGTCTCTTTTCTCTAATTGGAACGGAAAAATTATTGAAGAAGAAAAAGTTTTTATATCTCCAAGTAATCGTTCGTTCAGGTATGGCGATGGTTGCTTCGAAACAATGAAAGTTGTTAATGGCAACCTCCTCTTGTGCGACTTACATTTCCAAAGGCTTTTTTCCTCCCTAAAGCTGCTTCAATTCACCCGTCAAAAGAATTTAACAGAGGGGGAGTTAAAGTCGCAGATTAATCAACTAGTCAACAAGAATGGTCACGAAGAATTAGCCAGGGTTAGATTAGTAGTGTATAGGGGAGATGGTGGATTATATGATGTAGAAGATAAAAACGCATATTACATCATTCAGAGTTGGGCTGGTTTTACAAATACTAATGTTTTCAATGAAACCGGGCTTAGGATAGGCATTTTTGGAGATGCAAAAAAGACAATCGATCTTTTCTCGTCCATAAAGAGTAATAATTATTTGGGATATGCTATGGCAGCAATGTGGGCAAAAGAACATCGCCTTGATGACGCTTTATTAATGAACCCTTATAATAGAGTCGCCGACGCCACAATAGCTAATATATTTATTGTTGATCGCGGAATCATAAAAACGCCACCTTTAACCGAAGGCTGCGTAAACGGTGTAATGCGTAAGTATCTTCTGCATTGTTTCGAGAAGGAGGGGCTGCCTCATTCTCAAACTGAAATATCCAGCCAGGATCTTTTAAACGCTTCTGAAGTCTTTTTAACCAACGCAACCTATGGTATGCGCTGGGTGCAACAGATAGGTAATAACAGCTATAGAAATACGCTCTCGTCTTACTTACATAAAAAATTCATAATACCCCTGTTTACGCCTGCAACCTTTTAAACCAAAAGTTGTTGCTTAATTAAAAAATGAAGCAAAGGATAAATGTTTTTTGGTTTAGAAGAGATTTAAGACTTTACGATAATGCAGCCTTATATCATTCATTAAAAGAAGGAGTTCCGGTATTACCTATATTTATTTTTGATAAGCAAATATTAGATAAGTTAGAGGATAAAGCCGATAGGAGGGTAGCTTTTATCCACTCCGCTTTGGAAGAACTTCAGCAACAACTTGCAGCTCTCAATTCAAGTCTTCTGGTTATTTATGGATACCCCACAGATGTTTTCAAAGACTTAATTTTTAAGTACACCGTTGCAAAAGTTTTTGCAAATCACGATTACGATCCTTATGCGAAAGAGCGGGACAAAAAAATAAATGAGATTTTAAAAGGTAACTGCATTTCTTTCAACACCAGTAAAGATCAGGTAATATTTGAGAAGAGTGAAATTTTGAAAGATAATGGTTCACCCTATACCGTCTTCACACCCTATAGCAGAAAATGGAAATCTGCATTAAATAAATTTTATCTTTCTTCCTATCCTGCCGAAAAGTACTTTCAAAATTTTTATAAGACGGAAGCAAAACCGTTGCTCCATTTGGAGAGCTTTGGCTTTCAGAAGTTGATCCATCCTTTCCCCTCAAAAAGTTTAGTGGAAGATATAGTGAAAAAGTATAGCGATACCCGTGACTTTCCGGGAGTTGAAAACGGTACATCCAAACTAGGCGTTCATTTACGATTTGGTACGGTGAGTATTCGTGAACTAGCCAGGATGGCACTGGGCCTTAATGATACGTATCTGAATGAATTGATCTGGCGGGAGTTTTACCAAATGATACTGTGGCACTTTCCGAAAGTTGGGGAAGGATACGCATTTAAGCCTGAGTATGAAAAAATAGATTGGCGTAATAATGAGGGTGAATTTGAAAAGTGGTGCGCAGGCATGACCGGCTATCCAATTGTTGATGCGGGTATGCGGGAACTGAACGCAACAGGGTTTATGCATAATAGAGTTAGAATGGTTGTAGCGTCTTTTTTAACCAAACATCTTTTGATAGACTGGCGTTGGGGGGAGTCTTATTTCGCGCAAAAGCTATTGGATTATGATTTGGCCTCTAACAATGGCGGATGGCAATGGGCCGGGGGTAGTGGTTGTGATGCGGCTCCATTCTTTCGGATTTTCAATCCACATTTGCAAACAATAAAATTCGATAAGGGTCTTCGATATATTAATAAATGGGTACCTGAATTGAATGAGGTTACATATCCAAAGCCGATAGTTGAGCATGATTTTGCGCGTAAAAGAGCTTTGGAAGTTTATGGAAAAGCGTTGAAGAAATAACTTCGATAGGTTTAAACACTTGGTTCTAACTATGTAATTTTGATACTGGCAAGAGTATTTATTATAACAAACTTCCGGTTATGCTAACTTGCCCTAATCCTAAACACCATTATGCGCATAATAACTTATAACGTCAATGGCATTCGAAGTGCAATACGAAAAGGTTTTATAGAATGGCTTGAAACAGATCCTGCAGATATCATTTGCCTACAGGAAGTGAAAGCACATAAGGGTGACATTGATATTGCCAGAATAGAAGCACTGGGGTTTGAAACCTATTGGTTCCTTGCGCAGAAAAAAGGATATAGTGGGGTTGCCATTCTAACGAAAATAAAACCAGACAATGTGGTTTACGGAAGCCAGCTTGAACAAAGTGATTTTGAAGGTAGGGTGATACGGGCAGATTTTGGAGAGCTTTCACTCTTTAGTGTTTACTTTCCCTCGGGTACCAGCGGCGAAGTAAGGCAGGCTTACAAATATTGTTGGCTCGATGAATTTCTAGACTTTCTTAATGAACTGAAAAACACCCGGAGCAAACTGGTAGTATGCGGTGACTACAACATTGCTCATAAAGAAATTGACCTTCACAATCCGGCTTCTAATAAAAAAACAACCGGTTTTCTTCCCGATGAAAGAACATGGTTTGATAAATTCTTAACGAACGGCTTTGTTGATGGTTTTAGACATTTAAACAAGGAGCCAAACCAATATTCGTGGTGGAATGTATTAAGGCCTTCCAACAGGCTCGAAAACAAAGGCTGGCGTATCGATTACATTAACGTTACCGAGAATATAAAAAATAGAATTGTTGACGTAAAAGTTTTACCAGAGGTTAAGCACAGCGATCATTGCCCTGTTTACCTGGAGCTGAAATAATACATGTAAAATGCCGTAACAAGGAAATTTTAATTCTCCTCTCTTTGCAGCCTTTACTAAGATTTTTCTTTTATAGGCTTAATTACAAAAATGGTAGAAAAAACAAAGAAACCTAACGCCAGGGCTGAGCTGCTAAATTTATAATCGGGTCCAATTTTTAGGTTTGCAACTATTGCTACTATACTGCCTATGCATAGAGATAAAACAATGTTTCTTATGGTGGTCATACTAAAGGATATTAGATAAAGTAAGTTCTATAATTACTTCATCTTAAAACGCTATTATCCTTTTTATTATTGCGGCCAATTATAGACAGAGTCTTATAGGTTATGCTAAAAATGGAGGATTATAAAGTCATGAGACGCGGAATACTTTTAGCGTTTCAGCTGAACGGATGCAATGAATTTTATTAGGCGTTCAACATTCTTGACCCTGTTTTCCAAACAAGCATTTTATTTCTTAAAAACTACTCGGCAGTAAAGTATTCTGTAAATACTTTTCCTGTTCCCTTCTCAGTCTCTAACAAAACGAGATTAGTATTACTAGCGGAAACTATAGTATAATATTGTTCGGTTGAATATGGCCCGCTTGTATTCCAATAATAAATTTTATTGGGGCCTTCGTAAGAGTAACTTTTGTAAACAACGGGAGAGGAGTGTATTTCAAGGTTAGCATATATACCAAAAGTTCGATCCCATCCTTTCCCTTTTCCTAGTACTTGTTTTTTTGTTGTTCCATTTACGGTGGTTTTTACACTATCGCAAATCAAATATTTGCCTTGAAGACTTAACAATGCATCCTGAACAGGGTCTGCTCCTTTGTCATTCTTCTGGCAAGAAATAAGGGTTGTTATTAATATTATTGAAAACAGAACTTTTCTCATTCGATTTAATTTTTTTTCCTTTAATCCAGTTAGGTTTTATAAAAAGCTTGCTATCGCAATTATCTTTCCAATATTGAGGTAAAATTAGAAAAATTAGCTGGCAATCCTGGTTTGATAATTTGTCTTCGGATGGAAGCTTTTGGTCAAGTATTGCAATAATGTCTTTGTAACCGGGACATAAAAAAAGCCTCAAAAAGAGGCTTTAATTTTTT
>NZ_JAOQAH010000090.1 GCF_025963695.1 Segetibacter sp. | reverse complement strand
GGTAGCGGAGAACGTACTGCGGATGATGTTTCCATCAAAGGATCGCGGTACAATCACAAAACACACCAGTGGGGAGAGCCGTTTGTTCTTGCAGATGTACCTGAATTTCCTGATATCAATCCGGTGCTTTTCATTGATGGCAAGTCAAGGCTATGGCTGGCTTGGTACACGGTTATGGCCTACCAGTGGGAAACTTCTATACTGAAATACCGAATAAGTGATAATTATATGCAAGCCTCTGGTTCCCCGTTATGGAACTGGCAGGATATGATTCACACAAAGCCCGATGGAAACGCTGCTGATGGTATTGGAAGAAACGATGCGTATGTTAAAACGCTTCAAAGAAAGTTTGATGATTATTATCAATATCTTGATTCGTCGGGCCAATTTAAAAGTGGAGTAATTACAAAAGCTAAGTGGGACACTGCCCGTGAACATTACCTGGATATTGCCAGGGGAATGAACCTGGTGAGGAATGGAACAGATATAAATGAGAAAGATGAAAAAGTAAAAATGCAACTCGGTTATCCGCTAATGCGAAGGATTGGCTGGCAAACACGTAACAAACCGCTTATCATAGGCAACAGGATGTTATTACCCCTTTACTCAGACGGGCTTGATTTTTCGATGATAGCCATTACTGACGATTGGGGTGACACCTGGCATTTTAGTGAACCGATAATTGGTGCCGGCGCTATTCAACCTACACTGGCTTTGGGCAGGGATAGTTCTGTTATTGCCTTCATGCGCGATAATGGTCCTCCTCCAAAGCGATTATTGAAAAGTATTTCGCATGACCGGGGTAAAACATGGAGCACGGTAAAAGACTCTGATATTCCCAATCCCGGTACTGCAGCTGATGTTGTTGTGCTGAAAAGTGGAAACTGGATTATAATTCATAATGATATTGAAGAAGGAAGACACCGGCTATCAGTCTGGCTTTCAAAAGATGAAGGAATGACCTGGCCACACAGAAAAATGCTTGTTAACGCAACACCAGGTAGTGAAGTGAGAGGTCACTATCCTGCTATTATACAAGGCTCCGATGGGGGAATTCACATTTCATACACAAACCAGGTTGCGGGTAATGAAGGAAAGCCTGCAGTTAAAAGTATTGCTTATGTAAGCTTTTCAGAAAAATGGATTATGGATTAAAAAATACAAATCAAACATAATAGCAGGATTGCATTTAGCAACAGCGTTGAAAAATCTGCAACGCTACATACCGTTGCTACCTGTACTATAGTCCACCGCACTGCTGTATTTAGAAGGCCTTTTACCTATATCGTAAAAAGCGCTTTTTCTTGGCATTCTTTCGCTGGCAACATTTTTCCGTAGCTTTATTGGTAGCATACAAACTACTGCTTAGCTAAAAAATCTTCAATGATAAAAAGAGCTTGCCCGGCAAACGTTCTCTTTTTTATTCTCCTTGCTTTTTCAATTCAGGGTGTTGCTCAAAACACTTACACTTTTACCGGCAAGATTATGGATCCGGTTACAAAAGAACCGATAAAAAATGCGAGCATTATTATTAAGGAAACCAGGAGGGGTACGGCTACTAACGACAGCGGATATTTCAGCATTTCTATCGGTAGTCCAAAATTTACCGCAGCAATTTCTTCGATAGGTTATAAAAGTATAAGCCGTACAATAGATCTTTCAACCAGCAATGAACCAATGATAGTAACACTCGAAAAAAGAGCAGACGAAACGTTGGATGAAGTAGTGGTAAATACTACCAGGGAAGGTTCGAAGGTTAAGTCGGTAGAAATGAATGTTACGAAAATAAATCCTGAACTTATTAAACGTAGTCCGCTGATCTTGGGCGAAGCTGATATTATTAAGGCGCTTACGCTACAGCCGGGAATAACAACAGCGGGAGAAGGTGCAGGTGGTTTTAATGTACGCGGGGGCAACACAGACCAAAACCTGGTTTTGGTTGACGGAGCACCGTTGTTCAACACCTCTCACTTACTCGGCTTTTTTACTTCAGTAAGTCCTGATGCGATCCACGATGTTACTTTATACAAGGGAAGTATGCCCGCTCAGTATGGTGGAAGGGTGTCTTCGCTATTGAATATGAAAGTAAAAAGTGGCGGTTCTGACAGAATGAAATATACCACTGGCATTAGTCCTGTTAGTGCACGATTTTTTGCTAACGGCCCCATCGTTACAAATAAATTTTCAATTACCGCAGGTGTAAGGGCAGCTTACCCCGATCTTGTTTTGGCTCGTTTGCCTGAAAAATTTGGCCAGAGCCGGGCTTTCTTTTACGACGCCACCATCAAAAGCGAATATGCGTTTAGTGCTGATAATAAGATCTCTGTTACGGGTTATAAAAGTTATGATCGATTTAAATTTGACACCGCTACTTCTTACCATTGGAACAGCGATTTGATTTCTTTCAACGGTGGCTTTTTACTAACCTCCAAATTATCACTACTTACCAATGCTAACTATAGCAAGTTCACTTCTGCTGTCAATAACCTGGCGGACGATTATAAGTTTACACTCACTTCTTCGATTGAGCAAAAACAGGCAAAAGTTTCGTTTTTATATAGCCTGAATGATAAAAATAAAATAGAGGCGGGGGCCGACTATATATTGTATCGTATTTCACCCGGTGAAAGAAAGCGGTCTTCGGCTGCGAGCATTGTAAACCCGCTTTCTATTCAGAAAGAACGGGGGCGCGAAACGGCATTTTTCATAAATGACGAAATAGCCTTTTCAGGTAATATTAGTTTACAAGCCGGAGTGAGATATGTAGCTTATGATTACCTGGGACCGAAAGCGGTTTATCTATATCAGCCCGATGTTCCACTTTCGAAAGAGACGATCAGCGACTCGGCTGTTTACGGCAAGAATAAAAGTATTAAACACTACTGGGGATTTGAGCCGAGGGTTTCATTGAAAATTGGATTATCAGGTGATATAGCTTTTAAAGTAAGCTACAACCGCGGACAACAATTTCTTCATCTTATCTCCAATACAACAGGTATTTCGCCGGTCGACTTTTGGAAATTGAGTGACCCATATATGAAAGGACAAAAAGGAGATCAGTACTCAGCAGGGCTGGTAAAAAGCTTCAACAACAACCAATACGAAGTTTCGGTTGAAACTTATTACCGAACCATACAAAACATGGTAGATTATAAAGACGGAGCAACATTGTTACTTAACAATTACATTGAAAGTGCTTTGTTGAATGCAAGAGGTCGGGGGTATGGTATAGAATTCAGTCTTGTAAAAAACACAGGAAAGTTTACCGGCCAGTTTAATTACAGTTATTCAAAATCACAAATTCAAATCCTTAATAAATTTCCTGCAGAACAAGTGAACGGAGGTATTTATTACCCTTCAAGTTCAGACAGGCCACATAATCTTGCCATTATCACAAAGCTGAAACTCGGCAACGGCTGGAGCTTCAACTGCAACTTTGTTTTTACTTCGGGCAGACCGGCGACGTATCCTGACGGAAATTATTCGTACAACGGTGCGATAGTGACAAACTATTCAAAAAGAAACTTCGATCGGCTTCCCTACTACCATCGTTTGGATGCGGGGTTTTCCTATGTTTCCCGTAAATACGCTGAACAAAAAAGATACAGCATACTGAATTTCTCTTTTTACAATTTGTATGCTCACCAGAACGCCTATTCCATTTTTTTTCAGCGAAACCCGGTGGTTCTGTTTCCCTATCGCTTATCGGTTGCAGGCACAATTATACCTTCCATCTCATGGACATATAACTTCTAACGCACATGCTTTCAAGATGGACTATACTATTTACACTCGCTGTCTTGCTTGTATGCACGGGATGTATTAAACAGATTGATGTAGAAACAAGAAACCAAAAGCCGGTACTTGTGATCGAAGGATCTATAACCACCGACACGGTTCCTTATACAGTAAGATTGTCTTATTCAGGCCCCTTTACACGAGGCAATGTAATACCGGATGAGTTCCTCGAGAAACAAGCAAACGTAGCTATAAGCGACCATCTTGGAAATGAGGTTTCACTTGTACATAAAGGTGACGGCATTTATGAAACAACCGATCCCTCCTACATCGGTACAGTTGGCAGAAGCTACAGGGTAACGGTCACGTTGAAAAATGGGAAAGCTTATACTTCTGTTCCTGAAAAGATAGCAGCCGCCGTGCCAATAACTAATATCAGCACCGGATTTAATTTCTTTACTCCTTCGGGCATTAATGTGTATGCTGGTGTTGATGATGCTGCAAACCAGGAGAATTATTATCAATGGCTGTTTTACGCCTGGGCACCCAGAAAAACAAATGGAATAAGCTGTGGGATTGGGTGCATCCAATACGAATATTGTTTTCAAAAAGTTACTCATAACAACCTCACCATTCTGTCAGATGCGGCAATAAATGGAAACAAAATCAGGGGGCAGTTTATAGGCGTTTCACCAATATATTGGTTTGGCAGGCATTATATCGACATCGGCCAGCTTTCTACTACCCGTGAAGCTTTCCAGTTTTTGCAAAGGCTCAACGAACAGCAGAACCGCACCGGCAATATTTTGGATCCCTTGCCGGCTTCTATAAAAGGAAACGTTTACAATGTTGCTGATCCCAATGATTTTGCGCTAGGTTATTTTTCGGCGGCTGGCGTCACCCATAAAAGGGCAATTCTTATTCCTTTCAGTATCACCCAATTCATGCTCGATCAAACTGCCGCCGTTTTCATTCCTCGCGGCCCCAAAATTTGTTTCGAAGCTTTTCCAGATGCTTTGATTTATCCCCCCGAGCCGTCCCAACAAAATCCCCCTCCGCCTGGTTGGGAAAATGCTGAAGTGATTGAAGTGCGTTGGTAAAAGCGTATTATGTTTTTTAAGAAGACTTTGGTAACGGACATTAGTTTATGTTTTCCTATCCTGCTTTATCGTTTGGCTATTCAACGAATAAAAAAGAGTTGCCCAATAACAGCAGTGTAGCGGCTGACAAGACTAATGACAGCACTAGTGGATTAGCCAGAGCGTAGATTACGATAGGTGAGTGTATTGACTGCTGCCGGCTCCCTTATTTACTATTTTTCTCTTCAATTGTCCTGGTAAATTGTACAAATACCGATCATGGAAACTATTGTTGTACAGGTTTGGAATGAGGAACAATGAGAACTGGTAAAGGCATTTTAGGAACAATGTAAAATAGAAAAGCCGGGTATTATACAATGAGAACAAAGAAGAGGTTGTGCCGGGAGGGTTATTGGAGGAAACCGACTATGACGACGTTATTGATAACTTCCTTTATAAACTTTGCAGTTAATGGACGTATTGTAACAAAACAGTTTGCAAAAGATAAGTGGCACTCCTTCCATCGCCTCATTTTACATTCACTTTTACATTCCTAAACATAAATGCATTATCGCTGATGCGTAGCGGCTTGCCACTGGCCGTGGTCACGTTCCTGATTGTGACTTCTTTGGTTATAACATAAGGGAACTGCTCCTTGTAGGAATCATCTGTCATATCAGGATTGAAATTGGAGAATATAGCAGGCCCCTTGTAATTCTCGGGATGGTTGGAGTCGTCTATTTCAAGATTTTCGATAATGATACGTTCCGGCATGTACGCGGTATAACCAAAATTATGTTGACCGGAATAAGATCCACCGATGAGGGAAGCAGTAGAGGGTCTGCCACCTGCAGGTATGAATTTGCAGTTGCGGATTACAAAAGTACCCTGCCAGGTACTGCCATAGTCAGAGCGAAGGTTAACGAGGGTATTGCCGCGGATAATACTGTTCTCGACGGTTAATGTACCGCTGCCAATGGCGTTGATGCCCATGTGTCCAAGTGTCGAGTTGCGGATGGTAGCATTGGCAACTCCCATGTGAGCGTCAAACCGTGAAAAGACGCAACTATCATACAGCATATTCTTACAGTAGTTCGACCCGAGGATACCCCAATACATGCGGTCGTTAATATCGTTGGTCTGGCTGCAGTTGATGAAGGATACATTCAGGGCGCGGTTGGCGGAAATGTCGTAAGTGCCCATGGTGACCGGTTTTCCTGCTGCACCAATGGTACTGTAAGTTTTGTGGCCGGTGAGGATAGTGTTCCGAACGGTTACATAGGCGCAGTCCCCAATATTGAGGAAGCCGCCGTAGGGTGCACCCTGGTCTCCTTCGCCTGTAATGCGGTGTTCGAGCCCGTCAATAACAACGTTGGATCGTTTGATTGCGATGTTCCTGCTATAATAGGTATACTTTGACTCTGCCTTGTTGGCGATGGTAGTAAACCGTCCGCCTTTGATAGTCAGTGGCTTTTCGTCGATGGGAAGCGCACTTATATTCGTGATTTGGCCGAAGTCCCAAATGATGGGAGCGTTCATATCCACCTTTCCCCTTTTATCCACCATAAAAATATCTGTCTGGGCCGCGCCATTGTTTTGGTTCAAACCAAACCGTATGTAGCGCCTCACGTGCGAGTTGGTGACGGTGATGAGACAGGGCCCAGGCAAGGATGCGTCGATTTTTTCCTGGTTGCGTTTAAGTGTCGATATTCCTTTCAACTCAAACGGCTGCAGACTTGAACTGACGAGGAAAACGGGGGCATTACGGTTTTGCACTTCGGTATCATCAATGATGAAGGCCGCCGTTCCAAAATCGGTATTGGTACGAATGACTGCTGTGCGCTCCTTACCACCAATGTAGTAGCTAGCGCCCTCGTCTGCTTTTACCAGCAAACCATACTGATTGGCGAATGCATGACTTCCGGCAATAGCGTCGATATCATCGGTCTTGCCGTCGCCACGGGCGCCAAAGTCACTGTAGCGAACCCATCCGCGACTCTTGTACGTGCGAACATCCTTTTGGGCGACATTCACCTGTAGCTCCCCCTTTTCATTGGTGCGTACCTGGGTTTTCTGATCGAGGGAAGTTATGATTACCTTATCTTTCGGGCTTTCCGATTGCCCTAGCGCCACCATTCCGCCGGACAATAAGGAGAACCACAAAAGCACACCTTTCATTGAGGATTTTAGTTTTGATAAGGTTATAAGTTGGAGCGATGCGTTCATATGGCTGTATTTTAAAGCATTTTTCTCTTGGGCGTGTCGAGATCTTAGAAATTATCACTTTTTTGACCTGAAATATTATTGATTTTACTGTGCGTTCGTGACATTTAGAATCTGAAATTTAGCAGGAGATTACTTCCACTGGTTTACCCAGATTTTAAAAAGAACCTTTTTGTAGTTCGTAGCGGAATTAGGGAGTTTTAAAACAAACGCCCCTTACATTCAAACGCTGACTAACCTTGTAACACGTTTAAATTCTCCTTTATCAAAATACTTTCAATAGTGTCTGGGTTGATATTATTTTCTCGTAAAAGCCTCACAGATTCACCTGATCCGTTACGGGCAATGTCTATAAACACATCTATTGCAGTTAGTTTCCGGCCGGGCAATAAAACGTTACTTAACCTTTCTATGGAAGCAGAGATACAATGTGAAAGCCATGGATTTTCGCTTAAAATGTAATGCTCATCAACCATTTTTCCTTTCATAGGTTCTGGCAAAGCGTTTTCGGGAATGTGTTTTATAACCGCTTGCAAATCAGAAGTAGGGTGGGTGACCATAGCAGCGAAAAGGTCTTTTGTTTTAATGCCTCCATCTCCTTTCATCCGATTTTCGTTGTACGACCCGCTGAGGAAGGCTTGTAGTGCCGGCTCCATTTTGGGCCAGACAGACCTAAATAGGTGAATTATATTTTCATCCGGCAACGCTTTTGACTGGTTGTCTTTTCCCTGCTTTTGAATTTCGTGGGTCATTTTCAAACATAAGTGCTTTCGGATTTTCTCCTCAAAATCACCAGGATTAGTATAGTCCCACACCAAAGATTTTCCGTTTAACTCATTTTTGAATGTCAACACTTTACTCATCTGCTCTGTTGCCTCTACGCTTTCGGGAAAAAAAGGTTTTTTGCAGAAATAAAACATAATGTCCAACACTTCGTTTCTTCGCCACGCCTCAAAAGCTATGTTATATTCTTCTACTGTACCTGAACCCGCTGTCGATGTCGGCGTACCAAAACGCTTCCACATAATTCCAATAAATATTTGATATGGTTTTGCAATAGAGTTGATAAGGTCTTGTGGCTTTTCAGCAGAGGGGAAAGCATTTTCTTCGTATCTCCATAATTCGAGTTCGTAACCTAGGGCGGCACCATGCGTTAAATTAACTTCTTCAATTACATTCTTAAGTAAATCCCTCTCTTTTTTTACATCCGAAGGAGAAGCAACGAAGACAGTAAATTTTTTCATAAGCAGCATTTAATCGTTAGCTACTCCAAAGTAGAAAAAAATACTGATAGTGTTTGGTTGGGCTACAAATATGGAAAGCACTAAAAATTACAAAGCAGGTAGTAGTATCGACAGGTTATTCGTCTTGCTGGCTTGGTTGGGAGCTACGTGGTAATTTGCCGAAGCAACTACAAAAGTACAAGAGTGCGACGCAACCAAAGCATCATTAATAACAAATGCGGGTACAAAAAGAGCAGCTAAAACTGTTTCGGTAAATGACTTTCACAAGGTTCAACCCGCTGAAACTGTCGCACCGAGTTGTATCCGTTTTTGTTGCTGTAAGAAGTAGCTGAAAAGTATCGGCCGGGGGGATTATTCATACCGATATCTGTATTTGTATTAAATTACCGGATTATTTTTAACCAAACTATACCTTATGCAAAAGATCTACTATTCCTTTTTTCTACGAATGGCAGGATCGGTTTTTCTGCTTTGTTTCCTCGCGAATTTGACTTATGCTCAACAAACTGTACGTGGAACTGTTACCGGTGCCAATAGCGAAGCGCTTAATGGTGTTAGTGTACTTGTAAAAGGTACCAATCGCGGTGGTTCAACAGACGGGGCAGGTAAATTTGAAATTGCTGCAGCTCCTCAATCAACACTTATATTCTCATTTGTAGGATACGCTGCAAAGGAAGTAGTTGTGGGTAACCAATCGGTAATAAACGTAACCCTTGAACCTGGTACGGTGAATTACAATGAAGTAGTGGTTACAGCATTGGGTATAAAACGCGATAAAAAAGCGTTGGGATATTCTGTACAGGAAATCGGAGGTGAAGCAGTATCAACTGCCAAGGAAGCAAACCTTGCTAATGCACTGGCTGGAAAAATGGCTGGTGTACAGGTTACAAGATCTGCTAATGGTGCCGGAGGTTCTTCGCGGGTGGTAATCAGGGGAACAAACTCGTTGGTTGGCAATAGTCAGCCCCTGTATGTGATAGATGGAATTCCGATGGATAACAGCAATCTAAATTCGCCGGGAAGCAGTGGAGGTATAGACTATGGAGACGGGATTTCGAATATTAATCCGGAAGATGTAGAGTCTATATCTGTATTGAAGGGGCCAAACGCGGCTGCACTATATGGCCAACGGGGAAGCAATGGTGTTGTTTTGATTACCACAAAATCAGGTAAATCGCGTAAAGGCATTGGCATAAAATACGGGGTGGATTATTCTTTAGGGAAAGCGCTTGTTTTGCCAGACTTCCAGGATGAATACGGGCAGGGACTGGATGGCACCTTTACTAATTTCAGGGGAACCGACGGCAAAATTTACACGTGGGCTGCAGCACAAGCGGCAAACATTCAGGGTATGCCAAAAACAAGTGGAGGCCGCGACAGGTTTACCAGGTCAAGCTGGGGTGCTAAAATGCAAGGTCAGCAATATGAAGACCAGTGGGGAAATGTTTTAAACTTTACGCCGCAACCCAATACTTTCCAGGCTTATTTTAAAACTGAAAGGCAGTTGATGAACAACCTGAGTTTGGAGGGTGGAAGTGAAAATATAAACTACCGGTTGTCTTACGGGAATACAAATATCAATGGTTATACTCCGGGAAATACCTTGAACCGTAACAATATAAACCTTAGAACAGTTGCCAAATTGACGACAAAGATGGAGTTGGATGTAAAGGTGAATTACATTGATCAGAAGGGGGCAAACCGGCCTACCGTTTCTGATGCGAGCGATAACCCTGCTTACATATTTATCAGCCAACCGCGCAGTATACCTATGAGCATTCTTGCAAATTCTGCCTGGACTGCTGCCGACATTAGTAAACAGTTGGGTTACGGAACAGTTCCGTTTATAGGAATGGAGAAAACATATGCAACCAATTCATCTACCGCTAATCCCGCCTGGACAAGGGATCACACCTATAATTCGGATGACCGCCAACGCATCTTAGGCATGGTACGGCTAAGCTACCAGTTTAATGACTGGATTAAACTGACAGCTAAAACGGGAACCGATTTTTATACAGACCAGCGTTTTCGGTATAGGGAAAAAGGTACTTATCAAAGTGCCAACAGAAATGGTGACATAAGCGAACAGGTTACACGTGTGCGTGAGGATAACAGTGATGTACTTCTGTCTCTTTCTCCTAAACTACCTGGCAATGTTTCTTTCGCATTAAACCTTGGAGCTAACCATCAAAAATTCTATGCACGAACAACAGGTAATACCGGTAACGAATTTATTGTGCCGAATTTATACGCGGTGAATAATACGCTCACCAATTCTTATGTTTTTGGGCTTAGCCAGTCGTCGATTAACTCAGTATATCTTTCAGGTCAGGTTGGTTACAAAGAATATTTATTCCTTGATTTTTCGGCAAGAAATGACTGGTCTTCTACGCTTTCGCCCGCAAATAATTCTTTTTTCTATCCTGCGGTTAGTGCCAGTTATGTTATTACAGATGCATTTAAGATTCAAAGTGATGCATTGAGTTTTCTAAAAGTCAGGGGGTCGGTTGCGCAGGCAGGAAGTTCGGGTTCTCCATACCAATTAACAGGAACCTATTCGTTGGATCAGAATGCGCATGGGGGAGTTCCATTAGCAGCCTTTTCTTCCACCATTCCCGATCCTAATTTAAAAAACGAGCTGACAACTTCGACCGAAGTTGGCGTGGAAGCAAGATTCTTTAAAAACCGAGCAGGTCTAGCCTTTTCATATTATGATGCCAGTACCAAAAATCAAATTCTTGATGTACCGCTGCCTCCTTCAAGCACTTTCGGTTCAAGGCGTATCAACGCAGGAGAAATTCGCAACCATGGTGTGGAACTGACGTTAAACGGTACACCAATAAAAACTGCCTCTGGCTTTAGATGGGATGCAACTGTAAACTTCTCAAAAAACCGGAACGTGGTTGTTGCACTTGCTGAAGGCGTGGATACATACGTGCTTGGAACTGACAGGGGCGTAAATGTAGTTGCAGAACCAGGAAAGCCATTTGGCACAATCGTAGGAAACGGTTTTCAATGGCTGCGCGATGAGAATGGTAACCGGCTGATTGACCCAGCCACTGGCCTTCCTTTAAAATCAAATGGCAAACTTCTTTACCCACTTGGAAACGCGCTTCCCGACTGGATTGGAGGATTTAATAACAGTTTTCGATATAAGGGAATTACGCTGTCGGGGTTGATAGATGTAAGCCAGGGAGGTAAGATTTATTCGCAAAGCCTACGGGAAGAGCTGGTGTATGGAACAATTAAAAAAACATTACCCGGCCGCGACGGTACTTATGTGGCAGATGGTGTAGTAGCTTCAAAGGGTGCAGATGGCATATGGAAAGGAACAGGGCAGGCAAATACAAAACAAGTGAAGGCGCAAGACTACTGGAATGTTGTGGCTCCTGACAAGGACAATGTTATTCCGGAAGAGATGTTGAATGATGCCAGTTATGTTATTTTCCGGGAATTTACCCTAAACTATCAACTTCCTGCAAAGCTTGTAGGTCATACACCTTTCAAAGGTATTCGTGCCGGTTTCTACGGACGTAACCTTTTTTACCTTCAGCGAAAAACGGAAGGTTTTGCTCCTGAAGCATCTGCTTTCAATGTAAACAACTCTTCGCTCGGCCTTGAATCAACAGCTTTGCCATTGCTTCGTTATTTTGGTGTGAGTTTGAACGTGGAGTTATAATCTTTAACTGAAACTACTAGATAAATGAAAAATACTTTTAAATTAATCATACTTACAGGTGCTGTTTGTTTTTTACAAGCCTGCACTAAAAATTTTGAAAAAATCAATACGCCACCTACTTCAGTTACGGTGATTGATCCGGGCCTTGTATTTAGCAAAGTACAGAAAGACGCTGCTTTTGCAGAGGGATACGAATATCCGAATAACCAATTTGGCTCATGGATACAGCAATGGGCGGGAGGGGTGCTGATTTCGAGTTCGAGGTATGTTGAACAAAGTGATAATGACACCTGGGCTGCGCATTATACCTTAATCAGGAACATCAGCCAGATACGTAATGAAATTTTGAAAGGGCTTGAAACCGATCCTGCTGGACGAACAAAACTGGCGATGGCCAAGATTGTTGAGATCACTGTTTGGCAAAGACTTACCGACTTGTTTGGAGATGTACCTTATTCACAAACCGGTTTAGGTGCTGAGGATGTTAATTCAAAACCTGCTTTCGATACCCAGGAATCCATTTACAAATCATTGATAGCTGATATTAATATAGCAATGGGGCAACTAAATGCGTCGGATGTTAGTTATGGGGCTGCGGATTTTTATTATAAAGGCGATGTTGCAAAATGGAAAAAGTATGCGAACTCTGTTAAGCTGAGACTCGGCATGCGTATTCGTTATGCAGATCCGGCATTGGCTCAAAAAACGGTCACAGAGGCAATGGGTCAGCCGCTAATTGAGAGCAATAGTGACAACGCTACTATTCCAACTTATAACAATGCTACTAATGCCAATGTCCATCCCCTGCTAAACCATTTCCTGGCGGGAAGCCCTGATCTTAAATACCTGGCTGATGCTTTCGTTACCAAACTTGTGTCCACTAATGATCCCCGCCTTCCACGGATTGCGCAGCCAACTGTAAACTCGGTAAAAGCAGGAACACCCGGATATAAAGGAATAGGTGTGGCTCTTACGGACGCACTTTTAAAAAACGTTATTAAAGACGATTACTCTACAGCATCAACACTTACATTTTTTAACCGAAGCTATAGTCCTGCTATTCCTTGTATCGTGATGTCATTTTCTGATGTTTCTTTTTACAAGGCCGAAGCAGCGCTTGAAGGCTGGGGTGCTACTGCTGACCAGGCAGAGGG
This sequence comes from Segetibacter sp., assembly GCF_025963695.1. Classification (GTDB taxonomy): domain Bacteria; phylum Bacteroidota; class Bacteroidia; order Chitinophagales; family Chitinophagaceae; genus Segetibacter. The sequence goes on along the minus strand of NZ_JAOQAH010000090.1, from coordinate 86,742 downwards.
TTTTTACCAGGCGGGTGTTAGAGCCGCATTGGCACAAGAGCCCTATAACATCACCACCGTTCCGGCAAGCTTCACCGAATTTTCTTTTACCGGTTTAACTAAAGAACAGAAATTGGAAAAGATCGGCACGCAGAAATGGATCCAGTTATTCGGTCGCTCATACGAAGCCTTTATCGAGTGGAGACGAATGGGTTATCCTGCTTTGAAACCGGGCCCATTTGCCGGCTCAACAAACGGAACCATTCCCCGTCGTACTATTTATTCTTCAAGGGAAGCGCTGCTGAATGCTGAGAATTACAAGGCTGCATCAGCAAGAATGTCGAATGGCGATACCTATGTCTCAAAAGTGTGGTGGGACAAGAGGTAAATAATCCGTAACGTCAATAATAAAAACTGCTGTCTCAAACATAGACGGCAGTTTTTATTTATGGCCAAGCGGAAAAGGTCTTAATTATAGGATCGTGGGGCCTGCTTCAGTTTTATTGATGCAGCTACCTCTATTAATCGGTTTAGAATCAGCCTTAGCTCGCCCCTTTCAACATCTGGAGCAAGTGACCTTTCAGAAGCATTTCGCCCGAAATATGCAGTTTATTATAAAATGTAAAGCAATAAAACCTGTTGTTATAAACCTTTGTCATTCTGTAAAATGCGGTCACTTTGCTGTAGGCTGATCCGGTCTACATGTTCCCGCAAGGAAAGAACAGGCATAGTTTTTCGGGTATTAAGGATGTTATTATTACCTCTAAAATTATTATGTATGAAAAACAGCCCGCATAAAGGAACAGAATTTAATAACGTACAGGAAACGTGGAACCAGAATGAACGGAATTTGCAAAATGGCACGGCACCAGGAGCAGGTAGTGTGGCTGATGAACCAGCACCAAAAACCGAACTGGAAAAACTGGTTAAACTAGAAGCAGCTGAATATGATAATGCAAACAAAGAAGACCGAATTTTAGATGGAGATCGGGCCACTGTTACTGATGAGAATACAGAGACAAGTTCAGATCTTTAACGCAAATGAGAGCTTTACACCAATACACTTTTCTAAATACCAAAACGAATAAAGAAGCTTTTGCCCTCATTCGATTTGGTAACCGTTTTGCTTTGTAAAAGCTAATACAGTGCTTTAAGTACAGTACACCCGCACAAGGAAGGTGAACCCACTTTACGACCAGTGAATGCATAAAAGTGGCAATCATAATTTTGCATATTTACCGGCATATTTGGTGCTGCCCGTGCACCGCCGGCTAAAACCGGAACGTTCTGCTTAAGTGCTAATTCCGCCACTGCATACACAGGAAACATAGTGCCGGGAACATGAGATGAATGAGAAAAACCGGCAATTTTTGTTTTGTCGCTCCACCTCCTAATGTTGCTTTAAAGTCGGCATAGTAATGTTTTATTTTTTTTGGCGGGCTGTAGTCCTCTGTGGAGGCATCGTTGCTACGCTCAGTTCAACTGCTGTCTTTTATAGGTGCCTTTCTGGTACCACTGTTAATAATGCTGCACTAAAAAACAAAAAGTACAAGGGAGTGACACAACAATGCTAAATAGAATTTCATCTGTTTGTTCCCCAAAAAAAAACAAAAGTCTACAGAACTAAGCCTGGGAATTTGGCTGTTTAGTCAGCAGGAGCTGAGGTTGGGGCTGCAATGGCGTCAACTTAGCTTCTAGCCATTACCGCGCGTATATTGGCATGCTTCTTAATTAATTAACAAAAACGTTAGTAGTAATGAAAGAAGACAAAGCTGGGTCGGCACAGACAGCAAGAATAGTTGAACGCAATATTTTTGCGCTTTTAGAAAGGCAAAACATTGAAGAAGGAAACAAGAAGTTTGAGGAAAGGGTTGCTGATGCTGTTACCCGCTTTACCGGTAGTATGGTGTTCGTTTATATACACCTTATACTCTTTGCAATATGGATTACATGGAACATGGGTTTGCTCGGTTTAAAGCCTTTTGATGCTTCCCTGGTTGTACTTGCAATGGTTGCTTCAGTTGAAGCAATTTTTCTTTCAACTTTTGTACTGATTAGCCAGAACCGTATGAATGAGAAAGCAGATAAAAGAGCCGAGCTAAACCTACAGATTAGTTTGTTAGCGGAACACGAAATAACACGGCTTATAACGCTTAACACTGCTATGGCTAAAAAGATGGGATTGGAAGATACGTACGACGACATGGAAATAGAAGAACTTTCGAAAGATGTACACCCCGAAAAAATAATGGACATGATGGAGCAAATCAACGAAGGCAAAAACAGAAAACAACAGTAAGAATGGTTTTGCGGGGCGTTTTGATACAAAACCAATTATCAATGGCAGCTTATATAAAAGATAAGCGGTTTAAGCTACCTTTTCCCATTCATACTTTCCTTTAATATACTTGTTAAAGTAAGTGCCTTTTGACCCTGAAGTAATCATTGCCTTGTATGTTTGTTCGGGCACGTTTTTATAATCGTACACCAGGCCTGAAACAAAGGTGATTGTTAGAGTGGCGGTTGCGGCGTTATAGCTTGATTTTAAAATAACACTCGATGGCATCAGTATATGTGTGAGGTTATTACCTCGAAAATTATTTTAAAAACTGTACCATAATAAGTGAGACTTACGTTGCACTTGTTGGTATTCCTTAGCAGAGGCTTTCAATGTCTTGTTACCCTTTATTACGCCTCGATTCTACCGTCTTCTGGCGCTTATAGATGCTATGAAACACCCGCTGTAAAAAGAGTTGCTCCTGTCAGCCTCTTGCGTTTGCAATATTATTTTCTTCGCTTTTTGGTTTGTATTTTCCCGTAGGCTATTCCAGTTGCTATTCGAAGCATTATTACCCGACAACAACACAAGAGTTTGAAAAATGATATCAGGGTAACATGAGTTTAAAATATATCATTTAAAAAAGCATGATGTCATATTTCGATTGATGTTTTTGTCGGTAATGTTATTCTTTATTTCATAGGCTTCTTCCAGCAACACTTGTACTCGTTAACTGCCGCTATCATCTAGGAGCCGACCGTTGCCACCTGCATCTTCACTGCTGCTTTTTTAACTGCCTTAATAAATAGGCTGCTTAAACAATGGCAAGGAGATTATGAAGATAGAACCAACACTTGACAGCCGGAGTAAATGGTAATTTCAGCTGCAACTCTAATTTATCAGGGTATCTATAGTAGTTAGTAGCACTGAACAACAGGTAGCCCCTTCGTTCGAAACTTACTCTTCCTTCAACGCAATTGTTGTGCAGGTGACCCTTATAATTCTCCGGAGTTAATGATACGGCGAGGACATTTTTTACTAATATGCCTAAATCATTAATTAAACTTGTAGCGACAACCTTGGTTCCGCTCTTCATCCGCTGACTCCCCTTTTGCGCGGTTACTTCAACTGTCTCAAAAAATGAAACGATTTGGGTGCTGCAACAAGCTTATCAATGCCTGTTTTATCGTCTTTCACAAACTTAATCTTAATTGTTGCTGTTTTTCTCGGTATTACCTTTTCAAACGAGTGGTGGGTATGAAAAACATATAATAACTGGTCCTTCTTTCCTTTCACAATATCGCCATGGCCGCTTCCTTTTTGGCCGGTAACTGAGCGATGAATGATTGGATTAGCTTCGTACTTTTTCCACGGTCCCAAAGGAGATTTACTTGTTGCATAACCTACAGCGTAGTCCATACTCCTAAAGTCGTTGGCACTGTACATAAGGTAATAAAGAGAATTGTGTTTAATAACAGTAGGCCCCTCTGCAACTGACCATTTATCTTTACCTGTGTTTTCCCATTCGGTATCTGCTTCAATACAAAGCCTTGCTGTTTCTTTTTTTACGGAAAGCAAATCATCATTCATTTCCACTACATAAATTCTATTTCCTCCATTAGCTACAACAACATAGAAGATGTACGTCTTACCATCTGTATCCTTGAAAATAAAAGGGTCTATCTGTTTTGTCTCTTCTGATATTGGCTTTAATGTTTTTGACAAAAAAGGACCTAAAGGAGTACTGCTTACAGCTATGCCGATGTGTTCGTTAGCAGCATAAGCTATATAAAATTGGTTATTATGTTTCAATACTTGTGGTGCCCAAAATCCGGCGGTACCAAAAACGTCTCCTTTCTTCAACGCGTAGCCGTCCTTTTCACCAACCGGCCCTTTCCATGTTTTTAAATTCTCCGATGTATATACGGCAAACCCTTCATTGAATCTGTTGCCTCCCGTTCCGTACAGGTAATAAGTGCCCTTATCAAAAAAAATAGTAGGATCAGCCATGTACATATACTCTTCCCCGGTCTTAAGCTGCTGCTGTTTAGCCAAGATGGTTTTGGAGGAACAGTTACTAAGGGCAACAGTTGACAGAGATACTATAAAAAGGAGGAAATGTTGTTGTTTGTAGAAATGCATAAAAATTGTTATTGTACAGATTTGAAGGCAGCCAGTATGGTTAAAGGCTGTAAAGATATTTTCAAAGACCTTTGTCGGGTTTTTTTTAGGGCAATACAATCATAAACAGTGGGTAGAGGTGAAGAATTGAGAATGAAAGGATAAGAGGTAGTGATAAATATCAAAAAAAGTGTGTTTTTTCAACATAACAGTAAAACGTTGTAATTTGACAATTTAAAAATTGAAATAAAATAATGAAAATACCTGGTTTTTGTATCGCCTTGTTTAGTTTGATAGCAATACCAGGGAAGGGTATTTGCCAGGAGGTGATTAAGAAGAAGAAATATACGCTAACCTTTGAAAGCAACTATGCTGATTTTGATCCTTCACTCAAAAAGAAGCTTATTGAAACGTTTTTTAAGGTATACCCTAAACTAGCTAAAGAATATAATAAGAATACGAACAGGGAAGTGAAATTTATGATTGATACTGCTTATAAAGGGGTAGCAGCAACGGGTGGAGGAAGAGTTGTTTTTAGTGCAGCTTATATGCAAAAGCACAAAGAAGATATTGATGTAGTAACGCATGAAGTAATGCATGTCGTGCAAAATTATGGGCGAAGTGGAGGGCCAGGTTGGTTAACGGAAGGTATTGCAGATTATGCCCGTTATAAATTTGGGGTAAACAATGAAGGCGCGAAATGGGCGTTGCCTCCTTACAAAGCAGGCCAAAGTTATAGGAATAGCTATAGGATAACAGCCGCCTTTTTCAATTGGCTTGAAACTAAGCAATACGCAGGACTTGTAAAGAAGGTGGATGCTCAACTTCGTGATCATACATATACCTCCTCTACATGGAAAGATTTAACGGGAAAAACGCTGGACGAACTTTGGGCAGACTATGCAAGCGCAAAATCAGTAACAGCGTAATTGAGAATGGAAGTAATAACAATACGCTACAAGTATTGCCGGCGTACCAATATGTACGTGAAGCTTAATTAAAACAACATGAAAAAATTTGCAGGGCTATTAATAATCACTTTTATGATAGCACAAAATGTTGGTTTGTTTGCTCAGCCAATAGCGAAATCAGAAGAGACGACCTATAAAAATCCGCTGCCTGTTGTGTTTGGCGACCCTTACGTGTTGTATGTAAAAGGTGATAAGTATTACATGTATGGAACAGGTGGTGTTAAGCACGGTTTTGCTGCATATTCTTCTATCGATCTTGTTAATTGGAAAAGCGAAGGGCAGGTGTGGTTCGCCAACAACGAGAATGCATGGAATGACAGCACGGCAGGGTGGGATGGCGCTTACTGGGCGCCAGAAGTGTATGAGGTACGTGGAAAGTTTTATATGTTTTATAGTGCGCAATGGAAAGTTAATCCAACTAAAGAGTTTGAAAACTTTCGCATTGGTGTTGCTGTTGCAGATAAACCAACCGGTCCCTTTATCGACATAAATAATAAACCAATTTTTGACCCCGGTTACCCTATTATTGACGGAAATGTGTTGTTTGATAAAGATGGAAAATTGTACCTGTATTATTCGCGTTGTGCTTACAAACATGCGGTGGAAAGCGAGGTGGCTAGTTGGGCAAAGGAGAAAGGTTGGTTTAAAGAGATTGAAGAAAGCTGGGTATATGGGGTGGAACTGAAACCAGACTTTAGTGGTATAATTGGCGAGCCGGTATTGTTATTACGTCCACCTGTAACTATGAAAGACAAGCAGGCTGAATGGGAAAGCAGGTCTGTGACGTCTAAAGAAGTAAATCGCCGCTGGACAGAAGGTTCAGTCACATTTAGAAAGGGAAATACTTACTACATTATGTATTCTGCAAATTATTTTGGTGGTAAAAATTATGCTGTCGGCTATGGCACTTCAAAAAGTGCGTTGGGGCCGTTTAAAAAATCTGACGACAATCCAGTGCTTGGTAAAAATGTAGACAAAGGCGGAATAGTTACCGGGACCGGTCACAATAGTATTACCTACTCGCCAGATGGTAAAGAGATGTTTTGCGTATATCATGGCAGAACGACAGCTACGGGAGATAATCGTGTGGTTTTTGTTGACCGAATGAAGATTTTGAAAAATGGAAAACTGGTGGTTGAAGGGCCAACTACTGATCTTCAGCCGTTGCCATCCGGAATAAAGAAAAAGTAATACAACAACTACATGCTCATCATTTTGGTTACTTTCTTTTCCTTGACGAAAAGAAAGTAACCAAAGAAAAATCAAGAAAGGAACGATAACAGCCGGTTGCTTTCTCTATTCCCTGATTAAATTTTAGTGGTACTGTGGCTTCAGCATTTGTTTTTTATGCCTGTTCTGTTGAAAGGTCCTGAAATTTTAAGATTTGTCTATATAGTCTTGATTTCTTAAAGGACCGATAACATCGGTTCTCTTTCCTTTTTCTATTATTCAACTCTGGTGCTGCTGTGCTTCGGCATTTGTTTTTAGGCATATTCTTACTTATAGAACTTGTCTGGTTCCATTTTTTTAGTTCACTCCTATTGTGTGAGTGGTAGTTGATTATTTCACATTGTGCAACCGCCGCCACCTTTTATCAAAATCAGGCAACAATGAAAAAAAATGATCGGAGCTTAAGGAGGATACATGGTTGGGGGATGTGGTCTGCAGTCCTTCTTGTTGCTATTATAGGGCTGACAGTATGTGGATGCAATACGATAAAAGCTCTTGGTAAAAATCCGTCAGGGGAGGCGCTAAAGAAAATTGAAGCACTGCCTAATTATAAAGACGGACAATTTCATAATCTATACCAGGGAGTTGAACAAATTGCGATCGATACTGTTGCAAATCCGCGAAAACCAAGATGGTTTCGTATGTTAAAATTCCTTGCGGGGCAGCCCAAAAAACTTCTTCCAGCAAAACCACTAATAGCAGTTAATACCGATCTTGTTAATACGACTTACGATAAGCCCACTGTCATCTGGTTCGGCCATTCTTCTTTTCTTTTAAAAGCAGGTAAGGTTAACATTCTCGTAGATCCAAGTTTTAGTGGCTTTGCGGGACCATTTAAAGGTGCTATTAAAGCCTTCGGCGGTAGTAATGTTTATGATGAACGTGATATGCCTGTTATCGATGCACTTGTTATTTCGCATGATCATTATGATCACTTGGATTACCGTACGGTAAAACGGCTTCGAAAAAAAGTTAAAAGAGTAATTGTGCCTGTTGGGGTAGGCGCTCATTTTATACATTGGGGCTTTCCTTCAGGGATCATTACTGAGCTAAACTGGAGTGATTCTGTGGTGCTTACAAATAGTATAACGATTACGGCTACACCAGCACATCACAGGTCGAACAGAACGTTTGAAACAAAAAAAACTCTTTGGGCGTCTTATGTCATAAAGGCTGATGGTTATAAGATTTTTTATAGTGGAGATACCGGGTATAGCAAGCATTTTACACTGATTGGTCAACAATATGGCCCCTTCGATCTTGCGATGATGGAATGTGGACAATATAATATCAAGTGGCCGCAAAGTCACATGTTTCCACACCAAACTGCACAAGCTGCTATTGATGTAGGTGCTGCCATGACGATACCTGTTCACTGGGGGAAATATGCAGAGTCAGAGCACGGCTGGAATGAGTCAATAAACCTTTATAAAAAAGCTGCAGACAGCTTGAGGGTTCGGGTCACAGTGCCATTTATTGGGCTACCTTATACAATTGGTACTGTTGTAGAAATGCCTGATTGGTGGAACTATTTTTAATTATTTTTTCGTGGACCTTGCTGGCTCCTTAATACTTTCAAATATCGCATCGCTCCGCAACAATCTTACCTTTCAATACATGAATAATGAAAGCAAATACAGATCGGTTATTTAAAGATGTTGAATTTCTAACTTCAATTTCTCCCGCAAGAAATTTTCAAAACAGGGCTTCTTTAGAAAAAGCTTCCCGATACATCCAGGATGAATTTCAAAAAGCAGGGGCAAAAACTGAGTTGCAGAAATGGAAGGCTGATGGACAGGAATATACAAACATACTTTCATCATACAATGCTGGTAAGCCGGGAAGATTAGTTGTTGGTGCACATTACGATGTATGCGGAGAGCAACCAGGTGCAGATGACAATGCAAGTGCTGTAGCTGGCCTGTTAGAAATTGCAAGAATGATTTACCACGATAAACCTCCACTTGATTATACTATTGATTTTGCAGCCTACTGTTTGGAAGAACCTCCATTTTTTGCTTCTGACATGATGGGAAGTTATGTACATGCAAAATCGTTGCATGACGCTAAAGCAGATGTTATAGGAATGATATCGCTTGAAATGATTGGTTATTTTTCTGATGAACCGAATTCCCAGGCTTATCCTTCACCTGATCTGGCAAAAATTTATCCTTCTACAGCCAATTATATTGTTGTAGTAGGTATACAGAAATATGCTGAGTTCAATAATAAAGTTCATCGTTTAATGTCTGAAGGTTCAGGTATTGATGTCCAGGTGATAAGTTTCCCTTCAGAACAAAGTCTTGCAGCTTTATCCGACCAACGCAGTTATTGGAAGTTCGGGTACAATGCTTTAATGATTAATGACACCGCCTTCGTTCGCAATCCAAACTACCATATGAAAACTGATACAATTGATACGCTTGACTTTGCAAAAATGACTGAAGTGGTTAACAGTAGCTATAGAGCGATCACCAATATATTATGAACGATGGCCGGAAACGTTACACGCACGAGCAAACTCAACTAAATTACTTTCTACTCAATCTTTAAAATTGTTGCTAAATACACCCAATTTTTACTACCGCAATAAAGTAGTCGCTACTTTTTTTGTAAAAACCTTTCACTGCAGGCAGCTATTGTTCATTTTGTATTTTACTTTTTTGGCATACGTTTAGGTTTTCATTTTATTAGTTGGTAATAACAAGAGAGCCGCCTTCTCTTTACGTCAACTATAGGTAATATTTCGCGAACGAATAACCAGTTAAACGTGTTGTTTTTATGAAAGCATCAGCAGGTAGTTTAAGGGCGTTAGATTGGTTAAATGTATTTATGGCAGACGTTAAGGATGGAGTCGGCGTTTATCTTTCTGTTTACCTTCTGACTGTGAAAGATTGGAAACCTGATGAGATAGGCCTGGTTATAGCGATACCTGGAATTGTTGGTATACTGGTGCAACCGCCTGCAGGAGCGTTGATAGATAGAACAAAATATAAGCGTGCTCTACTGATGTCCGCTTCTATCGTAATTGCGCTTTGCTGCCTTGTTGTTATTCTTACAGGAAGTTTCTGGCCGATTTTTATGTCTCAAGCTATGGTTGGATTTGTCCAAAGCGTTTATTCACCTTGCGTAGCTGCTATCACCCTCGGTATGGTAGGGCACGTGTTGTTGTCTAAACGGATAGGAAGAAATGAAAGTTTTAATCACCTTGGCAATATGATAGCAGCTATTATAGCCGGATTAATAGGAAGGTTTGTTTCTTATGAAGGTATATTTTACTTCTCCATTTTTCAGTGTATCGCGCTTGTTGCTGCAGTACTATTTCTTAAAGAAAAAGATATCGACCATGAGCTGGCAAGGGCAGCCGAACCTTCGGTAGCGGCTGCAGGAGGTGCTGGTATCAAAGCTCTATTTCAAAACCGTATCATCTTGTTATTTATAATTGCTATGGGACTGTTCCATTTGGCCAACGCTGCTATGCTACCCCTTGTTGGACAAAAGATGGGATTAGTGGATAAGCAGAATTCTTCGCTTTACTTATCCGGAGCTATTATCATGGCTCAGGGCGTTATGGCTTTTGTTGCTCCTTACAGCGGCAGCAAGGCCGAGGCTGGAAGAAAAAAGCTAATGCTAGTCGCCTTTTTGTTGTTGCCTGTTCGTGCTTTACTTTTTGCATTTATCGAGCAACCCATAGCATTAACGGGTATTCAATTGTTAGATGGGATTGGTGCAGGCATCTTTGGTGTTGTAAGTATATTGATGATAGCAGATCTAAGTAAAGGCACAGGTAGGTTTAACCTGCTGCAAGGTGTTGTGTATTCGTCTATCGGATTGGCGGCGGCGCTAAGTAATATTCTTGCTGGCTTTGTTGTGCGGCATTTCGGCTATACTATAGGTTTCATTTCTCTGGCTGCAATAGCTGTAGGTAGTATGTTATTTTTTATGTTTTTCGTGCCGGAAACAAAAGAAATAAACACTGCAAGAAGTGAACCGTCACCACCATTAAATATTGCACCAGCTGTATAATTAGTATTCGGAAATAGAACCGTTAAATCAATGCATGCTGTCGCTTTTTCAAGATAATGAGAGAGAGAATATTTGCCTGTTTAAAAGCTTCATCATTTCACCCGTTTATCAATCGTGGAAGCAGTACTACCGAATTTTATTCTACAACGTGTATTGTTTAGTTAGCTCTCGGAGCGTTACAAAGAGCAGCGATGCGCTGTTTTCTCTCGGCTTAACCTAAATGCTTTTGGTGAACAGCAGGTTGTTTTATGAATTTCATTAACCCTTATTTGAACTCCTACAATCTCCCGCCTGGTCGCTCTTTTAAAAAAGTTAGCAGTTGGCGTGAATAGGCAGCTAACGATTGTATATGTGGTATGTGTCCCACACCGGCAAGTTCTGCCAGTACTGACTTTCTTATCAGGCTTTTGATTTTTTTACCTAACGTGGGATAATGCCCGTATTGCTTCTTCTGTTCATCGGTTAGCAGGTTTTTGCCTACCACGGTTCTGTCTTCTTGTCCGATGATTAAAAGGGTAGGCGCTTTAATTTTATCGAAGTAGTAAACTACAGGCTGCTCGTAAATTATTTGATAAGTAAGCGCATTAACAAGGGCATTGGTGTCTTTGTTGCCGGTTATAGAAGCGTCTAACTGCGCCTGCACGTATTGCTCATACTCGGGCTTCCAGACGGGGTAATATGACTGCTGGTACTTCTTTAAAGATTCGTACGTTGCCTGCCTTTCGTTTGCATACAACTTATCGGTTGATTGGTAGGGAACAAAGAGACTGTAATCTTCCAAACCAATTGGATTTTCGAGCACAAGCCTTGAAACGGTATTGGGGTACATAATAGCAAAGCGTGTTGCCAGCATTCCTCCCATGGAGTGGGCAACCAGGTTAACCTTCGTTATCTCTAAAGTATCGAGGAGCTGCTTTGTATTATTAGCTAACAAAGGAAAACTGTAATGAATAAGAGGTTTGTCTGATCTTCCCCAACCGATTTGGTCTGGTACTATAACGCGATACCCCTCCTTACTAAGCGCTGCGATAACGTCTTTCCAGTAGTAACCATTAAAATTTTTTCCATGTAGAAGCAGGGCAGTTTCGCCGTTTGGATTAGATGGAGACACGTCCATGTAAGCCATCTTGTGATTGCTACCTTCAATCTGAATATTGAGATAGTGAACCGGGTATGGATATGGAAGTTTTTGAGCGAATGAATGGAACGCAGTTGCAAAAACAATTAAAAAGAGCAGATATTTCTTCATACTATTCTTCTGTAGAGCGTAATGATAAATGGATAAATCGTTTAACCTGTTGCATTGTAAACCACAAGTATAAGTGAGTGACACAACGATGATGCCATGAAAAAACAAAGTTCGTTCAACAATATTGTTACCTGATTTCGTCGGTTCCTTTATACCATAATCCACGACGGAGCATAATTACCGCGTGCCCCCGGCAGCGCAGTGAAACTTGAAAGGGGTAGTTTTATGCACCCTGAACCACTATCATTTTTGTAGTAGAGGCTCTCTGCCTGATGACTTTTGCCTGTGTGTACATTTCTGAATTCCACCATTCTTTAGCCCGTACAACCGTTGGAAATTCCAACATCACTAAACGTTCCGGCTGCCAGTCTCCTTCTAATGTTTCGGCCTGTCCGCCGCGAACAACAAACTTTCCATCGTAAGCTGCTACCGCCGCCGGAGTTAGTTTTTTGTAATCTTCGTATGCCTCTGGGTCATGTATTGAAACCTCAACTATAACGTATGCTGCCATTGTAAATATTTTGCCAAATTTCTTCAATTGTAGCGAATCTTATTCTTAATATGCAAAGCACTTGAAACGCTTATCGCCACAGGGTTTCTTTTGTCTATAGTGTATTACCTACCTGGTAACTGCAAACCGAATAACAAATTCAAATGAAGCCCGAACCACCGCTGGCTTCCGGTGCCGTTGGCAATCAGGAAACGGCGGTAATCAGCGTAAGCTCCTTTTGCGCTAGCCTCCACCAACAACGACCTGGCAAAATTATATAGAAGACCTCCTTCGAGCGCTGCTACGTATCCTGAAATTTTATACGAGTCGTCTTTGTGCTTTCCCATGATAGTGGAATTGGTCTTTGGAATTACAGGACCTGCACCTGCTTTTAAAACAAGACTCAATGCTTTTTTTTGATTTTCGGGTGGAATAAGTTGTATGCGCTTTACCCATTTTAGCAAAGCATAATTAGCGCCGTCCGTGTGCTCGAAGCGGATAAAACCTGGAGTAATTAATGTATCTAAATTATATTGTTCTCCATCTATAGTTCCGTTCAGCCGCACGCGCTGAAACTGTTGCATGATATACTTTATGTGATCAAAATTGAATTCGATGCCCCAGTTTTTCCTGTTGTTGTAATATCCAACCTGGTAGCTGTATTGAGGGGCGCCGCCACTATTAAACTTCAGGCCCTGATCGTCTTTTGCCCGCACATTGCGGATTGTGAAATTATACGCGGGAGACGCGGAGCTTTTAAAAGTGATGTCGCTTTTAGAATAAAAGGATAAGTTGGTACCAAAGGCAAAATAAATAGAAATGGCTTTGTCTTTTATAAGCCTGGTTGATTGTGTGCTGGCAGCAGAAAAGTGAAATAACAGAAGTGCCGAAACTATTGTCTTCTTAAATTCTTGCATATACTGATTAAGAATGTATTATTATAAAAAAATTGCAAGCGTGATGCCAGTTTCACGAGATGAGAGGAACTTTAAGGAAGATCTATTTACTGCTTGCGCTCCGTTTATCACTCGCTGTAAAAAGAGTTAGCGGAGAATATTTTACATTGCGTCGTATTCAATACTTTCTAAACGATAGTATTGAACCTAATCCTTTAATTAACCGGGTAACTGCTTATGGTCAGGGTTTGCTTATTTATTTTTTTTGTTGTTATCTCTTTCGCAGTACAAGGTCAGACTTGTACGAATCCAGGTCAAAACCCAACTACGGCTTTTCCTGTTTGTGGTACCAGCAAATTTGTACAGAACACAGTTCCCTCGTGTGGCGGAAGAAGCATGCCTTCGGTTGCGTGTAGGGCTATGGGGCTAACAGATATAAACCCGTTCTGGTACAAATTCACTTGTTTTAAAGCCGGTACGCTTGGTTTCGAAATAACCCCTAACAACTTAAACGACGACTACGATTGGGAGATTTATGATGTAACCGGTAGAAATGCAAACGATGTTTATACAGATGGCAATATTGTTGTTTCTTCAAACTGGAGCGGTGAAACAGGTAAAACAGGAGCATCAGCGGCAGGTACACAAGGGTTGGTTTGTGGCGGAAGAGGAAGACCCCTTTATAGTTCGATGCCTTCTTTAATTGCAGGTCATAATTACCTGATGTTGGTAAGTCATTTTACCCGCACACAAAGTGGTTATAGTTTAAGTTTTAATGGCGGTACGGGTGTAATCACAGATACTGCGCAACCAAGGTTAAAAGCAGTTCAGGCAAGTTGTGGAGGTGATGTTTTACGATTAGTTGTTAATAAGAAAATTAAATGCAGCAGTATTTCAGCTGATGGTTCAGACTTTAGTATTGCAAATACAGCAGCAACGATTTCGAGTGCTGCAAGCACTAACTGCGCCGGCCAGTTTGATACAGATACTATAGAGCTTAAATTATCTCAATTTCTTGCGCCTGGAAATTACACGTTACGTATTGGAAAAGGAGCAGACGCTAATACGCTGTTGGATTATTGCGATAACAGTGTTCCTGAAACGGATGAAATAAACTTTACTATTCAACCTAAAGCGCCAACACCCATCGACAGCATTGCACCAATACAGTGTCGCTCTTCAAAAGTTAGTATCATTTTATCGAGACCTGTTCTCTGCTCCAGCATTGCAACCGATGGAAGTGACTTTTCTATAAGTGGCAGTTATCCTGTTACAATAACTAATGTTACAAAGAGCTGCTCGCTGACTAACGAAATTGTATTGACCCTTTCTGCACCACTTGAACGTGCCGGTACCTTTTCACTTAATCTTATTAAAGGGTCAGATGGAAATACAATATTGAACCAATGCGGTGAAGAAACTCTTGCTGGCCCAACCTTAACCTTCTCTGTAAAAGATACTGTAAATGCTGATTTTACTTATAATGTGAAGTATGGTTGTAATGTAGACCAGGTGCAGTACAGGCATAGTGGTGCCAATGGTGTAAATAGGTGGAATTGGCAACTTGATGAAAATAATGCTAGTTCAGAGCAAAATCCTTTAGCCTCTTACCAGGCTTTTACCAATAAGACAGTTACACTGGCTGTATCTAATGGTTTTTGTACAGATACCAGTAGTAACATAATCGAATTAAATAATTTTCTTAAGGCCGACTTTAGTGTTTTAGAAGATAATTGCCCAAATGAGCCTCTCGAGTTTAGGAGTACTGCTGTTGGTAAAATTGTAAATCATTCCTGGTCTTTTGGCGATGGCGGTATCGCTAAAAGTGCAACTCCAACCCATACTTATGCAGCACCTAATCGTCAAACTCCTTATACAGTTCGATACACTGTTATAGATAGTTTTGGTTGTCAAAGCAACGCGTCAAAAACTGTAACTATTTACGCAGGTTGTTTCCTTGCAGTACCCAACGCTTTTACGCCTAACGGTGATGGTCTCAATGATTTGTTTCATCCCTTAAATGCTGTAAAAGCAGAACAACTCGAATTTAAAGTCTTTAACCGATGGGGACAATTACTCTATAAGACCAGCGACTGGAGACAAGGATGGAACGGAACCTGGAACGGTAATAAGCAGGCAACAGGAACGTATATCTGGACGCTGAAATACGTGAACAGGGAAACAAAGGAAACGGTTAATTTAAAAGGGACTACTGTATTGATAAGATAGCAACCGCAAACACCATAAACATTTCTATTTTTTCTTAAGCCTATTAAAATTGTTTGAAGCGTCAATATAAAAGGTCAGATAATAAAGCCCATTGCTTTTTTATTGTCGGCTTATCCGCTTCACCAGTTGATTAATTGTTGAAACCTTACTTGAACCCCAGTTCTGAACTTTCCGCATCTAAATACTGTTTCTTTTATTTGCACCTTTTAACTAAATGCTGCCAATGGCCAGTCATAAAAGAAATGTAGTAATAGTAAATACAATTACACTGGTAATTATGCTGTTTGCAAATTTTGTAGCGGGCTCAGGAGTTTTTATAAATAAAACAGTGGGAGAGGTTAGTAACAAATACGATACTTTATTTGCACCTGCAGGTTACGCTTTTAGCATTTGGTCTTTTATATTTCTGCTTACAATAGGCTTTGTAGTTTATCAGTGGAAATTGCTGCGAGGTGACGATACAGAAGAATACATTGACCGGACAGGTTATTGGTTTGCGATTAGTAATATTGCCAACACCTTGTGGTTGTATTGCTGGATGAATGAGATGTTAGGACTATCGGTAATTATTATTCTATTGCTGCTGCTATCTCTTTGCGTTTTGGCGATACGTCTTCGTCTTGAACTAGACAAAAAGCCTGTTCAAATCATACTTTTTGTTTGGTGGCCGATTGTGGTTTACCTGGGGTGGATTATGGTAGCAACAATAGCTTGTATTGCAGCATGGTTGGTGTCGAAAGGATGGCAGGGTGGCGGAATTGGAGAAGACACGTGGACTATAATCATGATTGCAATTGCAACTGCTTTATATCTCTATCTTATAAAGAGCAGAAATTTAAGAGAAGCTGCAGGAGTAGGTATTTGGGCTTTTATAGCAGTGGCCATAAAACAAGGGCAACAACATTATAATATTTCTCTGGCTGCAATCATTGCTTCTATAATTTTACTGATCGCGATAGTTATTCATGCTTACAAAAATTGGCGGGATAATGATTTTGGAGACTTAGGTAAATCTAAATAGGAGGTTGTTGGCAGTCCGAATATTTGCGCAGCCATTTCTATCGAGAGAAAAGTGTCCATTTTTAAAACCTCAATCACTTAGGAATTCTCCGGTTTTTAAGTACGTTCCAATGAATGCCCCAGGAAATTACTTTTGAGGTTTAAATCATAATTTCACTCCTTTCGCAAACTGCACATGAAGAAAAACATTCAAGAGAAGGTGGTTACCCAGAAAGGAGCTTCATCGAAACGAACGATATTTATCATCATAAGTGTATTGATTTTTTCTCTTGCGGTATATTTTTTTGCTGATAAGAAACAGGATAATCCTTCAGACGAAATCTCTTCTAATTCCTTTGCACAAGGAAAGGCGTTGACAGAAAAACATTGTCAATCATGCCATGTACTCCCGGATCCCGGGTTGCTTGATAAGGACAACTGGAAAAAATTATTGCCCGAAATGGGAGTAAGCCTGGGCATACAATCTCGGGAAGTGAAAATACCGGAAGACGATCGAAGCTTTTATCCAGCACATCCGGCGATGGCCGAAGATGAATGGCAAAGCATACTCGCCTATTATAATGCGGCAGCACCTGCTTCTCTTCCGCCACAAGACAAGGCGGGTGTTACGCAACAGGTTTCGTCTTTCTTTGCCCCGCTGTTACCCCCGGAAACAATGTTCAAAACTAATACAAGGGTTACTTGCGTAAGAATAGACAATTCCGTACGGCCCGCCCGGTTGTTTGTTTACGATGCCGTTTCGCACCAGTTATTTCTTTTTAGTAAACGTGGTTTGCTCGATTCGATTTATACTGAAGATGCCATTGTTGACATTCGTTTTTATAATAATGAAATATTTGCCACTAGTATTGGTAAGGCGCTAGTCATCGGAACAAGCACTAATAAACATGGGAAGGTGTTTCCAATAGCTGTAAACAAAGACGGAAAGCTGCAAATAAAGCCGGCATTATTTGAAGGACTTTCAAGACCGGTACAAGTGGTGCCAACGGATATAAATGGAGATGGACGAACTGATTTTTTACTATGTGAGTTTGGTGGATTACGCGGAAGTTTATGTTGGATGGAAAATAAGGCTAGCGGCAAGTACGAGCAACATGTTATTCGTAATGTAGCAGGCAGTGTAAACGTGTATGTGAAACAAAACAAGCAAACCAATCAAAAAGATTTATGGGCCCTTTTTGCACAGGGCGAAGAAGGGATCTTTTATTTCAAGAATAAAGGAAATGGAACATTCGATGCAAAGCAAGTGCTTCGTTTTCCACCTACATACGGCTCCACTTCATTTGAAATGGCGGACATAAATAAAGATGGGTTTGAAGATATTGTTTATACCTGTGGAGATAATGGCGACATCACTGGTATTCTAAAACCTTACCACGGGGTCTACGTTTTTACCAATGATGGTAAAGATAATTTTCAACAGAAATTCTTTTATCCCATGCATGGCTGTTACAGCGTAATTGCAAAGGATTTTAAGAATACAGGAAATATAGATTTGGCAGCGATAGCTTATTTTACAGATCCTCAAAAGCCTGAACCTTTCGTGTATTTAAAGAATGATGGTAACCTTCATTTTACTCCATATGGGCCTCCTAAAGAAATCAATTTTGAAAGTGTGTTAACGATGGACGCCGGCGATTTTAATGGTGATGGAAAACAAGATTTAATTATTGGAAACTCGTTGGTCGACCCGAGCAATGGGGTAAAAAGTTCTCCATTTGCAATTATGGCTGGATTGTAACAGATTAATGAACAAGATTTTTTTAAAGAGAAGTTTGGCCTCTTATAATGTAAGTTCTTTGAATTTCCTGGTAAGGTCTGTCAGAGATTTTTCAACGCCCATGCGCTCCAGCGATGAAGCTCCCACAAATCCATGCACTTTCGTATTGTCGAGTATGATGCGCACATCTTCAGGGGTATTTATGGGGCCGCCATGTGCGAGGAAAAAAATATCAGGGTTTACCTTCTTCCCTTCTTCCATAATTTCTTTGGTTATAGAGATTGCGTTCTCCATTGTGCAGGTAGCTTCCACCACCCCAACTGAGCCGCCTACAGTAGTTCCAACATGCGATATGATAGCATCTGCACCGGCTTCCGCCATCATCCTTGCTTCTTCAGGTGTAGCAACATACACTATAGAGAACAGATCCATTTGTGTTGCCAGTTTTACCATCTCAACTTCTTTAATAAAACCCATACCTGTTTCTTCCAACACACGTCTGAAGTGACCATCGACTATGCAATGTGTAGGAAAATTATTGACACCAGAAAAGCCCATTTCCTTCACCTTCAGCAAATGATGCCACATTCTTCTGCGGGGGTCAGAACCATGTACACCGCAGATTACCGGAATTTCTTCTACCACCGGCAATACCTCAAATTCTCCGATGTTGAGCGCTTCAGCATTGGCGTCACCATATGCCATTAACCCAGCAGACGAACCATGCCCCGCCATTCTAAAACGTCCGGAATTATATATAATTATTAAATCGGCCCCGCCTTTCTCGATGAATTTAGCACTGATACCTGTTCCTGCACCTGCAGCTATAATTGCCTTGTTCTGGGACAAAGTCGATTGTAACCGGTCTCTCACTTCCTGCTTGGTATATGGGTTCCCTTTTCCAGTCCATTTGTTAGGCATAAAGATTTCTATTTTAAAGATTTGTTGTATTGTGATTGTTTCCTTTCTACCAGGTCGAGCAATGTACTCACTAGTATGGTGGCAAATTTTGGATCATTTATATGTGCATCTACTTCAATTACTGGTATCGTGTCTTTGCTATTCGCCTTTATTGTATCAAAAAGCGCCCGGTCAACTTCAGGCCGGTAAAATACTCCACCCTCAGCATCTATCTGTGATATTCCTTTTGTCGGAAGCAGAATTATGACTGGTGCAGTCGATTTGCTTATTTTTTGCACAAGTCTTTCTCCCAGTATTTTATTCTCTTCTTTGTTGGTCCGCATTAATGTTACCTCGGGAGACCAACTATATAAGTCGCGTGATTTGTAATGGGAGGGCACAGTTTCTAATCTTCCAAAATTAACCATGTCCAAACATCCTGGCACAACTACCTGCAAGATACCTGCCTCAGCCGCTGCAGTTAAACGATGAGGACCTGCACTGCAAATACCTCGGCATAGTTCATCTGCTAATTCAGTAGTGGTAATGTCTAAAACAGCATCAAAATATCCTTCCCTGATTAGCGTCTCCATTGTTCGACCTCCTATACCATTTGCATGGAAAGGGAAGACTTCATAACCTTCTCGTTTCAATAAATTCATACACTTGTCTACGCAAGCCGATGTATTGCCGAACATGGTGATTGCAATACGTCCCTTTGCAATGGTATCCTCTTTGTCAGTCACATTTGAAATGCAGCAAATGGCTGCTGCTGCCTGCTTTATTAGTAGCCTGCTTATACTGTTGAGGCCTGCCATGTCTACTATAGACGGGAAGAGTATTATATCACGACTTCCTATTAGCCCCGATAAGTCTTTACCCGTCATTGTTGACAAGCAAATCTTAGGAACCCCTAGTGGAATCTCCTGCATTGCAGTAAGGGCAATATAAGTTCCACCGCCTCCCCCCATCCCAATAGCCGCTTTGATTTTATCATCTTGCATTAATCCGCCGACGATTTTTGCCGCTCCATTACCCATCACAGCCACTGCATTTCCCCGATCCCGGTCTCTTCTTAAATCCGTTAATGAGAACCCCGCTTCCCGTGCCACAACTTCTGCATCGAAATCAATTTTAAAACTTGCCTGTGTTTCCATGACGCCCGTGTTTATAGTAATAACACTTTCACCCCCTGCTGTAATACAATTAAACAGGAAAGAATACTCTTCGCCCTTCGTATCGAAACAGCCAATGATTAGTATACTTTTATCTGCTGGCACTGTCTTGATTGAAAATGAATATGGAAGAAAGTTGCGAGGTAAGATATATCGGCAGTTGCAAGGGAGTCTTGATCATTTAAATCAAAATTATCAGGAAGTAGTTAAAGTAAGGTTCAAAAATATCAAAGTTTTTTCAGATAAAAACTGGCTAATCTTTTTGTACAACACAAACCAAAGGCAAGCATCGCTGACTGCAAATTATCACCAAATTCCTGCTTTAATGCATCCTGTAATTTTTGACGGGTAAGCTCACGTAACAATGAATTTTTTTTCTGCAAGACAGCACTGAGAGGTGTGCCGTTAATAAATTCGTTCAAATAATTATCAAGGCTGGCATAAGTTACTACATGCTTTACCGGTTCAATCGAAACCGCTTTGAATCCTGCATCGCCTAATAAGGGTTTGATAGCATCGGTAATATGGAAAGAGTAGGGCCTTTGGTAAGGAAGCCAGGTGCATCGTCCTTAAAACAATCTTCCATCACATCTTTTATAATGCCTGATCTTCTACTGTCATTTAATGGTCCCCATGTATTGAAAACAAACTTGCCCTCTTTACTTATTACCCTGTATGCTTCTTAAAAAGCTTTTAGCTTGTCAGAAAAAAACATTACTCCAAACTGGCAAATTACGTGATCGAAAAAGCCATTATCAAACGGCAGTTCTTGTGCATCTATCACTTGCCAATCTACGCAGGCTTGATCACCTTTTTTTGCCACCGCCAACATATCACCATTAATGTCTGTCGCTACTATCTTTCCATCTTTTTCTAATATTTCAGTAAAGCGACTCGTAATCCGCCCTGCGCCACAGGCTAATTCCAGAACCTTCACACACCGATCATTTTTCAGTCTTTCCTTTAAGTCCAACGCATACGGCTTAATAAATAAGGTCCCAAAAATCGGTCGTAGTTAGCAGGTAAGCTACCGGAGAAAATATCAGCGTTGGACATTTTATTTTACAGTTTTCTTTAACATACAACCTTCCATGTGCTATAGCAATACGTGGCGTATTAATTAAGTCAGGCTGGTAATAAGAGTTCAAGCTGAGGGGGCTCCGAAACATTCTGCGAGTTCAGTTCTGATTGTCGAAGCTTCTTGTATTTCTAATCCTTTTCTACTGTTCTTTATAACTTTGCCGATTATGATAAAGGAAACGAACCGCAGCATAACAACTGAAACGATTGGAGTATCAAAAGAAGTGGCTGAGAAAACCGTGTTCCCTATACTTTTAACCATAAGCTTTTCACACCTGTTAAATGATACATTGCAGTCGTTGATCCCATCCATCTATCCAATGGTGAAGGATACTTATGCACTCAGTTTTTCACAGGTTGGTTTAATAACACTGACTTTTCAACTTGCTGCGTCACTGTTGCAGCCGGTTGTCGGATTTTATACCGATAAAAAGCCGCAACCTTTCTCATTAGCGATCGGCATGGCTCTTACATTAACAGGCTTAATTGTATTAGCTGTAAATCATAGTTACCAAATTTTGCTTGTTTCTGTTGCTCTTATAGGGTTAGGTTCTTCCGTATTTCACCCTGAAGCAAGTAAGGTGGCATATATGGCAAGTGGCGGTAGGAGAGGCCTTGCCCAGTCCATCTTCCAGGTAGGAGGTAATGCGGGCAGTGCCCTGGGGCCATTGCTAGCTGCTGCCATTATTATTCCCTATGGCCAGACTTCTATTCTTTGGTTTTCGCTGCTAGCCTTACTTGCCATCACTTTATTGATTGTTGTCGGCAAATGGTATAGCCGCAATATGCATCGTATAATAAGCAAATCGGGAGTGAGTGCCAAGGCCGGTCCTGTCTTGTCTAGAGGAAGAGTGACTGGGGCGGTCGTTATTTTGCTTGTCTTGATATTTTCAAAATACTTTTACCTGGCTTGCATATCCAGTTATTATACTTTCTACCTAATAGACAAGTTTCAGGTATCCGTTCAAAACTCACAGGTGTACCTTTTTGTATTTTTAT
This sequence comes from Segetibacter sp., assembly GCF_025963695.1. Lineage (GTDB taxonomy): Bacteria > Bacteroidota > Bacteroidia > Chitinophagales > Chitinophagaceae > Segetibacter. Next base: position 64,379 of record NZ_JAOQAH010000090.1, on the reverse strand, counting down.
TTGCGGTGGCAGCAGGTACATTATTAGGTGGGCCACTTGGAGACAGATTTGGTCGAAAATACATTATCTGGTTTTCTATTCTGGGGGCTGCTCCTTTTACTTTATTGCTTCCGTACGTTTCATTATTTTGGACCTGTGTTTTAACCGTATTCATAGGATTTATTCTTGCCTCAGCATTTTCAGCCATCTTAGTGTATGCTCAGGAACTAATACCAGGAAAAGTGGGCACAGTTGCCGGACTGTTCTTTGGTTTTGCGTTTGGAATGGGTGGCCTAGGCTCGGCGCTGTTAGGTATCCTTGCTGACCACACCAGCATTCAAAATGTATTTAGGGTATGTGCCTTCTTACCGCTAATTGGCCTGCTGACCGGTTTTTTACCTAACATTGGCGGAAGCAAGAAGTAAAAGAACTTTGCCTGTAGATATTCAAGAAAAAAGACCTTGATTGTAACGGTCTTTTTTTATTTAGAATTTATTGCACGCCCTTTCGTTCTACCCGGTTGTTTATAATCGGGACTGTTTTTATATAAGCAAAAACAGCTTTAGCTTCTTTGTCTGTAAGATTACTATAAGGTGTCATAGGGTATCTTAAAGCAGGTTGGTTTCCCGGCACCGTACCATACTTTATAGCCTTTACAAATTCTTCTTCCGTCCAGTTGCCTATTCCCGAGTGTTTGTCCATTGTAATGTTTAGTGTTGAAATGGGTTTTCCTTCCATGTCGAACATCTTGTTTCCTCCACCAAAAAACCCTGCTGATTTGGAGGGAACCAGGTAATCATTTTTTGCAAAGTCTTTTGAATGACAGGCATAACACTCCAATTGGTAAAGCGCGATATACTCCCCGTGTTTAACCTGGTTAGTGGTATCTGGTTGAGGAATATATTGTTGAGGATAGTCGAAGGGTTTAAATGCCCCAATGTTCGTGAGAAGTTTTGTAAGGAAGGATGGGTCACATTCAGGCTGTTTTGTCGGCTCCGCTTTTACCCACTCATTGTCACTTCTTAAAAATGCAACAATAGAATTCATGTCTTCGTCAGAGATATGAACAAGCTTAGGCATATAGGGTGGCACATACTGACCATTCGGCTTTGTGCCTGTTCTTAAGAACGATACTAACTCGCCATCGGTCCATTTTCCAATACCTGCTTCAGCGTGGCTCGTAATATTCTTTGAGAAAATTTTTCCAAATTGAGTTACCTCAGTTAGTTCTCTTCCTGTAAATCTCCCCGTTTGATCGTTATAATGACAACTGCGACAAAGCATTGAGGCTAGCTTTACGCCATTTTCTACCCGGGCTTGAGTATAGTCAATTTTTACGTCTACTTTTTTAGCCTCGTATTTTGGTATTCCTCTGAAGGATACTACAGCGGCTGCTATTGCAACTAAAACAATTAATCCTGCTATCACAAGCAAGGTGGCTTTAATACTTTTGTTCATAACAGTTTTTTGGGTTTCGGGTTGCTTTAAATTTAATGTAATATTTTGAAGATTACTAGGAGATGCCTTCTTTTCTTCTAACGCCAGCCGAAGATGTAATACGAATTACGGGGCAAAAAAAGCTCAATAGTAGCAACGCGGATAAACGGATTGCGACGCAACGATGTTTAAGAGCGATAAATAGTTGGTATTAAAATATATCTATAAAGGCTTTAAAATTGCTTCGCAGGCAATTAATTTAACGTGCTTTTCGGGCGCTTGTTGTGCCTGTTCTTTGCATCCTGTTGTATCTTTGCATACACATTTTAATTATAGAAAAGAGCAAAAATTAATACCATGAGAAAGTTATTATTACTAGGAATGTTAGCTGTTTATTGCCATGTTTCAAATGCTCAAAGTGCTTCTGATAAGGTTACATCCGTCGCAGACACTACACCGGTTTTAAACAATATTGCTTCTTCTGACACAAGGCTTAATAAACTTGAGAAAGATATGGAGTCTCTAAAAAAAGAGAATGAAATTTTAAAAAAGCAAATGAAACAGGTGTCACCTGCATCTCCTAATACTAAACGAAAGCTTACAGTTTCCAGGGTAGGCAGCAAACAGGTTATTGTAGAATAGCTTTTGTTTGTTTGATAAAATTAGTGCAGCCCCCGAGGCTGCTTTTTTTTTGTCTGACACGGCCTTTGCAAGTAGATTAATCTTTATAATTTTTTGCATTTTTGCTGCAAAAGCAGGCGCTGATGGCCTGTTGTTGTTGATTTTTTTCACCTCTTTTCGCGCTACCATTAAAGCCCCATCCCCTCTCAATCCCTATTTTGTTATTGGTAGCTGAATGGCGTCTTATTTGTGTCACATATTAAAAAATAGTTTACTTTAAATTTTGATGACATGGAATATGTAGCAGTAAGAATATGGGTGGTTGCGATGATTTGTATGCTGGCAGTAGGATGTAAAAAAGACAATGCCGGCAGCCCTGTAGCAGCAGGTGACATACCTACCCACCCGCTCAATAGTGTGCAGGACCTGGATGTGTTGTTGCAACAGGTAGGCAACGCACGCATCGTTCTTTTGGGAGAAGCTTCGCACGGAACAGCGGAGTATTACAATTGGCGTGCTGAGCTTTCGAAAAGGCTGATGCAGGAAAAAGGGTTTGATGCAATCGGAGTAGAAGGTGAGTGGGCCGACTCATACAGGGTTAACAATTTTATAAAAGGTGCCAGGCAGGATAGCACGGCGGCAGTGAACGTGCTAAAGCAATACAACAGGTGGCCCACCTGGATGTGGGGTAATTATGAGGTTGCCTCGCTGGTAACATGGATGAATGGATTTAACCAAACAAAACCTGCTAATGAAAAGGTTGGCTTTTATGGTCTGGATGTATATTGTTTGTGGGAATCGTCCCAGGAATTGATGCCTTATTTACCACCATCAGACGCGGGAATAATACAGGCGTCGCAACAGGTGCGGCAATGTTTTTCTCCATTTAGCGCCGATGCCCAGCAGTACGGTTATGCTGTAGCGAATGCATCTGCTAACTGCCGTTCTCAAGCTACCAATCTTTGGAACTTAATTCTTGCAAAAACAGGTAATGCAACTGCTACCAGCGAACCACAGTTTGTAATGCAGCAAAATGCATTAGTAGTAAAAAATGCTGAGAACTACTATAGAACATCGGTAACGAGTTATGAAGAGTCTTGGAATATAAGAGACAGGCATATGACAGAAACGATTAGTCGTTTACTCCAGTTCATGGGGCCCGACTCAAAGTTGATTGTTTGGGAGCATAATACGCACATTGGTGATGCACGTTATACTGATATGGCTGCCCAGGGAACGGTAAACGTAGGCCAACTGGTGAGGGAACAGTTTGGCGGGCAGAATGTATTTGCAGTAGGCTTTGGATCGTACCAGGGGTCTGTTATTGCATCAAATACCTGGGGTGGCTCTATGCTAACAATCCCTGTTCCGGCAGCGCCTGCTGACAGTTGGGAAGGTTATTTACACAGTATTAGTCCGGCAAACAAAATCATTTTATCCAGCGAGATAAAAAACAATGCGTCATTGCAAAATTCAGTTGGTCACCGGGCAATAGGTGTGGTTTATAATCCCAATAACGAACGGGGTAATTATGTACCTTCTATCATTCCGAAAAGGTATGATGCCTTTGTTTTTATAGATCAGACTTCAGCATTACATCCCATACCAATTCAGCCTGCCAACGAGCCGCCGGATACTTACCCTTCCGGATTTTAATTTTTGTCTGAGTTCATATACAAACACACTTATGCCGCACTACGCGCTTTTTTACACACAGCTACCGCTGATCGTTCTGACTTTGCTTTCTATTACTATTATTGACAATAACTGCAGCGAAGAAAAATTAAAAATGATGACTGCCAGAAACGTATTTAATAAAGGTCGTCTTACTGCAAAGCCAGCCACTTCACCTTTTACTGCTGATTTCAAAACAGGAGTTCAACCGCTTAACCTGGCAGAGCGTGGAAGAGATGGACTACTATATGTGCCAAAAGACTACAATAAAAACAAGCCTGCTGCCCTTGCAGTTATGTTACACGGAGCAGGTGGACAAGCGGAGCACGGGTTAAATTTAATTAGGCACTATGCCGATGAAAAGAACATAATCCTGCTAGCTCCCGCTTCCCGCGGGGCTACGTGGGATATTATAGTCAAAGACTCTTTTGATGCGGATGTCATTTTTATCGACCAGGCCCTCACTTATGTGTTAAACAGGTATAATATTGATACTTCCCATATTTCGCTGGGTGGTTTTTCCGATGGTGCTTCTTATGCACTCAGTCTTGGCTTAGGCAACGGAGACCTGTTTACACACCTTATCGCTTTTTCTCCCGGCTTTTATTTTACAGCTGAGAACAACGGCAAGCCTCACGTTTTTATTTCACACGGGGTGAAAGATGAAGTACTTCCAATAACTCCTTGCAGCCGCAGGATTGTTCCTCAATTGCAGAGGCTTGGGTACGACGTCAACTACCTGGAGTTTAACGGTAAGCATCAAATTCCAAATAACATTTCCGCTAGTGCAATCAAATGGTTTCTAGACTAAGGATGGTCGCTTTCTACGCCAATGTTTCATTGAGATTTTTATGTTACCAGCTTTAGTATTTTTATGGTCATCGTTGCGTCGCACACTTGTACTGATAAAACTGCAATCGTCATTCATGCTTATTCCCATTATATTTTCCGCGAACCTTCTTGCTGAAAAATTCTGCACAGGCGAGGCTGGGTTTACGAAGCCTTCAGATAATAGGGCAAGGGGCGATCCGTATAAAATAAAAAACCGGGACAAAAAATATTGTCCCGGTTTTTTATTTTATTAATGTTTTGCTTCGTAAAAGCTTCAAAGAAATCCTTAGGCCTTTTTTGTTTTTTGGAAACTACTTTTAGGAAGTTTGGTATTTGTTTTTGTTTTAATGCCAGGGCTTACAGTTGTTTTAAAAACATCTTCTTCAGTAAATGGCTGATTTTTTACTCGTTTACCGGTTGCAGCAAAAATAGCATTCGCTATTGCTCCACCCGTTGGAGGAAGTGCTGGTTCGCCTAACCCGGTAGGCTCTATGCCGTTGTCAACAAAATGCACTTCGACTTCAGGAATTTCCTTCATTCTTATCAGCTTGTAAGTGTCAAAATTCTTTTGCACTACCGCACCTTCTTTAAATGAAAGCTTACTATACATCGCATGTCCCATTCCATCTACTATGCCTCCCATTACCTGTTGGCGGGCACCACTAAGGTTAACCACCTCACCGCAGTCTGAAGCAGCGTAAATTTTCTTAACTACAGGTTTACCTGCTTTCATAACTACTTCACCAACCTGTGCAACATAAGAGCGATGAGAGAAGTAAACACTAAATCCTTGTGACACTCCTTTTTTTGTTCCCCATCCTGCTTTTTCGGCCACCAATTTTGTCACTCCAATCATTCTGTCAATATCATATTTTACAGCACCAACTGGTTTTTCTTTTGCTTTTTGCAAAAGGTCCAGTCTGAATTTTACAGGGTCTTTACCGGCAGCATGAGCTACCTCGTCGATAAAAGCTTGTTCTGCAAATGCTAAGAAGTTAGTGATTGGTGCCCGCCATGCGCCGGTTGTAATTGGCGAAACGTGCTCAACTGTATCTATCAGTAAATTGTCAACTGCTCCTGAGGGAAAGTTGTCCTCTCTTGTAGGGTTACCTGAGTTAATGCCAACACCTCTCAGTTTGTATCCTGTCAGATTTCCTGCAGCGTCTAACGCAGCTTCAAAACGATATCGAACTGCTGGTCGGTAACTGCCACCCATCATATCGTCTTCCCGTGTCCATATTACTTTTACGGGAGCTTTTATTAGACTGGATAATTCGGCTGCCTCGGTAGCAAAGTCAGTTTTTAGCCGTCTTCCAAAACCTCCACCCAGGCGGGTTATGTTTACAGTAATTTTATCTTCAGGTATACCTAATAATTTTGATGTGGCCTGGCGCGCACTGCCCGGCGTTTGTGTAGGACCAACAAGTTCCACTCCATCAGCCCGAACGTCGGCAAAAAAGTTCATGGGTTCCATTGGAGTGTGCGACAAAAATGGGCATTGATACTCGCTCCTAATAACTTTTGCTGCATTTTTAAAAGCCGTATCAGTGTCACCATCTGTTCTACGTACAGTTACCTTTCCGGTGTCTAATAGTGATTTAAACAACTTATCATGATCAACGGTACTCTCAATATTGCCATCTTTCTCATATTCTATTTTCAACACTTTTCTTGCCTTCATTACTTCCCAGGTTGATTTACCAACCACAGCCACATTGTTTTTAAATGTAACCACATTTACTATTCCCGGCATCGCCTTCGCAGCAGCATCATCTACCGACTTAATCTTGGTTCCGAACGCTGGTGGACGTTGAAGCATTGCGAAGAGCATGCCCTCACGATGAAAATCTAAACCAAACATTCCCTTGCCGGTTACAATATCCTTATTTGCAACATTTTTTATTTCCTTACCGATTAGTTTAAAATCTTTCCTGTCTTTTAATGTAACTTCTTTTGGTACAGGAAGCTTTGAAGCATCTTCTGCAAGTTCTCCATAGCCTAACTTGTTTCCAGTTTTAGAATGTATTACAAATCCGTTTATAGCCGTACATTCTTCTATAGGTACACTCCATTTCGCAGCTGCTGCCTGCATAAGCATGTTTCTTGCAGTAGCGCCGGCATTCCTCAGCAACTTCCACGAGTGTGGCACTGCACCGCTTCCTCCTGTCACCTGTCGATCAAAATTCTTGGTGTCTAACGGAGCTTGCAATACTTTTACCTTAGTCCAATCTGCATCCAGCTCTTCCGCTACAATCATTGGAAAGGAAGTCATAATATTCTGTCCCAATTCAGGATTGGGGGAAAGGATGGTAATAGTGCCGTCCGTCGCTATGGAAAGATAGCTGTTGAATCCCACGTTGCCTGCTGCCAGGCCTGCTTCATTCACCATTACGGGAGTTTCAGCTTGTGCACTAAACCAGCTAAATCCGAGCATTAAGCCGCCACCGGTAAGTCCTGTTAATTTTAAAAATTCCCGCCGGCTATTTTTATTTATAGTTGACATAATTAAATTTTTGTACTTGCTAATTTAACTGCTTCACGAATGCGGTGGTAAGCTCCACAACGGCATATATTGCCATTCATAGCTCCTTCTATTTCTTCCGTTGTTGGGTGCGGTGTCTGTTTTAAGAGTGCAGCGGCAGTCATAATTTGTCCCGCCTGGCAATAGCCACACTGGGGAACATCCACTTCGTTCCATGCTGACTGTAATGGATGATCTCCTGATGGTGACAACCCTTCTATTGTGGTAACCTTTGTGGACCCTACAGATGATACAGGTAACACACAAGACCTGGTAGCTACACCATTAAAATGTACCGTGCAGGCACCACATTGTGCTATTCCGCATCCATACTTAGTACCTACCAGTCCCAGGTGGTCTCTTAGTACCCATAACAAAGGAGTGTCTTCTGCAACGTCTACCTGGTGCTCCGTGCCGTTGATATGAAGCTTAAATATGGCCATGATTTTATTAATTATGAATTATATATAAAAGTAATGAAAATAGAATTTAGTTGAAGTGACAAATATTATTTGTACGAATAGCACGAGACTTTTTTGAAATAATTATGGATTTACAACAGAATTGCATCTGTCATCTTTACTACCGGTTAACACCCGTTTGTTGGATAGTTATTAGCATAAAATGGCGCGGTAATTGAACAAAACCGGGAAGAAATGAGTGGGCGAAAATTACAGGTATTTTATAATGAAAAAAGGAATTATGTTAAAACAACACCGGTCTGGTAACTCTGCATGAGCTTCTGATATGGCTGGTGGCGTGAATGATGTATCGGAAAAATTTCAAGTTAAAAATATTAATATTGCGAGGCATTTAAAACAAGGTGACATGGAAAATCAATTAAGAGAGAAGAGAGTTAAGAGCTATTCAGTAATGCGTTCAGTGCTTGATTATACAATGGGTATTCTATATCTTGCAGCCGCTACTTTCTTGTTCTTTGCTGAAAAATTTGGCTTTGAAATGGAGAATTTTGATCTCACTTTCAGGTACATGTTCGGAGGGATTTGTGCCTTGTATGGTGCCTGGAGAATTTATCGTGGCGTTAAGAAAGACTATTATTAATATGAAGCATTGGAGGTTTTTATTCGTAGCGTTATTGCTTGCAGCATGCAACAGTCAACCTGAAAATGATAGTCGAGAGCAAAATAAAAATAATTCTACCTTAAGAATAAGTGTTGATGAAAGCTTTCAACCAGTTATTGAAGAAGAGGTAAAAGTTTTTAGATCGGCATATCCTGATACTAAAGTTGTAATAGAATACAAGCCGGAGGCGGAATGTTTAAGAGACCTTGAAAAGGATAGTACTAAAATTGTCATTATTTCTAGGGAGCTGAACAGGGAGGAGACCAAGTTCTATAAAGCTAAGGTTGGGTTTAAACCAGAATTTGGACAGTTGGCAAAAGATGCTGTTGCTGTAGTGGTAAACGCACAAAGTGCCGATAGTTCTTTTACGATGAATGAGTTGAAAGACTTGTTGGGTGGAAAAGGAAATACTAAGTTAAAAGTTGCTATCGATGGGAACACTGCAACCAGCACGGTAAGATATTTAAAAGACTCTCTTTTGGCTGGTGCTGCTTTTGGAAAAAATATTACAGGGGCGAAAAATAGCGAGGATCTGATTGATTATATCTCAACTACCCCGTCAGCTATTGGTTTCGTAGGTATTAGCTGGATAACTAATCCCCAGAGTAAGCAGCAGGAAGAAGCAATCGGTAAACTAAAAATGGCTTTAATTGAGTGTAAAAACTGTGAGGAGGGTACTTTCGCACGGCCATCGCAACAAACTATAACATTTAACCAATACCCTTTGGTACGAGGATTGTACTATGTGCTCAAGGAAAATTACCCCGGTCTCGGCTCAAGATTCGTCGATTTTCTCAGTACAGAAAGGGGGCAATTAATTTTTAGACGAGCTCTGCTGGTGCCCACCAGAATAAATTTTGCGCGGAGAAGAATAATCTAAAAAAAGTAAATAATAAACAACACCAAAAAACAAAGAAACATGAAGAAACTTACGACCTTGTTATTAGCAGTTTTGTTATCAGGTAAATTATTACTGGCACAAACTGTTGATGACGCAAGAAAGAGTTTATACTATGGACGTACAACCTCGGCTAAACAAACTTTAGATAAATTAATAGCCACTAATCCTAAAAACGCAGAAGCAATATACTGGCTGGGCCAAACATATCTAAACATGGATAGTATCGGCAGTGCTAAACAGGTTTATCAGAATGCGCTTAATAGCGGGGTAAATGACCCGTTAGTATGGGTTGGAATGGGACATGTAGAGGTGCTGGAAGGTAAAAAAGATGCGGCACGTCAAAGGTTCGATGCAGCTATTACAGCAAGCATTGCAAAGAAAAAAGAAAATCCAACTATTTTAAATGCTATTGGACGTGCTAATGCAGACGGTCCTGCTAACGCGGGTGATCCTGCGTATGCTATTGATGTACTTAAAAGAGCTGCTGCCTTAGATCCTAACAACGCCGATATTTATACAAACCTTGGAATAAATTATCTAAAACTTGGACCTGACCAGGGTGGTAATGCTTACGAGGCTTTTGGTAATGCTTTGAGAGTTGACCCTAAAAATGCAAGGGCTAGCTACAGGTTGGGAAAGATTTTTCAAAGCCAGGGAAATAGTGAAAAATTTTTAGATTATTATAATACTGCTGCAACTGCAGATCCAGCTTTTGCTCCCGTATATCTTGAGCTGTATGACTATTATGCAAACCGGGATGTAAACAAGGCGAAAGAATATCTTGAAAAATACATTGCTAACTCAGATAAAGATTGCAGTACAGATGCTGCTTATGCCGATTATCTTTTTCGTGCGGGTAAATACCAGGAGTCTTTAGATAAAGCTAAAGCTATGGAAGCGGGTGCTTGTAAAAATTATCCTGGATTAAAGGTAATTAATGCTTTTAATTATGAAAGGTTGGGAGACAGTTTACAAGCGAGAGCAAATATTGAGTCTTATCTTAATACAATGCCTGCTGATAAAGTAAAGCCATCTATATACGAATTTGCCGGTAAGTTGTTATTAAAGTTCCCCGACCAATCTGCTGCTGCAACTGCATATCTCGAAAAAGCTATGAATGCTGACACAGTTCCTGCAAACAGAATAGCTTACATTAATACCATTGCAGAATCACTTGGAAAAGCAGGAAATTATGTTGAACAGTTAAACTGGTATCGGAAGCTTGCTGCAGCGAAACCTGAATTGAGTGCAAGAGATTTATATTTCTTTTCCGATGCAGCCCTAAAAGCAGGTAATTATGCCGCTGCTGACAGTGTTGGTTCTTTATATATTCAGAAATTCCCTGATCAACCTCAGGGCTACTCCGGACGTGCAAAAGCCGCTATAGCAGCAGACGTAGATACTACTAAAGGTAGTGCCGTTCCAGCAGTAATGCAGTATATCCAATACATGGAAAAAACCGATAAGGAGAAGTATAAAAATACTATTATCTCCAACTATGGTTACCTCGTTTATGTGCATGCAAATGTTCAAAAAGACTATCCTGCTGCATTAAAGGATTTGGAAGGTATACTAGCTGTAGACCCAACAAACCAGTATGCAACGGCTACGGCAGCGCAAATAAAAAGGGCAATGGCAGGACCTCAAAAACAGCCGGCGCCAGCGCCTAAAAAATCGACTACTCCCGTGAAGAAAAGGGCATAATTGGTTATAACAATAATTTTTAGAAAGCTCCCTACAATAAATGGGGAGCTTTTTTTTTACCAAAATTTACGGGATGACAAAGTGCATATCTAATATGCTTCGAATTTCAAGATGTCGTTAGCCTTCCTTATTTCTCGCTATTCTATAATAAACTTATTGTGTGATACTTAATTTAATTTTACCTCTTAAATAAATAGTTTAATGCCCGCCAACGAGCCAAAGTATAAGGAGATAGTATCTGAACTTGCAACTAAAAATGTTCAACTGGTAGCAGTTAGCAAAATCCAATCGGTTGCCGATATAAAGAAGCTGTATGATTTGGGTCAGCGGGATTTTGGTGAAAACTACGTGCAGGAATTGGTTGAGAAACAACTGCTTTTACCAGAAGAAATTCGATGGCACTTTATTGGTCACTTACAGAGCAATAAAGTGAAATACATAGCACCTTTTGTACACTTAATTCAAGGAGTTGACAGCATTAAACTGCTAAGTGAGATTGATAAACAAGCCAAGAAGGTGGGTAGGACCATACGGTGTCTGTTACAAATTCATATTGCTCAGGAAGAAACAAAGTTTGGCTTAAATGAAGATGAGTTGAAAGAAATTATGCACGCTCTCAAAGATTCTCCACCCAGGTTCGCAAACATTTTTGTAGAAGGGTTAATGGGTATGGCAAGCTTTAGCGACGATCTGCAAAAGGTGAGGGGGGAAATGCAATATTTGAAAATGCTTTTTGATAAATACAAGCTTCTTTCATCAGTCAACTGTCAACTGTCAACGCTCTCTATGGGTATGAGTGGAGATTATGAAATGGCCATACAAGAGGGCAGCAACATGGTAAGAATAGGAAGTCTGTTGTTTGGAGCCCGCCCCTCCAAATAGTTACCTAACTACATCTCGCCGCGGATCTTTCTTAATAAGAAAATACACCGCAACTCCAGCACCTATTGCTAGCAAAACTCCAACAACCCACCACAAATGGTTTGTTCGATATTGCTCCTCTACCGGTTGTTGAGCTGGAACTGCTTGAGAAAAAACAACAGTGGCGCACGATATAAAAGCTGCAGAAAGAAACGTTTTCATATTAGTTGTTTGAATACAAAAATAGATGTATTTCTGCTACTATAACAGCAGCTACTTCTTGATAAAGTTGTAACTGTCGTAATCGATAAACTCGTTTACTCTTAATTCTATCGATGCTATTTTTTTATCCGCTGTCTTAAATTTGACGCCAAAAATTCCAAATGCCAGGTTGTTATATGTCAGCATCCATTCATCATTATCCATGTACTCCATTGTCGCACGCAGGTTATTGTGACCCTTGAAATTGATAACAAGTCCTTTTTCTTGTTTGTCTTTTTCTATAGTCACTGGTCCATATATTTCATTTTCAAAGGTCCCTTCATAAGCACTTAATTGCAAGGGAGGCCTTTTTCCCTTTACTCTCGCCTTTAATGCCTCTGTCGTTTTTACTGCATCATTCAGTTCTTCTGTAAAAGAGCTTAATGCAGCTTTGCTTCTGTTTACATAAGCTACTCCTAAGTAAGCATCCAAAATTTGGTACCTCAGGGCTTCAAAGAAATTTTGATTATCGTTGTTTGTAAGAATGGTAATACCCAGGTTTTCTTCAGGTACAAAACAAGTATTAGTTACAAAACCATCGGCACCGCCGGTATGAAAGTAAATTTGCTTGCCGTTATAATCAGCCATAAAAACACCGAGTCCATAGCCCTGGAAATGGATAGGATAAACAGCCGAAGGTAAACTTCGTGTTACTGTATTTATTTCACGGGTACTTCTTAAAACATGCCACTGCAAAATCCTTCTTCCCTCATACCTGCCACTATCCAGTTGCATCAGAAGCCACCGGCTTAAATCTTTTACGTTGCTTACAATGCTTCCGGCTGGTCCAAGGTTATCAACGTTGTCGTAAGGTAGCCTCGTTAATTTCCCGGTGAAGCTGGTAGTATATGGTCGGGACGAGTTAGGACGCTGGCCTATTCCGTTACCAAGAGTATGAGTATTTGTCATACCCAAAGGCATTATTAAACTGTCATAAATGTAAACTTCCCACGGTTTTCCGCTAACCACCGGTATTACTTCTCCTGCTGTAACAAAACAGCTATTGCAGTAACCATAATTTTGTCTGAAAATGCCGTTCGGTTTCAGCAGCTTCATCTTATTTATAATTTGCTGCCTGGCCAGGTTACTGTTCCAAAAAACAAAATCTCCCTGGAAAGTTTTCGTACCAATCCGGTGACTAAGAAGATCACGAATAGTGACCATATCCGATGCATTCTTATCATACAAACTGTACCCTTTTATGTATTTGCTTACCTTATCATCTATCGAAAGCTTCTTATTATATGCCAATTGCGAAATCGCCGTTCCCGTAAATAATTTGCTGTTGCTTGCAATCATAAACAGCGTGTTTTCATCCACCGGCTCTTTGGTTTCTACATCACGAACGCCAAACCCTTTCATCACCACAGTTTTGCCATTTTTCACAATAGCAATAGATAATCCGGGAATGTTCCAGTCTTTCAGTCCCTCGGTAATATAAGCGTCCAGGCTATCAGAAATAAATGAAGGAGTTTGTTTTTGTGCATCTGCACTTACTATACAAAACAATATCAAGCAAGTAACAATAAAACGTTTTCCCATCAGGTTAATTTAAGCCCTGAAAATACAAAAAACCGTACCGAAATATGTTGTTGCGATAATGTAAAAGGTTTTGGTAGCCAGCAGTGAGACACTAGTCTGCTTCTCTTGCGTCGCACTCTTGTACGTTTGGCGCTTTATTAGCAACAGCTACACACACTACTTTGTCCAAACTAAAGAAAAAGGAACGGAGAACGTTTTTTAAGGATTACTAGTACGGCTTCACTACCCCTGCGCCAAGGCAAAATAAAGAAATGGTTATTGATAGCTTAACCTTCCAATCTTACCTTTTTCACCTGCAAGAAAAACTTGTTTTCCTTTGCTAACCATACAAACATTAAAACTTTCAAGGCTGGCTTTCCTCCATTCTTTTTGCCCGTTTGCTGCAAAGTCCACTCCTGTTGGTCCACACGCAACAAGTGTTTTATCTTTTATAATGCGAATGCAGCTCCTATAACCAAAAGGAGGGCTAATCGAAGGAGATACCCATTTGTTTCCTGCATCGGTCGTGTAAGAGTAGTTGTCAAAGTAGCCACCCGGTACTTTGTAGTCTCCGCCAATACAATAGATGGTTTTTTGTTTATCGGTAGCCATTGAAAATGTACCTGTAGTTTCCTTTCCTTGCAGCAGCGGCGTAGCTACAACTTTACTTTTTTTGCCCTGCCGCCCTACCATATATAAGTTCGATGCTGTACCGCCGGTAACAAAAGCATACTCAAAATCAGGGTTGGTTAAAAAGGATATATTAGTGCCACTTGCAGAGAAGATAGCTTCTCCAATTTGCGCAGCAGGCATGTGGTACATGGGTGCTTCTTTCCAGGTTTCGCCTCCGTCAAAAGTTCTTATGATATAAAAAAGTCTCCGGTTCATCCCATTAACATCCACCGGATCACCTATGCAGATTCCTTCCTTTTCATTTCTAAAGTCCATGGCATCCAGAAACATGCCTTCCATAGCCCGTTCAAATACCTTTTTCCAGGTAACGCCTCCATCAATTGTTTTCACCATATAAGCCGGGTTATCTACTGCCATTGCGATGGCAGTACTGCTGTCAAAAGCTTCGATGTCTCTAAAGTCCTTTTTTTCAAATCCGGGCACAATAATCCATTTCCAGCTAGTTCCACCGTCAACAGACTTTCCAATTGTGCCGTTACTGCCACTAACCCAAATCACCTGTTCCGACGGAATACTCATACCACGTAAACTTGTATTAGTGCCGCTGGATAATAACCGTACTTCTAACTTTTTCTGAGCATTTAGTGTAGTATTAAGAAAAATGGATAAAAAGCAAAGAATAGTGCCGATTCGCATAGAAGCAATTTATGTAAAGTTAGTTTGGTCGATGTTTTCTTACAATCCTTTATTAAGACAAGATATTTTACCACGATGATAGTTTTGAATATTTAGATTTACAGGGGCGAATTCGATAAAATAAAAAGAGGCCCGTCATTTTACTGACAGACCCCATAAAATACCCCCCAAAGTTTAATAGCTTATTTAATAAATTTCATTTTTATCGTTTCAAATACTGCTCTTCCTGATTTGATGATGAAATTCGGCATTATCAAAAGAACAACTTGTCACCCGCGGGTGACAAGCGTAAAAAAGCTATAGTAATCCTTCTTTTTTTAGATACAAGGCAGCATCAACAGTATTTGCGAATTCGTGATGGAAAAATTCCCTGGCTTTTTTCAAAAAACGATTATAGTACTGGTGAAGATCGTCTACTGGTATTTCAAGTAAGTCTGCTAATCGCTTTTGCTTAATGCCCGGTTCGTAAGCAATTTTTCGTGCTACCTGTAACTCTTTAGGCGAAAAGACTTTCATTTTTAAAAAGTGCTCTACCGCCGTCTGTAAGATTTCTGCACCTCTCTCATCGTCCTCGCCAGTTGAAGTGAAAAATTTTGGTCCAAGAGGCTCACCATTATATTCGTCATTAATAATAGTAAATTCATGTAGGCAGGCAGTAAGCCGGTTATTTAAATCGTGCTGAAAAATAGAGGAAATTTTATTTGCTAAAACGTAATGTCCTTTATAATGCTTTAAGGCTATTAAACTGCTGTAGCGCTGCACCATAAAATTGAGAGCATACTTGCCAATACAAAGGTTATTGTATAGGTGTAATGCAATCATTAAAACTGCTTTCTTTCTGCCGGGGTGAAGAATATCAAGATATTTTCTCATTGAGAAATCTCTTTCGCTATAGCTAAGCCATCTTTCAATTCCATGCGGTTGCTCTATTTCATAGTTTTCAAGATTTGTTACAAAAAAGAATCGTCGACTACCTATTGTTTCTTTTAAAGAAGCAATTTCTTTTAGCTGTTGCTCTTTTGAGACTGCATATTGTATAGGTTGTGGAGGAATGAGGGATAAAACGTGGGATTTAAAGACAGTGTAATCGAATATCGTATTCGTTTTCATAATCTTGTTAGGTGTAGTTTAGGTTGTGTTTTTAACGGAACAATTAGCACTTACGTAAATATCTGTTTATTTAAATTAATATGATATTAAATTTAAAACCGATGAAATTTTGGCTAACAGAAAAGATAAACCACATGCGATAGTAATAAACGGTAGATGACTCCCTTTGCTCTTTGCAATATAACTCTCTATATTTTTGCAGAAGAAATTGTCAATTGTTAGGAAACAAAAATTTTACGCCCTTCGTTAAAATTTATATTTGCACGTTGTTCAGGTGCGAAATATAAAATTGAGGAGCTGTTTTGGAAGTAGTAACAAGAGCGGTTAGGATATAACCGTGCCAGTGGGAGCCGGGATAAAAACAAAAAGTACAAGTGAGTGACACAACGATGTTGATTAAAGAAATAATGGCGGCTACCAAAACGCACTTTTTTAATTCGCGGGAGTATAAATAGTTGGATTTTTAAAATATTGACTTCAAAAGAAAATGGCAGACAAAACACAACAGGGAGATTATAATGAAGACAGCATACGGAGCCTGGATTGGCGCGAACATATTCGCCTGCGCCCCGGAATGTACATTGGTAAATTGGGCGACGGTAGTAGCCCCGACGACGGCATTTATGTAATGATAAAGGAGGTAATAGATAATTGTATTGATGAACATACAATGGGCTACGGTAAAAATGTGGAGTTGGCAATTGCTGAAAAATCAGTGACCGTACGAGACTTTGGTCGTGGAATTCCTTTAGGTAAGGTGGTAGATGTAGTTAGTAAAATTAATACGGGCGCTAAATACGATAGTAAGGCTTTTCAGAAAAGTGTGGGCTTAAACGGGGTTGGTACAAAGGCCGTAAATGCATTGAGTGCTTATTTTAAAGTAACGGCTTTTCGTGAAGGACGACAGAAAACTGCTGAATTTCAGAATGGAGTTTTGCTAAAAGAATCAAAGGAAAAAGAAACAACGGAGCCTAACGGAACGCTGGTAACATTTACTCCCGACGAGACGATTTTTAAAAACTATCACTACATAAATGATTATATCGAAAACCAGTTATGGAACTATTGCTACCTGAATGCAGGGCTTGTAATTAACTATAACGGTAAAAAGTATGTGAGTAAAAATGGTTTACTCGATTTGCTGCAGCGCCGTACCAACGCAGATGAAATCCGTTACCCGATTATGCATTTAAAGGGCGAAGATGTTGAAATAGCAATAACACATAACAATGATTATGGAGAAGACTTGTATTCGTTTGTTAACGGGCAATATACCACGCAGGGCGGAACGCATCAGCAGGCATTTAGAGAGGCGTTTGTAAAGGTTATTCGTGATTTTTATAAGAAAGATTATGAAGCTGCGGACATACGGGGAAGCATTTGCGCCGCTATTTCCATTCGTGTGCAGGAGCCGGTTTTTGAGAGCCAGACTAAGACCAAGCTCGGATCGCTAACGGTGTATGAGGGCGGACCAACAATGAGGAATTTCATGATCGATTTTCTTGGTAAAGAGTTGGATAACTACCTGCATAAGAATAATCAGACTGCCGATGCTTTAAGGAAGCGCATAGAGCAAAATGAAAGGGAACGTAAAGAACTGGCAGGCATAAAGAAACTGGCCAATGAGCGCGCTAAGAAGGCTAACCTGCACAATAAGAAATTGCGCGATTGCAAGTTTCATTACAACGATGAAGCTGAGGGCAGAAATAAAGATGAGATCATAGAAAAGCGCAATCAAACAACCGTATTTATTACTGAGGGAGATAGCGCAAGTGGCTCTATTACAAAAAGCAGGAGGGTAGATACCCAGGCTGTCTTTAGTTTACGCGGCAAGCCCCTGAACTGTTACGGTCTTACGAAAAAAGTGGTGTATGAAAATGAAGAATTCAACTTGTTGCAACATGCGCTAAACATTGAAGACGGGCTTGAAGGATTGAGGTATAACAATATCGTACTGGCTACTGATGCAGACGTCGACGGCATGCACATACGCCTGTTGATGCTTACATTCTTTTTGCAGTTCTTTCCTGACCTTGTAAAAAATGGACACCTCCATATTTTAGAAACACCCCTGTTTCGGGTTCGAAACAAGAAGCAAACGATTTACTGCTACAACGAAACAGAAAAGCAGCAGGCAATAAAAAAATTGGGTGAAAAGCCTGAGATAACAAGATTTAAAGGTTTAGGTGAGATAAGCCCCGAAGAGTTTGCACGATTTATAGGGGACGATATAAAGCTGCAACCTGTTATGTTATTACCTGAAACCCACATTCAACAATTGCTGGAGTATTATATGGGCAAGAACACAATGCAGCGGCAGGAATTTATAATTGGCAACCTTAAGATTGAATTAGACTTGACCGAAGATATAGAGCAGGATATTGAAGAGGCGAAAGTTGAAGCGGTAGCAGAGCATATATCAGAGGAAGTAGCAGCGTAGAAAGTAGAGAAGATAATTGAGAGATTTGGATAAATTGAGTTTAAGGAAGCAACAAGTTCCTTTTTTTATATCGAAATAGAATCTCCTTGCAAACAAATGCTATCATTTTGGCAACCTGTAAATTTCATAACATCAGGAAGCTTGCCTCTCATGACCCTGATTTAATCTTACGACGCGCCATAGAAAGAATTAGATTATTGAGAGAATAATTATGAGCGTGCATTTGTACTAATAATTTACTTTACTTGCGTCGCACACTTTTACTTTTTATTCGATGCTGAACAAAAAAGCCCGGCTAAATTTTGAATAATTTTTATTGAAAGTTTTAAATAACACCTATACCGTTGTCGTATGATACACATTGTTTTTGAGGAGGCAAATATTGAAGCATTAAGAAAAAGCTTTGAATTAGATGCCTCCCTATTTGGAGAAATCATATCTATACAAGACGAATTTGCGGTAGGGCCGATAACCGATATTTTTAGTAAGGAAGGAGCTGAAAACCGCCGTCAGTGGTGGAGGGAAATTTTGAAAGACGGACATTACCACGCCGAGGTTGAGGATGGTCATGTGGATGATGAGAAAGAAGTAGCCGAACTGAAATCTAAACTAAAAGAAAACCCCCAAGAGGTTGTTTGGATTTGGGCTGCACAAAACAAACACGACGTTTGTGGCTATTATTGGTTAATGAGCCAGTTAAAAGATTACCAGGGAAGGGTATTTATTTTATATCTTAACAACCTTCCTTTCATTAATGAGAAAGGGAATATTTTTTATCCAACCAGTCTGTTTCAAATTCAGCCAAAGGAGTTTGTAAAAGCTAAAAAACTAGCGAGACCAATTACCTTAAGTGAGTTTGAAATTGACCCGGACGAATGGGCAAAACTAGGCAGGGAAAATAAAGGTGTCAGGCTATTGGAAGGTGGAAAGAAGCTGGTTCAAAAAGAATATGACTACTACGACAATGTGCTAATGACTTTTATTACGAAAAATTGGACAAAGGTGTCCAAGCTCTTTCAACAATACTACACCAAAGTAAAAGAGACCACAGGAGATGTTTATTTGTTGTGGCGGCTGAAGCAACTAGTAGAGGATGGCAAAATTGAAATGCAGGGGAATATGCAAAATATGAAAGAGTTTGAAGTGAGGATGCCTGGAGTGGATGTTAGTCAGGTACCGGAATCAAAAGAGGTAGCAATTTTATAACAGGGATTGAAACTAAACATAGGGATTATGAAAAAGGTATTCTTAATTGTTATCACAGTCTTCTTTTTGAACAATGCTTTCGGTCAGGCTATACAAGAAAAGCTTGACTCATACATGCAGGCACTAACAAAATATGCTGGGTTTAACGGAGCTGTTTTAGTAGCAAAAGATGGTAATATATTACTTGAAAAAGGATATGGTCTCAGAAACGCCCAGGCTGGAATTACTCATGATGAAAATTCTGTCTTTCAGATTGGCTCCGTTACAAAACAATTTACTGCTACCATTATTCAGCAGCTCGAGTTGGAGGGAAAACTTTCTTTAAAGGATACATTAAGCAAGTTCTTTCCTCAATACCAGTATGCGAATAGAATAACAATCGAAAACTTATTGAACCATGTTTCCGGCATTTATAATTATACCCAGAACGTCGATTTTATGCAAAATCATGCAACGGAAAGTTTAGGGCAGACTTCTTTTTGGAGTATGATTAAAGACAAACCGCTAAGTTTTGAACCAGGGTCGAAATTTAATTATAGCAATTCCGGCTATCTCATTTTGGGATACCTGATAGAAAAAGTAACTGGTCAACCATACGAAAGTGTTGTTAGAAAATATTTATTTGAACCTGCTGGAATGTCACACTCTGGTTTTGACTTCACACATCTGGCCTCACCTGTTAAATCCGTCGGCTATCTGGCGTTAAGTGAACAAGTAAAAACTCCGGCGCCTATTGTAGATTCCACAGTAGCTTTTTCTGCCGGCGCTATTTACTCAACCGTGCGCGATTTGTATAATTGGAATATAGCATTAAACTCAGGTAAACTACTTCCCCTTGTGAACTTGGAAAAAGCTTATAAGCCTTATAAACAGAAATATGGTTTTGGGTTCATGGCGGACAGCCTTTACGGAAAAAGACTGATTAGCCATGGCGGCGGTATTTATGGATTTGTTTCTGATCTCGCTTACGTGCCCGAAGACAAAGTAAGCGTAGTAATACTTTCTAATAAGCCATACCACTTATCCACCACCGAGCGCGACCTTTTAGCTGTTTTATACAATCAGCCCTATAAACTTGCGGAGGAACCAAAAGAGGTGATGGTAGATACCCTTACTTTAAACAAGTTTGTTGGAGAATACGAACTAGCACCGACTTTTAAGATAACTATTGTACAGGTAGGCGGTAGATTGAAAGCCCAGGCAACAGGACAATCACAGTTTGATTTATTTGCTAAAACGGAAAATGAATTTTTTTATAAAGTGGTAGACGCACGGGTTGAGTTTGTGAAAAATGGAAAAGGAGAAGTAGAAAGTTTAATACTGCATCAGAATGGACAAGATATTCCGGGAAAAAAAGTGAAATAATGCAGATTACGGGCATCCATCATATAGCTATTCTAACCGACCGTTACGAAGAAAGCAAAAAGTTTTACACTGAAATTCTTGGTTTCAATGTTCTCAATGAAACGTATCGCGAGGAACGCGACAGCTACAAACTTGACCTTGCCATTAATAGCATTTATTGCATAGAACTTTTTTCGTTTCCTGACTACAAAGAAAGAAACAGCTTTCCTGAATCAAAGGGATTGAGACACCTGGCTTTTGCGGTAGACGATGTAGCGCAATGGATAGTATTTTTGCGAAGCAAAAATGTAGAAGTGCAGGATGTGAGAATTGATGAAATAACCGGTAAAAAGTTTACCTTTTTCTACGATCCTAATAGCCAGCCGTTGGAATTGTATGAAGTAGAACAACTTTAGTTAGCGGCAACTAAACCGACAGACTGTATTTTTAAAAAGAAAAAACAAGAAGTTGTAAATCTTTTGAAGGAGATAAAACCGCATTCACACAAGCTATGGCATAAAGAGTTTGGCACTTTTTGGTAGTGATAGTTGGGTTGGAAATTTTTAAGTATGTGGTGAAGCGTCTGATTACAGTAGCGAAGATTTTAAGCTATCATGTAAGCCGATTGAATGGAGAACGTTGACCGATTTTAGAAATCGTTTGATCCATCACTATTTTTGGAATTAGCCATGATATTGTTTGGGATGTTATAACTACTGAAGTTCCTCGTTATATTAACCTTCCTGAATCTATATCGTCGGGTTTAGATGGGTAGTTCAACTACATGGGAGAATTGAAAGATTTGAGTAGTTATTTACCGGAACTGTTCCATAAACATAGAAAGTACAAGTGAGTGACACAACCAGGGCTGAATAAAATACAACTGTTGGCTTCAGAATAAATAATTCGACTATAAATATAAATGACTACAGAAACAGCAAACGAATTAACTAACAACGAAAGTGGTGTAACGGGACAGTATAAAAACTGGTTCCTCGACTACGCATCTTATGTAATTCTTGAGAGAGCTGTGCCGGCTATTGAAGATGGTTTTAAGCCGGTACAACGACGCATTCTACATGCAATGAAGGAAATGGATGATGGGCGATTTAATAAAGTAGCTAACATTATTGGACAGAGCATGCAGTATCATCCTCATGGTGATGCATCTATAGGTGATGCACTTGTAAACATGGGGCAAAAGGAATTGTTGATAGAAACACAGGGTAACTGGGGTGATGTTAGAACCGGAGACTCGGCGGCAGCGCCGCGATATATAGAAGCAAGGCTCAGCAAATTTGCTTTAGATGTGGCTTTCAACAATAAAACCACCGAATGGCAGCTAAGCTACGATGGAAGAAAAAATGAGCCGGTAACGTTACCAATGAAGTTTCCTATGTTGCTGGCACAAGGCGCAGATGGTATTGCAGTGGGCCTATCTACTAAAATTTTGCCTCATAATTTTTGCGAGCTGATTGATGCATCAATAAAATATTTAAGGGGAAAAACCTTTACCATCTATCCTGATTTTCAAACAGGAGGGATGATAGATGTGTTTAACTATAATGAAGGTAAGCGTGGAGGAAAAGTAAGGGTTAGGGCCAAAATTGACGAACTGGATAAAAAAACACTGATTATTCGTGATGTCCCTTATGGAGTTACTGTTTCTACTTTGTGCGATAGTATTGTAAAAGCTAATGAAGCAGGTAAAATCAAGATTAGAAAAGTGACAGATGCTACTGCAGCAGCTGTAGAAATTATTATTGACCTTGCTGCCGGTATTTCACCCGATATTACGATTGATGCATTGTATGCTTTTACCGATTGTGAAGTGAGTATTTCCCCTAACGCATGTGTAATAGTTAAGCAGAAGCCACAGTTTTTAAATGTTCAGGATCTGCTGAAAATTTCGGCCGACAATACAAAAATCTTGCTTCAAAAAGAGCTTCAGATAAAGCTGGGTGAGTTGCAGGAGAAATGGCATTATACTTCACTTGAAAAAATATTCTTCGAAGAAAAAATTTATAAGGAATTAGAAAAAAAGCATGAGACGTGGGAGAAAGTATTAACTGCAATTGAAAAAGCATTTGTTCCTTATGCTATAAAACTGCGAAGAAATGTAACACGTGAAGATGTACTGAAATTGACAGAAAAACCGGTACGCCGCATTTACAGGTTAGATATAGATGAACTGAACGCACAGATAAAAGGTATAGAGGGTGAGATTGAGCAGGTGCAATACAACCTGGAGCATCTTACTGATTATGCCGTCTCTTACTACGAAGGGTTATTAAAGAAATATGGAAAAGGCAGGGAACGAAAAACGGAGATTAAACAGTTTGATGTGATTACGGCACGTTCTGTAGCTATCGCAAACACAAAAGTGTACATGAACAGGGCTGAAGGATTTGTAGGCCTGGGACTAAAGAAAGATGAGTTGATAGCAGAGTGTAGCGAGTTAGACGACATCATTGTTTTTACCAAAGCTGGTAAAATGAAGGTGGTAAGGGTTTCGGACAAGGTGTTTATTGGTAAAGACATTATTCATGCGGCAGTATTTCAAAAAAATGACGAGCGTACTACCTACAACGTTATTTATTTTGATGCAGGAAGCGGGGTAAGTTTCGCCAAGCGTTTCAATGTAACCGGTATTACCCGCGATAAAGAATATGACTTAACAAAAGGCGCTGAAAAAAGCAGGGTCCATTATTTTACTGCTAACCATAATGGTGAGGCCGAAACAGTAAAAATTATTTTAAGTCCAAATAGTGCTGCAAAGAAAAAAGAGTTCGATTTTTCTTTCGAGGAACTTGATATTAAAGGCCGCAGCAGCATGGGCAACCAGGTTACCAAACATCCCATAAAAACGGTTAAGTTTAAGGAAGCTGGAAGAAGTACTTTGACAGGGAGAAAGCTTTGGTTTGACAGTAAGTTTGGCCGTTTGAATAATGAAGAGAAGGGTGAATACCTGGGAACATTTGAGGAAGAGAAGTTATTAGTAATATATGATGATGGAAATTACGAGATTACGGATACAGAACTTACTCAAAGGTTCGAGCCAGAGAAAATTTTACTGATTGAGAAATTCAATCCCGAAAAGGCAATAACTGCGGTTTACCTGGATGCTGAAAAAGGTCAATACAACATCAAGAGGTTTAAAATTGAAACCACCTCGTTGCGATCGAAATTTTTGTTTATTAAAGAAGGTAAAGGAAATCGGCTTGAAGCTGTTACCTCAGATGAAGAACCAGTATTGTTGCTGCACAATGGGGTAGGTCCGCAAGCTTCGACTCAGAAAATACAAATTGCCGGATTTTTAGAGGTAATGGGTTGGAAGGCCATTGGCAATAAACTTGTTAATTTTTCAAAAGATGTAGAAATGGAATGGGATACTAAGGCCGGGGAAGGAGATATGCAAACGAAGTTATTTTAATGCTTTTGTTATCGGCAGCAGTTGATAGATGAGGCTTTTGTTGCGACGCTTCGTTTTGACTTTATTATCCCGGTTGAACTGGATAGCCCCATGAAAGTCCCATTGAAATTTTGCGGCAGAACGGAGCGTCGCAACAAAAGAACTATAAAGAACAAATGCCGGTCAACTAAAATGTATGTAAAGCAAGCACCGATCGCATTAAGCTATCTGGCCTTGCTTCTGGAAGTTATGTACCCGTTAAAACTAATGCTCTGCCTGTTATTACTTAATACTTGTAGAGTTGCGTATCCTTGCTGTGATACTGTCAAAAACATTTGCCTGACGTCTCTGGTATCCGTTGGCAATATGGTTATTTCCCATCCGCCTTTTTTCTTTTCCTTAGTGGTATAGGTAAATTTAGTTGATGTAAAGTGAATGCCTCCTTCAGAGGGGTTCATTGGAGCAACAAAAGCGCGACCAAA
Organism: Segetibacter sp.; assembly: GCF_025963695.1. GTDB lineage: Bacteria > Bacteroidota > Bacteroidia > Chitinophagales > Chitinophagaceae > Segetibacter. Next base: position 39,662 of record NZ_JAOQAH010000090.1, on the reverse strand, counting down.
ATAAGGCAGGTCAGAAACAACTGTATCGCTCGACAGCCGTACTGCATAGGTGGTAGTAAGGTTAATATTACGTCCAGTGGATGGCAAAGCGTTCTGCGCAACAAACACAAAATTCTTTGATTGTACCAGGCTTTCTATTATTGCCATCTTCTCTTCCTTTCTGTCTTGTTTAGATTTCTGGGCATGTGTCAGATGAACACACAAAAGGGAAGCGACGAATAGTAGAAAAAATTTATTTAGATATTTATTGTACTTCATCTTTTATTATTGTTTTGCTTAATCTTTCAAAGCACATACCAGTTGGTGATACAAAGCGGCGTTTTAAGAGAGCAATAAGTTAAAGTAATTGGTGTTTCAATGAGGGCATGGTGTGAGTAACATTTGCCCTTTTTGTTTTTTATTCACAATGCGAGGCGAGAGTGTTGTTACAGGTGCTGCAACGGCTTTGAACACTACCAAAACCTCTAATTTCGTTTATATTTACTAAGTATAGTAAACACATGGCTAATCGTATAAAGAAGAAGAGTCCGCCACCTCCTAACCCTGCTATATTGTCGCCCGACAAGCAGGAAGATGTGACGGTAAAAGAAATTGTGAAAGATGAACGTACGTACAAAATTGCAGGTACAATTAGTCTTTTGGTTGCGCTATTTTTATTTGTGGCCTTAGCATCTTATGCCTTCACGTGGCAGGATGACCAGTCCCTTATTTTTAAATTTGGCGGAGTTAAAATTTTTAGTGCAGAGGATGTACATGTAAATAATTTGCTTGGAGTGCTGGGGGCTTACGTAGCCCATTCTTTTATTTATAAAGGTTTTGGCGTTGCATCGTTTCTTTTTTGCAGCTTCTTTTTTGTTCTCGGAATTAATCTTCTATTTGGCCGCAAAGTGTTTTCACTTAAGCGGAATGTGAGGTACGTTTTTACGGGTTTAATAATCATAAGTGTTACTCTTGCCTTTCTTTTTAGAAGCAGTCAGTTCAGCTATGGCGGTGCGTATGGAGAGTTGATCACCGATTGGCTCATTAAATGGATTGGAGTAGTAGGTACAGGTCTGTTGCTGCTTGTTGCCGGCTTTAGTTATTTTGTCTGGCGCTTTAATCCAACGTTTAAATGGCCTGAGAAAAAGTTGCCCATGTTTGCTGGTGGTGCAGGCGTAAGTGCTGTGTCTGAGCCTGGGACACCGGAGGTTGCAAATGATGAGTCTTTTATATTAAAACAATATAAGGGTGATGACAATAATAATGAAGCAAGGCTATACATTGAAAAAGAGGTAGCTGTCACAAGTAATAAACTTAAAAAGGAAGGCAAGGGAGTTGTCGTGTTAATGCCGGAAGAAGATATTATGTCTGAATATCCGCTCCATGACCTGAGGCTGGTTGAAAAGGAAGAGGACGAGTTGGAAGAGGAGGAATCGGAAAAAGAACCGGAGGCGAAATTTGCTGAAGTGAACGACTTGTTTAAGTTAGAAATAAAAGAAGTTCAACCAGATGAAGAAGTTGAACCTATAATAGAAATACCGGTGGATGAGGTTGTTAAAAAGCACCCGTTCAAAACTTTAGAACCTGATGAGTTTGACATGGAAATGGAGATAAAATCTGTTCCTGTTTTTGAAGATGACATAGTCGAAGAAGTTCAGCCTGTGAAGAGAGACCTTAAGTTGTCTCCTTACGATCCCATGCTTGACTTGCGGGACTATAAGTACCCGCCCCTTGAGTTATTGGAGACCCATGGCAGTGAGAAGATTGTGCATGATCCGATTGAGCTCGAAAACAACAAAAACCAAATCATCGCCACCTTAAAGAACTACGATATCGCTATTCAGCGTATTGCTGCTACGGTTGGCCCCACGGTTACGCTGTATGAAATCGTTCCTGCGCCAGGTGTTCGTATCAGTCGTATCAAAAACCTGGAAGATGATATTGCTTTGAGCCTTGCAGCTTTGGGTATCCGCATCATCGCCCCTATTCCCGGCAAAGGTACCATCGGTATTGAAGTGCCGAATGTGACAAAGCGGGTTGTAAGCATGAAAACTTTACTATCGTCCGAAAAGTTTCAGCATAACAACTATTCATTGCCAATTGCAATTGGTAAGAAAATCGATAATGAAAACTTCATCGTAGACCTTGCTACCATGCCTCACTTATTAATGGCAGGTGCTACAGGACAGGGTAAGTCTGTTGGTTTGAACGCTATATTGGTTTCGCTGTTGTATAAAAAACATCCGTCCCAGTTGAAGTTTGTTTTGGTGGATCCCAAGAAGGTTGAGTTGAGCATTTACAAATCGATCGAAAAACACTTTTTGGCAAGGTTGCCGGGCGAAGAAGACAGCATTATCACCGATACCAAAAAAGTAGTACATACTTTAAACGCGCTTTGTATCGAAATGGATAATCGCTACGACCTGTTAAAGGAAGCCGGTTGCCGTAACATAAAAGAGTACAATGATAAGTTTGTCGCCCGTCGATTAAATCCGGAAAAAGGGCATCAGTTCTTACCATTTATTGTCCTTGTCGTGGACGAATTTGCTGATTTAATAATGACAGCCGGTAAAGAAGTTGAGATGCCTATTGCCCGGCTTGCTCAGTTGGCTCGTGCTGTTGGTATTCACCTCATCATTGCTACACAACGTCCGTCGGTAAATATTATAACAGGTACTATTAAGGCAAACTTCCCTGCCCGAATTGCCTTCAAAGTTTCCAGCAAAATTGATAGTCGGACAATTTTAGATGCCGGTGGTGCCGAGCAGTTAATTGGTAAAGGTGATATGCTAATCAGCTTTAACGGGGAGATAACCCGTTTGCAATGTGCTTTTGTTGATACCCCTGAAGTTGACAGTATTACAGACTATATCGGTGATCAACGGGGCTATCCGCAGGCCTTTTTATTGCCCGAGTATGTTGATGAAAAAGAGCTTGAGAGTAAAGACTTCGACAGCGGCAGCCGCGATCCATTATTTGAAGATGCTGCCCGTCTTATAGTAAGTAGCCAGATTGGAAGTACATCTCTTATTCAACGCCGGATGAAACTGGGTTACAATCGCGCCGGGCGCTTAATGGACCAGTTGGAAGCGGCTGGCATTGTTGGTCCAAACCAGGGAAGCAAGGCCCGTGAAGTGCAGGTAAAAAATGAAATGGAACTGGAGGAAATCCTGGAAGGGTTTTTAAGTTAGCCTATTGGTTTAAGTAATCATTCATTCCATTTTCTAAAATAAAGCCGGTAGTTTTTAATTACCGGCTTTTGTTTTTCAATGCCTCATTGTTGCGTCGCAATCACTTCATCAGCAAACCATATTGCATCGTACTTTTTTATTTCAACAATTTTCCAGCTTCAATCATCTTATTCTTGCATGCTCCCGTTCAGCACGTTTTAACAAAAGAGGTTTAAACAATTAAATACCTCCTATGTCTCAAACTAATAATATTGCATTTTAAAATAAAAATCTATGAAGAAGATATATTATATAATAATTGCCTTAAGTCTTATTGCAGGTTCTGCGACTGCTCAAAATGACCCGAAGGCCAAGAAGGTTCTAGACGCCGTAAGTGCCAAATTGAAAACTCTTAAAGGTATTAACGCAAACTTTAATCTGGTTTCAAAAGGCGGTACTGGCAGGGTAAATAACAATGCCGCAGGTAAAATTTACATTAAGGGAAACAAGTACTACATCAAACAAGGTGCTACCGAGATTTTCAGCGATGGTAACAAAACATGGAACTATAATGGGAATAATGAAGTTACGGTAACGCCTGTTGATGAGGCCGACAATGCACTTACTCCGCAAGCCTTACTTACTAATTTCTACGATAATGATTTTACTTACAAACTTGTTTCTTCGGCTGGCAATTACAACCAAATTCAATTAATTCCGGTTGATAAGCGTAAAAATTATAAACAGTTAAACGTTTTTGTAGATAAGTCAAAGCTGATGATTACTAAGGCCCGCGTTCAGGACAAAAACAATAATACGATCGACTTTAACCTGACCAATATTAATACGGCAGTAAATATTCCTGATAATACTTTTGTATTCGATAAAAAGAAATACAAGAAAAACATAGAGGTAATTGAATAAAGTTCATCAAAAATTACAAACTAAACCGTCGCTGTAAAGGACGGTTTTTTTAATGCATCAAACTTGTATCTTGCAGTATCTCAAGTAAGTAACATGAAGCATCTTCCTTTAAATCCAAAAATTTTCATTAACAACAGAGAAAGATTTGTAAAGGAAATGAAACCCGGAAGCATTGCTATTTTTAATAGTAATGATGAAGTGCCTTTGAACGGCGATGCCATTTATACATACGTTCAAAACAGCGATTTGTACTGGATGACGGGAATAGAGCAGGAAGAGACAATGCTGATACTTTTCCCCGATAGTCCTGACGAACAGTATAGAGAAGTGCTTGTCTTATTACGTCCTGATGAAATGAAAGAAAAATGGGACGGAAAACGATTGAGGGCAAATGAAGCAACAGATATTTCGGGTATAAAAAAAATTGTATGGTTAAATGCAATAGATGCACTGTTGCAAACATGGGTACACCTTGCAGAATACGTGTATTTAAATACAAATGAAAACGATCGCAAGGGCAATTTCTTGGAGACAAGAGACTATCGTTATGCCAGCGAATTTATGCGGCGATATCCGCTACACAAATACGAACGGTCGGCAAAAATTTTAAAAGGTATTCGTGCGGTTAAAACTGCCGAAGAGATAGAGGTAATGAAAGAAGCAATCAGTGTTACCGAAAGTGCTTTTAGAAGATTGCTGGACTTTATTCGCCCCGGCGTAATGGAGTACGAAATTGAAGCGGCTATTGTACATGAGTTTTTAAGAAAGCGTTGCAGAGGAGTTGCCTATAACAGCATTATCGCCAGCGGAGACAGAGCCAGAACTTTACATTACGTTTTTAATAACCAGGAGTGCAAAGACGGTGAACTGGTGCTGATGGATTTTGGTGCTAATTATGGTGGTTATAATGCCGACCTAACCCGTACGGTACCTGTTAATGGTAAATTTACCGCAAGGCAGAAAGAAGTATATAACGCTTGCTTGCATCTGCACGATTACGCCAGGGGATTATTGAAACCAGGTATTTCCATTGTTGACTACACAGAAAAAGTGGGCGATGAAGCAACACAACAATTTATCAAAATTGGTTTGTTGAACCAGGAAGACGTAAAGAATGAAGACAAAGAAAACAGGGCTTATCGAAAATATTTGTATCACGGTATTTCGCATCATCTGGGAGTGGACGTACACGATTTAGGTACGAGAGTTGAACCAATACAAGCAGGTATGGTGTTCACCGTAGAACCGGGCATCTACATAGAAGAAGAACAAATGGGCATTCGGATAGAAAACAATCTTTGGATAACAGAAAATGGAAATATAGATTTAATGAAAAATATTCCAATTACGGTGGAGGAGATAGAATACCTGATGCAGGTAAAGCCAACAGCAAAGTAAAAACTTGCCCCTTCAATAATCAGAATCATCAATAAAATTTAGGCCAAAAGCGAGAGAGGTTTCATGAAACAAATACCAAACATATTTACACTGCTCAATCTGTTCTTCGGCTGCCTGGCTATTGTATTTATTTTGCAGAATAATTTTTTATACCTGGTCGTCGATCAGGACTCGCAACTACTACATCCTTACGCCTTGGTAAACGCACCCGAAAAAATTTATTGGGCATCTGCCTTTATAGGTATCGCAGCTATTATAGATTTTCTCGACGGACTGGTGGCAAGAATGCTAAACTTTAGTTCCGAGATGGGAAAGCAGCTGGATAGCCTGGCCGACGTTGTTAGCTTCGGTGTAGCTCCTGGAATGATTATATACCAGTTTCTCCGACTGGCTTACGCACAGCAGCAAGATGGAATGGATGTTTCGGCTTTTTGGTTGTTGCCTGCCTTTATTGTTCCGTGTGCTGGTGCATTCCGTCTTGGAAGGTTCAATCTCGACAAGGAGCAATCCTACGGATTTAAAGGGGTTCCTATTCCTGCCGCCGGGTTATTAATCGCTTCCTTCCCTTTAATTTATTGGTATTCCGACAGTGCCCTGGCCGTTCGTCTCTTACTTAGTCCATGGTTCTGGTACGCCCTCATTGCTGTGACAGCTTATTTAATGGTCTGTACGCTTCCTATGATGGCTCTTAAGTTTAAAGGGTTGAGTTTCAAAAATGATCTTCCTAAGTTCATTTTGTTAGCAGTTGCTGTCATTGCCGGAATTATTTTTCATTGGCTTGCTGTACCCGTTGTTTTTGTTGCTTATGTTGCCCTGTCGCTTGCAATGCCCGAGTATGCAAAAGGAGATAAGACAACAACAGGCGGGCATTTAAGTACTGACATCGCCTCGTAAATTTTTACATTTCACTATTCACTTTCGCCATTTCTTCATTCACCTTACCTTTGCACATTCAAAAATAGTTTTCATGATATATAATGTCCAAATAAAAGTGATGCCGCTTAAAGACTTACTCGATCCACAGGGAAAAGCGGTACTGGGAGGTTTGCTAAATCTTGGTTTGAAGGGAGTAGAAGAAGTGAGAATTGGCAAACATATTACCTTACAAATTGATGCTGAAAGTGAAGACGCTGCAAAACAGGTTGCCGAAGAAGCCAGTAAAAAACTACTTGCCAATCCTGTAATGGAGTTTTACGAGATTGAAATGATTAATTGAATAATTCGAAAGAACTCAGTAAAGTCAAACTTGTAGATGAGTTATGCCGGTGCTCATGATGTAATTAATTGTGGTACCAGCATAAAATCATTTCTCAAAATTGTTGTGTCACTCACTTTTACTTTTTGATTCTTTTTTCAGCTTACCCGTATCTTTTTATTCAGTTACTAAACTTCTATATTAGCACGTTACCCAAATGCTTTACATCGTTCCAACGCCCTTAGGCAATCTGAAAGATATAACGCTTCGTTCTTTAGAGGTACTAAAAAGTGTTGATGTTATCCTTGCAGAAGACACGCGCACATCTTCTAAACTCTTACAGCACTATAATATTTCTAAACCAATCTCTCCTTATCACCAGCACAACGAACATAAGATTGCTTCTCATATAGCAGACCAGTTATTGGCAGGAAAAACCTTTGCATTAATAACCGATGCAGGTACTCCCGGAATATCTGATCCCGCCTTTTTGTTAGTAAGGGAGTGTGCAAAGCATAATATCAAAGTAGAAACATTGCCCGGCGCTACAGCATTTGTTCCGGCTTTAGTTAATAGCGGCTTGCCAATTACACGATTTACTTTCGAAGGCTTTCTGCCATTAAAAAAAGGCCGGCAAACAATACTTAAAAAGCTGGCTGCAGAAGATCGTACAATGGTGTTTTATGAAAGCCCAATGCGGTTGGTAAAAACGTTGACAGAGTTTATAGAATATTTCGGGGCAGAAAGGCAGTGTAGTGTTAGCAGGGAGTTAACAAAAATGTTTGAAGAAAATAAACGCGGAAGTTTGCATGAAGTTTGTCAGCACTTCAGCGAAAAAAACGTGAAGGGTGAGATAGTGATCGTAGTTCAAGGGGTGTCTTAATTTAATATCAAATACAATTATTACTTATGTTACAAAAATGGATCTTTTCTTTTGTTTTCTTTCTTACAGTAATAACCGCAAATGCACAATTCAGAAAGATACCAGCGGTAGTAACTGATGCTTTTAAAGCAAAGTATGCGACTGCATCAGGTGTTGAATGGAAGGACAGGCTTACCGCTTTTGAGGCTAATTTTAAATCCGGCGAAAAAGACATGAAGGCGTCTTTTACTTCAAAGGGCGAGTGGATTAAAACAGAATCCGACTTTACCTATAATAGTTTGCCGGCCGAAGTAAAAGACGGCTTCAAAAAAAGTAAATATGCAGATTTAACGGTTACAGGTGTAACGCAAGTTGAAGAAAAGGAAAAAGGTGTGCTATATAAAATTGCGGTAAAAAAGAATGAGTATACCAAAAAGAACCTGGTTTTCTCTAAAACAGGGCAGTTAGTTAGTGACAGCGGAATAGTATTATAAAATTTATAAAGCAAACGACAGGTTTAAGCAAGGGATAAATGAAAAGATTAATAACAGCAGTTTTATTGGTTTCTATTTGCAATGTCGGATTTACTCAGCCAGATAGGTGGCAACAACGGATTAATTACAACATCGATGTAAAGATGAACGTTGCTACTAACAAATTTAACGGAGTTGAAAAAATTGAATACACCAACAATTCACCTGATACTTTAAGCAAAGTTTTTTTTCATACCTACTGGAATGCATTTCAACCCAACAGTAGCATGGATGCCAGGAGCAGGGAATTGGGTAATACAATTATTGGTGTAGATAAGAATGGCAAAGAGGTGCGCGACTGGGATCCGCGGGTAAAAGACAGAATTTTAAATGCAAAGCCAGATGAAATAGGCTACCAAAGGGTAGCTTATGTAAAAGTAAACGGTAGGGAGCAAAAATTAAAAGAGCATGAAACCATCTTAGAAGTAATTCTTGATCGTGCTATTTTACCTCGGACAAAAATTTCGTTAGAGGTAAGTTTCGAAGCACAGGTGCCAATACAAATCCGGCGAAGTGGAAGAGACAATTTGCAGGGTGTAAAGTTTAGCATGGCACAGTGGTACCCCAAGATGGTTGAGTACGATTACCAGGGCTGGAATGCGAACCAATATATTGCCAGGGAGTTTTACGGGGTTTGGGGTGATTATAATGTAAAAATAAACATTGATAAAAGTTACCTCATCGCCGCTTCGGGAACTTTACAAAATCCCAACCAGATAGGTTTTGGATATGAAGATGACCCCGCGAAAGTTGTAAAACCTTCAGGCAACACGCTAACATGGAACTTTGTAGCTCAAAATGTACACGACTTTGTTTGGGCTGCGGACCCTAATTATGCAATGATTAAACGACAGGTTAAAAATGGTCCTTTGTTGTATATAGTCTATAAAAATGTAGACAGCTTCAAAGCTCCTTTTCAGAAACTCGCAGACACAGTTGAACTTGCATATCCTGTAATGGCTAAAACTTTCGGTCCATATCCATACAAGAACTATTCATTTATCCAGGGCGGCGACGGCGGAATGGAGTACCCTATGGCTACTTTAATTAAGAATGCCGGCATTGGAACCGCGGTGCACGAATGGATGCATAGCTGGTACCAGGGCATGATGGGGAGTAATGAAAGCGCGCACCCCTGGATGGACGAGGGCTTCACCACTTATGCGGAAGAAAGGGTAATGGCTCAACTAAGACAAAAGAAAACTTTCGAGCAGGATGCGAGTTACGACAGCTATTACAAATTAGTGAAAAGCGGCTTCGCAGAACCTATGACTACTCATTCGGATCATTACAGTACAAATTATGCTTATGGCCAAAATGCATATTCTAAGGGTGCTGTCTTTATGGCTCAGCTCGGTTATATAACGGGAGACAAAGTGCGGGATCAGATACTGCAGGATTATTACAGGCAGTGGCGTTTTAAGCATCCTAATCCAAATGATTTTATAAGGGTTGCTGAAAAGGCCAGTGGCATGCAATTGCAGTGGTACAGGGAGTATTGGGTAAATACCACCAAGACTATCGACTATGCCATTGACAGCCTGTGGGAGGACGGTGGTAAAACCAAAATTCGTATTAGAAGGGTGGGAGAGATGCCGATGCCCGTAGATGTACAACTTACGTTCAAAGATGGTAGCAAAGAACTTCACTATACTCCCCTTAATTTAATGCTGGGCGAAAAACCTGTTGAAAATGCTGCTATACCTAGAACAGTTCATGAAGAGTGGAGGTGGACACATCCCACTTATGTTTTTGAAACAGGCCGTAAGCTGCTTGATCTGACCCAGGTGGAAATAGACCCTTCGGAGCGACTGGCCGATATAAATAAGCGAAACAATATTTTAAAAATAGCGTGGTAGTTTCTTAAAATACTTTGCTATTGACCTTAATGATGGTCAAAAATAGGCAGGGAAGTTTTATCACTTAACAAAAAATGCAAGTGTAACAAGCAAAGTTTCTATTTAACGTTGCAAAATGAAATGCTAGTCCATTATTAGACGAGCGGTATTTCTTTTATTAAACACCTGTGGCGACGCTCCGTTCGACTCGGTTTTTTCTATTCAGCTTTTATTAGTTTAAACTGTTCATCAACAACAAACTAATTTTCAACAATTGCAGTTCAATTCTGTTATAAAATCCAATCAGTAACTTTGTAAAAAAATAAGAAATGGGAATTTGGCGGCAAATAGCGGAGTACTTATATATAAAGAAAAGGGACCCTAACGAACCGCGCACTCAGTGGATGAAGTATATGCATGGAATGAACCGACTGTCTATACTTATATTCTTAATTGCAATCATTATTATGATTATCAGGTTAGTGATCCTTCCAATGTTTCGGTAACAGGCGACCGGCATTAATTAAAAAATATGATTAGGCCATTACTTCCAATGTTGCACCAATTCCCCTATCTGTAATAGCATCACAAAGGGGTTTTAGATCATCATAACTTCCATTCTTTACTGCGTACTTTCCTTTCGTATGTATTAGCATTGCACATTGTTCTGCTTGTTCTTCAGTATGGCCGCACACTTCAACTAATGTTTCAATGACCCATTCAAATGTATTTACCTCATCATTCCAAACGATAATTTGAAAAAGCTTTTCAAAGTCTGTTAATACATCTACCCCGGTTTCTTCCAGCGTTTCTGTTCCTGGCACCATATCTTCTATTTTTTTGCGAAGTTATTCTTAATACAATTATCAAATTCGGCATGGTTTTAAAAATTATCCTATTATAATAAAACCTACTCTTAAATCACAATTATGGGATTATTTACAAGAAGGTCTAAAAGTACACAAGTTGAAAATGTTCCATTTCAGGCTCCTGTTTTCACTATAAATAGTATTCACCACGGTCTTGATTATATAATAGAATTAGTAAAGCAAATACGCCCTGTTCCTTATAACAACCACCAGCAGGCAGATTTGAAATTCAAGGCATTGTTTTATAAATTGCAAACCGATAAAACGGCGTTATTTTCCTTAAGGAAAGCATTGCTATCCCAATTTTTAAACAGCAATTTTATACCAGCTCTCACCGAGAGCGGTATGGTTGGCTCAAGGGGTTTTTTGCAGGAGTTTATAACAAAGCTGAAGCATAAATTGTTGCCGCCTCTTTTAAAGCCCAATGATCTCTTATATGTTATCAACCACGTTTTTTATAAGCATCACGATCATATTTGGGTGCAAAAAATTGCCCATGACTTGTGGATCAACTTTTTTAAGCTGCTAGGCGTTCAAATTAGCGTAAAAGACAAGGTCATACTGCAACAGCTAAATATTGCTCTTCAGATCTTAAGTCATCGCACAGTTACCCTGGGTTTGGAGAAAGAAGTATTGAATAGCGTTTACCAGGTAAACTTTAATGAATATCCGTTTTTATTACTGGATAGTGCGGTGCAGCGTTATTTACAGGTGTCTAATAACTTTCAGGAAGATCACGAGGTTACTGGTGCAGTTTCTGAAATTGTAGATGCTATTAAGAGGTGTAAATTAGTTGTTGAAGAGATAAGCGAACAAAGAAGGCTGAATGGAACAAGCCTTTCCCAAACTTATACCTTGTTTAGAATTGAGCAGCACCTTGAACGGTTGCTGTTAATAACAGATGTTTTAGATAACGATAAGAATTTTAACACAGAGAGATTTTTAGATTATTTTATTAAAATTATTTCTTACGAAAAAAAGAAAAATAGTATTCGGGCGTTTTTAAGTGCAAACCTGGCTTTTCTTGCTTTCAAAATAACAGAACATGGAGGTACAAGAGGTGAAAAATACATTACTGCAACCCGGTCAGATTATTGGTTGATGCTTAAATCCGCTATGGGAGGAGGGTTTTTTATTTCATTTACTGCAATCATAAAAAATCTCATTGGTAAAGTTGGACTTCCTCCCTTTTGGCAAGGGTTTGCTTACAGCGTTAATTATGCTCTTGGTTTCCAGGTGATGCATGAAACCAACACAACACTCGCTACAAAACAACCTGCCTTCACTGCTTCTGCCATAGCGGGTTCTCTTGATTATTTTAAGGAATACCGAAAGCCGGACATGTACGCTCTTGCCATTACCATCGCCAGGACATCCAGGAGCCAGATTGCTTCATTTTTTGGTAACCTGGTAATAGTTTTTCCACTCTCTTATTCGCTTGCGGCTTTTTATCATTCTATAACCGGTCATCCGTTGTTGGATAGTAAGGCAGCACATCATTTACTTGAGGAACAACATCCATACCTCAGCCTTTCGCTATTATATGCATGTTTTACAGGATTCTTTTTATTCTTAAGCGGTTTGATAGCAGGGTACGTAGAGAATGGGATTAATTATGGAAAAGTAAATGAACGTCTAAAAAACCATCCGGTATTTAAAAATACTTTGACGCATAAAAAACTTCAAAAGGTTACAAATTATGTCACCGATAATTTAGGATCCCTGGTTGGTAACATTGCTTTGGGCTTTTTTCTTGGTATGGCTGGTTTTCTTGGACACATTTTCGGAATTCCTTTCGATATCAGGCACATAACCATAGCTGCCGGTAATTCAGCAATAGCATATTACACTAATGGAAGTGCGGAGTCAACAGCATTTCTGCTTACAGTTTTTGGCGGTGTCTTGCTTATAGGTCTCATTAACTTCCTTGTTAGCTTTTCTCTCGCTTTTCTCGTGGCAATAAAAAGCCGGGGTGTGCGTCTTAAAGATTATCCTGAAATGTTATCGATAATGGGCAAGTTTTTTATAAAGTTTCCTACCGATTTCGTCTTCCCCCCCAGGTATCCCCGCGAAGTAGATGAAGTAAAAAGGAAGTTTAGATCAAAATAAATGCAATGCTCTGAGAGCGGCTTAAGCTTTTATTCGGGGAATCTGCGCAATTCGCTAAACCAAAAATCGCAGCGCGAAAAGAATTACACATAATGTTTATAATTACTAACATTAGCTTAAAAAAACTTTTTTTAAGTAGATTGATAATCAGTATTTTTATAATACCCCAATTCTTCTAACGAATATTAAAGTTTTATGAAAGTTATCCAAATTATCAGTTTAATTCTTACGTTTTCTTCTGTTATTATGATTCTTTATGTAAGTATCTCTAATTATTATGCAATAAGGAAGGAAGCCAGAAAAATTTAAAAACGCACCTTTTCATTTTCTTTAAAAGCACCTTGCCGGTGCTTTTTCTGTTAACGTAACTCTCCTTTCCAAATTTGGTATTACTCTAATTGGTGGCCGCAGACTTTATACAGGAATATTACCATTCCTCTTTAATTCCTCTCACGATTGTAAAAAACTACCCTAAACTTGTCCCCGTTATCAATAAATAGTCACAACATTTCAATTTGGTCGCCAATACTTATTTTCAACACGCGACAGTTATAAAGCTTATGAAAATAAAAAAGCCAGACTAACCAGTGGTAGATAGTCCGGCATAAATTTATAAAAGTTATTATTTGACTTAATGGGAGCTATTCCTGCTCGAACCAAAGAAAATCCTTTGTCCTTATTTCAGCATCGCCACTACCGCCATCAAGTGTTAAGATTTCATCAGGCTTTGTAACAATAATTTCAGGTTTACCTTTAAAATCTATCAGTTTACCTGTAACACAAACTTGCTTTCCCGTATATATGTCCTCAGGTTTCGTAGTAAAATTTTTACGGTCTTCGGCGTTTATCACAACCGTTAATTTATGGTGCGGCGCCACACCACCAAAATTTAGCAAAGTAGGTTGTGTTTTTGAATGCTCAGGGAATTTCGCCCCTGATACTTTATCGCAGATGGTAACAATTTTACCGATGTTGTTAGCAGCGTCTTCAAGCGATACTTTCGTTTGTGCATGGCTGCAGAAAGTATAAAACATACCGGCAGCTATAAAAGGGAAAATCTTTTTCATATGCGATATTTGAAGGTTGAAAATAGCGATATTTTTAATATGATAATTTTTTCGTACATTTTTTTGATGGATAAAATGAACGGTGGATGGTAACCATTAAAAAGTCTACAGTACTGTTTCAAACCCTGTTTATCTCGTTTTTTAAGAACTTCAATTGTATGAGCTAGCCCTCGGAGTTGCACACGTAGCATTTTTTACAAATAGACATCCTGGTTAAACCAATAGTCGATTGTGTCCGGTTTAAATAGAATAGCAAGCACATCAAACTGTATCCACTTCCACCCCGGGTTTTTTTGTTGGTATTGTTCGGCGGCATCTTTAAGGTTCTTCATTTTTTGTTTGTTAATGCTTTCTTCAGGGTTACCAAACTTCGTGCTTCGTCGTGTTTTAACTTCTATGAAGTGAAGTGTGTCACCTTTTTCAGCAATAATATCCACCTCCAAATGTCGGCATCTCCAGTTTAGCTCCTTCATTTTATAGCCACGTTTTGTAAGCCAGTCAAGCGCTAATTTCTCACCTGTAAAACCGGTTTCATTGTGCTCTGCCATATTGTTATTATTTTCGGCTTTAGTAAATTAAGACAATTAAGTGAAACATAAAATATTCAAGCTTCAAGGGAAAGTTCAGCATTATGCCTGGGGTGGATATGAATTCATACCGGAGCTATTAAGATTTGAGAATTTAGAACATGTACCCTGTGCAGAGTATTGGTTAGGTGCTCATCCCAGTGCTTCTGGAAAGCTTGAAACAGAAGATGGTTTCCAGTCGTGGTACGGACTTATACAGCAGGAGCCGGTCAAACATCTGGGAGAAAAGGTGTATGACACCTTTGGCGAATTTCCTTATTTATTGAAAGTACTTGATGTACGGGAAATGCTTTCTATACAAGTGCATCCTACGAAAGAAGAAGCAGTAAAAGGTTTCGAGAGGGAGGAATTTGAAGGAATACCCATTGATGCGCCTCACCGAAACTATAAGGACAAAAACCACAAGCCTGAGGTGATGGTAGCATTGGGCGATTTTTGGTTGTTGCACGGTTTTAAGAAAGAACAGGCCTTGCAGGAGGTTTTAGATACCGTTCCGGAATTTAATTTTTTAGGCAAAGTGTTTGCCGATGCAGGGTATTATGGCCTTTACAAGATGGTGATGGAAATGCCCCAGGAAGAATGTGATAATTTGCTGATGTCTGTGGTTGAGCGAGAGATTACTACTCCACATACCAAAAACGAACCGGGCTATTGGGTTTCTAAGTTATATAATGGTGTTTTACCCACCGCCAATATTGATAAAGGAATATTCTCCATCTATTTTTTCAACATTGTACAGGTAAAAGAAGGCGAAGCTGTTTTTCAGGGAGCAGGGGTGCCGCATGCCTATCTTGAAGGACAGAATGTAGAACTCATGGCTAACAGTGACAATGTACTGCGAGGCGGATTAACACCTAAGCATGTGGACGTTCCTGAACTTTTAAAGCACATTGTATTTGAAGGTATTGAGCCAAACATTTTAAGGGGGGAAGTATCAACAACAGGAGATATTGCTTATCCCTTGCCGGTAGAAGATTTTGGCATAAGTGCTATAAAGCTTGAAAACGGCCGCGAATATGTTTCTAAAAGCAAGTCGGCAGAGATTTTTCTTGTTATGCAAGGTGAGGCGCGCTGCGATAATATCACCTGCAAAAGAGGGGAGTCGTTTGTAGTGCTTGCCAACCATCAATATACTATACGCGGCATCGAAAACGCCCTCTTGTATAAAGCGTTTGTACCTCTTAATCGCGCTTAATGATTTTTTTCAAACTTCTGTTAATTGTACTGCTTTAGTAAAAAGATTAAACTTTTAGGTAATTTTTGCAATGGATAAGAAAATTCAAATGAACAAACAAAACACTACATTAATTCTTTCGGCCGGTTTATTAATTATTGCAGCCGCTTTCACCAGGCTCTTCCCACATGCCCCAAACTTTACTGCTGTTGGTGCAATGGCAATTTTTGGAGGGTCAGTTGTCAAAGACAAAAGGCTCGGATTTCTGCTTCCAATAGGGGCTTTGTTATTATCAGATATTTGTCTTCAACTGTTTACCGAGACCAAAGGTTTTTATGGTACAACGCAGTATTTTGTGTATGCAGCTTTCATTGTCATCACGGCATTAGCAACTTTTATGCAGAAAAGGTCTGTAGCAACTATAGCCTTAGCTGCAGTTTGGAGCGGTGCAATATTCTTTGTTCTTTCAAACCTTGGAGTGTGGGCAGCCAGCAATTTTTATCCTACGTCCCTGGCTGGTTTAGGTGCCTGTTATGCTGCAGCTATCCCATTTTATAAAAATGAATTCTTTGGTAATTTCATTCTTAATTCAGTTATGGGGAATGCCTTTTATTCAGCTCTTTTATTTGGTGCTTATACAATAATGGAAAGAAAGACAACAATGCAAAAAGCTATAGCCTGAATTTTTTGAAATGGATATAGAAAAAGTTCCGTTGTTAGGCGGAATTTTTTTTGCTCCCTGTTCAAATTGGTAGCTGTTTAATCATGTAAATTTTTGCCGGTAAGCTTAGTAATAACATCCCGGTAAGTTTCCCCTACAGGCAATTCAATGTCTTTAATAAATACACTGTTCTTTCTAATTGCGGATATGCTGTCAATGCTGAGCAGGTAAGATTTGTGTATTCTAATAAATTTCGATTGCGGCAATTGTTCTTCCAGAAATCTTAGCGTCATCCGTGCTACAATGGGCTTGTTCGTACTTTTAAGATGCACTTTTACATAGTCACGAAGGCTCTCTATATATAAAATGTCGTTGAAGAAGACTTTTAGAAGACTATAATCGACACTCAGGAAAAAATGATCTGAAGTGTTTGCCGTACTGCTTTCTTTATTCTGTGCTTTTAACTGGTGCAGTTCTGCTGCTTTATTGCAGGCTTTCATAAATCGATCAATTGCTACTGGCTTTACAAGGTAGTCGACCACATCAAGATCATAGCTATCTAACGCATACTGCTTATATGCCGTTATTAAAATTACCATTGGTTTTTTTGCCAGCGTTTTAATAAACTGCAAACCGGTTAAACCGGGCATTTGTATATCAATAAATACCAGGTCAATATTATTTTCCTGTAAAACCTTTGTAGCCTCAAAAGCATCCCTACATGTAGCCATAAGGTGTAAGTTGGGCACTTTGGTAATGTTGTCTTCAAGCAAAGCAAGCGCTAAGGGTTCGTCGTCTACAGCTATACAGTTAAGCATTAGTGTAAGTTTAGTTTTAGTGAAACAGAGAACCATCCATCCTGTCGCGTTATTAATAGCTCATGCTGGTTGCCGTAAAGTAAATTTAAACGACGGGTTACGTTTGGCAAGCCGATACCTGAAGTCTTATCTTTTATCTCTTCTGTCTGGTTGTTATATTTATTACTAACCTCAAAGGAGAGCTGCTTTTGTTTTGTGCAAAGGCTGATATTTATTTCCGGGTTTTCAATCATTCCAACGCCATGTTTAAAAGCATTTTCAACAAAGGGTATCAGCATCATTGGTTCGATTGATAACCAGTCTTCTTTTGCTTCAAGCGATACGTTTAGTTTCACTTTTGACCCAAAGCGCTGTTTCTGAAGATCGATATAACTGCGCAAGTATTCTATTTCCGTTGCAAGTAACACCTTCTCTTCATCGGTTTCGTACAGCATATATTGCATTAAATTCGACAGCTTCATAATCGTTGGCTCCAGCTGATCACTCTTCAATCTTGCCAGCGCCACCATGTTATTTAAAACATTAAAGACAAAGTGTGGGCTTATTTGCGAACGCAAAAAAGACAACTCCGTCTTCAAGTTCTCTTCCTGTTTTTCCTGGAAGAGCCTGTCGGCTTTGGATTTGTCTGACATGAGCTTATAGGTTATGCTGGCAGCAACAGTTAGTAAAAAAGTAGTTAAGTTGAAGCTGGCAGATGTTTTAAAATTGAATGGCCTGAATTTAATCAGGTGAGAAAACACGTAGCCATGACATAACATTATCAGACAAAAAACTGCAATTAGCACAATGACGTATTCAAGGTATTTATTCTTATAAATAAAGCGCTGTACTAATAGAAAGGCATTTAGGTAAAACAGGCCTATCCAAAAAAAGTCAGTGATTAACGAAAGATAGAAAAAACCTTCCTGGTCAGGATTTTTAGATCGCTGGGGATCATAAGGAGATCGTAGCAGGTAAGGCAATGAAAACACAATTATCCATGCTGCAACATGCAATACAGGAGTAAGCCACTTTTTATTTATTTTGATCGTTTTCATTTATATCCGGTTGTGTAATGTACCCCGCTTCATATCCTAATGTATCTTCTGTTGCGTCGCACTCTTTGGCGTATAGCTAGTCTGGACAAGATGAAACCCCAAAATGAAACTGTAAATCATCTACGTTCCACTTTCAAGTTATATGTTTTAATAAACTTTAAAGGCTTTATTCACCATTGTAGCATAATGGAATAACAGTACAAGGGTGCGACGCAAGAAAAGCTTAATAGATTACTATTGCCGGTCTCATCATTTTCTATTCCTTTACTTGCCACCCGATTATTCTGGCAGGTTAATATTAGGTGCACTGTATTACTATATCTCTTCGGGAAAATAAAAATAATTTAATGTTACCCCTGTTTTTCGGTGAATGCTGCAAACCGGAAAAACAATGCGGCTAATTGGAAAAAGAACTGGAATTTAAGAATGATGGCGATTAAAAGGAAACAGTATTGAAGGCATCGTTATGAATTGCCTTCTTTAAAAGAAGTAATTAGTTGATAGGTTCATACGACTGCCTCTTAAGCTGGGTTTGAAGTTAAAATAATGAAACAACAAAACCATTTTATTACTTCTTTGCAATAACTTTTCTTTGCACCTATGGATAAAAGAAATCGGTCGTTACTTATACTAATACTTGGGTTGCTTTGTGCCATTGGGCCTTTTTCCATTGATATGTACCTTCCTGGTTTTCCGGCAATTGCTGCAAATCTGCATACGTCAGTCGATTACGTTGCTTATTCGTTATCAAGCTTTTTTATTGGCATTTGTGTAGGGCAGTTATTGTGTGGGCCGCTGTTGGATAGGTTTGGCAGAAAAAAACCATTAATTATAGGACTTGTTTTATACATCGTTGCATCAATAGCATGTTCTTTATCAAAGTCGGTAGAAGCATTAATTGCGTTTCGCTTTCTTCAGGCACTTGGCGGGTGCGTAGGAATGGTAGCGCCAAACGCTATTGTTAGAGATGTGTTTCCTGTGGAAGAAAACGCAAAAATATTCTCGATGCTGATACTAATACTGGGCGTATCGCCGATACTAGCGCCAACAGTTGGAAGCTATGTTATTGCAGGGTTCGGCTGGCCGGTTGTATTTATTGTACTTGCCGTGGTAACTGCATTCATTTTGCTGGCTGTAATTTTCTGGCTGCCTGAAAGTAAAAAGGCCGATCCTTCATTTTCCCTTCGGCCAAGGCCTATTCTTACGGGCTTTGCCCACGTACTAAAACAACCTCAATTTTTCACTTATGCATTTGCCGGTGCAACAGCATCGGCCGGTTTGTTCGCCTACCTTGCCGGATCACCTTTTGTTTTTATGCAATTGTATGGTGTAAATGAAAAGCAATACGGCCTTATTTTTTCGCTAATAGCAGCCGGACTAATCGCAAGCAGCCAGATCAATAACCTTATTTTAAAAAAGTATAATAGTGCTCAGATAATCAGAGTTGTACTGTTTACCCAGTCTGCTATTGGTATCACCCTGGTAGCAGGAACGGCATGGGATATTGTAAACGTTTACAGCAGTACTTTCCTGATGTTCTTATTTCTCAGCTGCCAGGGTTTTACTTTCCCCAATTCTGCCGCACTGGCCATGTCGCCTTTTTCGAAAGGTGCCGGAAGTGCTTCTGCCCTAATGGGAGCATTGCAGATGGGATGTGGCGCTGTTGCCTCGGCCCTGGTAGGACTATTTTTTAATGATACAGCCGTGCCAATGGCAGCTATAATGGCGGGGTGTAGCTTACTTGGGTTAGCCATTTTACTTATAGGCCGACGAACAATAGAATACAAAGCAAGAAACGAAGATGTACAGGAACAATGCTTAGAACTAATAGAGAAGTACTAAAGTTTCATTTCGTCTACCTGGCGTCCAGCTATGCATTTGCGCCGATCTATAGCAACAGTTAGATGCCTAGTTTACTAACTCTACCCGGGCTACGTTATTAACAGGTAGGGTATGAGGTTCATCGAGGGTGTAACTTGTAGAGTCTTTCATGTACATATGTATTTCGTGATTTGTAGCCGCGTTTGCTGTGCTTTGCCCGGAAGTTCTTAAAGCAGGGTTTTTAAAATAGACAAGTCGGAGAGAATCTACTTTGTCAAGTGTTACTGTCAACTGTTTTTTGGCCTTGTCTAAATCAACTGAATTAACATGGTATATGTTGATGCCGGACTGCATGATGAAATACCGTTTATTCTTTTGCGCACGCTCAATAATTCTAGGATACGAAGAGGCATCTGTACCCGGCTTTGAATTATAACTTTGACTGGTACATCCCCAGAAAATAGATAAAACTATTAAGCCAAAAATTGCAGGAAGTAAAAATCGTAAAGGTCTCATAGTAGTTATTTTAAATTGCCGACGGTTACCGGTTAAAAGAAATATGCTTTATTTTTCAATTAGTAAAAGTGTGCCACCCTTCAATTATTTCATGACTAATTGTATAACTACATAGATAGCCTGCTAATTAGAAATCGTGTATTTGATAAGATTAATCGTTCTGCTTTATAAATTTTTTGCTTGTTACAGTCCGATGTTAAAATAAGTTTTGGCGCCGCGGCAATGTATTTTTTATAATTAAAATTTAATTTTAGCCGATTTTATATAACTCACTATCTAAAAGATTTAAAAAGTCATTAAAATGAACTTAATTACACAAAAATTTTCACGGGCGTCTTTATAAACATTGTTATATGGAAAAAAACTTACAAGGCAATTCAAGAAGAAATTTTATAAAAACTGGCTCAGTTGCCGCTGCTGGTTTTTTTATTGTACCACGCCACGTTCTGGGAAGGGGATTTGTTGCTCCAAGCGATAAACTAAATATTGCGGCAATAGGGGCTGGTGGTAAAGGGCAAAGCGACATTGCTGCCTTCTTTAAATCGGGCAATGCAAACATCGTTTCACTTTGCGATGTTGACGACCGCCAGTCTGCTAAAACAAGAACTGCTTTTCCTAAGGCAACCTATTACAAAGACTACAGGGAAATGTTGGATAAGGAAAGAAAAAACATAGATGCTGTTTCTGTTTCTATCCCTGATCATGGACATGCGGTACCTGCTTTAATGGCTATGCAAATGGGTAAGCACGTGTACGTGCAAAAGCCAATGACGCACGATATTTATGAAGCAAGGGTATTGACCGAGGCAGCGCGTCGTTACAAAGTGGTAACACAAATGGGAAACCAGGGATCGTCAGGAGATGGCGTACGGCAGATGCAGGACTGGTACAATGCTGGACTTATTGGAGATGCACATACCATTCGTTGCTGGACAAACCGTCCTGTATGGCCACAGGGTAATGGCTATCCGACAACGAAAGATGAAATACCAAAGGAGCTTGACTGGGAATTGTGGTTAGGCCCAACGAAGTTTCATGAATATCATACAGCATACGTACCGTTTAACTGGCGTGGATACTGGGATTTCGGAACCGGCGCATTGGGCGACATGGGTTGTCATATCATTGACCCTGCGTTTAAGGTAGTTGGTCTTGGTTATCCGTCAGAAGTAGAATGTAGCGTAGCTGATATTTATGAGAAAATGTGGACGCCGGCTTATCACCCTGAAAGTGCCCCGCCTGCATCTTCTATAAAGATGAAGTTTCCGATGAAAAAAGGTAAACCTGATGTAAAGCTTACCTGGATGGATGGAAACATCAGGCCGGAAAGACCTGAAGAGTTAGGTGCCGACGAACCAATGGGTAATGCTGATGGAGGTGCTATTATAGAAGGAACAAAAGGAAAAATGATGTGCGGTTGTTATGGCGAAAACGCGACGTTATTACCTACCTCAAAGACCAAAGATGTGGCGAATGTAAAACAAACAGTCGAAAGGGTTACCGGGGGTATTGAAGGGCACTATGCACAATGGGTTAATGCCGCAATAGCTGGGTTCGGAAAAGGTAAAACAAGCTCTAATTTCGATTATGCAGGTCCGCTTACCGAGACGGTTCTTTTTGCAAACCTTGCCTTACAAAGCTGGAACCTAAAAGACTCAACAGGTAAAAAGTTTATCGGAAGGAAGAAATTATTATGGGATGCTGTAAACATGAAAGTGACAAATTTTGATGAAGCAAATCAATTTGTAAAAAGAGAATATCGCGACGGATATGCTTTGAAAGCTTAATTGTTGCCGCTTAAATATAATAAGAAAGGCTGCCAGGTTAGGCAGCCTTTCTTGATTCAAGGTGACTATAATTCATTAGCTTATTTTCGGTTATAGCGGTTAGGGCAGTGAAGACATTTTATGGTATCCACAGTATCTCTTTTTTTAAATCCGGTTGTGTCACACCCTTGTACGGTAAATTTTTATTGTACTTTTTTAAAATAGAATATTAAGATATTCTAACGATACATCGTAGTTGTGTAGTTGCTGTAAATACAGTAGATGAGATAGAAAGACAGCAGGTGATGTAGAACAATCACAAGATACCAGTGAGTGAGGCGTACATCGAAAGCTTTTTTCTTTTCTAAAAACAGGTTTTTTTTCAATTTTTTCAGCAAGTACTTTGGTGGTTTAGCGGCAGTCTTTGCTTAAATTGTAGAATTAAGAAAAACAGTATAGCATGCATGGTTACTAAATTAGCGGTTGAAAGAAGAAACAATAGTACAAGAGTGCGACGCAACAATGTTGACTAAAGCGCTTCGGGCTGGACAAAAAAAAATTTAAAAAGGTTAATGATATCTAATGAAAAAATACAACGTCGGTATTATTGGTTATGGCTGGGTTGCAGGAGCGCATATAGGAGCGATAAATGCAAGTACAGATGCACAGGTAACAGCAGTGTTTTCGTCGCGGCCGCTAAATAGTGCAGCATTAAGTACAAAATGGGGATCGGAGATAAAAGCTTATACAGAGCTTGAGCAGCTGTTGAACGATCCATCCATAAACGTGGTTTCTATTTGCAGTTATCCATATCAACATAAAGATCATGCAATTGCTGCAGCCAAAGCAGGCAAGCACCTGATTATAGAAAAACCGCTAGCGCTTTCTGCTGAAGATTGCAAGGCGATAGAGCAAGCGGTGAAGGAAGCTGGGGTAAAAACATGTATTTGTTTTGAATGCCGCTTTTCGAGTCAGTTTATTACAACCAAATCGGTTATAGACCAGGGCTTGCTGGGTGACTTGCATTATGGAGAGATCGATTATTATCACGGTATTGGTCCGTGGTATTCACCTTTTCGCTGGAACATTAAAAAAGATGCCGGCGGAAGTGCGCTGTTAACTGCGGGCTGCCATGCCCTTGATGCACTATTGCTTTGTATGGGTAACGATGTTGAGGAAGTTACCAGCTACGAAACAAAAAGTAGAAGCAGCTTTTTTGAGCCTTATGAATACGCCACAAGTAGTGTAACTATTTTAAAGTTCGGCAGCGGCCGTATAGGAAAATGTGCCGCAGTTGTTGACTGCTTACAGCCATATTATTTTCATACACACCTTTGTGGGAGCGAGGGTAGTTTGCTGGATAACAAATTTCATTCGATGAAGCTTGGAACCAACAGGCACGAATGGAGTACACTGGCTATGAAAATGTTGGACTCCGGTGATGTATCTGATCATCCTTATCAAACCCAGTTTCAAACTTTTTTCGACTCAATTAATGCCGGTGTTGAAATGCCTTTGACAAGTATTGCTGATGCGATGAAGACGCATAAAATTATTTTCGCTGCTGACCAATCTGCTGCAACAGGAAAAGCTGTACGGGTTTAAGCTTTGTTTCTTTTCCTTTTAATTTACCGCAAATAGCAGATTATTGATAACGCAGGAATCGCAGCAAGCGATTAAGGTTTAAGAAACCAATTTACGGCGCCGGTAGCAATGTGTCCGGGAATTTCATGCTCACCCTGGAATTCGTTATAGTCAATCTCGTAGTTCAATCGCTTCAAACGGGGGACTATACGGCGGCTACAGGGAGCTATGGGAAGTATATGATCTCTTACACCATGTGAAATATAAATACGGGGTTTTCCTTTATTCTCAACGGTATGATAAAAGCCCGGGGAAAAGGCAATAATATGTGTAAAGAGGTCGCCGTTGCTAAGACCCATACTTAACGCGTAGGAAGCTCCATCAGAAAAGCCTCCTATAGCAAGGTGACGGCTATCAATATTAAAATTTTTAAAAACAAGTGCAAGTGCCTGGTCGATAAAAAGGACATCGCCGTTGAAAGCATCTTTTGCAATAATATCCCAGGTAGTAGCTCGCGAAGCGGGTGATAATAAAATGACATTTTTTTCGTCGGCGTATTCCTTCAGTAAGTGTAGTCCGTGATCGGCCTCACCGCCTGCACCATGTAACATCAATGCAAATGCTGCGGGAGTCTCATGGGTGTAAGCTTTTGGTATATAAAAAAGACCGTCTCTTATTCTATCTAACCTTAGCGGCTGAACGCCTGTTATAAATTCATTTACGGGAACTAAAAACGTAGGTCTTGACGTTAAGTGACCTTTTAGAGTCTCTGTTGCTGTTATCATAATTCCTCCTTCTTGTGCTTGCCCCGACTGCTCGTCTATAATTAGTCTTGTTACTTCCAATGCTATATGAAAACCTAATCAATCGTTGAATCGATACTTCATAAGGTTGGTTGTATAAGACTGCTTTACAGAGTTTCAAATGTTGGATCTGCTGCATCTCCATATTCAGGATTCACTTCGCTACCATTTATTACAGATTGCGTTAAGTTGTCGCTTGCCGCGGTAGTTGCATTATCGCTCATGGAAGGTGAGTCAGCCGGATTTAAATCCCGGTTAGCAAGAGTGGCATCGCTGTTTGTGAGATTAAGTTCCTTGTCATTTCCATCTTCCGGTTGCCTCCGCGGAGACACCGCATTTGAATTGTTATTCATTACTTTGTGTTTTTTTAAAATAAAGGAAAAGTTGTGCCAGAATAACACAAAACGATTTTAAAATTTGTGGCATTGTTGATCGTATTTGACGTCTTTCTCTACTTGCTACTTCGCACGTCAAAAGCGTTTGGAGGAGCTGGTTAGAAAATCTGATATATGCCTCCTTTCTCATCAATTGGTTTATCTTGGTTTAAAAAAGAGCATTTTTATGAATAGTAACGGGCCTGTAATAATTATTGAAGACGATGCAGATGACCAGGAAATACTTGAAGAAGTATTCCTGAAACTAAACTATCCAAACGAAATAGTTTTTTTCAGCGATGGGGAAGAGGCATTGAATTATTTAAACAGAACCGATATAGCTCCATTCCTGATACTATCAGATATAAACATGCCGAAATTGGATGGATTTGCATTGAGAAATAAAATTAAAACAGATGCCGCACTACAGGTGAAATGCATCCCTTACTTGTTTTTTTCTACCGCTTCAACTCAAAAAGCAGTAATAGATGCTTACAGCCTTTCTGTACAAGGATTTTTTCTAAAGCAAAATTCAATGCGTGAGCTTGAAAAAACAATTAGCGTTATTATGGACTATTGGAAACAATGTGTAGCTCCAAATAATTTTTAAGCTCTGCCAAAGTAAACACCTTAAAAGGGTTGCTCAAACAGGTAGTGAATTCGTTAGTTTTCTTGTGCCTGCAAGAGAACGTTTTTTACTGTAACGGGGGCAGCAGCAATAGCAGGCCGGGCATTTTTATTAAGGCCTTGTCTCGTCATTTCGCCCCAACTCGATTTGTTTTGCATCTTGTCAATATAACCCCTCACCCCGCTCAATACCACAAATGGATGAAAAATAAACGGCTCTGTTAAGACAGTTAGAAGCAGTTTTATAATGTCTGTTTTCCTTCGATACTGGTTATAAGTTCTTACCTCCATATATATTGCAAAGGCCGAGTAGAGATAACCGAATGTGATAATAAAGAGGAGGAAAGCAAAAAAGGTGGGCCAATATATTAATTTAAAAAAGGCCATTATAACAAATGCCACCAGGCCGATAAATTCTACGCCGGGTGCGCACATTTCGAAAAAGAACCAGTACGGATAACTAAGCATACCCAGTAAGCCATAGCGTGGGTTAAAGAACATTTTCTTATGTATTCCAAGTGTCTCTATTGTTCCTCTAGTCCACCTGTTGCGTTGCCGGCCCAGAATTTTATAGCTGGCGGGAGCTTCTGTCCAACAAAGCGGGTCGGGGATAAAGGCAACTTTATAAGGGAGTTTCAGTTCTTCCATGTGCCTGCGCATACGAACCACCAGTTCCATGTCTTCGCCTACAGTTTTATGATCGTAGCCTCCCACTTTTATAGCGATCTCTTTATCGAACGCACCAAAAGCACCCGAAATAAGCAGTAACCCATTTATCCTGCTCCAGGCCATCCGGCCTAAAAGAAATGCTCGTATGTATTCCAGCGCCTGCATTCGGGGCAGGTACTGCTTTGGCAAATGGACTTTCAACAATCGCCCGCGTTGTATTTCGCACGAATTTGCGATGCGTACCACACCGCCGGTCGCTATCACTTTTTCACCGGTTGTCTCTAAAAAGGGTTTCATCAGCTTAAGCAATGCGTCCTGTTCCAGCACACAATCCACATCTATGCAAACGATGTAATCGTTTGAAGCCATGTTTATGCCAACGTTTAAAGCATCTGCCTTGCCACCATTTGCTTTATCTACCACCACCAACTTTTTATAAATAGGGTTCTTGCTTTTATAAACGCCTCTCACCGGTTTTGTTGCAATCTGGTAGCTAACGAAATAGTCAATTTTTACAAGGTCATAAGCAGCAATTAGCTGATGGAGACTATCGTCTTTACTGCCATCGTTGATGACAATTAGTTCGAGGTTGTTGTAATAAATAGATAATAACGAACGAACGTTTTCTATAATATTTGCTTCTTCATTATAAGCGGGAGCAAGTATGCTAATGGAAGGAGCGTAAGGAGAGACTGCAAGAAGTTTATAATCGGTAAGGCTGTTCTTGTTAGCGTATTTGTTAGTTGCGCCGATGGAGTATAAACCTATAAGTACATAAAACAGTAATTGAGTACCTGAATAAATAAAGATAACATAGGTAATGAGGTCATATATCATACTATCCCACCTCATCTTTCTGCTTCAGATTTTAGATGCAGAAAAATGTCTTTATAAGGAACGGGTGTATCATAACTCTTAGCTTCCAAAATTTCCATTCCTTCAGAGGTGCACTTTGCCAACACTTTTGCTGCTGCCAGCTTCAGATATTCGTGCCCTTCATGTAGTTGAACGATTAAGAAGTCTCTTTGGTTGTCTCCTGCTATTTTGGGTAGTTCCTTTAAAATATTCAGTTTGTTGGTAAATTTCTCCTTTTCGTATGCAAGTGTAAGCAGGTGTGCCGTTTTCGAATCTCCGATTTTTGCAAGCGTTTTTACGGCTTGCACCCGTACGGCCTCATTTTTATGCTGCAGGCATTGCTCAGCTTCTTTATGCACCTGCACCTGGTTGTAGTGTTCGGCAAGTTTCAAGGCAAAGCTTACGACCGTATCATTTGTAGAGGTAAGCCATTTATTAAAATTAGAGAAGTTTGTAAAGGGTAGTTGTCTTAGTAGTTCAAGTAGTTTTAATTGCTGGAATTCGGTAATTGGAAAAGAGACTACATCCAAAAAACGCAAGCCCTTGAAACCATACCATTGAATTACGGCAGTCTGAGCTTCTATACGAACGTCTTTATTTATGCTGTTGGTGAAGCGATAAACTTTTTGCAACTGATCCTTTTGCTCCATTACACACAGCTCGTGTATGCCCTGGCACTGAATGTGCGTTCTGGAATCGTCAAGCTTAATTCTTGAATCTACATTCAATCCAAGCTGATAATATAAGTTTATAATGTTCTCTGAAACACTTCCTAAAAAGCTACTTTTATTCCTTACCAGTTCATCAATTACCAACTGCCTTGCCTGTGGTTTTTTGAAGAGCTTTTCTAAATTTTCAGGAACAGCAACCCCTACGGAACTTTCATTTATTATTACCTCTGTTATCCATTCTTCGAGGGTGTGACCAATACTTTTTTTGAAGCTGTTTTTTTTCTTTTTTATATAAAGAGTGTAAAAAGTTGCAATAACGAGGGCAATGGTAACTAAGATAAAAACGACAGAAGCACCGTACATGTAAACAGGTTTTACATGCCTGGCAAATCCATCGTTAAATCCTGTTTTTAGTAAAATCATTTTTGTGCCAGTTCTATATAATAACCACCATTGCTATTTGCTTTATGCAACAACTTCTTCCATACTGGTAAGGCGTTTTATGTGGGCAGTTAGGGCAGCTATGTTAAAAGGCTTCGAAATGTATTCATCGGCTCCAAGTTTCATGGCTTCATCTACAACGGTTTGCTGTCCCATAGCAGAGATGACAATTATAGGTACAGGGTTTTTATTTTGCTTCACTTTGCCGACTATTTCGAGACCTGAGAAATACGGTAGCATAATATCGACTATAATGAGGTCTGGATTAAGTTGCTCTATTTTCTCCATTGCATCAAGACCGTCCATGCAACAAATAATTTCAAATCCATCTCTTTTAAGGCATAATTCTATTGTTTTAAGAATAAGAGAATCATCTTCGGCTATTAAAATTTTCATATCAGGTCATTTTATCAGTTCTGCCGGAAGGGCAACATGGTTAGATAACGAAATAGTGGCGGGGTTAGTACATTTTGAGAGGGTTTGGCAGTATTTTTTTTTAATCAATAGCGGCAATTATAGTTGAGATACAACTGCACGGGTAAGAGATAATAGGCGGTTTGTTTTACAGCGCGCTTTGTATCGGCTTTTTTTCTGTGCCCATATATTTCAAAAGTTGAATGGAGCGTCGCAACAATGTCTTATTTGTATACCAATGCTTGTATAAACATTTCATTTTTTGTTGCCTGCATTGGTAATACTAATGTGGCTTCTGTTGTGTCACTCACTTGCACTTTTAGTAATTTTGCTGAGCCGAACTAACCATGCAAATGCTACAATGCACCTCCGGCCGGCACATTTGTAATGTGTGACTAGTTATCTTTTTTCAACAACTAACAGCGATTGCCTTCCAAATAAAGTGTGGTATAGTTTTCGAATATATTTGCGTAAATTTTTTTATCCAGAATTTCTATTATGAGAAAAATTCAGACATTACTATTTGCACTTACGCTTTTGGGATTAAATGTAAATGCGCAGAATACAGTTAGTACTTCAGAGGCGACAAAGGTTGTATTTGCAGAGGCGGGTGGCCCTGGCCTTCTTTCAATCAATTATGATATGCGTTTTTCTAAAACGAATGCAGGGTTTGGTTTTAGGGCAGGTTTTGGAGGATGGGCTTTAAAAAATTCGAAACTGCTGCTAATTCCGCTGGGTTTGAATTATATAACCAGTAAAAATAATAGGGACTATTTTGAGGTTGGTGCAGGAACGACCATTGTAAGTAATAACAAGGGTGATGGGGATGGCCCTTTTGAAAGTTCATTTGGCTTCCTCAGTCTTGGTTATAGAAAGCAACCGGTGGACGGGGGATATTTTTTTAAAGCGTCGCTTACACCTGTATTCGGTAAAGGTTTCTTTTGGCCCTACTACGGCGGTGTTGGTTTTGGTTATGCTTTTTAAGCTACTGACCTTGCACTTAAATTGAGTTAAGGATAGCGTTTATACAAAAGACTTCAAAAGGGGAAAATATGTAAAATATATTTTCCCCTTTTGTTATTGAAGTAACTATTACACACAAGTTTTTAGCAGAAAGAGCTCTTTTATTCGTAACGTTATTTCTCTTCAAAAAGGCTTCGTAATCAAAATTTGGCTGAAAAACGGTATTCGAATTTCTTCTATCTTTAATTTCAGTTTTGAAATACTTGATTATGTACAAAGTGACTGTGTTATATGAACATCCAGCCGATCCTGTTTATTTTGAAAAATATTTTAAGGAGCATCATCTGCCATTAGCCCAGAGCATGGCGGGCGTGAGCAGAATAGAAATAACGAAGTTTGATAGCTCGGCATACGGTGGTAGCCCGGAATATTACAGGATGTCGGAAATATTTTTTACCAGCAAATCGGTTATGGAAGAGACAATGGGTTCTCCGGAAGGCCAGGCAACCATAAATGATCTTCATAACCTTACATCAGCCGTGGTAAAGATAATTTTGGGAAATGTGGAGTAGCTTATGTGTAACTGTGAAAACTTAATGGATTTCGGTTAGAGACCGAAGATCAAAATAAGAAAACAAAAAAGAGGCTGTCTTAAAAATAAGAGACAACCTCTCTGGTTTTGAAAATATTTCTTTTTCAGCGAATCTTTTCGTTAGTCAATGTTGCCTTAGTCGTTATAAGAAAAGAAACGATACAAAAGTTTGGGCAAAGTGTGTCTCACTAATTCAGAAACCAAATAAAGAGCTTTTGTAGAAAGCCCTCATCGATTAGAATGAAGCTGTAAGGATGTCTTTATTTGTGATTTTTTAGCTCTTCCATTACAGGTTGTTTTTTGGCCGTATTAAACTAAACCTCAATTATCACTTTCATTGCATTTTCTTTAGAAGCATTACCAAATACTTTGTAAGCCTCAAGTATTGCATCTAATTTAAAATGATGAGTTATTAATTTTGCCGGTTCTAATTTTCCGGATGTTACTGTTTTTAGTAACATTGGTGTTGTGTTAGTATTTACTAGTCCGGTAGTTATTGTGATGTTCTTAATCCAGAGTTCTTGTATTTGAAGGTCTACTTTTTTGCCATGTACACCAATGTTTGCAAGATGCCCCCCGGGACGAACTATGTTTTGACAAATATTAAAAGTATCCGGAACGCCTACTGCTTCAATTGATACATCTACTCCATCTTTTGTTTCTGACAATATTCTTTTTACTGCATCTTCTTTAGCCGAATTAATGATGTGAGTTGCGCCTAGCTTCTTTGCTAAATCCAGCCTGTTCTGGTCAACATCAATCATATAAATAATAGCTGGAGAATAAAATTGTGCGGTAAGCAACGCGGCCATACCTACCGGTCCTGCACCCACTATAGCAATGGTATCTCCCGGCTTAACGGCACCATTAATTACACCTATTTCATGACCTGTTGGTAATATATCACTTAACATCACTAATGCTTCTTCATCTGTGCCCGTTGGAATTGCGTAAAGACTGTTGTCTGCATGAGGGATCCGTACATATTCTGCCTGTGTACCGTTAATAGTATGTCCCAGTATCCAACCACCATCTTCGCAGTGTGAGTACATTTGTTTTTTACAATATTCACAAGTGCCGTCAGCAGTTATACATGAAATAATTACATGGTCACCTTTTTTGAAGTTCCTGATTGCAGTACCTACTTCATCTACTACACCAACTCCTTCATGACCAAGAGTAGTACCAGGTAATACAGAAGGTGTCTTACCGTGTAAAATGCCTAAGTCGGTACCGCAAATAGTAGTTTTTAAAATTTTAACAACTACATCTGTTGGTTTTAAAATTTTCGGGACCGGTATATTTTTCAATTCTAAAATACCCGCACCACCATACACGAGTGCCTTCATTGTCTGACTTGTGAGCGCTGATTTTAATATTTCCTCTGCATCGACTGCTGTAGGTTGAGAAGGGAAATCGGATGTTGTATTCATGAGATTTATTTTTAATAACTATTAAGTGTGGATAAAAATGTCTTTAAAAAAATTTAAGAGCAGTTGTACGGATGGTAGCAGCTAGCGATAGAGTAATGGTAGTCTCCCTAATTGTTTCTTTGGTATTATCGCATTGGTTTTGACAGGCATCAAAGAAAATAGTTATAAGGAATAGTATATGTTGCTTTATTGGTTTTGTATTCGGGGAAAACAGGTGAAGTGCTTTGTAGCGAACCTAAGCAAGCTACTTTTGAATAAGGGATTGTAATGATTATATAGGGTGGCAGAAAGATAGTAGTACCTTTTATTCTTTGGGTATTCGTTTAAAAAAATTCTAATGCTTCTGCTAAATAAACCCTCTTTTTTACCGAACAATTATCCTCCGAAACTGCTATGAAACCTAAATTATTAAGCTTGTCAACTATTTCTTCGACCACCTCTTCCAAACGGGGCGCTGAAATGTAAATAGAGTCATTTTCTAATCTAAAAGAAAACTCGTTTGGAAGATTTACAAGTATTTTATTTGCATCATTGGTATTTGGAATAACGAAAAACTTACTTCTTTTTTTATAAACTTCGAAACTTATAAAAATGTAAGCTACTACATTCCCTGGTTGGCGATACTTCATCTTGATATCGACACTTGCAATCTTATTCATACGAGCTGTAACTATTATAATGCCTGACATACTTCAAAAGTAGGTTCGATTACTTCCGCATTTCCTGATGTTCGTTTCTACAAAACCTGATTTTTATCATGAAAGTGAAATGGTTATTAAAAAGGGCTAAGAACGCCTGTGAAGGCACGGGTGCCTAATAATAGTTTGGCAAGGGCCTTATCACAAATACCTATCGACACAAGACGCCGGTTTTATAAAAAACGGCAGCCTGCATTAGTAGCTGTACTGTATCGCCCTTGCATATAAAGCACTTGCCTGTATACAAGTTTTATTTCCTATCCAATTATTTAAAAACCTGTCTGCAATCACCTGCCCCTATGACTAGGCACATAAAGTGAATTAATTATTGAAACTAGCTTACACTTTATTAAAGCCTGTTTATGAAAAAGATATTAGTACCTACCGACTTTTCTTCTAATGCGAATAAAGCCCTTGATTTTGCTGTACAGTTTGCAAAACAGGCAAAGGCAGAAATCGTTTTAGTACATGCCTGTGATTTGGTTGGTACTACTTTTAAAGACCACTTGAGCATTAAAAAAGAACACAACAAAGAAGTACTGGATAAGGCGAATGAACATCTTGCATTGTTGAAAAAGAGTATAGAAGACACTGAAAAGGTTACCGTTAATGTAAAAATCTATAACGGCAACGTAACTGATAATATTCTACAGGCTTCAGAAGAGAACAATGCCGACTTTATTGTAATAGGGACCCGGGGTAATACAGAACTAACAGAAAGGATATTTGGTAGTACAACATCGGGTTTATTAGGTAAAACAGTTGTACCCCTCATTGTAGTTTCACCTTTAAGCGAATGGGATGTTACCTCGAAACCACTTCCGGAAACTGACCCTGAAGGTGGAAAGTTTGCACCGGCCGCCATTTTGCTTGCCACCAGCCATTTTGAAGAGAACAAAGCATTGCTGGACCCAATTGTAGACGTGGCTAAGCTTTTTTCTTCGACAATACATGTTGTTGTGTTTGTAGATACAGATATAGCCGAAGCATACGACTACGTGTACAATCTTGGAGAATTAAGTCACTATATAGGATTTTTAAAGAAAACCTATCCTGGTGTTTCATTCAAAGGTGAATTACTGGAGGGTGATGATTTTGAGAGCACAATCGAAAAGTATAATGATAAAAACGGTGTTGATATTATGGCCATGATAACTTACCCCAAAAATTTTTTAGATAGAATGCTGAAGAAAAAAATGACGAAAGAAATGGCTCTTCATTCTAAAATTCCGGTAATGGCTATAACTGCTAAATAGGCATAAAGCCTTTCATGTATTCTTTCTGGGAGGTGCAGGTTTTAAAAAAGCCACCTGGTTACGCCTGTTTCTATCGCTCACCATTTTAAAATTTCTTATATGTTAAATTTTCTGGCTGTTTTTGATGGATACAAACTTTCTGAAAGTACCATCGATTATGCTATTCAGATAACGAAAACTTCAAAAGCACACCTGGTTGGGGTGTTCCTCGATGAGTTTATTTATCGCAGTTACTATGCCGATGAGGTGGTGACTACTAATAAAAATTACGATGCAGGTATGAAAGACCTGGATGAAAAAGATAAAAAGAAAAGAGACGAGGCAGTACTGATTTTTCAAAAAGCCTGCGTAAAGAGTGGTATTAGTTTCTCTATTCATCGAAACAAGAGTATAGCACTGCACGAGTTGAAACATGAAAGCATGTTTGCAGACCTCATTTTAATCGATAAATATGAAACGTTTACAAAACACAAAGAAAAGCCTCCTACCCGTTTTATAAAAGAACTTTTAAGCGATGTGCAATGCCCGGTACTGGTAGTGCCCAACACTTTTAAACTGGTTGACAAAATAGTATTGCTATACGATGGTGCGCCATCTTCTGCCTATGCAATTAAAATATTCAGCTATCTCTTTGGCAACCTTCAAGGTTTGCCTGTGGAAGTTTATACGGTAAAAGAGGAAGCGAAAGCGAACCTTCACCTGCCGGATAATAAATTAATGAGGGAGTTTATTAAAAGGCATTTTCCAAAAGCGACTTATACAGTGTCTAAAGGTAATGCGGAGGAACAGATAAAGGGTCATTTACGAAACCATAAAGAAAATGAACTGGTCGTATTGGGTGCCTGCCAGCGAAGCGAGCTATCCCGTTATTTTAAAACAAGCATGGCCGATATTTTAATCCGGGAACTAGATATGCCCTTATTCATTGCACATTAATACATACCCTGACATGTACATTATTCAGGCAGCCGATTTTAGTTGGATTAAAATTATAATAGATTAATTCAGGGTAACAAAATATAAGATTTATGAAGCGAATTTTAGTACCAACCGACTTTTCACCCACTGCTGAAAGAGCATTCCGCATGGCTTTAGACATAGCTTCTAAAAATAAAGGCACCGTTCATCTGTATCATATTTACGCCCCTGTTAAAAGCAATTTTGTTTATTCGGATAGCGAGAAAGAGATAAGACGGTATAACTCGCCCACGGAGACCAACATTTTGAAAAGATTGCAACGACTTAAAAAGAAAGTAATGTCTGGCCAGGCGGGTGTGTCGGTGATAACTTCAGTAGGGCATAGCCCGGTGATAAATAATATTCTCAGTTTTGCTAAAGACAACCATATTGACCTGATTGTAATGGGTACGCAGGGTGCCAGCGGTTTAAATAGAGTAGTCGTAGGATCGGTTGCTGCACATGTTATTGGCAAGTCTGAGATACCGGTGTTGCTTGTTCCTGAAAAATTTGAATGGAAAGATCCCGAACAGATTTTGTTTGCGACCAATTACCATGAGACAGACAAAAAAGCCCTCACCTTAATTTTAGCATTGGCTAAACTTTATAGTTCCAGTGTTTCGGTTCTACACCTCCTTGAAACTCATTCCGGCCAGACTGCCAGAGAGCAAAACACATTTGACGGCTATACGCAAACTTTGCAAAGGGAATTTAACGAACCAAAACTGCAGTTTCACTTTCTTAATACCACTTCTGCAACCGAAACAATGGAGAATCTGGATGAAAAATTTCGCTATGATATGCTGGTAATGGTACGCAGGAAAAGGGGCTTTATTGAAAGTTTTTTTATTGAAAGCTTTACACAAAACATGGCATACGTAACCACGGCGCCGTTACTGGTAATACCAGCAGAAGTGTAGTTTACAATCTAAAACAGGTCCGGTTGCTGATACCGTAAAACGTAAGATAAAAAAAGCGGAAGGCAGTAAGTGATCAAAATTATTGCATGCTGATGGTGACGTTACGGGGATATTAATTATAAAATTGTCAAAAGCACGTAATTGTGCTATTGGAATTTGATGCAGGGGTAAGATTATTGCATCCACTTTTTCTTTTAACTAAAAAACTCAAAACTATTTTATGCTGTGTTTAAAAGCTTGTTTTAAAAATGCATTTACTGCAATGATCGCTATGTCTGCTTTCGCAATTGTTTCCTGCGGAAATAATGAAACCAAAACATCCGAGGAGAGTAGTGACACAACTGCCACCAGCAATCAATCCGGTAGCGAGAGTGTCGGTAACGCAGAAGCTGTATTAAGCGGTACGCAGCCTGATACTGCTGTTTCCGGAACGGCACGGTTTACAGAAGGCAACGGAAAAGTTAAAATGACCCTTGATCTCACAATACCCAAAAAGGCAAACCAAAGCGTGGCTGTTCATATACATGAGCATGGCGACTGTGGCGACATGGGTAAGGGCGCTCACGGACATTGGAACCCAACAAAAGTCAATCATGGCAAATGGGGTTCTGCAAGTTTTCATCGCGGGGATATCGGTAACGTAAAACTTAATGGAGAAGGAAAAGGAACCCTTGAATTAGAAACTGACCTTTGGTCAATTAATGGTTCTGATACAACTAAGAATATTTTAAACAAGGCAATTATTGTACATGGAGGGGTAGATGATTTTACAACGCAGCCAACAGGCAATGCAGGCTCAAGAATTGGTTGCGGTGTACTAAAGAAAGGATAAATGTTACATACAGTTTTTAACCTTTTGGGCTAACAAATCAGGCATTTATCGTTGTAGTCGTAGTTATTGGTCCCGGCGCTTTGTCTGCTGATGGCAGCACTTTCTTTGTTTCCATAGAGGCAAAGCGGTAAATAAAAAATTGTTTAAGTTTAAGAGGCTGTCCTCATTATCGTGAGGCAGCCTTTTTTTATTAAGAATTATTGAAAAGTTTTTTTTTATCCAGCCCGGTAACTTCCTTCAACATCGTTGTGTCACTCACTTGTACAGCTCGTTACCTGTTGTTCTGAAATAGTTACACTTACTCATCAGGATTTAAACCGCCAGGAACAAAGTAGTGACTCCATGCCTGAATTAGATGGTGTTTATAAGCCCCGAAACTTAATAATAGGAGGTTGAAAAGAAAATGCTGAACACATAAGGATATAAAGAAAACGCAGATATTGTTTTGCAGGGATTATTGCAGAACCGAGAAGCAGAGCAAAGTTTCGTTTGGCTTTTTAAGGTTCAGTTATCAGCTGCGAAGAAGTCAGTACAAACTGTATAAGCATAGAAATTAAAAAATAGAGATAAGCAAATCAAAAGAAGACAGCAAAAGTGATTAGAATGGCAATTGTAATCGTAGGAGGACTGATAACATTTACCATTTTAAACCTGTTTTTTTGCCATTAATTTATTGGAGGTTTGGAAAGGGTAGGAAAAGATTGGGTTAGGCGAAGGTGGCTAAGGACGATATTCTGCTGGAATAAGAAGGAAGCTATACCCCCGTTTCAAGCACGATGCCATTAAATTTATTGCAGCCACCTTTATTGGTATACTTTCAATAGCCATTTTATTGGCTTGGCTCGGCGAAGACTGGGAAGCATCCTGACATCGGTTTAATTTGGATTTCAATTACAGTAATTGCAAGGTTTATTATCTATCGTATTCACCAGAAACGATGTAACAAAAACGTAGCTAAGCAAATATTGTTTTAGCATTAAATGAAATAAAGTTTTCAGGTTTACAAATTATCGTATCAACACAATAGTTCCAATTATTATTAGTGATGCGCCCAGAGCAGTTTTAAAACTTAATTGTTCCCCTAAGAAAACTATTGATAAAATAATAGCAAGCGCTACGCTTAATTTATCTACCGCGGCTACCTGGGATACTTTCCCCATCTGTAGGGCTTTGAAATAAAAAATCCATGAGAGACCGGTAGCGATACCTGACAGCGTTAAAAAAACAAAATTTTGTTTAGATAGAGTTTGAATAGTGTAAGCTCCACCCCTAAAAAAGGCAATCCCCCATGCAAGTATTAATATAACTACAGTTCTAATGGCTGTTGCTAAGTCGGTGTCTACCCCTTTGATGCCTACTTTAGCAAAGATGGCTGTGAGGGCTGCAAAAAATGCAGAAAACAAGGCATAAATCCACCACATCGGTTATTGTTTTTAAAGATGACTAAACTGTTTGTTTCCCAAACGGGCAGGTAAAGTTGAGCAGCGCAAATGTAATAATGGTTGCCACATGATTACCATATTTCTCTTTGTAAAAGGTCTTCTTTTCATCATCACACTTATATCCTCATGATACTTTACACTACCATTCAGTTGACCAGGATCGTGAAAACATGCACCTGCTGAAACGATAAAGAAATGAAGTTCGCCCAAAGGGTAGTTAGCTGTTATTTTGCGGGTTCTTTCTACTGCAAATTTTGTGTAGGCTAAGTTGTGGTACAGCAAACATCCACGTTACATTTTTTGAAAAGGGTTTCTTTAAGCAGTATGTTATTTAATAGCTCATCGTATAGTTCACCAACTTTGGGATTCATATTCCTGCCCGTAAAAAGCAAACGCACCAATTTTGATTGGAATTTGTAGTGGAAAAATTTATAAGGTATAGAGTTAGCGGAAGTGAGAAATGTTCAGAATTTACACCATACTTGCGGAAGTTGTTTCGGCATCATTTTTTACAAAACTTTGAGAAAAGTGTATGAGCAAAAATGGCTTGTTCACAATTGTCTTTCAAAAATATTTTTATGGGAGACAGTCGAACTACTGACGGTAACAGGAAGAATAACCCGATAAAAGCTGCATAAAGAGCGGAAAGTAGAAGTGAGTGACACAACAATGTTGAATGTTGTTGACAGGGCTAAGTGCATACCCACGCCAACTATCAATTATGGTAGCAGCGTTCATTTAGCTGCAGTTCCCGTTGGTGGACAGGGTACCCTTAGATCGCATTTAGTGCCAGCGTTTATATAATTACTTGAGGGTAAGATTATATCTTGTCGACACTTTTTTAAAAAGCTGTTAGCTAAACAAAAAATATATGTTCAAAGCCATCAAGAAAGTTTTTGCGCTGGGTTACATCAGTATCATTTTTCTACTTATCTGTTGTGCAGTCTCATTGATTTTCTTTGCCGTGTGGGAGTTGTGGCACGGCATTAATCCTACAGTTACCCTCGAGCTTAACGATCGTTTCAATTCTATACTTGAAAGTATAGGCTTATTAACCATTGCTATTGTGGCTTTTGAACTTGGTCAAACCATACTTGAGGAAGAGGTACAGCGTGAGGCGCAAGTGAGTGCGCCCACGCGCGTAAGAAGATTTTTATCGCGATTTATGGTTGTAATTATAGTGGCACTTTCTATTGAATGTTTAGTGGCAGTTTTTGAAATTGCGCATGAAGACCCATCGAAACTGCCGCAGGCCGCCTGCATAGGAATAGCAGCGGGGGTGTTGCTTGCAGCATGGGGTGTGTTTATTAAATTAAATAAAAGCGCCGAAGAACTGGAGCCGGAAGCAATGGAGAGAACAAAACAGGAGGATAAGAAACTGGAATAATGTTTCTGGATCATACAATTTGAATTGTCGCTTTTCGCCGGTTTATTTTGCACCATGGTATTATTATGGGCGGCAGAACTACTAAAGGAACAACATTTTAAAGGGTAATTTCTACCACAGCTACTACAATTATAATAGCTTCTGCAAGGCAGCAATCTTATATTTTTAACTGTCATGTAAGTACAGCTTCCACACGATTGCCAGATTAAGACTGGCAGGATTTTTTTGTTTCTGATATGTCTCACATATGAAATACTTACTGCTTCACATAAAGCACCTGCATCCTGCCTAATTTTTTTTTCTATTAACTCTTTTTGTTTATCCAACAACGTGTTGGAATTGCTTTACCAATAAATTTTAAAAATGAATCGATTTTTAAAGAACTTAATACAATTTTCAATTAAGACTACAGCTAAAATT
>NZ_JAOQAH010000086.1 GCF_025963695.1 Segetibacter sp. | reverse complement strand
TTTATAAATCGTTTATTAAAATTGAAGACCACCTTCTCTTGCTCCGTCAGCTACAGCTTTCACACGACCGTGGTACAAATTGCCACCCCTGTCAAAAACACAGGTAGTAATTCCCAGTTCAATTGCTTTACGAGCAATAGCGGCGCCAACCATTTTGCTTTTCTCAACTTTAGGAGCAGTTTGTGCAGCGATGTCCTTTTGTCTTGACGACGCAGCAGCCAGAGTATTTCCGGTAGTATCATCGATTAGCTGAACATAAATTTCAGCATTACTTCTAAAAACAGACAGGCGAGGCTTGGTGGCAATACCAGATACCTTCTTACGTATCCTGTACCTGATCTTTTGCCTTTTTATTATTTTATCCATTGTTATATTATTGCTTCCCGATACTGCCGGGAATGTGCCCAACCCCCTAAAGGGGAGTGAGGAGAATATTTTTAATCTGATTATTAAGATCTTTCCCAATTCCCCCTTAGTCGGGGGCCAGGGGTTTTATTTACCAGCCGCTTTACCAGCTTTTCTGCGTATAAACTCATCAGAATATCTAACACCTTTTCCTTTGTACGGCTCAGGCTTACGAAGACTGCGGATTTTTGCAGCTACAGCACCTAATAACTGGTTATCAGTACCTTCCAAATGTATTTTCGGGTTCTGACCTTTTTCAGTAACCGTTGTTACTTTAACTTCAGTCGGAACATCAAAAATGATATTGTGAGAAAAACCTAATGAAAGATCTAATGTATTACCTGCGTTAGTTGCTTTGTAACCCACACCCACTAACTCAAGCTGCTTTTTAAAACCTTCAGTTACACCTTTAACCATGTTGCTGATCAAAGACCTGTATAAACCGTGCATTGCACGATGACGGATCTGGTCAGTAGGTCGTGTTATAAGAACTTCAGTACCTGTTACCTCAACCTTGATATCTCTATCAATAGTCTGAGATAAAGTTCCTTTCGGACCTTTTACAGTAATGGTATTATCGCCGCCTACTGTAACTGTTACACCACTCGCCAATGTAACGGGTTGTTTACCTATACGAGACATTTTCTAATGTTTTATTATTTGATTGACTATTGTTGACCGGTCAGCCTAGTATAGTTTCGGCTTAATGTATCAACAACCATTTCTTTCCCTTCTTCTTTTCTCCCTAGTAGATGTAGCAAAGAACTTCTCCGCCTACATTCTGAACTTTCGCTTCTTTATCGGTCATTACACCTTTCGAAGTAGAGATGATTGCAATACCTAAACCGTTTTTCACTCTCGCAAAATCAGCTGGTTTAGAATATTGACGTAAACCAGGACGGCTTACTCTTTCGAGGCTACGGATAGCTGGTATTTTAGTAGCAGCATCGTATTTCAAGGCGATCTTAATCACACCTTGTTTATTATCATCCTCGAATTTATATTTCAGAATATATCCTTTTTCGTAAAGGATCTCAGTGATACGCTTCTTTAAATTACTCGCCGGAATTTCCACAATCCTGTGGTTAGCCATTTGAGCGTTACGAACCCTGGTTAAAAAATCTGCAATAGGATCGGTTACCATAATTATTGTCCTCCTACGTCCGCCTTTGGCGGATAATTGGAATAAAATTTAAAAAAATGAGTTCAGTTCTTACCAACAACTGTCAACCGACAACTGTCAACTTGTTTCTACCAGCTTGCTTTAGTTACGCCTGGAATTTTGCCCGCTAACGCCATATCACGAAATACGTTTCTTGATAATCCGAAATAACCTACGTAACCTCTTGGACGGCCTGTTAGCTGGCAACGGTTTTTCAAACGTACGGGAGAAGCATTTTTAGGAAGTAAGTCCAATCCTGCGTAATCACCAGCTTCTTTCAAAGCAGTTCTTTTTGCAGCAAACTTAGCAACCATTTTCTCTCTCTTTCTTTGCCTGGCTTTTACAGATTCTTTTGCCATAATGTTTAATTTCTGATTTCTGATTTTGTGATCTCTGATTTAGTTACCTGATTTAAAAAATCTTAAAATCAGACATCATACATCAGCAAATTTATTGTTATTCTTGATTGTCTTTTTTTACGTTTTTAAACGGCATACCCATTTCTTTCAACAATTCGTAAGCTTCTTCATTTGTATTTGCAGAAGTTACAAAAGTGATATCCATACCGGTAATCCTGTTAACCTTGTCAATATCAATTTCAGGGAAAATGATTTGTTCAGTAATACCAAGTGTATAGTTGCCGCGACCATCAAAAGCTTTATCGTTAACTCCTTTAAAGTCACGAACACGTGGTAAAGAAACAGCGATAAACCTGTCAAGGAATTCGTACATCTTCACACCGCGCAAAGTTACCCTTGCACCAATGGGCATGTTCTTTCTAAGCTTAAAGTTTGAGATGTCTTTTTTAGACATTGTAGACACAGCTTTCTGGCCAGAAATGGTTGTAAGCTCATCAACAGCAACGTCAACAAGTTTTTTATCAGATACAGCTCCGTTAACCCCACGGTTTAAACAGATCTTCTCCAGTCTTGGAGCTTGCATGATAGATTTGTATCCGAATTTCTTCATTAAAGCAGGTACAACTTCATTTTTGTACTTGTCTGCCAATCTCGGTTTATAAGTAGCGGTAGTCATTATTTAATTACCTCCCCTGATTTTTTTGCAATACGAACTAGTTTACCTTCCTGGCGATCACGCTTTACCTTTGTGGCAGCGCCAGCTT
Source organism: Segetibacter sp. (assembly GCF_025963695.1). Lineage (GTDB taxonomy): Bacteria > Bacteroidota > Bacteroidia > Chitinophagales > Chitinophagaceae > Segetibacter. The sequence goes on along the minus strand of NZ_JAOQAH010000086.1, from coordinate 49,776 downwards.
TAGCATCCCACAACATTACGTTACTAATATTGATAGATGCTTCTCTTTTAATCAACCCACCCTTAGTGTTCTGTGCACTTGGCTTGGTGTGTTTTGTAATGATATTTGCTCCCTCAACTACAACACGACCTTTTTCAAGAATTACTTCTAAAACCGTACGCGGTTTCTTCAGGTCTTTGTCATCACCAGCGATGACCACCACCTGGTCGCCCTTTTTGATGTTGTATTTAGGTTTAAATCTGTTGTTCACTTTGTTTGTTTTTTTGCTTATTGCATATTACGAGATTTCCAACCCCGTAACTATTTCTTCTTTTTGTTAGCCAGCCTCAATCCTTTATTCTACATCTGTTGTGTCACTCCCTTATACCACAAAACACTACTCTACACAACAAAAACGAGAAAAACGAGGCGCGAAAGTAATCTTTCGTGATCAAATCCGTCTCAAAATTCTCGTTATACTTTTTATAAAACTTCAGGAGCCAGGGAAATAATCTTCATATACCCTTTATCTCTTAACTCTCTTGCAACAGGTCCGAATATACGGGTCCCTCTTGGCTCGTCAGAGTTGTTCAACAATACCACCGCATTGTCATCAAAGCGGATGTAAGAACCGTCTTTACGACGTAATTTGTTTTTTGTACGAACGATAACCGCTTTTGATACAGTTCCCTTTTTAACACCGGCTGCCGGCATTGCGTCTTTTACAGTAACAACTATCTTGTCACCTATTCTAGCGTAGTCCTGACCGGAGTTACCTAACACGCGGATACACAAAACTTCTTTTGCACCGCTGTTATCAGCTACGTTCAATCTACTTTCTTGCTGAATCATTTTTTTAGCTTTTAGCTTTCAGCTACCAGCACATGGCCAATAGCAAATAACAAATTAGATTTCTAATATTAGCAGAGGCTTGTAGCTTGTAGCTAAAAGCTTGCGACTATTTTCCATAGCTTTTAGCCTGCAGCTAAAGCTTATGGGTTATTTACTTCACTTTCTCAACAACCTCAACCAATCTCCAACGCTTAGTTTTGCTAAGCGGACGGGTTTCCATGATCTTTACAGTATCGCCAATGCTGCACTCATTCTTTTCATCATGGGCATGGAATTTCGTAGTTTTCTTTACGAATTTACCGTAAATCGGGTGCTTTACTTTTCTTTCAGCAGCCACCACGATGGTTTTATCCATTTTGTTGCTGCGAACCACCCCGATCCTGATTTTACGCAAATTTCTTTCTAACATTGTAATGTTTATTATGGGTTAGACGCCTAACGCTCTGTTCTTTAATTCTGTTTTCAAACGGGCAACATCCCTTCTTAAAGCTCTAATGCTCATCGGGTTTTCCAAGGGAGAAATTGCATGTGCAAACTCAAGTTTCTTCAAACGAAGTTCATCTTCCTGGATACGGGCATTAAGATCACTTTCGTTCAAATCTTTAAGACCCTTATTAAATTCAAATTTCTTATTAGCCATTGTGTTTAATTTAGAAATGCGAAAATTTGAAAATTGCTCAATGAAAAGAAGCCACCACCAACTTAAATTGGTCCATCAAGTTATTTTCGAATTTCCCCATTGAGTAATTTACCTTATGCTTGCAACTCTCTGCGAACTACAAACTTGGTTTGAATAGGAAGCTTCTGAGCCGCAAGAGCAAAAGCTGCTTTAGCCACTTCTTCAGATACACCATCCGCTTCAAAAATGATACGACCAGGTTGTACCACTGCAGCCCAGTATTCGGGGTTACCTTTACCTTTACCCATCCTAACCTCTGCAGGCTTATGAGTAATTACTTTATCAGGGAAAATGCGTATCCAAACATTACCCTCCCGTTTCATTGAGCGGGTCATTGCCTGACGAGCAGATTCGATTTGGCGATTAGTTAGCCACACCGAGTCTAATGCTTTCAAACCGAAAGAACCAAAGGATAAGGTAAAGCCACGTTTAGTGTCACCTTTCATCCGGCCTTTTTGCATTTTTCTGTGCTTCGATCTTTTTGGCTGTAACATCTTATTATAGTTTCAAGTTTCAGGTGTAAGATTCTAAATTGGAAAACTTGCACCTTAATTATTCAAAATTGTTATTAAAGCCCCTTCAGGCAGGCTCGCTTATCTTCTTCCTCCACCGCCGCCTTGACCTTGGTAGCCACCACCACGATTATCTCTTCCACCACCGCCGCGATTATCTCCACCGCCACCACGGTTGTCTCTTCCGCCACCGCCACCACGGTTGTCTCCACCTCTAAAACCACCTCTGTCATCTCCTCTCCTGTTATCACCACCACCGTCTCTTCTTTCACCAGCCTCTTTACCACCAACAAAATTCGGATTCAATTCTCTCTTACCTAATACTTCACCTTTACAGATCCATACCTTGATACCAATTTTTCCGTACACAGTTTGAGCGAAAACACTAGAGTAATCAATATCCATACGTAAAGTATGTAACGGAGTACGACCTTGTTTGATTTCTTCGCTACGGGCAATTTCAGCACCACCTAAACGGCCGCTTACTTTTACTTTGATACCTTCAGCACCCATACGAAGTGCAGAAGCGATAGACATCTTAATAGCCCTCTTAAAGTTGATACGGTTCTCAATTTGTCGTGCAATTGTATCTCCTACAATGTTTGCATCTAACTCTGGACGACGGATTTCAAGAATATTGATCTGAACGTCTTCTTTATTAGTAAGCTTTTTAAGCTCTTCTTTAATTCTATCTACTTCTCCACCACCTTTACCGATAATGATACCTGGCTTGGATGTATGGATAGTAATGATCAACTTTCCTAAAGTACGCTCGATTACAATTCTGGCTATACCACCTTTATTGATACGTGCAGTAAGGTATGTTCTGATCTTATGATCTTCAATAAGCTTACCGGCGTAATCTTTATGATTACCATACCAGTTACTTTCCCAACCCTTAATGATACCTAACCTTAGACCAATAGGATTTGTTTTCTGACCCATATTTTGGTTATATAAGTTTTACGAATGATTATTTTTAGAAGCCCTGTCGTTAGAACCATAAACGTTCTTAGACACTTCAGTTGTTTTTGTATCCACAATAATCGTTACGTGGTTACTTCGCTTACGAATTCTGTACCCACGACCCTGTGGTGCCGGACGCATACGACGTAAGGTACGAGCTCCATCAACCATTATTGTTTTTACAACCAGGCTGGCATCGGCTGCACTTGTTCCTTCATTCTTCTGCTCCCAGTTGTTTATTGCACTTTTCAACAACTTCCCCAGTGGCGTAGCCGGATGCTTTGGATGATGCTCCAAAGTAGCTATGGCATTTTCCACAGCCATTCCACGGATAAGATCTGCCAGCAAACGCATTTTGCGGGGAGAAGTCGGGTAATTCATCAATTTTGCTACTGCTTCCATTTTTTATAAGTTTCGAGGCTTAAGGTTTAAAGTTCAAGGTTTAAGGTTGCTCAACTTTAAACTCTAAACTTTCAACTTTAAACTTTTATTGTTTTTTGTTACTGTGTCCTTTGAAATTGCGGGTTGGGGCAAATTCACCCAGTTTATGACCTACCATAAATTCCGTTACGTAAACAGGAATGAACTTGTTGCCATTATGTACAGCAAACGTATGTCCCACAAAATCCGGGGTGATAGTAGAGCGGCGAGACCATGTTTTAATAACAGATTTCTTAGTAGTACCATCATTTATAGCAAGCACTTTACCTTCCAGCTTAGCTGCTACGTAAGGACCTTTTTTAATTGAACGACCCATGTTAATTTGAAAATTTGAAAATTTAGAAATTTGAAAATGACGCTCCAAGCATTGAGCTATTGTGCCATTTTCACATTTTCACATTATTTAGCTAGTTTCTTACCATTGCTTCTCTGGATAATTAGCTTATCGCTTGACTTACCCCTGGTTCTTGTTTTCAAGCCCCTCGAGTATTGGCCGTTCCTGCTACGAGGCTGTCCGCCTGAAGCTCTACCTTCACCACCACCCATCGGGTGATCAACAGGGTTCATAGCTACACCTCTTGTACGTGGTCTGATACCTTTCCATACGTTACGGCCTGCTTTACCCATGCTTTGCAAACTATGGTCGCTGTTACTAACAACACCTACAGTAGCATAACAATTGATCAATACCTTTCTCAGCTCGCCGCTTGGCATTTTAAGTACAGCGTATCTTTCTTCTTTATTACTCAACTGCGCCGATCCACCAGCGCTTCTTACCAATTTACCGCCCTGTCCAGGTTGCATTTCAACGTTGTGAACAACAGTACCTAATGGCATGTTTTTCATTTGAAGCGCATGTCCAAGCTCAGGTGCCACAGCATCACCACTTAAAACAGTAGCACCAACTTGTAAACCCTGCGGGGCTATTATGTATCTTTTCTCGCCGTCAACATATTTAAGCAAAGCAATAAATGCTGTACGATTCGGATCGTACTCAATGCTAGCTACAACAGCAGGAATATTTTTCTTATCTCTTTTGAAATCGATGATACGATACATCTTCTTATGTCCGCCACCAATGTAACGCATTGCCCTTCTACCCTGGAAGTTTCTACCACCGGTACGCGTTTTAACCTCAAGTAATGTTTTCTCCGGAACGTCGCTGGTGATTTCAGCATAGGCATTACCAATTCTCCATCTGGTACCCGCTGTCGTCGGTTTATATTTTCTTAGTGCCATATTGCAATTTTAGCGGTCTTGCTGACCATACTGTTAATTCAGAAGTCAATTGAAACCCTTTTCTTTGACTTCTTACTTTTGATTTTTTACTTAGATATTTCCGTATAAATCTATGTTTTCACCCTCTGCCACGGTTACAAGCGCTTTTTTGTAAGCAGGTTTTTGGCCTTTTACGAAACCAGCTTTTGTGTAGCGGGTCTTATTTTTTCCAGGTACTACCGCAGTATTTACGTTGATTACAGTTACACCGTAAAATTCTTCCACCGCTCTTTTAATTTCGAGCTTGTTTGCTTTACGACCAACCCTAAAAGCATATCTCCTCAGTTTATCCTGTTGAAGGTTTGCTTTTTCTGTAAGTATCGGTTTTACTAAAACTTCTGTGAGTTTCATTATTCTTAATTTGAAAATTTCTTAATTTGACAATTCGAAAATTGTAGTAATCTACATTAGTACATTTTCAAATCAGCACATTACTTATGCTTCTTCTACTACCGCTTCTTCGTCAACAAAAATCCTTGCTGCACTTTCAGTAAGTACAAGTATATCTGCATTTACAATTTCGTAAGTGTTTACATCACTTAGTAAAACTGTTGCTGCATTTGGTATATTTCTGCTGCTTAGGTATAAAGTCTCGTTATACTCAGGAACTACAAACAAAGTCTTTTTATTAGATACATTTAACGTATCCATAATACTTAAGAATGTTTTAGTTTTAGGTGTATCCATATTGATATCCTCAACAACCACAATAGCATTGTCTTTAGCTTTGCTCGAAAGTGCGCTAATCTTAGCAAGATCTTTCACCTTACGATTCAACTTAATGTCGTAGCTATGCGGTTTTGGCCCGAAGATCGTACCACCGCCTTTATATAAAGGGTTACGGATATTACCTTTACGGCTTCCACCGGTACCTTTTTGCTTATGAAGTTTACGGCTTGCACCCTGCACCTCAGCACGGGTTTTTACTTTGTGAGTACCCTGACGCTGAGCAGCCAGGTATTGTTTAACAGCCAAATAAACAACGTGGGTGTTAGGTTCTGCACCAAAAATTTCTTCCGGTAATTCTACAGAACGGCCGGTTGGTTGGCCTTGTATATTTAAAACGTCTATTTGCATGATTATTTCTGTATTAAAACGATGGAACCATTGTGGCCGGGAACAGAACCACTGATTAATAAATAATTCTTTTCAGGAAAGATCTTAACGATTTTTAATCCTTTCACTTTCACTCTGTCCTGACCCATACGGCCGGCCATACGCATACCTTTAAATACACGGGCAGGATAGGATGATCCACCAATTGATCCGGGAGCTCTCTGGCGATCGTGCTGACCGTGAGATGCTTCACCCACACCATGGAAACCATGACGCTTGACAACACCCTGAAAACCTTTACCTTTTGTAGTTCCAACTACTTCAACATTCTCACCCTCGGTAAAAATATCAACGGTAATAGTATCTCCTAATGCTTTGTCTAATGAGTAATTTCTGAATTCTTTTACTATGCGCTTTGCAGTAGTGTTAGCCTTAGCGAAGTGATTAATTTCGGCTTTAGTGGAGTTTTTTTCTTTCTTGTCGCCGTAAGCGATCTGAGTGGAAGTGTAACCATCAGTATCCGCAGTTTTAACCTGGGTTACTGTGCAGGGACCAGCTTCGATAATGGTACAAGCTGTTTGCTTTCCATCGGTGCCGAAGATACTGGTCATCCCAATCTTTTTGCCAATAATACCTTTCATTGTTATGTTGTTTTAGCCTCCGATGTTGCAAGGACATTACGCTTGGCGTAATTCAATCCCCGTTTGCCATCGACCTTTTCCAAAGTCTCTCACTTGCGAGAGAGGAAGTGCCGATGGTAAACAAACCTCGAAGGGTTTGTTCATATGTCCCTCATCTCTTTAAAACAGATGAGAATTTTTTTTACTTTATCATCTCTTTTTTGTAATACTACAACTAAGAGATGATGTCTTAAGAACTTCTAGCTATTTCCTTAGGGGCTGCTTATGCCTTAATTTCGACTTCAACACCTGAAGGCAGGTCAAGTTTGCTAAGCGCATCTACAGTTCTTGAAGAAGAAGTATAAATGTCTAACAACCTTTTGTGCGTACACAGCTGGAATTGCTCTCTTGCTTTTTTATTAACGTGCGGAGAACGCAACACAGTAAATATCCTTTTGTGCGTAGGCAAAGGAATAGGACCAGTTACCACGGCGCCAGTACTGCGAACAGTTTTCACAATTTTCTCAGCAGACTTATCTACCAGGTTGTGATCGTAAGATTGTAGTTTGATTCTGATTCTTTGAGACATAATCTATCCCCAGTTTTTCCAATTAAGAAGTACAGAATAATTTTTATTTGTCTTCGTTAATCTGATTTGGGAGCGCAAAGGTAAGAGGATACATATTAGCTTCCAACATTTTAAAAAGAATTTTTGGAAAAAGTTGCAAAAAAATTGCCAATATGGGGATTAATTTCAACTGAATGCTTTTTTGATACTGGAAATGTTCCTTTTAAGATGATTTTATTTTATAAAATCGCTGTGGTTCGAACATTGCGTCCTTTTACACAACTTAAAATAACAATTCTGTGATTAGGACTTTTCGGACAATTGTATGATCTATGTTTGAAAGGGCGTTGCAGCAATGCAAATTAAAATGTTGGAGATCGTAAACAAAAAAAGCAAAAGAAGTGTGTACTTCTCTTGCTTTTACAAATTTCTATTCGATAATTACTAGTCCTTTGCTGCTATTTACTAATGAATTCTTTAGGATTTTTGTATAACTCATCGTTCGATAAGTTTTTGAAATAATCGTATGTTATTTTCAATCCTTCCGCCCTCGACACCGTTGGCTGCCACCCAAGTATCTCTTTGGCTCTTGTGATATCGGGGCGCCTTTGCTTTGGATCGTCAACCGGTAGTGGTTTATAGATAATTTTTACGTCTGATTTAGTAAGTTTCAACACTTCTTCAGCAAACTCCTTTAAAGTGATTTCATCCGGGTTTCCTATATTGACAGGACTAGCATAATCGCTCATAAGCAACCGATAAATACCTTCAACCAAATCATTAACATAGCAGAAAGACCTGGTCTGGGAGCCGTCTCCAAAAACTGTGAGATCCTCTCCTCTCAATGCCTGACCGATAAATGCAGGCAAAGCTCGGCCATCGTTCAACCGCATACGTGGGCCGTAAGTATTGAAAATTCTAATTATCCTTGTTTCAACCTGGTGAAAGGTGTGATACGCCATCGTGATTGCTTCCTGAAACCGTTTTGCTTCATCGTAAACGCCCCTGGGGCCAACAGGATTTACGTTACCCCAATAATCTTCCGTTTGCGGGTGTACCAGAGGGTCGCCATAGACCTCGCTTGTAGAAGCAACTAAAATGGTAGCCTTTTTGTCTTTGGCCAAACCCAGGCAATTATGAGTTCCTAAAGAACCTACTTTGAGGGTCTGAATAGGTATTTTTAAATAGTCTATCGGACTTGCGGGAGAGGCAAAATGTAATATATAATCTAATGTGCCGGAAACATGAATAAACTTAGATACATCATGGTGATGAAATTCAAAATTTTCTAAAGGAAAAAGATGTTCTATATTTTTTAGATCCCCTGTGATAAGGTTATCCATTGCAATAACCTGAAATCCTTCTTTTATAAAACGATCGCATAAGTGGGAACCTAAAAACCCTGCTGCCCCTGTTATTAATATTCTTTTCTTCATTAATTAAAATTTGACGGTTGTACTCCAATGCCGTAATAAGAAAAACCTGCTTCTGTAACTTCGGCCGGATCATAAATGTTACGACCATCAAAAACTACGTTGCCGTTCATGATTGTTTTTACTTTCGGCCAATCAGGCAACCGAAATTCTGCCCACTCAGTTACTAAAACAAGTGCATCCGCCCCTTTAACTGCATCTATAGCTCCCCTGGTAAAAATGACCTGTTCATCAACCATGTGTGCTGCTTCATCCATTGCCACCGGATCATATGCCTGAACTTTTGCTCCTGCTTTTAAAAGAGATTGTATTAGCACCAGCGAGGGGGCTTCACGCATATCATCTGTATTAGGTTTAAAAGACAGTCCCCATAAAGCAAATACTTTTCCTTTTAAATCGCCCTTAAAATGTTGCTCAATTTTTTTAAAAACTACGTGCTTCTGGTCGTCGTTTACAGCGTCGACTGCTTTTAAAATTCTCATATTATAGCCATAGTCATCAGAAGTATGAAAAAGAGCCTTTACATCTTTCGGGAAGCAAGAACCGCCATACCCTATTCCCGGATAAATAAAACGATTGCCAATGCGCGGATCAGAACCTATGCCTTTTCGTACCTCATTTACATTTGCACCTACCAACTCGCATAGGTTGGCAATATCATTCATGAAAGAAATCTTGGTTGCTAACATTGCATTTGCAGCATATTTAGTCATTTCCGCAGAAGGAATGTCCATGAACAATACAGGGTGTGAATTTAGCAAGAACGGATGATACAACCGGCCGAGCACCTCTTTTGCGCGGTCAGATTCTACACCAATAACAATGCGATCAGGTTTAAGAAAATCTTCAACCGCAGCTCCTTCTTTCAAAAATTCCGGATTGGAGGCAACATCAAATTCTATCTGTACCCCTCGCTTCTCAAGAGCGGCAGCAATCCCTGATTTAACCTTTTTTGCCGTACCAACTGGTACCGTACTCTTTGTTACCACTATAATGTAGTCGTCAATACAACTACCAATTGTATCTGCGACTTGTAGTACATACTTTAAGTCAGCGCTTCCATCTTCCCCGGGAGGAGTACCAACAGCAATAAAGGCCACTTGCGCCTCTTTAACAGCTTCACTAAGGTTTGTACTAAAATTTAGACGTCCCTTATTATAATTGCTCTTAACTATTGTATCTAACCCAGGTTCAAAAATCGGAAGGATCCCATTTTTCAGGTTATCGATTTTTTTTTGGTTTACATCTACACACACTACATCTACACCCACCTCAGCAAGGCATGCGCCGGTGACAAGCCCAACATAACCAGTTCCGACAATAACGATTTTCATAGAATATTCTTTATACTTTAAGTTATATGGAAGATTAGTTCAGTTATGATAACCTGCAACCATTACTGTTGCAATAATGCTATTATTATTTAGAAAGCATTCTTATCCCCACGAATACTTTTATAAACCGTTAGTACAATTATTCTTAAATCAAGCCACATTGTCCAATTCTCCATGTACCAGATATCATGTTCAATTCTGCCTCGCAGATCTTTTTTCTTTTTTATTTCTCCACGATAGCCATTGATTTGTGCCCAACCGGTAACTCCCGGCTTTACAAAGTGCCTGATCATATAGTGATTAAGCGTCTGAGAATATTCCTCAGTATGTTTCAACATATGAGGCCTAGGCCCAACTACTGACATCTCTCCACGAAAGACGTTAAAGAATTGTGGCAATTCGTCTATGTTAGATTTACGTAGAAATCTACCTATTCTCGTAAACCTGTCATCATCCCTTGTAACCTGTTTATTATGTGCTTCGTGGTTTACTTTTAAACTACGAAATTTATAACATAGAAAAGGATTATTATTTTTACCTGATCTTAACTGAGTAAAAAAAACGGGTCCCCTTGATTCTAATTTTATAAGTAGGGCTATTAGCGGGACTAGCCAGGATAACATAAAAAAGATGATGAATACACTGAAAATTATGTCGAAACTGCGTTTCTTGAGTTGACTGTCAACGTTTTCTAGCGGCTCGGTTCGAAGTGAAAGAATAGGAATATTTCTGGCAAAATCTATATGCACCTTCCTATTAATAAACATCCTAAAATCTGGAACAAACTTAAAACGGATAAAATTCGTCTCCGCTAATTGGGCTAATTCATAAATGTAAAAGTTTCTTTCAGGAGAAACGGTAGAATAAATCTCAGAGATGTTATTTTCAATAGCGTATTGTACACTATCATTTATTCGGCCCAGCATGGGAAGACTTCCGTTGCCCGAAATGTACTCCTCATCTTCAAAAAATCCTGCAACGGAGATAGACTTATAATAGCGGTCAAAATTTTCTACCAGCCTTTTTGACAATTCATTATATCCAATTACAATTACCTTTTTATTCAAAGGGTACTGTTTCCTTAAATAGTACGCTGCTCCTACATAAAGTGTCCTGCTGATTATAATTGTAGTTCCAAACCCTATAAACACTAGCACTACAAATAGACGCGAAAAACCAAAATTGTAAAGAAAAATGCTAAACAATGAAATACCAGAAAAGAGGAAGAATGAAACGACAGAGCGTTTGAAAAAATTATCGGTGCTATTTTGCTTCCCAATGTAAAGGGCAGTTATATAAGCACAGAGTATCCAGGCTCCGTTGTTTATTAAAAACAATGTAATGTATTCCTTCTGAATCGGCACGTTTTGCATCAACAACATAAGCACAAAGTGTATTATGTTAAGACACAATAAGTCGAAAACAGCAAATGAAAACCTGAAGAGGTTGGTAGACCGGCTATTCATAATTGAACAATAGTTATACGAAATGAAATGTAGCAGTCGCTAAAAGTATGTCTCGTATAAGTTCTCTTTCGCTAACAGTTTTTTAATGGTTCGTTCGTATACTAACGCAAAAATACCCTTATCAGTATTATTTGCTGAAATAATTACAAAAAGTTTTAAACACAAGAAAGTAACCATGGTAAAGCAATTAAGAAGACTAACTCCATTGCTTTGGCTTCTAATAGTTCGAATCATTTTGTCTTGAGTCTGCTACGTTTAATTTTTATCGGTAAAAGCAATGTCTGATCCATAACAATCGGTGTTCTGATTGAAACTATTTATAAGGAGTAAATTACAGCCAATTTTAAAACATCTTCAATGCGTATATTTTTCATTCCTGGTCTTGGCGAAGAGATATTTATTTTCGATAAAATACAAAGCTCAATTCCGGGAGAAAAAATTTTCATCGATAACTGGTCATTACTAACTGAGTTACCTGAAAAAGACTTGACTGCACTGGTTTATGCAAAACACATAACGGAAAAATTCCAAATAAGTAAAGAAGATGTAGTGATTGGACACTCCCTCGGGGCATGGGTTGCTTTGTGGGTAAAGGAACTAAGTCGTTGCCGTATTGTACAAATAGCAGGATGGACAGATATAAAAAAGGTAATTAAAGTGTCGCCTAGTCTGAGTTTACTTTATCTAATTGCAAAAAACGGATGGGGTCTAAATAAGTTAGTACGGGTTCTTCTGTCATTACTGTATTCGAAAGAAGCGTCAAAAGCTGTATTATTATCAATTTTTGACAAACTAAAACAAGCCGATAAAACCACCGTTGCTAAGCAGTTAATGGTTGTTTACAATCCAATCAGCCATGCTCCTTCTACTAATCCCGACTTAAGAATTCATAGTAAAAAAGACTTTATCGTAAGGCCGCCGGACGAAGGGTATGCAGTTATGAAAGGGGACCATTTCGGCTTATATACATTTCCTGACACCGTATACAAACCAATTGTCGATTTTTTAGCCCGGTCTTAGCAATCCTAGCCCTTGGTAAATAAAAAATAATATCTCTATGGAAAGCATGAAGGATACTTTAAAAAATCCTTTAAAAAGTTTCCCTATAGCAGCTAAGAACTTCGTTGTTAACTCTTGGCAAACGAAGGCAAGAGACCTTTTATACCCTCAGGAAGTAGTTCCTTAATTACTTTCTCGCCAATTTCTTTTATGTCAGTTTGAACTTTTTGTTTTTCAAGTTCAGTCATTTTAGAATATCTCCAATAGGCAAATGCAGCAAGTCCCGCTACAACTAAAACTTCTGAAATTCTTCCTTTTTGTGACATAATGTTTAATTTATTAAATGATAATATTTTCGAACTCCTTCTAAAAAAATTATACCTCAATAAATGTTTTTCTAATGCTCTCTTGCTTCTAATGCCTGCGCCGCTTCTTCAGCCGAAATATTATAAAGAGCCTCATCATATATACATTTCCCATCCTTAATAACCAATAGCTGGGGTGATTGGTGGGGAATGTCAAATTTTTCGGCCACAGCATCTGAAATATCACGATGAGAAAGCAAGTCAAGAATGAAAACAGGAGTATTTACAGGAAGTTTGTCCTCGTCCTGCTCCAGCTTTTGCTTTACGCTTTTGCTAATTGGGCAAGTCGTATTATGTTTAAAAATAATTGTGCTGCCACTTGCTTCTGCAATCTTCTCCAATTGAGTTTCACTTTGTAACGATTGAAATTCCATCTTTAATAATTTTTAAGTCAAATTGCTATTATCGTTCCACATAATGCCGCAAAATACATTAGTAATTTTTCTGTGGACACGTCAGGAAATTGTTTACACCAGCATTTCGATGAAATAAAGAACATTAATATTATTAATAATAAATATGTTTTATGAGGACTTTTAATAATTATAATATTTCTTTCGTAAACTTATTTCCCCACTTCTTTGTAAGTATTTGGAAAAATAGAATAGGAGTAAGAATGGCACTATTCTTCCTTACCATATAAAAAGGGGTAAGTATGACCGTTGATGATTTCAAAAAATTAGAAGACCGACTAAAGGTGCAGATGATTTTTGATGCAAAAAAGATTTCTGAAAAGATAGATCATGAGTCAAACTATCAACTTTTTCAGATCGGTAATTTTTTTGTAGAGGCAAAAACCAGTCTCGAAGGTAAATTTAAAAGAAGTATAAAAACTTACACACTAAGAGAACTACCAGTTGATTATGCAGGAGAAGTCTTAGGAATGCCAATAGTTAAATTTGCAAACGATATAGCGGGATGCACCGATAGTAGCATTAATTTTAAAAAAAAAGAAAAGTCAACTTAGCATTTTACAACTTTTCCTCTTTCACTTTTCACTCGAACTAAACACGTATTTCTTTCAGCACCTTGCTTTATAACTTTAGGCTTTTCCCCAAATTAATGGTGCTCTGCACAATGGCTCTAGGATCCTTTGATATAATTGCCGTTCCTATCTTCACTAATCCGGAAGCAATATTTATAGCATGCTGCACAGCTAGTGCCTTTTTTACCGCCAATTTTACTCCTTCCGTTATTATTTCAAGTTGAGCGAGCGTTTCCTCTACGTCATTAAAAACAAGATCAACACCAATCATATTTATCTCGCCTGCCATTTGTGCCAGGTCTATCTCGGTATCGTATAACTGGTTTCTTTCCATAGCACTCATATTCCCCTTATTAAAGTCAATATATTCTCCAATAAACTTCGCGAGGCTGCCAAAGTAGTCGGACAGCTGGAATACCTGTTGAGTATCGGGGTTCATTTTTGTTTCATTTTTATTTATTCTCCGGTTATTGCAAAGTCGACGCTAAATACTGTAGCTCTTTCGTATATCGCAGCAATAGCGCTCTTGTATTTACATCCTTTAAATTATACCGATGTATGTATAATTCGTGATACCCCTTTTGTACCAACTTTAGTAAGGCAACATAGGTATCAATCAGGGAATTGTGTTTATTGTAGTAAGCCTTTTGATCGAGGTATTGCTTTACAAATATTTGTTTCAATCCCTTGTCGCCGGCATTGTCCAAAGCCTGTTTAATGTTAGGAAGGCGAGCATCGTATTGAGATTGAAGTTGAGCACGAAGCCTATTGTCTATAAGATAAATATAGGTTTCAGTCAGTTGCTGAAAAATAGTGTCCGCCTCGATTAAATATTTCTTCAATTTCTTTTTTCGATAAAAAGTGGTGGCCGCGGTAGCAATGAAGTTTCCCGCTTTTGTAGAAACTGAAACTTGCTTGTCGCTTAGTTTTAGAAGGGTGCTGTTTTGAAGGGCCGAGGTTAAACCAGAGACATCATAGGTAAACTCCTTGTTATTGCTTAACTGTGCTACCGCTTCCAGGTAAGCTTTAATCGTACTGTTTATTTTCCGCATCGCTTCATCTGCGTTTGATGCTGCCTCTACACAGTTGCAGTTAAAGTTCGGGTCGAGTTCACCTATCCTCATCTGTTGCAGCTCACAATTCTGCTGACAGTAATCTCTATATGTATAATCAACGCTATTTACCTTATCAAGGGCTTCTACAGAAGAAGTTGCATAATTATGTACCTCTGTTAATGGAACACAGCCAACAAAAAGAACAAAAACAACAAGTATTGATAGGTGTATTATTCTAAACATAAATCTTTAATTGACTAATAAGACAAACTTGCACTTTGGTCCTCAGAAGAATTTTTCTCTTTTTTTAAAATTCAGCTGTGTAACTACTTTAAACCCCGTTGCGTCGCACTCTTTTACTTTCCTTTCATTATTCAGCTTTTTAGCTGTTTATGAGCTAAATACTGTAAGGATAATATTATTGATAAGGGAATGTTTATTTTGTTAAGGAATAAAATTGGTAAATACTTTAAATAATTGCAACTATAATTCTAAAAAAAGGAAAACGGAATATCCTTATCCCCAACGTAAGCGTTCCACTGTTTCACTAAGTACATATTGTTACGCTCTTTAACCTGCTGTTATTTGCCAGTAAAATTTTATGCGAAGATTGCTGCATGCAAATGGCAAGCGGTTATTATTAACCGGCCGGCAGTCATTTTATTAAAACAGTCATTAGTTAAGTCATGCAGTATCTTTCATCGAAGTGCGATTATTATTTGTGCCTGCGTAATACCGACATGCGTAAAGGCTTTAGTTAAGTACGCGGGTATCTTCTCACATGCCACTCAACATAAGCTAAAGTGGATAAAAGTGAATCTCCTTATTTACTTCCGGCTTTCATTTGGGGCGGCTGACAAAAAAATTTTCGGAGTAACTTATTTAGGTTAGCGTGGGCACGGTGTAAGCGTGTGCAATCCCACTTGCTGCTGCCCAATTCCCTTACAACTTATCGATACCAGGATTAATGAAAGCTTATGTTTTAAAAAATTGAAATCATAAAAAAAGCCGCCTTTTAGCAGACGGCCTTCCTTAGTCTATATAAAAACTTAAATTATTTCAGCTTCATATCACTAATAATTGCTTTTATTTTATCCTCCATTTGCTTTTCTGTTTCATCAAATTTGTCCGCACTTTCAAGACTTGTTTTTACACTGAAGTAAAACTTAATCTTAGGTTCTGTACCACTTGGTCTCGCAGAGATCTTAGAGCCATCTTCCAAAATAAACTGCAGCACGTTGCTCTTTGGCAACTCTATATCCCACACGCTTCCACCCTGCAGGTTCTTGCCAACCTGGGTTTCATAATCCAACAACTGCACTACAGGAGAGCCATTAATCGTAGCAGGAGGATTGTCCCGAAATCCTTGCATCATCTCTGCAATTTCTTCAGCTCCACGCATTCCTTTCTTAGTTATCGAAATAAGCCCTTCCTTGTAATATCCATACTGAACATATAGATCGATCAATTTCTCAAACAAACTCTGTCCCTGGTTCTTTTGATATGCCGCCATTTCACAAAGTATTGCCACAGCAGAAATGGCATCCTTATCACGTATCTTATCTCCTATCATTAAGCCGTAACTTTCTTCCCCACCAATAATATAATTTTCCTTACCCAACTTTTCCGTAATCAATTCAGCTATCCATTTAAAGCCAGTAAGCACATTATAACACGTAACACCACTGGCAGCCGCAATATCATCAATCAGGTTTGTGGTGACAATGGTTTTAATAACCATATCATTTCGTTGTGCAATACCCTTCACTTTTCTTGCCTCAATCATGTAATTAAACGCAAGAACGGCTGTCTGGTTTCCATTCATTAAAACCCATTCACCTTTGGTATTTTTTATCGCAATCCCTACCCTATCGCTGTCCGGGTCGGTACCTAATAAAATGTCTGCATCAATTTCTTTTGCTTTTTTCAGGCCAATGCTCATGGCCTCACTTTCTTCGGGATTGGGATAAACAACCGTTGGAAAATTTCCATCAGGAGTTGCCTGTTCATCGACGATGGTGACGTTGGTGAACCCAAAGCGTTCTAATACTTGAGGCATCAGTGTAATGCCGGTACCATGTATAGGGGTATAAACAATTTTAAGGTCTTTTTGCTTCTCTATCACCTCCGGGTAAATACTAAGGCTTTTTACCATATCAATAAAGGCCTCGTCCATTCCCTTGCCGAGTATCGAGATGTTTTCTTCTCCACCGGTAAACAGCACTTCATCCACACTTGTTATCGCGTCCACTTCTGTAATCACATTTTTATCATGTGGTGGCACCAGCTGTCCTCCGTCATTCCAATATGCTTTGTAACCGTTATACTCTTTCGGATTGTGTGAAGCTGTTAACACAACACCTGCCTGACAGCTAAGATGCCGAATAGTATATGAAAGTTCAGGTGTGGGCCTCAGTGCTTCAAAAAGGTATACTTTTATGCCATTTGCTGCAAAAACATTAGCGGTAGTTTCCGCAAAAAAACGGCTGTTGTTCCGGCAATCGTGTGCAATTGCAACCTTTATTTCTGCAGTTCCGTACACTTTCTTCAAATAGTTTGCAAACCCCTGGGTTGCCATACCTACCGTATATTTATTCATCCGGTTTGTACCTACTCCCATTATTCCGCGCAGCCCTCCCGTTCCAAACTCAAGGCTTCGATAAAATGACTCAGCAAGTTCTTCGGGAGAAGTCTCCTGCAATTGCCTGACTTCGTCTTTAGTTGCCTGATCATAATTTCCATTCAACCAAGCATTTGCTTTTTCTAAAATTGCAGCATCCATATTTTTAAACTTTTAGTGAAAGTACATAATTATGATACCAGCTTCATAACCCTGGTTTACCCTCGTTGCGACGCTTCTTTCAACTGCTGTATAATGATGAGACAATTAAAATTGCAAGTTATCGTTTGACAAAAGAAACTTTCAAATATTAATCAAACTTCGTTAGTACGCAGCGAATTGAGAACGCAAGTTTAAGAAAAAATTACTGATCAAAGCGTTCAAAAATAAAGTGTTATATATTTTTATCCCGTACGTTTGACACATGAAGATGAGGTTGGCAAATCGAAGACAAATCACACAAGTATATCTCTTTCTTATTTCGTTGTTACCCGTTTATGTTTCAGCTCAGACGTTTCCAATTGATACCGCCCTTGCTTTATCTGAAACGAATTCTCCCGTTATTTTCCAAAACTACAAGACCCTACGCGATACGTCTATTTCTATTCTCAACAAAAAAAGAGTGAAACTAGTTGCTGCTGCAAATATTATTGGATATGGAGCGACAACAATTGGACTGTATTCTGACTGGTATAAAAACTATCCGCAGAGCAACTTTCACTTTTTTAACGACAACAACGAATGGAAGCAGGTTGATAAAGTGGGGCACGCTTACAGCGCCTATATTGAAGGCTATGGCAGCATGGAGATGTGGCGCTGGGCGGGAATGTCGCGAAGAAAAAGCGCCTGGATCGGTGGCCTGAGTGCGCTCGCCTATCAATCGATAATTGAAACAATGGACGGCTTTAGTGCTGAGTGGGGATGGAGCTGGGGCGATATGGGTTCCAATTTTTTTGGAATAGGATTGTTAATCGGCCAGGAGTTGAGGTGGAATGAACAACGCCTCAAGTTCAAGTTTTCTTTTCATAAAAAAGACTACACTTCTCCTGATTTAAACATGCGCGCTAATACTCTCTATGGCAATGGTTTTAGTCAGCAATTTATAAAGGACTATAACGGTCAGACTTATTGGCTCAGCGCTAACCTAAAATCTTTTATGCCCACCACAAATTTGCCTTCCTGGTTAGGTGTAGCTTTTGGTTATGGCGCAGATGGAATGTTTGGCGCACTAAGTAATGTTGCAAGGGACAATGCAGGTAACATAACTTTCAATCGAAGCGATATAGCCCGGTACAGGCAGTATTACATCTCGCCCGATATAGACTTGACAAAAATTAAAACTAAAAGCAAATTTCTGAAACTAGCACTAGGGGCTTTAAATGCTTTTAAGTTTCCTGCACCTTCACTAGAATACAATTCAAAAGGAAAGTTCGCGTTTCATTTGATTCATTTTTAGCAAGTTTTGTTGCCAGGTTCAGCCATCTGCCACAACCAACTTTAAACGCCAAACTTCGTTCAACTTCCTACTTCCCTTGCATCCGCTGCTTCAATGCTTCATATAAAATCATCCCCGCCGCAACAGACACGTTTAGCGATTCAAAATTTCCCTTCATCGGTATTTTAAATGGTTCATCGCAAACCTTCATTAAAGCCGGATAAATTCCTTTATCCTCGCTTCCCATAACTATTGCCGCAGGCTCATGCAGTTGCACGTCAAACAGATTTTTCTCGGCAGTCATGTCACTCGCAAAAACCTTTATTCCGTTCATGTGTAGTTCGTCAACGGCCTTCATTAAACTACTGACACGGCAAATGGCTACTTTCTCAAGAGCGCCAGCTGATGTTGCTATTGCATCTTCGTTTAAAGCTCCCACTCCTTTTTCGGGAATAATGATAGCATGAACACCGCAACACAGCGCAGTTCTTGCAATTGCGCCAATATTTCTCACATCGGTTATTCCGTCTAACATCAGAAACAAAGGAGCCTCGCCCTTATCCACCACATAAGAAATAACTTGCTGCAAATCCTGGTATTGCACTTTCGAAATAACAGCTATACAACCTTCATGATTGCTCACGTTAAAGCCATTCAGCTTCTCGACCGGCACTTTATTGACCGGTATCTGATTATCTGTCGCCAATCTCTTAATCTCGTCTATTACGTCTCCATGTATGGTACTAACTAAGTAAATTCTTTCTAACTGTTTGCCTTGCTGTAAAGCTTCAATTACTTTACTTCGGCCTACGATTAATGTATTCTTTTTTGGCCTTGCCTTCTGTTGCTGGTTTCGAAAATTCATAACGGCAAAGTAAAGACTAAATTGAATAAAGCAGTTAAGAATTAGGAGACTTTGATTAGAGTGGTTAGTAAGTGTGCCAGGAAGTTTGGATAGAAGAAGGTAGATTTTTGCACCAGCTTTTGTACTATTATCAACATCGTTGTGTCACTCACTTCAACTGAATTTCTTTATTGCACAAAACCAGTCGCCCAGCCACGATAAGATTTTAGAGTTTAAAGAGATTTTACAGGAAAAAGGTTGGAATGGCTAATTGCCATTCAAAAGCCGAATGGAGCGTCGAAACAATTTTAAATGTTGATATACTGCTGGTAACAAAAAAAACCTCCATTCTAACGAACAGAGGTTTTAATATTATAAGGGTAAACTATTGTAGTTTAAACGTTTCTTTTACTTTATCTACATAATCCAACTTCTCCCATGTAAACAATTCGACTTCTACTGTTTTTACTTCACCTGCGGGTGTTACAAATTGTTTTGTTTTCACTTCAGGTTCACGACCCATGTGACCATAAGCCGCTGTTTCGCTATAGATGGGTGATCTCAATTTCAGGCGTTGCTCTATGAAGTAAGGACGCATATCGAAAATCCCTTCAACAAGCTTAGCAATCTCTCCGTCCGACATACCAACTTTCGCTGTACCATAAGTATTTACATAAATACTGGTTGGTTGTGCAACCCCAATTGCATAAGATACCTGAACCAATACTTCGCTACAAAGTCCTGCAGCAACAAGGTTTTTAGCAATATGGCGAGTGGCGTAAGCGGCACTGCGGTCAACTTTAGAAGGATCTTTTCCACTGAAAGCGCCGCCACCGTGTGCACCTTTACCCCCGTACGTATCTACAATTATTTTACGTCCTGTTAACCCTGTGTCTCCATGCGGTCCTCCAATAACAAATTTACCGGTGGGGTTGATGTGATATTTTATCTCGTCAGTAAACAGGTGGTTATATTTCTGGTATTTACTTTTTACCCTTGGAATTAGAATATTAATAATATCGCTCTTAATCTTCGCAAGCATTGTGTCTTCATGTCCAAAATCGTCGTGTTGAGTAGAGATAACAATTGCGTCTATTCTTACAGGTTGATTATTATCGTCGTACTCTAAAGTAACCTGGCTTTTAGCATCAGGCCTGAGATAACTAATAATATCGTTTTCTCTTCTCAAAACAGCCAACTCTAACAGAAGCTTGTGTGCGAGGTCAAGAGCCAAAGGCATATAAGACTCTGTTTCATTAGTAGCGTAGCCGAACATCATCCCCTGGTCACCCGCTCCCTGCTCTTCTTTAACTTGTCTGTCAACACCCTGGTTAATATCTGATGACTGCTCGTGAATTGCAGAAAGAACACCGCAACTGTTTGCCTCAAACATGTACTCACTCTTGGTGTATCCAATTTTACGGATAACGCCGCGTGCAATTTCCTGAACATCGAGGTAAGCTTTACTTTTAACTTCACCCGCAAGAATAACCTGTCCTGTGGTAACTAAAGTTTCGCATGCTACTTTACTTTGTGGGTCGAAAGCGAGAAAATTATCGATTAATGCATCACTGATTTGGTCAGCTACTTTATCAGGATGTCCTTCAGAAACACTTTCCGAGGTAAATAAATAAGGCATAGTTGATTGAATATTTTTAAAAATGGTCGCAAAGATAAGGCTTCGCAACCTTCTGCTTATATTTTGGAATAGACAATCCTCAAGCGCATTCTCAATTGATTTTGCTTTGTCATTCCTCCGCCTCCAAGACGAACCCTTCCCTCACCAGTGTTATTGGCTACAGTGGGAGTAATATAAAAGGTTGAAACGGCATTGGGTTGAGGATATGGGGGAGTGTATTGCAGGGAGTCATTACTGGGAGCAGACAACCTCAAGGTCAGGCTACTATCTTTTCTGGAGACAATACCCTGTACATACCTGCTGACGTCGAAATTATAAGCCTTCACAATCCCATAACCCGAAACTTCTTTCTCCATCATAAAACCGCCGGATGTGGAAATATTAGGAGTTCCTCCAGACACAACAAAATCATTAGGCAAGTTCGTCTGCACTTTTTTAGTACTATCATAACTACTAAGTAACAAGTAACGTGGAGGTGTTAATACCAGATCTAACTTTGAAACATCGGGCGCTTGAAATGCTAGTAGCTCTGCGCGATGAACTAAAATATTCGGAAGTCCTCGTAGTCCGGGAATTTTTACCGTTGCAAAAGTTCCTGGCGCCGTTTGAATAAATACCAGAGAGTCGTTCCTAACAGTATTGATAAAATAGGCATTCATTTGAGAATTATTTCTGTCACGCGCAATGTAGTTAGCGTTTCCAGAGACAGGAATACCTGAACCGTTACTGAACCTAAAATAACTAACCGCAGTATCTTTTTTCGCTGCTGTAGTATTCTGAAACTTATAAAACAAAGCAAGCTTAGTGTTGGTATCTGATAGGTTTATACGTATCAAGGCGTTACCCGGACTACGTGTTGCAGGCATAACAGCAAAACCTTTAAAATTCTCCCGAAAAAGAGAGTCTTTTGCATATGCACCGGTAGTAGTTGTTGAGTCATACTGCTTAATCAGCCTGTCAGCGAACGATTGTGAAAGCTTGATTCTGATTTGATTACTGGCGTTTTCAAATCCGTAATTTACGGAGTCTTTCAAACCCGGAATGTTTATAGATTTGCTACCTAATAAATTACCCGTGGCAAAGGATTTATTTACATTAAATATCGTATCCCCTCTTAAAGACTCTGTAAGCTCGCGCACCTCCCAGTTTTGAGGTATCTGTGGATCGCCAAACACACCTTTATAACTTAAAATCAGAACGGCTGAGTCCGCCGTTATTGTAGGTGTATTTGGAAGAGAAAACGGGTAGGTTGTAGGCTTTAATTCAAAAAAAGCTGTGGCTCGTGTCTCACCAAACAAGGGATCATTATTTATGACGCCAATAACATGATCATCAGTTTTGTAAACTTTAGTAGCGTCTCCTAATGGATCAATATAATTATTAGTAAAAACATCAAGAGTAGTATCTAAAGTAGTAACCCCGTCTACTGGTGGAATTAACCCGCTTCCTATAGTTGTAGATTCGATTTTAGTACAGGCTGAAATGAGAAAAGAAATAGCAATAGCTATGCTGAAAAGCTTACGCATCTAACTGAAATAGATTATTTTAAGGGGTAAATTTACTTAGACGCAAGGTCGTTATACAATTCTAAATACTCTGTTAAATCAGTATCCCAACCTTTAAAGGGAATCACCTTTTTACCCTTGACTTTTGAGAATTCATCAACAAGTTTTTTGTCTATGTTTTCAGCACCAAAAGAAATTGCATCAGCATAGGAAGCTGCCCCTCTTTGTAGGGCGTAATTAGTAGCGTCCTTATAATTTTCCAAATCTTTTTCTTTAAGGCTTACATGAATAAGTGCTCTTTTCGCAAAGTCGTCACTTAACTTTTCCTCAAAGGTATCGCTGCCTAAAGTATAAATAACCTTGCTGTGAGCAAAGACGGGTTCCTTTTTATACACAGTCTTAAGGTATAAGGGAACAAGGGCGGTCATCCAACCACTGCAATGAATAACATCTGGCGGCCATCCAAACTTCTTTACTGTTTCAAGGGCACCTTTACAAAAGAAAATGGTTCTTAAATCATTATCATCATACCATTTTTCGTCCTCATCACTAAAAACGAACTTCCTTTTAAAAAAGTCTTCATTATCCAGAAAGTATACCTGCAAACGTGCATTAGGTAAAGACGCAACCTTAATCTGTAAAGGATAATCATCGTTATCTACACTTACATTTATTCCCGATAATCGAACTACTTCATGAAGACGATGTCTTCTTTCATTAATTGTTCCAAACCGTGGCATAACGCATCTTACTTCTAACCCAGCATCGTTGCTCTTAATTGCCAGCTTGTTCACTATCTCCGCAAATTCTGTCAGCTCTAAATATGGCGACATTTCGTTAGCAATAAATAAAATTCTTTTCTTTGTTGACATTATTCCAATTTGGTTTACTCTTACCCCTTAAAAAAGAGTGTGCAAAACTAATCAATTTTATCCGAATCGCCAGAAGTGAGGTTTCCTGGCACTGTAAACCGTATAAATGATCTTATTTAAAGAAGCAGCTCCCCTATCAAAACATATAAGTAAACTCAGGGATAAGGGCAATTCAATCGGCTTTGCTCCCACCATGGGGGCGCTTCATAGCGGCCATATTTCACTGATCGAAAAGTCGAAGACCATTTGCGATATAACAGTAAGCAGCATCTTTGTAAATCCTACCCAGTTTAACGATCCTAAAGACTTTGAAAAATATCCGGTAACCATTGGCAGCGATATATCGGCTTTAGAAAGTGCAGGCTGCGACATTTTATTTATACCTTCTGTATCAGAAATTTATCCCGCAGGAATCGGTAAAGCTCCTCATTATGATTTGGGAGAAATTGAACTCCTGCTTGAAGGTAGATTTAGACCAGGCCATTTTCAGGGAGTTTGCCAGGTAGTACATAGACTTTTAGATATTGTAAAACCTGGTAAACTTTTTATGGGTCAAAAAGATTACCAGCAATGTATTGTTGTAAAAAAATTGGTTCAATTATTAAATTTGCCAATAGACGTTATCACAGTAGGTACCTATCGCGAAGAGTCTGGTCTTGCCATGAGTAGCCGTAACTTGAGATTGAGTAAGGATGAAAAATTGGAAGCCGCGGCAATTTTTAAGATGCTTCAGTATATAAAAGAAAACCGCACTACTAACCCTCATTCCACGCTTGAAAATTATGCTGCGAATTACTTAATAAAGTCTGGATTTCGTGCAGTCGACTATGTTTCAATAGCAGATGCAAAAACGCTACAACCTACAAGTGCAATTAGCGAAGGAATAAAGCGGGTTGCATTAATAGCAGCGTTTATTGGGGATGTCAGATTGATAGACAATTTACTACTAGATGAGTAAATTTTTTCATTGCTAAGGGTTATCGCTCAATCTTAATGTTTGGCATTATATTGCACACCTTAGCTACCGATGAGAAAGAAAATTTTCAACATACTTAAATACCTCATGTTTCTTGGCCTGGGGGTGTTTCTTGTATGGTGGAGTCTTCACCAAATACCTCCTGAAAAGTGGAAAGATTTTCGAACCGCCTTTTCTACAGCTAATTACCTGCTATTAGTTCCGGTTTTCTTCATTCTTGTCGGCAGTCATATTTTACGGGCAATTCGTTGGAGAATGTTGATTTCACCTATGGGCTATACCCCCTCTTTAGCAAACACTTTTTTTGCCGTCATGATTGGTTATTTGGCAAACCTTGCAGTGCCGAGGCTGGGCGAAGTTTTAAAATGTACTATTCTTGCAAAATACGGACATGTACCTGCGGAGAAGCTGGTAGGCACTATTGTAGCCGAACGCGCCTTCGATCTTGTATGCCTTGTATTGGTATTCTTATTAGCATTTGCATTGCAGTTTGAAGTGATTGGTGGCTTTGGAACAGCCCTTTTAAAAAAGTTATTTAGTAGCAAAAGTGGCAGTTTTGATACCTCTAAAATTGTTATTGCCGTCGCAATTTTAATTGCTGTAATAATTCTCATAAGATTTTTATTCGGGCGCTTTACTAACACGCCTTTTATAATTGCAATACAAAGGATTATAAAAGGTATTTGGCAGGGAATTATAAGTATAAAAGACCTACAGCATAAGTGGGCTTTTATATTTTCAAGTCTTGGCATTTGGGCTATGTACCTGGCCGGTACATGGATCGGTTTCGCCGCTACCGCAGGAACAGCCGGTTTAGGGTTAGGCACTGCCGTATCAGCCCTTGCATTCGCAAGTATTGGCATGATTGTAACGCCGGGTGGCATTGGCGCTTATGCATTTTTTCTTGCCAAAGTTTTAGAGCAGCATCAAGTTCCTTTTGCCATAGGCTTTGCCAACGGCACTTTACAATGGTTTGCCCAATTTCTGATAATCATTTTTGTAGGTTTTATATCACTGGGTCTTCTCCCCTACTTTAATAAAAAAAAGAATACATATGAAGAAGCCGGAAGTAATTCCATCTAAAATATACACGCGTGAAGGCTTGGTTAAACAAGTTGCAATATGGCGGTTTTTAGGTAAATCAATTTCATTTACGAATGGCTGTTTCGACATCTTACACTCGGGTCATATTTCATCTCTTAGCGAAGCTGCCAGGGAAGGAGATATTTTAATTGTTGGTGTCAATACAGATGCAAGTACCAAAAGATTAAAAGGCGAAGAGAGACCTGTAAACAACGAAGGCAGCCGGGCTCTTTTACTGGCAAGCCTTGCAATTGTTGATGCAGTCACCCTCTTTGATGAAGACACTCCTTTCGAGTTAATCTTAGCTTTAATGCCCGATGTAATTGTAAAGGGAGGCGATTACACATTAGATCAAATGGTAGGCGCAAAAGAAGTGATAGCCAACGGAGGCCGCGTCGTAATCAACCCAATAGTAGCGGGCTACTCCACTACGGGAATTATAGAAAAAATAAGAAAATTAGGATAAATCGAATTAAAGAAGTGTTTGCGAAAAGGTAAGTTTCAGGGTGTCGAACCGTGGAAATTTCTTCAACTATTGTTGCGTCGCACTCTTGTACATTGGCTTTCTATTCTGCGTAAACATTTATCATGTCCTTCTTTTTTTCGACGGGAATAAAAACAAAGAATGCAATTCTCACGCTCATACCTCTCCTCTATCTAAATCGGTTGTACACAAGCAAGTCTTTATACAAAGAGGTAGTTTTATTTCATTCACACAAAACTGTTTTCAGCAATGAAAAATAATAGCCGCTTTTTTATAAAAGGCAAATTAGTAGACATAACAAACAAAAGAATTTTTGCTGCAAAAATTGAAGTTGCAAATGGAATTATAGAAAGGATTGAAGAACTTTTTGATGAAGGGACACTTCCACATTTTATCCTTCCAGGATTTATAGACAGCCATGTGCATATAGAAAGCAGCATGCTAATACCTTCTGAATTTGCAAGACTTGCCGTTGTTCACGGTACCGTTGCAACAATAAGTGATCCACACGAAATTGCAAATGTATGTGGTATTAAAGGCGTAGAATATATGCTTGAAAATGGGAACAAGGTTCCTTTTAAATTTAATTTTGGAGCACCTAGCTGCGTACCCGCAACTACATTTGAAACAGCAGGCGCTGCCTTAGACGCAAGAGCCGTAGAAGATTTATTGCAACGTAAAGAAATTAAATACCTCAGTGAAATGATGAATTTTCCAGGGGTATTGTTTAACGATGAGGAAGTAATACAAAAAATAGCAGCTTCACATAAACTAAATAAGCCGGTCGATGGACATGCTCCCGGATTGAGAGGTGAAGATGCTAAGAAATATGTTGATGCTGGCATTAGCACCGATCATGAATGTTTTACAGCAGAAGAGGCACTAGAGAAACTTAAGTTGGGAATGAAGATTTTAATACGTGAAGGCAGTGCTGCAAAGAACTTTGAAGCACTTGCACATCTCTTACAGGAACATTCGGGGAATATGATGTTTTGCAGCGACGACAAACATCCCGACAGCCTTGTTGAAGGTCATATAAATAAACTTTGTGCAAGAGCCGTAGCAAAAGGTATTGATGTTTTTGACGTGCTTCAAGCGGCATGTGTTAATCCGGTAACCCACTATAAACTTAATGTTGGATTACTTAAAGAAGGTGATAGCGCAGATTTTATAATGGCGAAAGATCTTATAAGTTTTAGCATAGTCGCTACGTACATAGTTGGAGAATTAGTGGCCGAAAACGGAGCCACAAAAATCAGATCTATTCCTTCACTTAACATTAACCATTTTAAATGTGACCTAACCACTCCAAAAGATTTTGAGGTGTTAGATCTATCTAGCAGCGAAAAGCAAATACCGGTGATAGAGGCGCTGGATGGACAATTAATAACAAACAAACTACTCGTCTCTTCCTCGCTCCTTAAAAAAGATAATAACTATTTATGTAGCAATTCAAATGAAGACATTTTGAAAATAGCAGTAATCAACCGCTATCACAAAGCACCAATTGCAAGAGGATGGATAAAAAATTTCGGGTTAAAAGAAGGCGCCATTGCCTCTTCTGTGGCCCACGACAGCCATAATATAATTGTAACAGGAGTAGACGATGAGAGTTTGTGTAGAGCGGCAAACCTGGTAATTACCGAAAAAGGCGGGGTCAGTTGTGTTTCAAAAGAAAAATCTATAGTTCTTGGTTTACCTGTTGCCGGATTAATGAGCCATAAAGACGGATACGAGGTTGCGCAACAATACACTGAAATAGATAAAATGGCCAAAAGCCTGGGATCAAAATTATCTGCACCATTTATGACCCTTTCATTTATGGCACTTTTGGTAATCCCTCATCTTAAACTTAGCGACAAAGGCCTGTTTGATGGCGATACTTTTTCGTTTGAGAAAGCAACCGATTAGTTGATAACAATACTATTAATTAAAATATCACCAGCTCAAAGCTGACAGCTGTACTTTTATTAATTAGAAACAGGTATGGGGGCATTGCTGCCATACCTGTTTTTAATTAACAGGCTCAACTATTTTGTTTCCTTCATCCGTACACCTTTACCCTCGAACATTCCTAACAAACTTGCAGTTACGTGGTCTTCGTCTTTTTTATTTATAGCCAGATTTACATCGTAATCCTGCGCAGTGAAGTAAACAGTGACTGTAGTTGGCGTTTCTTCTACCCTGGTAATCTTTGCGATTTCTTTGCTGGTAGAGTCTAAAATAGTACCGGTTAATTTACCATCCTTACGTTGTAAATCAACTATGAGGCGCGGATCGCCTTGAGGAAGTCCTTCCATTAGCAGATCCCACTTAGCTACAAAATAATCTTTTGCTGGTGCTGTCTGTGCGGGGGCGTTAAATGATAGAAGTAGTAAGAATAGCCCTGCAAATAATGCTGTTAACTTTTTCATGATCCTGATTGTTTTTTTGTTTTTTATTAAAAATTCAAAAGCCGATAATAATTATAAGACGGATAGCAAATAATTAATGACCGTAATAATAACCTTTGCACCTATGTTAGGGTCGTTGTTTTCTTAAATGCTTTCACCCCTCCAGCGGCTTTAATATCTTCGACATGAGTATCTAACTCATCCGCTCCTTTCGCTGTGCAAAACCCTCTGATGGTTAGTCCAATGGTATTAAAAAAGATACCCCATGCCTGCTGCTCGAAAACCTTAAATTGTTCATGCTTACTAATAGCGTTATATAAAACATATATCCCCTCCATCACAACTTCGGCGTTTATATTCCTAATAAACCCTTCCTGCATTCCTTTTCGGAGGGCTTAGATGAATAAAGATTAAAAATTAATGTAAAAAAGCGGTATCATTTTTATGGTAATAACTATTATTCTTCCACCGTAAAAATTATTTTTAGCTTTTTCTTACTTCATAAAGTACTGTTTCGGTTTCTTTTTCCCTAAGTAAAAGGCTGTCTGCAACAGCAACTAAACCCTTTTGAACTGCTGGCACGGATATCGACCAGGATTATAACGAGTACATTATTCGATTGAAAAAGACGTACGGTTAGCGTTGAGATAATTTACGAAATGTACACGGGTGTGACACAACGATGTTTAATTGAAACTCTGTGGCTGGCTACATCAAAAACAAAAGTTCGAAGGATTACCCTTGAAAGAGTGGAACACCAGAAAGTCAAAAACACATTTTACAACAATGTCGGATAGAAATGGTTATATAAGTTTACCTGCTTAAAAACCCGTAGTAGTTTGAATATTTTACCCTCTGAACATAATATTCTTCCTAAGGATGAAGAAAAACGATTAACTGCGTTACGGCGCTATGAAATCCTTGATACTTCTGTTGAAGAGTCATTTAATAATATTGCTAAAATAATGACCCATGTTTTTAAAACACCCATTGCCCTTGTATCTCTTGTAGATGAGGACAAAGTGTTTTTTAAAGGCAACATCGGAATGCCGGGTGTAAAATATACGGACCGAAGTGTAAGTCTTTGTTCCTTCGCCATTCTTTCACCTGCGCCCACTATTTTTTCTGACCCCAAAAATGAGCCTTGTCTACTGGCAAATCCTCTGGTTCACGGCGATTTTGGTTTGCGCTTTTATGCGGGGGCTCCTTTGATAACTTTAGACGGACACAATATTGGTTCTGTTTGTATTGTTGACAAGGAGCAAAGAATATTTACAGCCTTAGAAGAAGAATTGTTGGTTCGTTTTTCAAAGATGGTAATGAATGAATTGGAGTTTAGGCTGGCAGTTGCAAAACAAGAAAAAATTGAAGGTCAACTGGAAGCTGCAAATAAAGAACTAAGATTTGTTACTGACACCATGCCCCAGCTTGTTTGGGCTACAGATGGCGATGGCAATGCCTATTTTTTTAATGAAAGATGGAATGGTTATACAGGGTTACATCTTGATGAGCTTGCTGGAAGAGGATGGCTACGAACACTTCATCCAAACGACATAGAAAAAACGGTTAGAGCCTGGGCACTCGCAGTTGAGACAGGTGTTGGTTACGAGTTAGAATACCGGGTTAAAAGACATGACGGTGCTTATCGCTGGTTTTTAGCACGTGGTACTGCAATGAAAAATGAATCTGGAAAAATTATAAAATGGTATGGCACTACCACCGACGTTCATGACCAGAAAAAAGCGGAAGAAGATATCATTGAAACCAATGAAAGATTTGACTTGGTGGCAAAGGCTACGCAAGACTGTATTTGGGACTGGGATCTGAAAACAAACCTGATTTGGTGGAACGAAGGCTTTAAGGAGTTGTTTGGTTACAAGGACGAAGACATTGAACCAACTATAGACTCATGGTATAAGCGTGTTCACCCCGATGATAAAGAACGGGTAGTAGAAAATATTCATCAGGTGATAAAAGGCGGTAAAAACTGGTCAGAAGAATATCGATTTTTAAAGAAAGATAAAAGTTATGCTACTGTTTTTGATCGCGGTTATGCGTT
This sequence comes from Segetibacter sp., assembly GCF_025963695.1. Classification (GTDB taxonomy): domain Bacteria; phylum Bacteroidota; class Bacteroidia; order Chitinophagales; family Chitinophagaceae; genus Segetibacter. The sequence goes on along the minus strand of NZ_JAOQAH010000086.1, from coordinate 19,278 downwards.
ACATAATGAAGAAGGGGTGGCTATTAGAATGTTAGGGTCGATGCAAGATATTACCAGTAGAAAGGTGGCAGAAGATGCCCTTAAAGAAAGTGAAGCAAGAACGCGTTTAGCTGTTGCGTCTGCGGCTATGGGCACCTTTGAAATTGATGTTGATAAACAAACCATAATACATAGCCGTAGAGCTGCCGAAATATTTGGTTTAGATCCAGATAAAAGTTGGAGTTACAAAAATTTTTTAGATGCAGTTATTGAAGAGGATCAGGCAATTCGGGAAAAAGCTCATGCTATCGCAAGGGAAACAGGAAGTTTGCTGTACGAAGCACGGTTAAAATTGCCTGACCGTACCATTCGGTGGATCCGGTTAAACGGAACGCTGATCAGTCAGCAAGGCAATAATTATTTAATAGGAACTGCGCTTGATATTACGGAAGAAAAAGAAGCTGCTTCTTTACTGGAAAGAAAAATTGAGGAAAGAACAACTGAACTGAAGATAGCAAACGAGCAGCTTAAGCAATTCTCTTATGCTGCTTCTCACGATCTGCAAGAACCTTTACGCAAAATTCATTTCTTTACCGAAAGGTTAATGAACGGATTAGGAACAGAGATTAGCGAAATTAACCAACGTTATGCAGGTAAGATTAGCCAGGCAGTTAGCCGTATGAGCAACTTAATTAATGATTTGCTCGATTACTCTAATTCTACTTTAGGCAATACAAGCGCTATTGATGTTGACCTTAACAAAGTAGTAGAAGAGGTAATGGAAGATATGGAGGCAACCATTATAGAAACAAATGCAGTAATCAAAAAAGAGGATTTACCTGTAATAAAAGGCGATCCACGACAAATGAAGCAGTTGTTTCAAAACCTGATTAGCAATGGAATAAAGTACCATAAAAAAGAAATTGCGCCCCTTATACAACTAAGTTCAAGGAAAATAATTGGGGCGCGTTATGCAGACCGAATTCCAGCTAATTTCACTGATAAATTTTTTCATCAAATCGAGGTTTCAGATAACGGCATTGGAATAGCGGAAGAGCATTTACATCAGATCTTCGGCATCTTTAAAAGGTTACACGGCAAAGCCGAGTATGAAGGAACCGGCTTAGGACTAGCCATCGTACAAAAAGTAGTAGATAATCATCAGGGACAAGTATGGGTTGAAAGTACTGTTGGAGTCGGAGCTACTTTTAACGTTGTTTTTCCCGCATAATTTCGCTTTTGCTAATTCATTAAAGGAGTAAGCACTCCCGTCGCTGTCTAAAGCTGCCAGTTGTGTCGCCCGGCATGCACCTCCTTTACCATTAATTACGTTAAATGCATTCCTACCGCCAACGCCTTTTCACCTGTTGCAATAGGCCTATTGCAAATGAGACTACAGATAATGTGTTTTACGGAAAGCACTGGAAGAAATGCAGCACATTCGGCCTGGTGCTTAAACAATAGCCAATGTTAGCTATAGTAGCGTATTTCCAGTTCTGGCAAAAAACTGGTATTCCTTTATATAAACAGGTTAGAGATGTTATTAGCATACCTTCGTCAGCTATCCCAAGTAAACAAAAATGCCAGTATCTGTTACAAGAATTAACTCAAGAATTAATCCAGATTATAAGAAAGTAATTCCAAGATTTTTCAACACAGGCGATGTACGTGCCAGAACACTTATCGAAAGAATACTGCACATGCAGGAAGATGAGGCAAGTAATTTATTGCACGAGGTTTTAAATGAATTCTCGTTACGATACAAAAATATAAAGACAATTTTTACAAGGCATTTCGAACTAATAAACTACTTAATAACAGAAGAGGAACTAATTATCTTATCTGAAGAAAAAAAGCAGATTATTGGTTCCTATTTTACTATGGAGTATTCTATTGAAGCAGCCGCTTTGTTCAATCCTTCAATAGTAGAAGATCCCGATCAACGTGGGGCAGGGATCGGACAAAAAAAAGTAATTATAAGTTTTAGGGCCACCGGCGAAAGTCACATTTCTTCCATCGTTTTCAAACAAGCGTTGTTGGATGAAAATGCAATGATACACCTTGAACCATCCGGCAGGTTTATAAGGGAGGGGGTTATGACGCAGCAAAAAAAAGACAGCAAATCTGATTTTAAAAATTTATTAGATCGGATAAGTCTGCCTGAAAATTTGGGTACTGCTATTTTAAACGAATTGAAAGATCAGTTTTCTTACAAAGAAATTGAGCATGTTTTAGAAAATGCTTTGCTAACAATAGAAGCTCCTTTTGAAAAAAAGAAGATACGGTTCGACATTTTAGGCAGGGTGAATACAAACTATGAATTGCATTTTTCAACTGACTCACTCATTTCAGAACGTGTTATTTTTCCTGTAACACGTACCGAAAAGAACGGAATTGAGGATGCGAGATTTGTACGATTTATTGAAGATGACGGCTCAGCTACATACATTGCCACATACACTGCTTATGATGGTTCTTTTATTTTACCCCAATTAATTATAACTACCGATTTCTGTCATTTTAAAATTGCTCCACTTCACGGAAAAGCTGCTATAAACAAAAACCTTGCATTATTTCCCCGCAAAATTAACGGGCAATATGTAATGCTTTCGCGCATTGATAACATCAATAATTATATCATGTTCTCCGATGACATCTTTGTGTGGGAAGAAGCAACTCTATTGCAACAGCCAAAATTTCCGTGGGAGTTCGTGCAGATCGGAAATGCCGGTTCGCCAATTGAAACTGAAAAAGGTTGGCTTGTAATAACACATGGAGTGGGGCCTATGCGTAAATATTGCCTCGGTGCAAGTTTGTTTGATCTTGATAATCCTACCAGGGAGCTTGGCCGTTTGAAAGAACCAATGTTGGTACCCAACGAAGATGAAAGAGATGGGTATGTACCAAACGTTGTTTACTCCTGCGGCTCTATAATACATGGTAATAAATTATTTATACCTTATGCTGTATCTGATCATGCCTCATCTTTTGCAACCGTTTCGCTTAGCGAGTTGTTAGATGAGATTTTGAAGAGCAATTAACAATAAGTCGTTTTTTTGGTAACCGGCAACAGCATTTCTGTTAAGCATTGTTGCGTCGCACACTTGTACTTTTAGTGCCCAGAAGACGCTTAAAGAGTAGAAGGAAAAGTATTAACCCATATTTAATAATTCTGTACCATTTTATAATGGCATTCCATCCTGTTGAAACCTGCATAAAATAATCCAAACCGTTTCGTCTTTTACCTCTTAATTTCTAAGAAAAGAAATTCTGCAGCCTATTGTTTGAAAACCACCGCATATTTTTCGCTTTTTCAATATATTCCAACTGTTTCAAGCACGCTGAAAATAGATTTGCGGTACAAGTGAGTGACACAACCAGGATGCCACAAGCACAAATGCTTGTAACAAAATTAAAAATTACTCGCGTTCGTTACCACCTGCTCATACAATTTCATATAACTTAATGCCATCGTATCACTGCTAAATTTCTCCATAGCGTGATCGCGGCATTCAGACCTTTTTATACCCGCGGTCTTTTTAACTGCAACAACTGCTTCTTCAATGTTATCTACCAAAAACCCGGTTTTACCGTCAACAATCAATTCTTTCATCGAGCCCCTTTTAAAGGCAATTACAGGGGTACCACACATCATCGCTTCAGCTACGCTTAGCCCAAATGGTTCTTCAAAATCAATGGGATGTAATAGTGCAATTGCATCTCCCAGTAATCGATTGCGCTGTTCGGGCCCTGCATTACCCAAATAAATGACAGAGGATTCATTAAGATATGGAGCTACTTTTTCATCAAAGTATGATTGCTCTTGTATAAGCCCGCAAAGGATAAGTTTTTTATTTGATTGAATGGCTATCTGAATAGCTTCATACGCTCCTTTTTGTGGATGTATTCTGCCAAAGTATAAAAGAAAATCACCCTTTCCCTGCCCGAACTCAAACTGTTGCTCGTTTAAGCCGTTATAAACAGTACCCAGGTATTTCAGGTCGGGATGCCTGTCGCTATCGCTGATAGAAACATACGAAGTGCGTGCGTTATATTTCTTATAAACAGGAACAATTTGTTCTGAAGAAAAACCATGTATAGTTGTTATAACCGGAGTACGGATTAAACCTGTATAAGTAAGGGGAAGAAAATCGAAGTGATTGTGAATGATATCAAACTTTTCGGCTTGTTCCATTACATTAGAAATGTGCAGGCATTCAACAACTTTCGCATCCCCGGGAAATTCACCTAATGGCTTTTGCCTTATAGATTGCAGTTTTGCCTGCGTAACAGAGTCTCCTGTTGCAAACAACGTTACATCTACCCCTTGCTTTACCAATCCTTCTGTTAATACAGAAGCTACCTGTTCCCATGGGCCATAGTTACGGGGCGGAGTACGCCAGGTAACAGGAGCTAAAATGGCTACTCTCATTCTGCAATTGCCGCTGCTACTACCATATGTGAAATCCAGTATGCCAAAGTGCTTTCTGCGCCCTGGTTTAGGTTAATGCCTTCGCTATGTAACCCATCGGCGCATCCGCCAGTGCTAGGGTCGTACAAAGCCACTCCAAGATCGTTGGTACCAAGAAACCATAAATAACTTTGATACATACGGCTTAAGTACTTTTTGTTTCGGGTAATTCTAAAAGCCTGCTGATAAAAAAGAACCATCGCCATTGCATCAATACCCTGTTGATCAAATCTTGCTGCAGCACTTCCGCGCCTGAGCCAACCCTGGTTTCCGATTGGGCTTAACACCCCATAATGAAATACTTTTGACTCTAAAAAACACATAGCCTCTAAAGCAATATTCAAATAGTTTTCATCGCTCGAAACCTCGTACGCATTTAATAAAGCAAGGGGTAATATAGCGTTGTCATAAGTAAGAACTGGTTCAAACCAATGCCATTTACTGTCCTTGTTTGCTTCATACATGCCAACCATTTTGTCGGCAAGTTTTATCACAAGGTCTCTTTTCACGTCATCAGGGTAATTGTATTTAATATACTGGCAAACGCCAACAATTGAATTAGCAATGCCACGTATAGAAACAAGCTGGTCTATATGTCTATATGCTTTCGCAAAAATATCGGCGCCTGTTTTACTAAGCAGGTGAGAAGGAGCTTCATTAACAAGAAATCCAAGCGCCATAATGGTGCGGCCGAAAGAATCCTCCGAGCCACGTTCTTCATAAGCTTCTTTAGTATAACTCATAAAATTCTTAAACTCGCCATTCTCAGTCTGCATGTAGTGAATAAAGCTTAAGTAAACCTGTAGAAGTGGTAAGACACTCGAATGTTGTTTATCCTTACACGCCCATACAGCCAGCAATAAGGCCCTTGCATTATCATCTATACAATATCCCTCTTTGCGGTTTGGTATATTGAATATGGCGTGTTGTATAATACCGGTATCATCTGTAAGACTTTTGATGTGAGAAAAATTAAACTGTGGCAGGTCTTTATTCTTAAGAACACGCGGGTTTGAGTGAACTAATACCTCTGCTGTTTCCATAAATTTTGTTTTAATATTTATTGCAATATTGTAATTGACTTAAGAGTCGCCTCTTAACTCATGTTTTTTATTTGGTAACCGACATCAATTCTTTGTGCACCTCCGGTTGTGTCACTCACTTGTACAATTATTTTAAATTCGTCAATGGAAGTATAAAAAGCCGGCTTACCTGCCCCAACAATGTTTATAGCACTACCTATGCCCACCCATAAAAGCAATCACTACTTTTTAGTTTACGTATTGAGTAGTTAACTCCGGCGTAAATAAGGGTACTTCCAAAATGTTTAGAAATAAATTCGAATGCTTTTGACCTACTTTTTCCCAGGTAGTATTCCTTGTTTTTAGAAAGGCATTATTACTCATTTCTTTTTTTAGCTCCGGGTCTTCAAGAATCCTGATTGCATTCTCGGCTAATTCATGATCCTTACCCGGCGTTAAAATAACGCCTGTTCTATCATCCAGCATTTCCTTAGCCAAAACAAACGAGTTTGAAATAATCGGGCAACCTGCGCTCATTGCATATAAGAACGTACCACTAACTGCCTGGTTGGGATCTTTTGAAGTAAAAAGGTATATATCTGTCAACGTTAAATATTCCATCAGTTTCTTTGTAGGAACATATTCATTTATCAGTCTTACGTTTTCTTCCAGGCCATTATCAACTATTAACTGTTGCAAATAGTCGCGGTATTTTTCACCTTCCTCCTCTAATAAGTTAGGATGAGTTTGCCCCAAAACAATATACACAGCATCAGGAAAACTTGCACTGATTTTCCTCATAGCTAAAATGCCCTTTTCAATTCCTTTATTAGGGCTCAGTAAGCCAAATGTGGTAAGCACATGTTTGTTGTCGAGATTGTATTTAAGTTTTAACTCCTCACTATCTCTTGTGCTGTTTGCATGTGTTCCGTGCGGTATAATGATTATTTTATCCGAACCTAGCTGATAGTCTTCCTTCAATATTCTCGCGGCGTTTTTAGTCATCACGATCACTCTGTCGGCAAGCATTCCTATTGACTGAACGATGTGTAACATTTTTACAGAAGGAGAAGGAAGTACCGTATGAAAACGAATGATGAAAGGTTTTTCAATCAACGATAAAAAGCCAAGTAAATATTCACCCAGCTCACCACCAAATAAACCAAATTCATGTTCTATGCAAAGAAGCTTTATAGTAGGGTCTTTGTTGATTTTTTTAGCGGTTTCAAGACACGAATCCAATAAATGTCCGTCCATCACCATAGTAACGGGCGACTCGTATAAATCGGCATTCTTTTTCTTATCCAGAGCGCAAATATTAATAACCATTTCTTCCGCTATTTCGTTGGTAATGGCATTTACCAAATCGTGCGTAAAGCTCGCAATTCCACATTTACGAGGAGGGAAAGTACTTATAAAGAGAATCTTAGATTGCAGAACAGATGCAGCCATAACTTGAAATTTATTAATGAGTTAAAAAGAGTAAAAGCATAGGCAGATGATCTACGACCTATACGATTAGAAATTCTCAGTCTGTTTGCAAAGCAGAATTATAGAGAAAGTAAAAATTGTTTACAAGCAGATATAAACAGGACTATTATGATATGGCAAAACAACCTCGAAAGCAACTAAAGGTAGCCTATTTAAGTGGGGATAATGACAAAAGTTTAGTGAAGCTTATTCTGCGCTTGTTACAAAATACCTTTATGCTTAATATTAGGACTGCAGGTTTTAGTAGTTTAATCGGTCAAAAAGTCGCTTTCAAATGCTATTACGATAAAGATTTAAACAAGCCTTTTCGGAATACCATTAATATTAATAACATTCTGTACCAAGCATGATACGAATATTGCTGACCCTGGTATTGTTAGGCTTTATTCTTTTGTACCCGACTGTAGAAATTCTAATAACCCAATGTTGCGTCGCACACTTTTACTCTTGTGCTTGCTTCATCAGGTACGCCCGTTCCCTTAAGTCTACACACATGCTTAATCAGTTGTTGGCAGAACGAAGTTTGTTAATTAAAAAGCTGCGCTTAACTTGCTGCCGGCAAAAAGGGAGAAAAAATGCCTAGCAGTTTTAAAACGAACATTAAGTAGCAAACTATTGAAATATGGCTTCAGGATTTTTTGCTTTATTAGATGACATTTCAGCTTTGGTAAAAGCAAGCGCAGCCAGTCTGGATGATGTGCCTGCCATGGTAACAAAAACTACCGGAAAAGTGTCGGGCATTGTCATCGACGATACCGCCGTTACACCTAAGTATGTTGTGGGCCTCGACCCATCGCGGGAACTTTCGATTATTTACCGTATCGCTAAAAAATCGTTGGTAAATAAACTGCTTATCCTAAGCCCGGCGGCCTTGTTGCTGGGATACTTTGCCCCCTGGGCTATTACTCCAGTTTTAATGTTAGGCGGTGCTTATTTATGTTTTGAAGGCTACGAAAAGGTGCATGCTATGTTTAGCAAACACCCTACAGTACCCACCCAAAGTGACGCGGCAATAACCATTACACCAGAGGAACTGGAAAAAGAACGTGTTACAGGTGCCGTGCGGACTGATATCATTTTGTCTGCAGAAATTATGGCCATTGCTTACAGTCAGGTAGTTGGCCAGGCGCTGCTAAACCAGGTTTTGGTGATGCTGGCCGTGGCTGTTTTTATTACAGTGGCAGTGTATGGGTTTGTTGGCCTCATTGTAAAAGCAGACGATATCGGATCACACCTGGCGCGTGATAAATTTCACCCGGCTCTTCAAAAATTTGGCCGCGGCATTGTAAAGTTTATGCCGCACTTCCTGGGAATTCTAAGTTATGTGGGTACGGCAGCCATGCTTTGGGTCGGTGCCGAAATAATTGCCCATGGCATTCCGTTTACCAGTCATCTACTGCATGACCTAGAAGAAGCTTTAGCCCATATACCGGCATTGGCCTGGCTTGCCAAGGTACTGGTCTGTGCTATTGGCGGACTGTTGGTAGGTTTTATTGTAGAAAAAATCGTGGTGCTGCTAAAAAAGGTTTTCGGCAATAAAAATGCAAGGGGGACTCACATGTAAGCAGCATAGGCATTCACCTCCTACATCTTTATCTAGTTTGAGAGGGTATTGCCCACCTTTGCAAGCAACATTCTATTTCAACACAACGCTTTCATTCCTTAGCTTCAAAAACATCTTCCGCTCTATCGTTATGTCACTTGTTGCTGCTTGCAAAAAAGTGCCTATTGTTTACCACCAAGCACTACCAGGAATAAGAAAACCCCTTTCTAACTTCGGCAGTTATCGCTTATTTAGGTAACAGAGCGCGATGCTTTTTAGGAAACAGAGCAGGGCGAGTCGGCTTCGTTCTAATAACTCTCATGCAAACGTTGCTGAAGGTAGCAACACGACAAAAACAGAACTGTGACAAAAAATAAGCGGTGTCTTTACTTTTTACTTATCATAATTACTATACCGCTTGGTCTTGGTACCCGCTCAACCCATGCTACCCTACCAGCAATATTAGCAACTTATGGAGGAGATATCTTGTCGGCAACCTGCATCTTTTTTGGTGTTCGTTTTCTTGCACCCGGTAAACCTTTATGGCAAGTTGCAATAGCTGCTTACTTCATTTGTATATGTATAGAAACGCTTCAACTGTTCCAGGCACCCTGGATTCAAACAGTCAGGCATACTTATCCCTTTGGTCTTCTTTTAGGATATGGTTTTTTGTGGAGCGACTTAGTCTGTTATGCGGTGGGAGCTGTAGTTGCGGTCGTGATGGCTAATCTGTTGGAGAAATTATTCTTTGGAATAAAAAGAGATGAAAATGATGTATAGTTCAAAAAAAATTAAGCCGAATTATAGCTGTCGTTCTCTAAGAGGTAAGATTAGATGAATAAAGATATAGAGTACAAGTGAGTGACACAACAATGTTGAAACAGGTTATAAGCCTTGTTCTACAAATATTTTTATAATGTTTTGATAGTGGTATAAAAAACTAAACCCCTCGATGAGAGGGGCTCGCTTTATAATTTTAAAACCAAATTACTTCTTTGCGTAACGCTTTTTGAACTTATCAATACGACCTGCAGTATCTACAAGCATGTTTTTACCAGTATAGAAGGGGTGAGAAGTGTTAGAGATCTCTAATTTTATAACGGGGTATTCGTTACCATCTTCCCATTGTACTGTTTCTTTTGAGTTGGCTGTAGAACGGCTTAAAAAGCTGTGACCGTTACTCATATCTTTAAAAACTACTAACCGATAATTTGCGGGATGAAGACCTTGTTTCATAATAATGTATTGATATTTAAAAGCCGTTGTTTTTCGCTGGGTTTATAGCGGCTGCATTTCTTAATTTCGACGTGCAAAATTATGTGTTTACTACTTCTCCTCCAAAAGAAATTAGAAGTAAGACAAACATTTTACGGTTCTTTAAGATTTCATGTTTACGTACTGAAGCGCAATTCCAAAATTACTGTTTTTGCACAGAGAGATTACATCCTGCAGCTCGTCGATCTTTTTTGCTGTAACCCTTATAACATCATCCATTATTTGTGACTGTACTTTCAATCCGCTGTCTTTTATAGCTTTCACGATCTTTTTTGCATCTTCCTGTTTAATTCCATTTCTTACCGGAACCTCTTTTCTTACCACCTTTCCACTAGGGGAATGTTCGTTGCTAAAATCAAAAGCTTCTGGAGAAATGCCCTGTTTCATGCTTCGGCTAAGAATTACATCTGTTATCTGAGTCAGTTTCATTTCACTCTCAGCTTCAAGGTCAATCTTGTAATCTTTTTTATTTAATTCTATTTTAACCGGGCTCCCCTTAAAATCGAAGCGATTCTCAATTTCTTTCTTTACGGTATTAATAGCATTATCTAATGTCTGCAAATCAACTTTGCTGGTAATGTCGAATGATGGCATAAATCGGTTTTTGCAAAGATAAATTTTACGATGAATAGTTCAACGAAGAATTGTTGCATTACATCCTAGCATTATCAAATTAACAAGGTAGAAGCAGCATATTGTGTGCTCATCTTTTCCTATTATAATGTCTTTTATTTCTGCGGGAGTTTTAAAAGGAAAAGATCGAAATTCAGGAGTTTCAATTGTAAAAATTTAGTTATATCAATTAAGTTAATAACTGCGGTTGGCACTTATTACAGTATTCAAACATTTATTGACCGCTTTTGACAATTAAAAGAATATTTTAAAGGAGGCCATTTCTCATTTTGACATATTTTCGGAAAAAAATAGTATTATAGAACGGTGGAATATCGTTTCTCCATCTCTCTTGATAGCCTTAGCCCTTTTACTAATAATACAGCATAAGGGGCATTTTAAACAAGACTTATACAAACAATAAGAAAGAAACAAATAAAAAGATTATGACAAAAAATGCGTTCGCATTTTCCAACAACTATGTACTAATCGTTAAAAAGCTACTACCTGTTGTTAGTTTGACATTTTTACTTATCTCAATTGGGATGACATTAAGCGCTCAAAGTAATACGGTAAGGGGAAAGATTACAGACTCACTCGATATGCCGATACAAGGAGTTTCTATTGTAGAGAAAGGAACTAAAAATGGCACGAGTTCAAATGCAGCTGGTGAGTTTCAATTAAATGGGGTTACTGAAAGAGCTACGCTGGTAGTCAGTTTTGTTGGCCTGGCAACACAGGAAGTAAGACTTGCATCAGGACAAAGATCAATTAACATTAGTATGAAACCAGACCTGGGTATGTTGCAGGACGTTGTTGTAACCGGGTTTCAAAGAATTGACAAAAAACGATTCACAGGATCTGCCGTTACATTAAAAGCCGAAGATGTAAAAATTGAAGGTGTTATAGATGTGAGCCGTATGCTTGAAGGGCGGGCAGCTGGTGTATCTGTTCAAAATGTTTCAAGCACTTTTGGCAGTGCTCCTAAAGTACGGGTGCGAGGTGCGACATCTATCAATGGAGAAAACAAACCTTTATGGGTGGTGGATGGAGTTGTATTAGAAGACATTGTCAATATATCTAATGAACAATTGTCGAGTGGTGATCCTACAACTTTATTAGGTTCGTCCGTTGCTGGCATTAACGCAAACGATATAGAAACTTTTGATATTTTAAAAGACGCCGCTGCCACTGCCCTGTACGGTGCAAGAGCAATGAACGGGGTTGTGGTAATTACTACTAAAAAAGGTCGTGCTGGCAAGCCTACTGTTAATTACACCGGCAACTACAGTACTCAACTTAAACCCCGGTACAGTAACTATAACATCATGAATTCCGCACAACAAATGTCTGTGTTGGGTGAGTTGGAACGCAAAGGAATTTTGCAACCTGACATTCTTAGCAGGGCAGATTATGGAGTTTATGGAAAAATGTTTGATCTGATTAATACTCCTGATGCTTATGGCGTTTTTCTATTGGCAAATACTACAGAAGCCAAATCAGCCTTTCTTAAAAAGTATGCAACAGCCAACACTGACTGGTTTGACGTTTTGTTCAAGAATTCTTTAACCCAGGAGCATTCGCTTAGTATTTCATCCGGTACAGACAGGTCGCAAAGCTTTTTTTCAACAAGCTTTTATAATGACAATGGTTGGACTATTGCTGATAAAGTAAAAAGATACACGTTAAACTTCCGTAATAATTATAACTTTTCTGACAGATTATCTACAGGTTTTATGACTGTAGGTTCTGTACGTCAACAAAGAGCACCCGGGGCATTAGGCCGGGTAAGCAACCCTGTTTCCGGACAGTTTGATAGAGACTTCGATATCAACCCTTTTAGCTATGGGCTTAATACGAGCAGAACAATGACTGCATTTGACGAAAGAGGTAATGAGGAATATTTCAGGAGAAATTTTGCTCCGTTTAACATCGTTAACGAGTTAAAGAATAATTACCTTGATATAAATGTGATAGACTTAAAGTTGCAAGGCGAATTGGGGTATAAATTCAACCAGCACCTTCGTTACGAGTTTATTGGTGCACTTCGCTATGTAAAATCTTCACGTGAACATCAGATTACCGAAAACGCCAACATGGCGCAGGCCTACAGGGCGAACGGAAATGCAACCATTGCTGCAGCTAACAAGTTTTTATATACAGACCCTGACAATCCATCTGCTCCTCCCGTTGTTGTATTGCCTTACGGCGGATTTTATAATCGGACGGAAGACCAGTTATTAAATTTTGATGTTAGGAATAGTTTGAATTATACCAATACTTTTAATGACAAGCATAATGTAAACATTCTTGTTGGCCAGCAGATTAAATATGCCGACCGACAAAATTTCTCTAATACCGGTTATGGATATCAATACGAAAACGGCGGCATACCATTCGTTGACTATCGCCTTCTAAAACAAACTATAGAAAGTAGTTTTCCTTATTATGGAATGAGTAAAGAGTACGACCGCTTTGCCGCCTTTTATCTCAACTCTCAGTACACTTTTAATAAGAGATATAATTTCTATGGTACTGTCAGGTATGATGGTTCCAACAGGTTAGGTTCTTCCCCGAAAGCTCGCTGGCTGCCAACATGGAGTTTTGGAGGTGCATGGAATATTGAAGAGGAAGAATTTATGGAAACCCTTACTGCGATAGACTTCCTTAAACTGAGAGGTAGTTATGGTCTGACTGCCAGTCTTGGGCCGGCAACAAATTCAAACACAGTTTTAAGAAGCCTTACTACTAACAGAACATTTCCGACAGAAAGAGAATCAGTTATAAGGCTCGCAAATCTTGAAAACGCTGATCTTACCTGGGAAAAAAACTACCAAACCAATATAGGCCTGGATGGGGGACTATTTAAAGGCAGGCTTAACTTCAGTTTTGATATTTATCAGAGAAATAGTTTTGATCTCATCAGCATTATTAAAACAGCTGGTATTGGCGGTGAAGCACTTAAAGCAGCTAACTATGCAGATATGACTTCAAGAGGTGCCGAAGCATTAATCGGAGGAAGTATTATTCGTAAAAAGAATTGGGGTTGGCGAACCAACTTTACAATAGGCTACAATGAAACCAAGATAACAAACGTAAAAAATATACCGCTAATTTTTGACCTTGTTAAAGCGGAAGGCGGCAACACCCAGGGGTACCCCGTTAACAGTTTGTTTTCAATTAATTTTAAAGGCCTGGACCATATTACCGGTGTGCCCCAATTTGTAAACGAAAAAGGCGAGGTTAGTTCAAATGTTTACTTGCAGGATCAAAACACCTCAAATCTTGTTTATGCCGGACCTGTCGATCCAACCTTAACAGGAGGTCTATCTAACACTTTTAACTACAAAGCTTTTTCACTCAATGTATTTGTTACCTACCAGGCTGGAAATAAAATAAGACTTTATCCGTCCTTCAGAACAGCATATACCGACTTTGACGCCATGCCTAAAGAATTTAACGACAGGTGGGTGATGCCTGGAGATGAAAAACTAACAAACGTACCCTCTATTGTAGATGCTTTTCAACGGTATGTGTTAGGTGGAAGCGGCGGATACCCTTACAACAACTATAATTATTCTACAGTAAGAATAGCTGACGGAGGTTTTGTGAGATTAAAGACAGTATCTCTCACTTATAATGTAACTAAGAAAACCCTGGATAGAATAGGCTTTAAATCGCTCGCGGTTACGGCCGTGGCTGCAAACCCATGGCTGATCTATTCTGATCCTACATTGAAAGGACAGGATCCGGAATTTTTTAATTCAGGGGGAGTTGCCCAACCGATTCAAAAGCAATTTACACTTTCACTAAAAGTTGGTCTTTAAACTAGTAGCATGAAAAACATTTTTTTATATATTTCCTGTTTAGTTGTACTGACTTTGTCCGCGTGCAATAAATACCTGGATAAAGAACCAGACAACAGGGCAAAGTTAAATAGCCCCGAAAAGGTTTCTCAATTGCTGGGAACAGCCTATCCGCAGTTCAATTACCAGCCTATTGCAGAAACCATGTCTGACAATGTTACTGATATAGGCAATGGTCAAACCGACAACACCATTCACGATCTCTATTTCTACATTGATACGAAAGAAAATCAACAGGATTCTCCTGAAGGCTACTGGTACGCCTGTTACAGCGCAATAGCAGCAGCAAACTTAGCGTTGGAAACAATTAATAAAGCTCCCGATCCTAATACATTTAGAAACCAAAAAGGCGAGGCTTTACTTGCAAGAGCATATGCACATTTTATGCTTGTAAATTTCTTTTCTAAGTTTTATGATGTAGCAACAGCTTCCTCTGACCCCGGTATCCCTTATGTAACGGAGCCAGAAACCGTAGTCATCAAACAATATGAAAGAAAGACAGTACAATATGTGTACGATATGGTTGAAAAAGACATCCTAGAAGGTCTTCCATTAATAGAAGATAAAGCCTACAATGTTCCAAAGTATCATTTTAACCGTTCTGCTGCCAATGCTTTTGCCACAAGATTTTACTTGTTTAAGAAGGATTATAACAAAACTATTCAGTATGCTAATCTGTCTATTCCGGGTAATAACTACCTGCCTTATTTAAGGGGTTGGAATAGCTCTTATCAAAACATTACAGATGTAACTGAACTTTTTAAAATTTACGCTAAATCAACAGAGCCTGCTAACCTGCTCTTAGTGGAGACCCAATCATTATGGTCTCGCAATTACTACAATGTGCGCTACGGTGTTAGTGAGGAAAAACAAAGCCAGATTTTTCCAAGACCTGATCCTTTAACCGGTGGCACTTTTGCTTATAAGTTATATTCTGCCTACGAAGGCACACATTCCCTGGTACCTAAAATTGATGAATATTTTGTAAAGGTTTCGGTTAATGCAAACATTGGAGATCCATATGTAATGGTTCCACTTTTTACAGCAGAGGAAGTATTGTTTAACCAGGCAGAGGCCTATGCCTCTACTGGAAATGTAGCCGGAGCTTTAGCTAATTTGAATGCTTATGCCAGCACCCGTATAAACAATTATTCGGCTTCTAATAACATTACAGAGTCAAGAATAAGATCTGCTTTTGGAGCGAATGATATCAGAGCCGGCTTAATTGCAGCCATTTTATATTACAAAAGAGCGGAATTCGTTCACGAAGGAATGCGTTGGTTCGACATTTTAAGATATAAAATACCTGTCGTTCATCCCACCAGAGAAGGACAAGTTATCACACTTACCCGCGATGATCCCCGTAGGGTGTTACAACTTCCGCAATCAACAACACTTGCAGGTTTAGCACCTAATCCCCGGTAAGTTTATAAACACAATTATTATGAAGATTATAAAAGTTGCTTTTTTCTTATTTTCATTAGCCATTCTTGCCTCTTCCTGTAAGAAAGAAGCTGCACCAGGCAGTGTCGATAATATTCCTGGACTTGGCGGTGATAGCTGGGTTAGCGGTCAAATAGATAAATATATTCTTGATACCCTTACCGTTCCATATAACATCTCGGTTAAGTATAAGTGGGACCAGTTTGAGATAAACAATTTTCTTGACAAAACCCTTGTTCCTCCGAAAGAAGAACAAATTATCCCGGTAATGAGGGCAATAAAGAAGGTATGGATAAATACATATGTAGCTGAAGGCGGCGACCTTTTCTTTAAAAGGATCAGCCCAAAATTTATGATTTTGGTTGGTAGCCCCATTTATATAAGAGGGGCAATAGTCGAAGGTTTTGCAGAAGGGGGGCGAAAAGTAGTGCTCAGCAACATCAATAACTTTCGCATTAAAGGTATGCCCGGCTACTCAGTTGCTGACAATGGGGTTGTATTAAGAATGTTTCACGTAATACACCATGAATATGCCCACATACTTGACCAGAGCATCAAAGTTCCTATAGATTTTAGCGCATCCAGCGCAAGTTCTTACACATCTGATTGGTTAAACATTTCTGATCGTGACGCTCTCTACGACGGTTTCATAACTCCTTACGCACAATCCAGTAAAGAAGAAGATTGGGCCGAAATGGTTTCATTGATGTTAGTAAACGGCAAACCATGGTTCGATGATCTCGTTAACTCTATCAACTATACAGGTACTACAGCCAATGGTACTACCGCAGAAAAAGCCAAAGCAAGATTAAGACAAAAGGAAGCCGTTGTCATCAACTACTTCAAACAGGCATGGAATATAAATTTTTACAGTCTGCAATTAAGAACGAAAGCTGAAATTAATGCGCTTCTATTTTGATCAAAACCGGTTAAATAATAAATGAAAAAACTACTTATAATAATTGTTTCCGCAGTTACTTTATTTTCTTCCTGCAAAAAGGATGATGAAAGTATTTTTAGTAAGCCGCCTGACGAGAGGCTCAATGATGCCCTCAATGCATACCAAACCCAACTAGCAGGTGCGACCAATGGCTGGAAGGGTTTAATATATCCAAAAGGAGGAGGTATTTACACTTTCTATTTTAAATTCAATAACTCCAACCGCGTGCAGATGCTATCAAGCTTTGACTCAGCTTCTGCCGTTAATATTAAAGAAAGCAGTTATCGCCTCAAAGCTATCCAGCAACCTAGTCTTTTGTTTGACACCTACTCTTATCTGCATGTTCTTGCCGATCCAAATCCCAACGTGAACGGAGGGCCGGTAGGCGCAGGCTTACAATCTGATTTTGAATATTATTTCGACTCAAGTTCTGCAGACACAATCAATCTGGTTGGAAGGTTTAATGGAAGTAAGGCTGTATTGGTAAAAGCAACACAAGCGGAGGCTGCTGCTTTTACAAGTGGACAATTAGCAAATGGATTATTAATAAATAAAATTCAGACATACTATAAAAGGTTAACAATAGGATCAGCTTCAGTAGATTTTAATTTTGACCCAGCCACACGAACCATAAAATGGACCGATGTTAACGGAAATCTTTTAGACTCTTCACGAATGACGGATTACTTTTTAGTGTTAGGAGGTATTGGTTTTACCAAACCGATTACGGTAGGAAATCTAAGAATATCACAAATTACTAATCTAAGCTTTTCGACAAGTACCCAGGTTATCGATGCTACAGTTAATAATGCAGCAGCAACCATTACAGAAGTTATGGTGCCTCTAAAAGTCGATCTTAACGCTCCTTTCCGTTGGTGGAATTACGCCGCGGTTAGCGACGACTATTGGTATTCCTTTAACGGCTTTCATGCAAATGGAGTCGAAGACGCGTTTGGGGTCAACAAGTTGGTAAGTAGCGGTAACCTTCCCTATTTCTTTTTAATCTATTACCCAAAGTATGGAACTACTAACGATCTTTTTGCGCCTGTTTTTTTAGACGAGGCAACCAATTCTCTTAACGTTGATTATGGTTCAGCGCCAAGGATACCGACCTTTACTTCCGATGGACGCGCACTGTTTAGAGAACTGGGTGAATATGGCACTTACCCTACAACAGGTGCAGCTGCAGCTTCGAGGCAGGTACTTTACAATTCAGCTGGATTTTATTTAGTCCAAACAAGCGAATCAAGTTATGATATGGTGGGTGCCAGAGACGGCAAATCGTGGATCTCCTGGTACAGCAGCAAATAATAGTTAAGCGTTTTATGCAGCACCTTTATAGCTGTATTATTAATTCCGAAAGAATTCTTAGAAGTGCATTTTTTATTCTAAAGTTTACCTAAATTGTTCTTGTACAATCCCTAATATTAATAGAAAGCTTTAACAAAAATTAAAAAGTCAAAACACTCATGAAACAAAAAATCCTCACTATCCAATGCTCTTTATTTTTAGCCATTGCGTTATTATTCGCATCATGTGCTAAAGAGGGTCCTGCTGGTGCAGCTGGCCCCGCTGGTCCGGCTGGTCCCACAGGTGCTGCGGGAGCACCCGGTGTCCCAGGTTCACCCGGTTCACCAGGTACCGCTAATGTAATTTATTCCGCCTGGTTAAATGTCACTTTCGCTGGTACCGATAGTCTTGGATATGAGGCTACAATTCCAGCTCCACAGCTGGTAGATTCTATCTTGAACAGAGGGGAAATGAGAGTGTACTGTAACCTAGGGAGTGACTCTACCAGGAGCCAATATGTCGTACCGCTTCCATTATTCGATCTTTTTCTTTTTGGAGGCCTTGTAACAACCAACCCGTATTTCACTAACCAGGAGATTTCGCTAATATCGAACGCCAACCTTAGTTCACGAAGAATAAGAAATTTTAATTATTTACAGTATCGCTATATTCTAATTCCTGGAGGCAAGGCTGCCCGTTTGGCTAGTGGCATTAACTGGGATAATTACGATGAGGTAAAAAAATACCTTCGTTTACCAGACTAGAAAAGCATCTTTTATAAAGGACATAAAAAAGCAGGCATCGAAAAATGCCTGCTTTTTTTTATTAGTATAAAAACGATTAATCAGTTAAAAATGCTTACCAACTGTTCTACCATTTATCAACTTCCTCAGTACTATGATTTGAAGATGGAACGGAGACAGATGCTACTACCTCGCTTAATTCAGTTGGCATAGTTGGTATAGCCACCTCTTCAACTTCAACAGCAGTGGCTTCAACTACTCCCCCATTTTCTTCGTAATTGTCGTGGTTAAAAGCATCAAAATCAAAATCAGGCATTAGGTCCGTTTTCACATAATCTACAGCTTCATTTAATGCTTTGGTAAACTTATTAAAATCTTCTTTGTACAGAAAAATTTTATGCCTGTCGTAACCATTGTCGTTAAACCTTTTACGGCTTTCTGTAATGGTTAAAAAATAATCATTGCTACGGGTAGCCCTTACATCAAAAAAATAAGTTCTTCTTTTTCCCGCACGGATTCTTTTGCTGTAAACACTTTCAATTTTTTGTTCGTTGCTTTCGTACGCCACAGTAGGTTGGTTTTTTTGTTAAGACTTCATTAAAA
>NZ_JAOQAH010000067.1 GCF_025963695.1 Segetibacter sp. | reverse complement strand
TAAGGAACCAATTGATTCTTTTTTGTAAACAGCAAACAAGCCAATAACAGGTAATTCACCACTAAAAAATAAATAAGATGAACGAACGTAGATCTGTAATGAAAAAGCTTTTGGCCTCTGTTATCGGCCTGGCAGGGTTTGGTGTTGCAGCAAGCGCAAGAACAGGTAACGACACTAAATCGGAGAAAGAAGTATTTGATGTGGAGTCTGATCAGGATATTCCATTATTTTCAGGAGCAACAAAGCATAAGGGCCTTGTTTTCATTGCTGGAAAAGGTGCCCACACCGCGCCCTTTGAAATTAAAGAACATACTGAAATTGTTATAAAAGAACTTGAAAAGGGACTGTTGGCTGCAGGATCTTCAATGGAGAAAGTTCTTAAAGTAAACGTTTACCTAAATGATATTGCTGACTACAAAGGCATGAATGAAGTGTATAAAGGCAAATTTGGAAAAAATCCGCCTGTACGTACTACTGTTGCAGTAGCAAAGGGGGGGGTTCCAGGAGACTCACTTGTTGAAATGGATTGTATTGCTTATGTGTAGCAATACTTGTAAATGCGGTATTATAACGAGGAATATGCTGGCGCATACGGAAGAGGATAAATTTTTAAATAGAGCATGTTTTATGGCTTTTATTGTTGCTATGAAAAATTATCAGTACAAGTGAGTGACACAACAATGATGCTTTAAAAAACCGCTGCTGGTTTCAAAGAAATTAGCAAACTTTAATTACTTAAATAATAAAAACTTTCTTCTATTTATTGAAGAAAGTTTTGTTATTGCCTTATAATTATTCTTCATTTCGGAATTGTCAACTTCGATTTGTTAAGAGAGGCAAGGTTGTATTCCACCTACTAAATCTGCTGCTTTTATGAGAAAAATATTTCTACTTTTTGCCATTTCATTGCCCTTGACACTGCTTTATTCGCAACCCTTTGCTATAGTAATAAAAGAGGGCCGGGTGATTGATCCCAAAAACAATATAGATGCTGTTATGGACATAGCCATTAACGATGGCAAAATTGTTAAGGTAGCAAAAAACATTGAGACCAAAGGGGCCTTACAGGTGGTAAATGCAAAAGGGTTGCTGGTCACTCCCGGTTTAATAGATATCCATTCTCATAACTTTTGGGGCACCGAGCCGGACCACCAATATGAAAACGGCCATCTTGCGCTTCCTCCTGATGGATTCACTTTTAGAAATGGCGTTACCACAGTTGTTGACGCGGGCAGCTCGGGGTGGCGTACGTTTCCCACTTTCAAAGCTCAGACAGTTGACGTAGCTAAGACCCGCGTTCTCGCATTTTTGAACATTGTGGGCGAAGGAATGCGTGGAGGCTACGAGCAAAACTTAAATGACATGGACTCGCGCATGGCCGCTTTAGTGGCAAAGCGGTATAAAGACATTATTGTCGGGTTTAAACTGGCCCACTTCGAAGGTCACGACTGGACGCCTACTGACAGAGCGGTAGAAGCAGGGAAACTGGCAGGCGGAATTCCGGTAATGGTAGACTTTGGAGGTAGTACGCCTACCCTTCCCCTTGAAGAATTGTTGATGCAACACCTTCGCCCAGGTGATATTTTTACACACTGCTTTGGCCAGTTAGCAACACGCGAATACCTTGTAGATATACAAACAAATAAAGTAAAACCTTTTGTTTGGCAGGCGCAAAAACGGGGTATCGTTTTCGACGTGGGCTATGGCGGAATTAGTTTCGCATTCTCCCAGGCTATTCCTGCTGTGAAGGAAGGATTTTATCCTAATTCGATCAGTACAGATATTCACGTCGGCAGCATGAATAATGCTATGAAAGACATGCTTACCACCATGTCTAAGTTTATGGCCATGGGTATGGATTTAAAAAGTGTTATTACCGCAAGCACCTGGAACCCTGCAAAAGAAATTAAGCGTGAAGAATTGGGCAACCTGTCTGTAGGGTCTGGTGCAGACGTTGCCATCTTAAATGTGCGAGAGGGAAAGTTTGGGCTTTTTGATTATACAGGTTTTAGAATTCCGGCGGGTAAAAGACTTGAATGCGAAATGACCATAAGAGACGGAAAAATTGTGTACGATTTTAATGGTATTGCAACTCCGGTAACTGTTCCTGCCAGGCCAAGCCGGCAACTCACTAAACAAAAATAAAATTACAGAAGCTTCAATAAAATAATTTCATAAGTGAAATATACTATTACGCTGCTAAAACATTTAATGTTTTCAATTAAAGCCATTGCTTACAAACCCTTGTCTTATATCGTTGCTGTTTTTTTATTGTTTTCGTTCATCAGTTTCACCGCTTTTAAAAATAATAAACGCACTCCTCCATCTGTTATTAAAAACGGGGGACTTGTATTGCCAGGCGGGTTTGAAGCCGTTGTGGTAGTAGACAGTCTGCAAGGACGTTCAAGACATATTGCCGTAAATAACAATGGTGATATATATGTGAAACTTAGGTTTCCTGATTCTATTGGTGGCAATGTTGCCTTGAGAGATACGAATAAAGATGGCCGAGCCGACATTGTTCAGAAGTTTGGCAATTATGATGATAAAGGCAGTTACGGCACTGCCATGCGTATACACAATGGTTATCTCTATTTCAGCTCTGAGCTGAACGTATTCAGGATGAAGCTAACTCCGGGCAAATTAATTCCTGAAGGTGAGATGGAATGGATTCTCAAAGACGACTTTGCACACGGCAGGCACGAGCACATTACAAAGCCAGTAGCCTTTGATGGCAAAGGTCACATGTTTGTTCCTTTCGGCGCTGGCTCTAACGCCTGCCAGGAAAAAAACCGGACACCTGGCTCACCAGGAATAAAAGAGTGTCCCTGGCTAGTCGATCACGCAGGGATCTGGATGTTTGATGAAGCCAAAATAGGGCAAACACCTAAAGATGGAATTAAGTATGCAACAGGATTACGAAGCATTGTAGCCCTTGCTTTTAATAGTTATAATAACTCGTTATATTGTTTAAATCATGGTCGTGATGACCTTACTTCTTTATGGCCCGATGTTTTCTCTCCCTGGCAAAATGCCTTACTTCCGTCGGAAGAATTTTTTAAAGTAGATAAGGGTCTCGATGGCGGATGGCCGTATTACTATTATGACCAGGTTCAAAAGAAAAAGCTATTAAATCCGGAATATGGCGGAGATGGCAAAAAAGAAGGTGACGGGGCAAAACTAAAAAAACCCATTATTGGTTTTCCTGGTCATTGGGCACCGAACGATTTATTTTTTTATACAGGAACCCAGTTTCCCAATCGGTATAAAAACGGAGCATTCATCGCTTTTCATGGTTCAACCAACCGTGCACCTTATCCTCAGTCTGGTTTTTTTGTCGCATTCGTGCCTTTTAAAAACGGAGTTCCATCGGGCCCTTATGAAATTTTTGCAGACAACTTTGCACAGGTAGAGCCATTAATAAGCGTAGGCGATGCAATGTACCGGCCTATGGGTTTAGCAATGGGACCCGACGGCTCTTTATACGTTAGTGAGACAGAAAAGGGTAAGATCTGGAAAATAAGGTACAGGGGAGATAAAAATAACTTCGGCACTCAGCAGTTAGCATCGATGGAAAGAAGAAAGATGCTACCTCATTTTAAAACTCCCCACGAGGTCAAGGATAACCTTATAAGGGGAATGGAAGCCGGAGGAGCAAAAATATATGCAACCCGCTGTATGTCGTGCCACCAGCTCGATGGCAAAGGGGATGGCAACAGGTTTCCGCCGCTGGCAGGCTCAGAATGGGTGGTAACGGGTAGAAGCCTCAGAGATAAAGAAAGGCTGATCAGGGTAGTTCTTAAAGGGCTCGAAGGGCCCATAGAAGTGGCAGGCAAACCTTACAACAACACAATGCCTTCTAATACTTATTTAAGTGATGATGATGCCGCCAAGGTGTTAACCTACATCCGTAATAATTTCGGAAATAAGGCACCTGCAATTTCTGCAAATGAAGTAAGGATCGTAAGAAGTACTCTGGATATAAAATAGGCATCCGACATAACGAAATTGTTATTTATTATTCCAGGTGCGACGTACCCTTATTATCATATAGGAACAGGCTTTTAAAAGCCCTCTTTTTAGGCTCATAGTTTTATCAGTCGTTTTATTTTTTTGTAAACAGCAGTTGTTTTTCAACCAATCTTTCTTTGTGTCACTCACTTGTACGAAAAAACAGATGGCGGCTTTTTTCGAAGCGTTTATGAAAATTTGTTTGTACTTTAAAATGTCATTTTTAAAGCATTGTTGCCAATAGTTGAATTATTAGTAAAAGAGCCAAATACGATATAGGCACAAAAATCAAAATCACTTTATGAAACGAAGGCAACTCCTTAAGTACTTTTCCTTTGCTCCTGTAGCCGGTGCTGTTATAGGCACCAGCATTCCTTTTAAGTCTGTTATTGCTGGCACAAAGGCCTCAAAGCGCGACCTGGTGAAGGAATTAGGATTACGAACGTTTATTAATGCCGCCGGAACATATACTGCCATGACCGCCTCATTAATGCATGACGAGGTGCTGCAAGCTATCAGCAGTTCTTCCAGGGAATTTATCATGTACGATGAAGTACAGGATAAAGTGGGGGAGAAAATAGCGGCCATATGTCATTCTGAAGCTGCGCTGGTAACAGCAGGTTGCTGGTCGGCCCTGGTTTTGGGAACTGCAGGTGTACTTACAGGTATGGATTTAAAAAAAGTTGCTTTGCTGCCTAATGTTGACAGTTTTGAAAAAAATGAAGTAATTGTGCAAAAAGGTCACAATCACGGATACATTCATGCCCTTACCAATACCGGAATTAAACCGGTAGAAATTGAAACTGGGGAGCAACTGCAACGAGCAATTACGAGCAAGACTGCTTTAATGTATTTCTTAAACGAAAGTTCTCTTTTGGGCAAAATTCAGCACCAGGAATTTCTTGAAATAGCAAAGAAAAATAATATCCCAACCCTGATAGATATAGCAGCGGATATACCTCCTGTTGAAAATCTCTGGAAATACAATGACATGGGTTTCGACCTGGTGTGTGTTTCGGGAGGTAAGGCAATCAGGGGCCCTCAAAGCGCAGGCTTGCTGTTAGGAAAAAAACATTTGATTGCTGCTGCAAGATTGAGTGCCCCACCACGTGGCGGAAATATAGGCCGGGGAATGAAAGTTAACAAAGAAGAAGTGCTTGGTATGTACGCTGCCTTAGACAGGTATGTAAAGCAGGATCATGATAAAGAATGGAAAATGTGGGAAGCACAGGTAGCCGTAATTGAAAATGCTGCTAAAAAAGTAAAAGGCGTAACTACCCAGGTTACTGTTCCGCCGATTGCTAACCATACGCCTGCTTTAAAAATTTCGTGGGACCCGGCTGTGGTTAAATTAACCAAAAAAGAAATGCAGGAAAAATTGCGTACCGGAAACCCGTCTATTGAAGTAATGAGTACGGCTGATAATACGATCAATATTACTGTCTTCATGCTAAAGCCGGGACAGGAAAAAATAGTAGCAAATCGGGTCAATGAAGAACTGGTTAGAGCTTCTGCATAATTACTGTGTTCGTTTTATCTATACAAATAACAGTCGCCGGCACGTGCTTGTGCTATGATAACGTAGCAAATTGAAATCGAATAATACAGAACAAAAAGTACAAGAGTGCGACGCAACGGCGGCTTAATAGTAGCATTAAAGGTTGGCTCAAAAAAAACACTTGCCCCGTTTTTACTTTGCAGAAACTATAAACAGATAATAAATATTAAACTAAAACAATGCTGATAAAGAATTACCTACTTCTCTCTACTTTTTTCCTTTTGTTCGCTTCTTTACAAGTTCAGTCACAGACCTATGCAATAGTAATAAAAGGGGGCCACGTAGTTGATGCCAAGAATAATATAGATGCAATAATGGATGTTGCTATTGACGACGGCAAAATTGCGTTGGTGGCTAAAAACATTGATGCAGGTAAGGCAAACCAGGTAGTAGATGCGAAGGGTCTGTACGTAACCCCAGGCCTGATAGATATACATGGGCACGTGTTTGCAGGAACCGAACCCGACCATTACCTGAGCAATGGTTTGGTTGCATTACCACCCGACGGTTTTACGTTTAGGGTTGGGGTTACCACCATTGTAGATGCAGGAGGTGCGGGTTGGAAGTCATTTGCTACTTTTAAGAAAAACATTATTGATAACGCTAAGACAAGAGTACTCTCCTTTCTCAATATTGTAGGTGAAGGCATGCGGGGTGGCGTATACGAGCAAAACCCCCACGATATGGACCCCAGGATGGCTGCGATGGTAGCAAGGCAAAACCGAAATTATATTGTGGGTTTTAAAGTAGCTCATTATGAAGCGGGAGAATGGATAGCTGTTGACCGCGCAGTTGAAGCTGGCAAAATTGCCGGTCTACCGGTTATAGTTGATTTTGGGGGAGATGATACCCATGCGCCGCTTTCAATAGAAGAGTTGTTTTTTAAACATCTTCGTCCGGGCGATATCTATACGCATGCATTTACCGAATTAGACAGAAGAGACCCGATTGTAGATTTAAAGACAAGGCACTTAAAGCCTTTTGTTACTGAAGCACAAAAAAGGGGAATTGTTTTCGATGTAGGGTATGGCGGAGGCAGCTTCGATTTTCGCCAGGCCATACCTGCACTTAAAAGTGGCTTTTATCCAAATACAATGAGCACCGACCTGCATACGGGCAGCATGAACGGAGCAATGAAAGACATGCTAAACGTAATGTCAACTTTTATGGCATTGGATATGAAAATACCCGATATTATCAAAGCCAGTACCTGGACTCCTGCACAGGTGATAAAGCGTGAAGAATTGGGTAATCTTTCTGTTGGCTCAGTAGCGGATGTGGCCATTCTACATGTTCTTCAGGGTGATTTTGGTTTGTTTGACAGAATGGGCTATAAAGTAAAAAGCAAACAAAAGTTTAGTTGTGAAATGACCATCAGGGAAGGGAGAATTGTATACGATCTTAATGGTATTGCAACTCCGATAAATGCGCCGGCAAGGACCAGTGCGGTTCCCAATGCAAACAGACATTAACACGTACGCGACTAATTTAAAATGATTTTTAAAAACTAATCTGTAATGCAATGAAAAGAAGAGATATTATAAAAGGCATTGCCATGCTTCCATTAGCTGCCGGTGTTGCAAGCCGGGCTAATCCCGTTTCCGCAGGACGGGTGGCGGGTGGTACGAAATTCCTGCCAGGAGCATTAACGCCTGGACCCCAAATTTATCAATCAATAGGAGTTGAACCTGTTATCAATTGCCGTGGCACTTTCACTATTATTGGCGCCTCTGTTGAACTTCCTGAAGTAAGGCAGGCAATGGAGTCAGCGTGCCAGTATTTTGTTCAATTAGATGAGCTGGCTATGGGTGTGGGAAAACGCCTGGCCGAAATTACCGGAGCTGATTGGGGAATGGTTTCAGCTGGCTGTGCTGCAGGAATAAAACACGTAACGGTTGGCTGCGTCACGGGGGGTAATCCAGAGAAACTTATTCGTATACCAAATCTCGAAGGATTTGAAAAAACGGAAGTTATTATTCCGCGCTCTTCCCGAAATGTTTATGATCATTCAATCCGTAACGCCGGTGTAAAGATCATTATGATCGAAACACTGGAAGAGTTAAAGAGCGCCATTAGCCCCCGCACCGCAATGATCTATTTTAATTCGGAAGCCCGGGGAACCCTTTCGCTTGAAGATATCGCCGCTGTGGCAAAACCAAAAAAGGTTCCTATACTTGTAGATGCGGCTGCAGAAATTCTTACAGTCCCTAACGT
Organism: Segetibacter sp.; assembly: GCF_025963695.1. Taxonomy (GTDB): domain Bacteria; phylum Bacteroidota; class Bacteroidia; order Chitinophagales; family Chitinophagaceae; genus Segetibacter. The sequence continues at coordinate 90,943 of NZ_JAOQAH010000067.1, read as the reverse complement.
GTACCTGGCAAAAGGTGCAACCGTTGTAGCCTATAGCGGAGGAAAGGCGATCAGGGGACCGCAATGTGCAGGCCTTTTGCTGGGAGATAAAAATGTACTGATGGCTGCATGGCAGGCAAGCGCCCCACATCATGGACCGGGCAGAGACAACAAGCTAGGACGCGAGGAGCATATAGGAATGCTTGCTGCGGTTGAAGCATGGGGCAAGCGGGATCACGACAAGGAAATGAAACTTTGGAATTCGTACCTGGAACATATTGCAAGTAAGGTATCAGGTATTGAGAGTGTAAAAACTACTATAAAGCAACCTGAAGGACTTGGTAACCGCACCCCTACTTTATCTATTCAATGGGACCCTTTGAAACTGCATGTTACAGGACAGGAAGTGGCAAATGAGTTATCAACCACAAAACCACGAATTGCACTTAGTACAGGAGGCGGAGCAGCAGTGCGCACCCAGGCTACGGACCCACCAGTTGCCCCCACCACATCCTTATCCCTTGCTTCCTGGATGATGCAACCGGGAGACGACAAAATTGTAGCCGGTAGAATATTTGAGGTACTCTCGAGAAAGCGCAATCCTAAACCGCAGGAACCAAACACTACGGTTACAGACATAAGTGGACGGTGGGACCTGGTGGTTGATTTCTTTACCAGCCAGGGTCAGCACCAGTTATTCATTGAAAAACAGGATGGAAAATGGCTGGAAGGTTCGCATAAAGGCGATTTTTCTGTAATGGCTATGGCGGGTACCATTGAAGGAGAGCAGGTAAAACTTCGCAGCCAATATAGTGTGCCGGGTGATAGCATCGTATATACCTTTAATGGCACGGTAAACGGAGATACAATGACCGGAAAGATACATATGGGCGAATACCTTACTTCGAATTTTTCTGCGAAAAAATATTTATACAAAAATCCGCGCGTGCCTGTAAATATACCTGTTGGCCCCCCATTGTCCAGCTAAAACCAAAGTGTCATTAACAACAGCCGACAGTTCGAATCATGATGAAATGCTTTGGGAAACTTTAGATTCTATCACTGTTAAGAAGAAAGAAGTTGTATATTTATTTCTATTAAAGAAACGGTTATCTATCAAGGACAGATCATTACTGATAGCTACCTGCCCCTGGTTTTAGTTTCTTAATGCCGTCTATCCTAACGATTGCTTCCATTCACGTTTTATTTCCCTGTTACCAGTTTGATTTCTATCATAATTCAAATTGTAATTCTTAACCAATAACCAAATATTACGCTTATGTTGAAACACTTATGTAGAGTATTTTTTCTGCTCTTACTCTGCCAAACGCAGACTATCGCCCAAACTTTACGAATTACGGGCAAAGTTACTGATGCTGAACACACTCCCTTATCAGGAGTAAGTGTTGTGGTAAGCGGCAGTAACCAGGGTACAACGACCGATTCAAAAGGTGATTATTCTATTAGTGCACCGTCTAACGGAACTTTGGTATTTACTTCAATAGGATTTGGAGTACAGAACATCAATATCCAAGGAAAATCAGTTATTGATCTTCAGCTTTCTTCCGATGCTAAAACATTAAATACAGTTGTTGTTACGGCTTTAGGGCTTCAGAGATCCTCGAAGAGTATTACTTATGCAACACAAAATGTATCAGGCGAAGAATTAAACAGGGTAAAAAGTCCTAATCTAATAAACGCGCTTGCAGGTAAGGCAGCAGGCGTTGTAATTACAGCAGGAAATGGGCCGGGTTCATCGTCAAGAGTATTACTGCGTGGCAGTAAATCTATTACGGGAAACAATCAGCCATTATACGTAATCGACGGCATTCCCATGAGTAATGCCAACGGACCTCAAAGTGGAGGCATAGCTTTTACAAGGGACGGAGGCGATGCAATTTCTAACCTTAATCCTGAAGATATTGAAAGTTTGCAGATCTTAAAAGGAGCTTCGGCTGCTGCTCTTTATGGAAGCCAGGCTGCTAATGGTGTTATTATAATTACAACAAAAAAGGGACGCAGAGGGGTGGCCGCAGTTACCTTTAGTTCAACTGCTATGTTTAGTAATCCACTAGTACTTCCGGAAATACAAACAAGTTATGGACAAGGTGCAGGAGGAAATGCAAATACTGCTATTAATGATAGCTGGGGTCCTAAAATCACTACCGGAAGTGACACACATCTTAAAGATTTCTTTGTAACAGGTACCGACTTAATAAATAGTCTTTCGGTTACTAATGGAAATGAAGTAAGTCAGTTTTATTTGTCTTATGCAAATACTTCTTCTAAAGGTATAGTTCCGCAGAACACTTACTACAGGCACAATATTAATTTACGTGGTAGTACACGGGTGTTTGATAAAGTAACTATTGATGCATCTATCAATTATATCAACCAGAATGCAAAAAATCGTCCCGGCTCCGGATGGAACAATAGTCCGTTGTTTAGCTTGTATTTATTCCCGGTAGGCGACAATTTTTCCAGGTACAGCGGCGCTAATTACCAAAGATTTGACCCTGCCAGAAATATGTTTGTGCAGAACTGGCCCTATGTAAGAAACGAGGCAAGTTCTAATCAAAACCCTTATTGGATACAGAACAGGATTCAAAGCGAAGAAAAACGCAGCCGTGGTATTTATGCCTTATCTGGCAAATGGGATATTGCTGAAGGGCTTAACTTCCAGGCCAGAGGTACTTACGACAGGGCTGCGGATCATTATGAGCAAAGATTACATGCATCCTCCGATCCCATTAATGTTGGTAATAACGGTGGATATACTACCAATCCAACCACTACAGAGCAATTATATTCTGATGTACTGCTAAGCGGAAATAAAAAAATAAAAGAAGCTGTTTCGCTATCCGGAACAGTAGGTTTCAGTAATACAGTAAATACTTTTCATTCTTTGAATTTAGGTACAAATGGCGCTAACACAACCTTAGCTTACCCTAATTTCTTCTCTGCATATGCTTTGCAGGGAAATTTCGTGCATACTGAAAGTTTGCAGAAAAGAGTTTCACGTGCAGTATTTGCTACAGCAACTGTAGGATATAAGGAGACCGTGTTTCTTGATGCTACAGCAAGAAACGAATGGTCTTCTACCGTACCACAATCATTCTTCTATCCATCAGTTGGAGTATCATACGTCTTAACCCAAAACATAGGTACCTCAAATATTCTGTCCTTTGCAAAATTAAGAGGTTCTTATGCTGAAGTTGGTAATGCATTACCATTCGGTGTAGCTAATTTAAATCCTAATTATTCTCTGGCGGTTGACGGGAATATTAATGGCAGAACAGCTTTACCATTCTTTAGCGGTACAGATACTTCCCAGTTAAAGCCGGAACGAACACGTTCTTATGAATTAGGTGCAGAACTTAGATTTTTTAAAGACAAATTGAGCTTAAATGTTACCTATTATCATGCAACTACTTTTGACCAGGTGTTTCAGATAGGTGCTCCTGCCGGTTCAGGCACAACCAATTTCTGGATTAATGGAGGTACTATCTTAAATAAAGGAGTAGAAGCTATAGCAAGCTATAATGGACAGATTGGAAAAGTCAGGTGGACACCTACTCTGAATTTTTCTAAAAATGTTAACCAAATCAGAGAGTTAAGTAATTTATTGGTAACGGACAGGTTTGTATTAAATAGTGGTTTTAGACTTACTCAATTATTCTTAAGCAAACCAGGAAGCCCGACGTTAGGAGGCAGAGAATATGGAGCCTATGGAGATATATTCGGAAGAACCTATCTTAGAGATGATAAGGGCGGCATGCAATATAATGCAACAACAGGCCTACCATTGGTTGCCCCGGCAAATGACCGCTATCTGGGAAATTCAAATCCTAACTTCTTACTAGGCTTCAATAACAGTTTCAATTATAAGAGCTTCGTATTATCATTTCTTATTGACAGCAGGTTTGGAGGCCAGATTGCTTCATCAACAGAACAGTGGCTGGATTTTAAAGGTTTGTCAAAAAGGTCAGGTGAAGCAAGAGACAATGGTGGCGTTATGGTCAACGGAAAATTGATACCTGCAGAAACTTATTATCAATACATTTCTGGTAAGGCAGATATTGCCGCAGCCGCCGAAGAATATGTTTTTGATGCAACGAATATACGTTTCCGAGAACTTGCCATAGGGTTTTCTCTTCCCCCGGTTACAAAGGCAATTAAAAACATGACCCTATCGCTGATCGGTAGAAATTTGTTGATTTTTTATAAGAAAGCGCCTTTTGATCCTGAAATCAGCATCTCAACTGCCAATGCTTTACAGGGTATTGAGGGTTTTTCAATGCCTTCTCAAAGATCCGTTGGTGTGTCACTTAAAGTAACATTATAAAATTTTAAAGTCTATTATCATGAAAAGAAAATATTCAATAAAAAAAGCACCTTTTAAGGTGCTTGGACTAAGCTTGTTAATGTTAACTGCTATGTCTTGTCAGAAGCTCGAAGGTTTAAATGCAGATCAGAAATTGCTTTCCGATCTGGACTTACAGCAGGATGCAAATGAAGGTGGCTTTTTATTGCCTTCAATGATGAATAGTGTTGTTTCTACAGCGACCAATGTTCAGACGCAACAAAATCTGCAGGCTGAGTCCTACGCAGGATACAATGAGTCACCTACACCATTCCTCAATAACGAGAATACCATGACCTACTTTATGGTAGGAGGATGGATTAATACAGCCTGGAATCTAACTACACAGGGAGTGATGGATAACTGGCTGTTGTTGAAGAAAAGGGGATACGATACTAAATATCCTGATTTGTATGCAATTGCTTTGATCATTAAAGTGGCCGGCGGGCATAGACTAGTGGACACCTTTGGCCCATACCCCTACACAAAATATGGCACAGCGGCCCAGGTAGACTTTGATTCTGAAGAGGAAGCATACAACGCATTTTTCGCTGATTTAGACCAGGCTGTTGCTTCATTAAAGGCTGCGGAAGCCGCTAATCCAAATGCTGACATGTCTCGTTTTAGCAAATGGGACAGATCTGTTTTTAAAGGCGAGTATACTAAATGGATAAGACTTGCTAATACTTTACGGCTGCGTCTCGCTATGCGTATTTCCCTGGTTAGCCCAACAAAAGCAAAGACTGAAGGAGAAAAAGCCGTAAATGCAGCCAATGGTGGAGTTCTTGAAGATGCTACCGGATCTTTTTCAATAGTGCCTACTGCTACAAATCCTTATTTCACCATGACTAATGCCTGGTCAGATACGCGTGTAGCAGCACCAATTGAAACCTATTTAAAAGGGTTCGCTGATCCAAGACTTCCTTTATATGCACTTCCTGCTATAGATCCTGCTGCAGGAGGTCAAATAAAAGGAATACGGCCCGGAGTTGAAAAACCAGCGAAGGATCGGTACCAGGATTATTCAAAACCAAATGTCACTGAAACTTCTCCAGTTAAACAAGTGGATGTGGCAGAAAGTTACTTCTTACGAGCTGAAGGAGCTTTAAGAGGTTGGGACATGGGTGGAACGGTGCAACAGTTTTATGAAAACGGGATAAGAGCTTCTTTTAAAGCAACCGGAGCTACAGGAGTGGATGCTTATTTACAAAGTACAACTACGCAAATACCCTACGTAGATCCAAAAAATGCAGCTAACAATTCCCCGGCTTTAACCAGCGTTACTGTAAAATGGGATGAAGGCGCAACAATGGAACAAAAGCTGGAAAAGATCATTACTCAAAAATGGATTGCACTATATCCTGAAGGAACGGAAGCATGGTCTGAATTCAGAAGAACAGGGTATCCGAAGCTGTATCCTGTTATGGTAACTAAAAATGCAGACCTTCCGTTAGGTTCGTTTATCAAACGCTTAACTTATCCAAATGTGGTAACCAATGCCAGTAAAGCTGCAGTAGATAAAGCAGTGGCTGCTCATTTGAATGGAAAGGATAGCCCTGCAACCCGTATTTGGTGGGATGTGAGGTAGTAGAAAAATGAATAGAAGAAAGCATCTTTGAAATAAAAGCACTCCCAAAAAGAGTGCTTTTATTTTTTAGTCTATGAAATTCTTTTGTTACCAGCGTTACACCTTTGGGGCGCTTATGTTGTGTCACTCCCTTTTACTGTTGTAAGTAATTTCATCAAAGCAATTGCGAACCCGACTCTCTATTTGCAATCCGCTCTTACCCGGGCACTTATTTGACTTTTTACCCAACTACACTTAAACTATTAGTGGTTGTTCTTTTGCATCTCCCATTCTCTTCCAGGCTTGTCTACCCTAAATGCCTCTATATTTCCCTGGTCCTGTAGAGTAGTATAAGCGGTGCGTCCATCTGTTCCTCCAAAAGCAATGTTTGATGGTTTTTTGCCTTTTAAGATTAATTCCTGTAGAAGTTTGCCTTCAGGTGAAACTTTTGCGATCGTTCCTTTTCCATGCCTGGTGATATACAAGTTGCCTTCGGTATCACATCGCATTCCATCCATGCCAAAATCGGGAAACCCGATCAGTAAACGCTTATTACTGATCTGGCCCCCTGGTGATAAATCATACACCCACACTTTGCGTTGAACTGATTCATTTACATACAATCTTTTATCGTCGGGGCTTACCTCAATCCCGTTTGTCGTTCCCATATTTTTTTCAAGTAGCGTTACTTTGCCATTTGTGTCTATCCGCCAAATAGCACCAGTACCCGATTTCCAGTTGGGGTCGCTTGCGTACAACCTGTCTTTGCTGTCAATTGCTATATCATTTGGTTGACTCATTGAAGGCTCATGCGCAAAAACGGAAATTTGTTTAGTTGCCATGTCAACCTTTAAAATATTATGGTTTGTATAATCGGCGATTAGCATCTCTCCTTTACTGTTAAAACGGATACCGTTGCCTATGCTCTTATTAGGAAGTTCTATAAAAAGTGAAGGTTGGCCTGTCTGTGGTATTATTCCAATAGTGCCTTCCTTAGCAAAATTTACAGCATACAAAACACCTGCCTTATCTACAGCCGGACCTTCTACACCGCCGGTAAAACTCTTAGCGGGCGTTAAGACCGAAGACTTAAAAAGTTCTTCCGCCTGCGACATCTTCTTAGCGCCCTTACAGGCAAACAAAGTCATTAGCGTCAGTGCAAATAGCATCAGGTATAGATGTTTCATAAAAAGCATTAAAATTTGTTTCTATTAATTTCAACTGTCTAAGTTATAGTCAGCGGAACTCCTGATGTGTAATTTTGAGGCAACGAGGTATGTATCATTATTAGGGCATTTTATTATTTCAGTTCCACAATCATTTCAATTTCTACAGGAATATTACCTGGCAGAGAACCTACCCCAACTGCAGAACGTGCATGCTTTCCATCAATTCCAAATACCTGCACCATCAGATCCGAAAACCCATTTATAACCTGTGAATGATTAGTAAAAGTTGGTACTGCATTTACCATTCCTAACACTTTGACGATCCGTTTAACCTTGCCTAGGGTTCCGATTTCTTTTTTCAAACTCGACAACAATGAAATACCTACCAACCTGGCCGCTTCCTGCCCCTGCTCAATCGTTAAATCACTCCCTAATTTGCCTGTAACCTGTCCTCCCTCAGGCTTATCCGGTCCATGTCCCGAAAGATATACGAGGTTTGCAATACGCACCGCTTTAAGAAAGTTAGCTGTAGGGGCGGCTGGTTCTGTTAAATGAATTCCAAGTTCTTTCACTTTTTTTTCCGGATCAACCTTAGCTGACTGCGCACTGCTGGTAGTGGACCACGATAGAAATAGAAAAAGAGGAATAAAGATTAAATCATGGTTTTTTTTCATTTTTCGGTTTTAATCAGCAAACTTAAAGGTTACCTCCATTACTAATTCCGGTTTGATTGTTTAATTTGGGGATTGAATGTAGAGACTGCTTTTTCTTGCTTAAACGCTTTCCCTGTAGATCAACAGACAAAAAAACAGTATGACGCACCGGAGAATTAAACAGGTTCTTTCCATCAGTTAATACCAAATATATAATGAGGCATTCCCTTCTTCTGCTCATGCTTCCTGCTCTATTTCTTCGCTGTTCATTCAGTCGCCAAACACCTGGTAGCAATTCCCTTGTAAGGTCTAAAACAATTTCGGCTAGTCAAATAAGTGTTGTACAAGCGAGTGATTTTACGATTAACGGTAAAGGAGATAATGCCGAATGGGGAAAGGCTAATTGGAATAATATGACCAAGCTTGACACCGGTGGAAGAAATTATGAAAGTAAGTTTAAAATCATCTACTCCACAACCGGTATATATGTGCTTTTTAGTGGCGAAGATGATAAAATAACTACCAAAGAATACAACGACTTTGAAGAGATTTACAACGGAGACGTATTCGAAGTTTTTTTTCTTCCAACACCCTCATCGCCCGTATATTTCGAATATGAAATAAACCAGATGGGCAGGGAACTGATTTTAACCTTGTCGAAGACAAGCACCCAATTATACTCGTGGGCTCCAAAATACCCTTTGGTTGAAGAAAGAAAACCCATTAAAAAACAGGTAAATGTAACAGGTGGAAAAGCAGAAGTGGGTGGGTTAATCAAAGCATGGACTGCTGAAGTTTTTTTACCATACACCATCCTCAGTCTCATTCCTAATGTTCCGCCTGCAAGCGGTACTGTTTGGATGGCCAATTTTTGCAGACTTGACTATGACGGCGGCAAGATGATCAAATACTCCTGGTCTCCGACCATCCAAAGATCATTTCATGAAATCGAAAAATTTCCGCCTATTAAATTTCAGTAATCTTCCTGCTGATAATTTTATTCTAAATCCGGTCTGTAGTTAAACTGTTTTTGCTATACTTCCATTCATGGCAGTATATATGGCGGCCGAACCTTCGCTCATAAAAACTTCCGATTTAGAAAGTATTAATGCTGTTTTACTACACCAGGAATTGCCCCAAAATGAGCGATCGCAACAGTTAAACAAGACCGCGATCAGCCGGATGAGGTCGTTGACGGGAAATAAGCAAATAAAAAAATTATAAGGCAATTTTCATTAGTCAAAATAGCAGCGAACCAAATAAAACGATTACCATTACCTAAGAAAACAAACTAAATCATTATTAAATAAAGTATCTAACACTATGCGCCACCGCACAAATTCTAATTCAATTTTAATCGCCGCTGCACTTTTCTCAGTAGGCATCACCACTCGGTTAGTGGCACAAAAGGCTACTACCACGACTGATCATTATCTGGCACAACCTCTAGTAAAACATATCTATACTGCAGACCCATCAGCACATGTTTTCAATGGCAAAATTTACATTTATCCATCTCACGATGTTGAGGCAGGTGTAAAAGAAAACGACAACGGAGATCATTTCGACATGCGCGATTATCGCATTCTTTCAATGTCGGGCATACCGGGAAAAGTTACAGACCATGGTGTTGCATTAAGCGTAAAAGACATTCCATGGGCAGGAAGACAATTATGGGCACCGGATGCAGCTTATAAAAACGGTACTTATTACCTGTATTTTCCGGTTAAGGATAAACAGGATGTTTTTAGAATTGGGGTAGCAACAGGCAAGTCACCCATTGGGCCATTTAAAGCGCAGCCAAAGCCGATTGAAGGTAGCTTTAGCATAGACCCGGCAGTTTTTACTGATACCGATGGCAGCTCGTACATGTATTTCGGCGGCATCTGGGGTGGGCAATTGCAAAGATGGGCTAACGGAAAATATGATGCGAACGGTTCAAAAACAGACCTTGGAAAACCCGATGAACCAGCGCTAACCGCAAAAGTGGCAAAAATGAGCAAAGACATGCTGAGTTTTGATGGATCGGTAAAAGATGTACAGATCATCGATAAAGAAGGCAATCCTTTATTGACCAAAGACAATAAGCGCCGGTTTTTCGAAGGTGGCTGGATGCACAAACATAAAGGCAAATACTACTTCTCTTATTCTACCGGCGATACCCATTTACTCGCTTACGCAATTGGAAATAGTCCTTATGGTCCGTTTACTTATGAAGGTACTTTTATGCAGCCGGTTGAGGGATGGACAACCCATCATTCAATAGTGAAGTTTAAAGGAAAGTGGTACATCTTTTACCACGACACACAGCTTTCAGGAAAAACACACCTGAGAAATATAAAGGTGGCAGAACTGAAGCACAATGCAGATGGAACATTAGCAATGGTGGAGACTTACAAAAAATAGTTCTGAGGTTAACTCTTTAAAATAAAAAGGCCACCAATGTTCCCATGAATCCTGGTGGCTCATTTATACCATAAAAATCACGAGGGCCGTTCGTGAGGCGGGCAGGTTATATTTACTGCTGGCACAAAGAGTGGTAATACTCTAGTAATTCCTTTAATGAAATTCCGATGGAACTTACTTCCACGGTTTCATAATAATAATCTTCAGGCATTTGATCTCGTTTCGGTTACAACGCGAAATATGAAGAAATTATTATTCTGTACGAAAAAAGACCGATAAATACGTGTTAGATAGCTGCTTTACGGTTAGCAATTACACGTCTTAATTGTTCTTTACTGAAGATGGGGCAAGAAGTGCACTACCGGTGTTTGGAGGTTTAGCATTAAGCACAGCGTATTACTTAAAGCCACTCAAATACCTACTTCTTCCTTATTATATAAATAACCGAACTACACTTTGTTGTATCGGACATAGCTTTTATATTCGAAACAAGGCCCTTCCAAACAGCGCTGAGCAGATTATTTTTTCCGTGCTTATACTTTTCGCTCAACATACTCACGTAAAAGCTATCAAACCACATAGGCTTAATTGTCTCCAGCATAAAGCCTTCCTTCTCTAGAAGTACCTGCATACTTTTGGGCGAAAAGTGATACAAGTGCCTGGGCACATCATAAGCAGCCCAATGATCTTTATAAACAGTTGCATCGTAACTGGTATAATTTGGAACCGCAACAATTAGCCGCCCCCCGGGCTTAAGGATTTCGAAAAACTTTTCAAAATAACCGTGAAGGTCATGCACGTGTTCCAACACATGCCACATTGTAATGGCGTCAAATGTTTCACCTACAAGATTATCCAGTTCTCCTAATTCCGCCAGGTTTAGATTATAGTTGGTCAAAGCATTTTCCCTTGCTATTCTATCTGGTTCAAGGCCGGTAACGTTCCATCCCGCTTGTTGCATAGTGTTTGTAAAAGCACCTGTCCCCGCTCCTATGTCCAATAAAACACCTTGTTCAAGTCCTGTAGTTTTTCTTATCAGCTCTCTCTTTCCTTTTAACGTATAGTTCCTCACAATATGGTAAAGGCTATTAATAAGTCCCTTTTTCGAATCGCTGTGCGACACATAATCAGACGACTGGTAGTATGAACCAATATAATCGGCTGCAGGTACACACTGGGTAAATCTGAATGTACAAGAGGTGCATTTCCATATATCAAACTGCTCGTGCGAAACAGTATAATCTGTACATGTGAGCACTTTACTAATGGCTGCACTTCCGCAACATAAGCAATGGTCGTAGTTGATGATAAAAGCCATATTGTGGCAAAGAAAGTGAAAAGGCGGTTAAAAAAATGCCGCCCCTCGCATCTCTTTTTTCTATCTTTCTTTCTTTCTTTACCTTGAACGCCGAAATGAGCATGAACTTTTCACAGACGAGAGATAAAATTAAACGCGCTTCTTTTTATATTCCTTTTACGGTCTATTTTGTTGTCTTTTCCATCGCTGCCCTTATTTCGTTTCGCCTGCTTGGCAATAATGAAATCAACGCCGTTTCATCCTACTCCGACATTTTTGGGTTGTTGCTGAAAGTTGCCTTCGCCTTTTGTGCAGCAATAATTACTGTTGCTTTTCTGTCCGTCCTCATTTCATATTTCTATTTTATTTATCAAAAAAGAAAAGACGGGATAGTATTTCAGGTATCAACAGATCTCAGGGAGGGCGGGCAAAACCAGAAACAAACAGTGAAGCTTGTCATAAAACCTTTGTTTAAGCCTCTCTTCGGTTTTATCAAATTGCGGTTATTATACGATAAAAAGCATTTCTCCGAAAAATTCTCATTGCTCGAAAACAGTAAAAAAAAATTTTTTAGCACTTCTATTGAAGGCACATATCATTGGCCTTTGCCCGAAATAAAAGAATACCATGTTGAAAAAGGTTTGATCTATTTTGAAGACTTTTTCCAGTTTTTTTCCGTTGCCGTAACGCTGCCAACCAGCAGTAAGTTTTTTACACAACCTGCTTCTAAAGACCTGCACGATCTTACAGTATTGCCGCGAAAAACTGAAGAAACGAACACCCGTATAGAACAGCTTAGAAAAGTAGAAGGCGAATATTTGAATTACAAAAATTTCGAGAACAACGACGACGTTAGAAGAATTGTTTGGAAGATCTATGCGAAGAACAAAGAACTGGTTGTAAGGATGCCCGAAATAATGGATCCGTATGCATCGCATGTTTACTTATACGCTTCGTATTTCAGCCATTTCAATACCGAGGGGCATGGTGCGGTGGAAGTGCCTTTTTTAAATTACTTTAAAGTAGTTACGTGGTCAGTTTACCAGAATCTTGTTAAGCAGGGTTTTGAGGTCAGATACGTTCCGGACCAGGAAGTTGCGAAAAACAACCTCGCGGATGAACAGCAATGGGTTAAATACAGCATTAGCACCAGCCAGTGGCACAGGGCAAAAGATCTGAAGTCTTATGTAAAGACCAGCGATGCTTCGGTTGTCATAATTTCATCTCTAAGTAATGCTGACGAGGTGAAGGATTTAATTGAGGTGCATGGAAACGATATTACATTCATTTTCATTAAACTGACAGAAAGCTTTAAAAACCAAAATATTGTTGACTGGGTTCAATGGCTATTTGTACAAAACGCTAAAGACGATATTGATGTATATAAAAGAGGTTGGGCTTTGTCTCCTCTAAGGCAGCGGATCAAAGACAATGAAAAACGGCTCGAAGAAATTGTGGCAAAGTACCAGCGAGAGGCAGTAGTTATTTAGTGGTTAAGGCAATGGGGCACAAAGTTAATAGGTCAATTATGAACTTTTTTGGTGACGGGCATTAGTGGTTATATCAACATCGTTGTGTCACTCACTTGTACTTACAGAATTTAAAGCAACGATTAGCCACTAAGGCACGAAGACACAAAGGAAGGTATGTGCCCCTTAAAAGTGTTTTACATTTCGAACGAGACTCAGCAAAGCGTAAAAAGGCCGCACAGCGTTGCTGCCGCTAAACGGAATGCGACGCAACGATGATTAATTGGATTACTAAAGCTGGTACCAAAATTAAACCGGGCAAAATTGCAAACCGGGAATTATAAAATAAACGACAAAAAGCTTGAAGCCCCAGTTAGCAACTAACAGCTTCAGGCTGGCTTTAAAAAAGAAAAATGCAAATCGGAAGAATACATAGCTGGAAAAAAGTTACTGCTCAATTAATTTTATTGGCGCTGCCAACAGTGGCGCTGGCATTATACTTATTACTAAATACCAATCGGTTTTATTCATTCCTGCAAAATAACTGGATCGAACAGGGATTGTATTTTACTACAGGTCTTGTAGTATCGATTATTTTTTATAGTTACCGTTTCAGGTTTATCACTACTGCCTTACTGTTGTTTGGAGCATATTTTATTGCTTATAAGCTACTTGGCCAATTAAGCGTTGGTGAGTTTGATGCATTTTTTGTTTCGGTTAAGTTCTTAATATTTTCACTGCTTTTTTCTGCAGGTTGGCTGGCAGGCTACGGTTTTTCCAGGTCACGATATTTTACCATATTCTGGTCGGTCTTTTTGCTGGGAATGCAGATAGTTGTAGTCAGCAAAACTTCGGAAGTAACAGCAAATGCTTTGATATCAGCCTTTGCTCCAGTTCTCATTTATGCCTTTTATATCATTTATACTTCGGAGCTAATCCGGAATATGAATGAGGATGAACCGGGATTTGGCTGGTTCATCACAAAACGCCTTGCAGGTTTTATAAGCCTCTCCGTGATCTTATTGTTTTCGATGCTGCTCATTTTTCAAAAGCAATTTAATAGCATCGAGCAGGATTGGGGTGGAAGCCAGGGCGGAAACAAGAAGAATGGCGGCAAAGAGAGCATGACCAAACAGAACAAAGATGGCAGCCTCAGCAATAAGGACCAGATGAAAATGACGGGGTCGCTTAGCAAAGACAAAAGGCTTGTATTTGTAGCAAAACTCGACAATTATTTTCCCGACGGAAAAACGCCTAACCCGTTGTATTTCACATCAACTTATTACACTAAGTTCGACACAGCTACACAGACTTTTGAAGAGGACAAAAACTTTCCAAAAAACGACTTGTTTAGTCCGGACCCGTCAAAAATTCCTTTATACTTCACAAAGGTTGATACTGCTGCCATTACCAATACAATGGCCACGCTTAACAGGAAGGTTATATCTGCTGATATTTATAAAGTAATTCTTTCGCCTAACGAATACATTGCCCCGTCGACCGCATTTTTTTGCCAGCCTTTGCCTGTGGAAAATGAATATAAAAAACAGTTTAAAAGCGCATATCGGGCAAAAATGTGGGTGAGCGATTTGAACAGTGCTTATTTCATTTATAATCCCGCAGGTAACAAACAACTGGAAACTTTTCAGCAACAACGTTTTCAAATGTTGCGTAAAGCAACCTCATACGATGGGCTTGACAAGAAGTTCATGGATTATTACACCTACATGCCACGCAATGAAGAGTATAACCGGATAACAGAACTGGCCACGCGGATAACAAAAGATGCAAAGACACCTGTTGATAAGATGATTGCTATCAGGGACCACTTTACCAGCAAAGATCAGTTTGGACAACCATTGTTCAGGTATAGTGATAACCCAGGTATTCCCGGACTTCCAAGTGCAAGTAAACTTAATTATTTCCTTTTTGAAAACAGGAAAGGCTACTGCGCCTACTTTGCCGGTGCTACCTTGTTTATGCTCCGCTCCCTCGGCATTCCAAGCCGTATTGCAGCAGGCTTTTTAACTGTTGACAGAAGCAGCAAGAACCCGGGTTGGTACTGGTTCTATGCAGACCAGGCGCATGCGTGGGTTCAATTATATTTTCCTGGTTACGGTTGGATGGATTTCGATACGACTGTCCCTGACCAGAATACCCAACAATCCCCTCAACCCGATGGCACGCCGCCAATGAACACACAACAGGCTCTAATGGTGGCAGATGGAGAAGCACTAAGTGTGGATACAATTGCCAAACGTGTGACCATGAAAGTAAAAAAGATGCTGTTTCATGATGAAAACGTACCAACCCCTGAAGCCAAAGACTTGCTGATGGATGTATCAATAGCTTCTGTAACCAGGGACACAGGAACGGGCAAACTAAGTGATATAAAAGCAGGAACTAATATCGTAGCTGTTTCTTATGCCGAAGCCTTGAAGAATATTATGGCGAATGAAACCGACAACCTTGCTTCCTTAATAGTAAAGCTTCCTAAACCTGCTCCGGTCGATGAAATTAAGATTATGGAAACTGAACAGCAGAAAAAAGATCGCGAGAAGCAGCAGGAACCAGCATCAAAACCATTTGATTGGGCAAAAGCTTTATGGATCGCTCTAGGCGTAATAGGTTTCTTTATCCTATTGTTATTCTCTTTACCTTGGCTGATCTGGCTGTACCTAAACGGCAAGGCTAAAAGCGATGCGGCTAACGCCAGGATAAAAGCCTATAACATTTACATGGCAAGTATGTATTACTTAAACCAATTAGGAATAACAAGAGAGAGTCAAAGTCCGCAACAATTTGCCGAAACTGCAGACAGGCGTTTTGGTTCAAACTTTAATTCGTTCACCAATGTGTACCAGAAAATAAAATATAGTACTACGCCACTTACAGCCAAAGAAGAAGCGTTGGTGCAAAATTTTTATGAACCATTTAAGGAGCAGGTAAGAAACGATATTCCATTTAAACAGAGATTTGGCAGTTTCTTAAATATTTACAATACCCTGCATTATTTTACAAAATCAAAAATCAGCTAAGAGATGGAGCAAATGACCGAACAAGGCATACAAATAGAAGAGGCACTTGATAATATACAGAAACTGGTAGAAAATATTGAAACGGTAATTAGGGGTAAGCGTACACAAATTCAATTTATATTAACTGCTTTACTTGCTAAAGGGCATATTTTGATGGAAGACAACCCGGGCACCGGTAAAACCGTGATGGCAAAGACGCTGGCTCAAAGTATCTCTGGCAGAACGAACGAAGGCGGGGTTAATTTTAAGCGCATACAATTTACTCCCGATTTACTTCCAATGGACTTAATCGGCTCTCACATTTTTGATGATGTGAAAAAGGAATTTATCTTTAAAAAAGGACCTTTGTTTTGTAATGTTTTGCTCGCCGATGAAATTAACCGCGCATCACCAAAAGTACAGTCGGCTTTGTTGGAGTGTATGGCTGAGCACCAGATCACAATGGGTGAAACTACTTACCCGTTGGAAAAAATGTTTTTCACCATCGCTACTCAAAATCCTGTTGAAATGGAAGGTACCTATCCCCTTCCTGCTGCACAGCTTGACCGGTTTTTCATCAAGATCATTTTTGGCTATGTGGATGAGGAAACGGAATTGGAGATTTACAATAATTACCTTGGTATCGCCAACAACCTCGAACACATCCGTCAGGTTTTGAGCATGGAAGAAATTTTGTTCTTACAGAATGAAGCAGAACGGGTGTTTATACATGCAGAAATCGTAAAAGCAGTAAGAAACATAATCTGGGATACCCGTCGTCATTCTGATATTGTGTTAGGCGCATCTACAAGAAGCGGTATTACTTTTTTAAAATGCCTCAAAGCATTCGCGCTTGTCAATGGAAGAACTTTCGTAACCGAGGACGATCTTCAAAAGATTACTCCTGCTGTTTTGGACCACCGTTTAATCTATAGAAATAAAGATGCAAAAGCAAAGGGGCTTGCGTCGATTTTGAATAAGGAAATGGATCGGTTGAGTAAGTTGAAGTTGAGTTAGGCATAATCGTTAAGTCATTGAGACAATAAGTCATTGGCCCTGCTTTTATCAAAATCACATGTTCTGTTTTGCTAACTTTACAATACGAAAAAAGTGGTATGACAAAGACAATTATAACACCGGAAAACAACAGCGTACTTTTATCTGTACCAGAGGAATATGTTGGGAAAAAATTAGAAGTATTTATGTATGCTGTGGAAGAACTATCGGAAAATAAAATTTCACAGCAACCAATGTCTGCATATAAAGGTATCCTTACACGAGAAGAAGCAGAACAATTGAGATGTTAGGATGGTTTGAAGCTTCGCAGGAACAAATAAACAAACTACTACCTTTTATTAACAATGCCATTATATATCCGTTAAGTGAACCTGTCATTCTTCAAACAATCGAATTAAGACGAAAGCATAAAATTAAAACACCTGACTCCATTATTGCTGCTACTGCTCTGGTTAATAAATTTATTTTAATTAGTCATAACAACAAAGATTTCAAAGCAATACAGGGGCTAGACTTAATAGATCCACATTCTTTATGACATCATTAAAGGCTTTATAGAACCCTTACAAAAAGCTGAGAAGAATAAAAATGAATAAAAGTTTTTTGCTAATTTTTTTGTTAGTCTTTACCAGTCAATTTTCCTTCTCACAAGGCAATCCAACGGCGCGTTACGAAATTGATGCAAAACGCATTGGAATAAACCCACTGGATAAAGATGCGCTGCCGAGAAGCCGGGAGTTTATTCGACTTGACAGTACCTATTATGTTGGATATATGATGGAGGGTACTTATAAAGCTGACAAAAGCAGCGACTATCTTGGTTTTAAGAATTCAATTCCTTCGCTCAAAAAAGCATTTTTGCTGCTGCAAAAAGATTATGGCCGAAACCTGAAGACAATATTCGAATCTCCGCAGAATTATATGCAGTCGATGAACAAATACGTTGACTTTCTGCAAATCTCAAGCACTTTAAAAGAATGCTACGATAATATTGAGATGGCCGATAGCGTAATGTGGGTTTTGGATGTCTTTTCAAGTTATAATTTTCCAAAGGACCATTTGGGTTCTAACACCACCAGGGCCTGGACCTACCATCGTAACCGTTTCTTTACGTCGGAAAAATTTTCATTTTTAAAAAACTCTGTTGAAGAAAATGAAAAGGCAGCTTTCGGATACTGCTACCTGGCGCTGGATAAAATTGATGCAAACCGGGTAAAAAATGATACGTGGTTTGGGCCGGCACAAGCTGAGACCGATAGAATGGGTGTCTTTCATTACCTCGCGTTACTTCATTGTTATAATAAAAACTACGATAGCAGCGAATATTACTACCAACGACTTGCACAAACAGGTGTAGTGTCGTGGAACAATTACGGCAACGAGAAGCACGAACTGGGAGAGTTTTCTGTTGCCCTGGAGTACCTTAACAGAGACAAGTACAAGTACCAGCAGAAGATTTTGAAAGAGCCCTTTTATTTTATTCCCATGCTAAATGTGTATGCTGGCAGAACAAAGGATGCTATGGCTTTGTGTAAAGAGGCAATTATAAATTCGGGCTCAACACCAGGCTTCGGATGGTATAATATTGCCCTTGCCCGCAGCTACATGTACGATGGCCAGTTAGACAGTACAGAGTACACCATTCAAAAAGCTGCAGATTTTAAAGAGATACATATTGGAACCACGCTAACACAAAGCCAATACGATTTCACCATTAACTTGCTGAAATTGCAATTGAATGAAAGAAAGATCGCGTTGGTTAAGTTTGAAAATAAAGGCTGGTGGTACTCTCCCTCTGCCTTGTACAACATTGCGTCTTTAAAATTCGCTAAAATGCTTTTGCAATATGTTGTCATTAACCAGATGGCTGCAAATCCGGAACGGGACAGAACAGTATATGACCTCTTCTGTGGCGAAAGCACCACCACTTTCGATGAAGCTTTTTATCTTATAAAAGATTTTAGTCCCTCCTATTTTGTGAAGAAATATGAGGGCTATCAAACGACAGATCCCCGCAAGAACCTGCAGCGGTATTTTAAATTATTTACCTACCAAATGCAACGGATGAACGGGGATGAGGACAAAGCGTTTGATGGTTATAAGCAAATGGTTAAAGAAGTATTGCTTGACACAGCACATGAAAGGCTGTTTTTAGGCAGGTTATACGAAGGCCTCGCCAAAGGGTACAAAGAGGATGGCAACGAAAGAGACCAGAATTTTTATGCAAACGCGTTGTATGAAGAATATCCTCAACTACTCCCTTTTTCAGGTATTACCGTTCCCATAAAATTAAATACAAGTGGTGTAAACGATGATAATACAAACAAGGTACTGAAGGAATTAAAGCAGTGTAAGATAAATTGGGTAGAGGAAGCTGATGGAAATACACCCATTGCCAACATCTCTTTTGTAAAAAAAGGAGACCAGTACGAAGCTACGGTAAGTGTAAAAAGCGGTTCAAATCTGCCGATGGTAGTTAATGAAAAAATGCTATTCAAAAGCCCTGATGGTGCCGGAAAAGAACTAGCGCTTCGCCTGTTTGGCAAAAGCGGTGCAATGGTTTTTGAAAGACGAGACGCCGGAAATTAAAGAACATCAATCGTTTCGTTAATACCCTCCACTGAAACAGCATCAATTGTATGTTATTTTGGTATTAGTGACATATTTTTAATTTTGTTGTCTTAGTGAATCTTGTAATCGATAATATCCGCGTTAATATTGCTGGATTGTTGCATTGTTCTCGCAGTAACCAATATATTTTTCCCTCACTAAAGCGTCAGTTATTTTCAACCAGTAAATTCCGGTCTTTATTTTTAAATGCAAGAGGTACAATTCTGCCTTTAAACAGTAGATTATTGCCTATTATTTGCAACAGTAGCAGATATTGCTGCCTGTAAAATCAGATGAAAAATAGATAGTGTCGGCACTACAGCTAACCTTTAACGCCCTGTTATTCGTGGAATTGTTTGAGCAGAAATTTCAATATGAGCGTCTGTCAGTACAAAAGAACTATGGAAGCGAAGTTTTAAAATCATTTATTGGGACCCGGTTTGGATGAATATCAAACATAATAAAGTACCTTCTTATAAAAGGATTGTTATGGATGTTATCTCTTGAGAAGTTGTTACCAGCATTCGTGGCTCTTCAAAAAGGGCAATGGAGAATAATTAGCATTGCAGTCAAAAATTGCAATATTTACAAAAAAGCTGTTCCAATGGAAACAATACAATGGGGAATAATTGGGTGTGGCGATGTTACTGAGGTTAAGAGTGGACCTGCTTTTAGTAAAGTACCAAATTCAAAGCTGGTGGCGGTGATGCGTAGAGACGAGGGAAAAGCAAGAGATTATGCAAACAGGCATGGCGTTCCCCGATGGTATACCAACGCGTATGAACTTATAAATGACCCCGAAATTAATGCCATTTATGTAGCTACTCCCCCGCTTCAACACGAGGAGTATACCATTGCTGCTTTAAATGCCGGAAAACCGGTTTATGTGGAAAAACCCATGGCACTAGATACGGCTTCTGCAAAACGAATGGCAGAAGCAGCAAAAGAGAACAAGGTAAGTGTTGCTCATTATCGACGTGCTCAGCCACTATTTATAAAACTAAAAGAACTTCTACATGCTGGCATAATAGGAGACATTCATTATGTTGACCTTAAATTTTTACAAGCTCCCTTATCAGACCGAGACCTCCAATTACCAAAGGTTCAATGGCGTGTTGACCCCACGTTATCAGGAGGTGGTTTGTTTCATGATTTGGCTCCGCACCAGTTGGACCTCATGCTATATTATTTCGGTAAAATTAAAAATGCATCCGGGTTCTCTGCTAACCAGGGAGGTCTCTATAAGGCCGATGATATTGTAAGCGGAAGTATAATGTTTGAAAGTGGAGTGCTTTTTCAAGGGTTGTGGTGTTTTAATGTACCCGAAGAGGAAGGGACAGACAAGTGCGAGTTCGTTGGTTCTAAAGGAAAAATAAGCGTTAGCATTTTTGAAGAACCAGAAATAGTTATTAAGACGAATGGAAAGGTCTCAAAAATAACTTTCGATAAATTGGAGCATGTACAACAACCAATGATCGAAAGAGTAGTGCAATACTTTTTAGGTAAAAATAAAAACCCATCATCAGCAGAAGAAGGTGTGGCGGTTATGCAACTATTGGATGCTTTTACAAGTAAAATTAAAATCTGATATAATATTTTCCGTAGTAACTATTCAGTTGAGTAACTATCGCCTCTCACATTTATCATTCATCAGAAAACCTTGCGTCTTTTGTTATCTGCTTTAAATAAAACATCTTTGCAGTAACAGGTGGCACTTGCGAAAAGTTAGTTGAATGACCAACGCCGGTACAAGAGTGCGACGCAACGATGATGATTGAAAGAATAAAGCAGGAACCAAAAATTCTTTCACTAAAAAAACAAACACATTTGATATGGCTCTAGTTGACTTAGTAATGCCCAAATTGGGAGAGAGTATAATGGAAGCCACTGTTTTGAAGTGGACGAAGAAGCTTGGAGAAACGGTGAAGATGGATGAAACAGTATTGGAAATTGCAACGGATAAAGTAGACAGTGAAGTTCCGTCGACCTCTGAAGGTGTATTGGCTGAAATATTATTTAGTGAAAATGAAGTTGTACCAATAGGAACCGTAATAGCCCGAATAGAAACAACAGCAGATGCAGCGGTTACGACCGAAATGTTAGAAGCAAGTTCTGACATTGAAGTGATTGCTGAAACCAATGAACCACTTGAACCCTTCACCCACGAACATGCTACGGAACGTGATGACGATGATACATTTGAAGAGCCTGTTCCTTTTATACCACACTTGCCTGCAAATACTAACATTACCATGCAGGGAAACAATAAGTTTTACTCGCCTTTAGTATTAAATATTGCTATTAGCGAAGGCATTGGAATGACCGAGCTTGAAAATATTCAAGGTAGCGGAAATGAAGGAAGGGTGACAAAAAAAGACATCTTACAATATGTAGCAGCGAGAAAAGATGGCAGATTTTCTAAGCCTTTTGAAGTTGCAGAACAAGCAGATGAACCGAGGTTGCAAACACCGGCAAGGCAACCGGTTAGAGATTTGCCAGTGCACGAAACGTCGCCGTCGTTTTCTCCTTCAACCGGAAACGTAGAGATCATAGAGATGGACAGGATGCGAAAAATGATAGCCAAACACATGGTTACCAGCAAGCAGATCAGCCCGCACGTGACCAGTTTTTCTGAAGCTGATGTAACAAATATGGTGATGTGGCGTGAGCGGGTTAAAAAGCAATTCGAGAAACAGGAGGGAGTGAAACTGACATTTACGCCAATGTTTATTGCTTGCGTAACAAAGGTGATAAAACGGTATCCTTATATCAACTGCTCGGTTGAAGGCGACAGAATAATTTTGAAAAAAGATATCAATATAGGAATGGCCACTGCTCTTCCATCCGGCAACCTAATCGTTCCTGTGATAAGAAATGCAGATCATCTTAATCTCGTTGGTCTTTCAAAATCTGTAAACAGCCTTGCTGAAGCTGCAAGAAGTAACCGGTTGAAACCGGACGATACAAATGCAGGAACTTTTACCCTTACCAATGTTGGCACTTTTGGAAGTTTAATGGGAACGCCCATTATTAACCAACCACAAGTTGCCATCCTTGCCGTTGGCGCTATTAAAAAACGCCCGATGGTAATTGAGACGAGTGAAGGTGATGCCATTGGTATAAGGCATATGATGTACTTATCGTTAAGCTACGATCATCGGGTTGTTGATGGAAGCGTTGGAGCAAGCTTTCTTACCGAATTGGCAAAAGAATTTGAAAATTGGGATGTAGCAAGGGAGTGGTAGAGGTGGGTACAGTAGGTTGATGGCCGATTGCTTGGCCGGTTTTTGCTACTTGATCGTACATCGGTAGTTTTTAATCCCCTCGTTTTACTTGTGATTTGGGGTCGCCCGCGACTTGTGACTCTTCAATTTACTTATGCTCCAATTCCATTTCCTTTATCGAATTCAGCACAACTTTGGGGAGAAATTGCGAAACGTCGCCCCCATTTCTAATAACATCTCTAACGAGGGTTGATGCTACGGAAGTATACTGAGGCAGGCAGGTGAGAAAGATGGTCTCAATAGAAGCATCAAGGCTTCGGTTCATGTCAGCAATGGCTTTTTCGTATTCGAAATCATTTACGTAACGAATGCCTCTTAAGATAAACTTCGCTCCTACCCTTTTGCAGCAGTCTGCTGTTAACCCTTCATAAACAAGAGCATCAACTTTAGGTTCGTCCTTGTAGATTTCTTTTACCCAATAAAGCCTTTCTTCTGCGGAATAAAGCGGGGTTTTATTTGAATTCTTTCCAATGCCAATAACTACCTTATCAAATAGATTTAAAGACCGGTTGATAATGTCTACATGACCCAGTGTGACGGGGTCAAAAGTTCCTGGAAAAAGACAAATACGGGGCATAATTATGAATTAAACAATTGAAGGGAATAAGGACTTTTAGCAATTATAGGTAATTACTTAACTTTCTCTGTTTGATAGCAGGTACAACACGGCCATTCTTACAGCTACGCCGTTCTCTACCTGTTGCAGAATAATACTTTCGTTGCCGTCAGCTACATCACTATCCAGTTCCACACCCCGGTTGATAGGACCGGGATGCATGATTACAATATTCTTTTGAATGCTATCCAGCAGCTTCCGGGTAATACCAAATGCCAGGTTATACTCGCGCAATGAAGAAAATAAAGGTTGATTTTGTCGTTCAAGTTGAATACGTAACACGTTGGCAACATCGCACCATTCCAACGCTTCTTTTACGTTATAGGTTACATGTACGCCGAATGCTTCTTTGATGAATTTTGGAATTAAAGTTGGCGGTCCTGCAACAGTAACTTCAGCTCCCATTTTGGTAAGCAGGTAAATATTACTCAAAGCAACACGGCTGTGCATAATATCTCCAATGATAGCAATTTTCTTTCCCTGTAGTCCGCCCGTTGCCTCCTCAATTGAAAAGGCGTCGAGCAAAGCTTGTGTAGGATGTTCATTAATTCCATCACCTGCGTTTACAATAGCAGCAGGAATATGTTTGGCCAAAAAGTGAGGTGCACCACTTGCACTGTGTCGCATCACTACCATGTCTACCTTCATGCTAAGAATGTTGTTTACCGTGTCCAACATGGTTTCGCCTTTTGCAACCGAAGATGAGCTTGTAGTAAAATTTAAGACATCGGCGCTTAAACGCTTTTCTGCAAGTTCAAAAGAAATTCGGGTGCGGGTAGAATTTTCAAAGAACAGGTTAACAATGGTGATATCTCTAAGCGAAGGAACTTTTTTGACAGGCCGTTGTAAAACGTCTTTAAATTGTTGAGCTGTGTCTAAAATTAAACGGATGTCAGTTGGCAATAAATCTTTAATTCCTAAAAGGTGCGGCGTGGAAAGTGTCATTTCAAGAGGCAAAGTTAATAGGTATCGGTTAATAAGAAGTAGCTGAAATTCAAGTACGCAAAACTTATTCTGTAATCACTACTTCAGTTACTGCATCTTTCTCCTTCCACTTTACAATTACTTTTTGCGAAATCAAGGCGTCGATTACTTTTCCTGCGTAGTCTGGTTGAATGGGTAATTGCCTGCTAAATCTTCTGTCAATCAGCACACACAGCTCAACTTTTGCAGGACGGCCAAAATCAAGCAAGGCATCTAAAGCTGCACGTATCGTTCGGCCGGTATACAATACGTCGTCAATTAATATTACTTTTTTATTCTCGATGCTAAAATTAATATCTGTTTTATTAGGCACTTTTATTTCGCGCCTCACGTCATCACGATAGAAGGTAATATCTAAAATTCCGTAGTTGACCCGCGTAGCCTTTAAATTGCTTCTAAGTTCTTCCACAATTTTGTCGCTTACAAAAATGCCTCGTGGCTGTAAACCAATAATGACAGTATCAACAAGGTCTAAATGATTCTCGAGCACCTGGTGGGCAAGGCGCTTAATGGTTAGGGAAATTTGTTGTTCGGTTAGAATAGTCTTCAAACAAAGTATTTTGGTAAAAGTAGAAGATTGAAAGTAAAAGTAGAAAGGTAAATTATCAAGAGCGTTTACAGTTCTGGCAAAAGGGGGTTAAAAAAACGAAAGTTCGTTCTCGCAGATGATAACTTTGTTGTTGCCGACACCCAATATCTTTTCAGCATCGTTGTGTCACTCACTTGTACTTTCAGTCATTTATTCATCTTTTCTTAAAATTCAAATGTCGTATTATCTATCCTATTTTTGCCGTAGCAGAATAACAGACAAGCAACCATCATTAGCAGAACGTTAAAGGACGCCTGAAGATTTGCTGATGAACGAAATGCGACGCAACAATGTTTTATTAGAGAACAAAAGCCGGTATTAAAAAACAAAAAAAAGGAAGCGAATTTTGCATAACAACTTTAAAAGATATCATGGTTAAAATTGCCGAAAGCGAATTAATTATTAACAGCAGAGGAGCGATTTATCATTTAGATGTAAGGCCTGAGGAGCTGGCTAATACTGTGATAACCGTTGGCGACCCCAACCGCGTAAAGGAGGTGAGCAAACATTTTGACAACATTGAATATAAATGCCAACACCGCGAATTTGTAACACATACCGGAACAATAGGCAATAAAAGACTGTCTGTGGTTTCAACAGGTATAGGCCCGGATAACATAGATATTGTGGTAAATGAACTGGACGCGCTGGTGAACATAGACTTTGAAAGCAGGACGGTTAAACCAGAACTTACCCGCTTAAATATTATTCGTTTAGGCACATCGGGAGCTTTGCAGGAAGATATTCCGGTAGATAGTATTGTTGTCTCAACCCACGGGTTGGGAATTGACAATCTGCTGAACTATTACAAGCACGACAACAACGACGAAGAGATGCAAATCATTCAACAGTTTGTTGCGCACACGCAGTTAAACAGCAATTTTTCTCATCCATACATTAGTTCAGCCGGGTCTGCCGTTTTAAAACATTTTGTCTCTGGTTTTTACCATGGCATCACCATAACCTGCCCAGGCTTTTATGGTCCACAGGGAAGAGTGTTGCGGCTGGGACTTACCAACCCAGACTTAATAGACCGGCTGACAGAGTTTACATTCGGACAACACAGGATTACGAATTTTGAAATGGAAACAAGTGCTATTTATGGGCTCGGCAGATTGCTAGGGCATCAGTGTTTAAGTTTAAGCACGATAGTAGCAAACCGGATAAAAAAAGAATTTAGCAAAGACGGAAACGCGGCAGTGGCCAATATGATTGAGAAGTCTTTGGGGATAATCAGTGGAATGTAACGTGGCTAGTCGCCGGTAGACGTTAACCGCGGGCGCGGCGATGATTATAGGCCGTTCAACCGGTAACATCGTTGGTGGTGAGTAACGGAAATTGCGAGACGACACAGGTGTTGTAAAACTAGCAGTTAACGAACAAAAGTTTGAGACTAACGAAGTAAAAACCTGCGACTAATAACAAAAACAAATGAACATCGAATTTTTTAAATACCAGGGAACAGGAAATGATTTCGTTATACTAGATAACAGAAATGAACAATATAACGGATTGACAACCCAGCAAATAAGGTTTATGTGCGATCGTCGCTTTGGAATCGGGGCCGACGGCCTGATGCTTTTAAACTTATTGAAGGGTTACGATTTCGAAATGAAGTATTACAATGCTGACGGCAGTGAAAGCACTATGTGCGGAAATGGAGGACGTTGTCTCGTTAAGTTCGCCAATGATATGGGTATAAAAAAGCCCCATTATACTTTCCTGGCTATTGACGGGCCGCACGAAGCTTCGTTTGCAAACAATGATTGGGTTCGACTAAAGATGAAAGACGTAAATGAGATGGATGAAGACGACGGCAATTGCATTGTAGATACAGGCTCGCCACATTACGTTAAGATTGTAAACGACGTAAAGAAATACAACGTGTTTGAAGAAGGCAAACAAATACGCTACAGCAAAAAATTTAAGGAGGAAGGTATTAATGTAAATTTTGTTGAAATTGAACATGGACATATTTATGTTCGCACTTATGAACGTGGTGTTGAAAACGAAACTTTCAGTTGCGGAACCGGGGTTACTGCTAGTGCCCTGGCTTGCGCCCATAACACGGGCTTTAACAAGGTGCAGGTAGAAACATTAGGCGGCCATCTGGCGGTTGAATTTCAAAAAGATGAGAAAGATCATTTTTCAGACATATGGCTGTGCGGTCCGGCAACTTATGTTTACAAAGGTGAAATAGAAATTTAATTAGCTAATTTGCCAATATGCTAATTGTAGATCGGCGCAACATCATTAGCACTTCAACACAGTAGCCCATCAGCACATTGTTCCCATGATACAATATTTTAAAAATGTAAATAACGAAACTGTAGAAATAGACAAGCCTGAAAACGGTATCTGGGTTAATCTTGTTCCGCCCTTTAAAGAGGAAGAATTTTTTGAACTGGGTGAAGAACTGGATATACCGATAGCGTTTTTAAGAGACTCCCTTGATATAGATGAAAGACCCCGGTTCGAATTAGAAGACAATGTGAAGTTCATTGTAATAAAAACCCCTACCGAAAACAACTCTTTTAATGACAGTGATGCATTTTATATCACGATACCTATTTGCATCATTTTAACCCACAACCACATTGTTACCGTTAACTCTTTCGATAACGGGGCGATTAAAAAGTTTCTTAACACTTTTCAAAAGCGCCATCCCGATAAGCGGAACTTAATGGTGTTGAAGATTTTCGAAAAAGTGGTAAGCAACTTTATGGATTACCTGAAGGAGATAAACCAACGAAGAAACCTGCTCGAACAAAAATTGTACGATGCCAATCGCAACGAAGAGTTGCTCCAACTCGTACGCATACAAAAAAGCCTCGTCTATTTCGTTACCGCACTCCGCAGCAACGAACTGCTGATGATAAAGCTGGAAAGAACAAACTTCTTCGGTCTTAATGAGGATGAGCGGGAAGTTTTGAACGACCTGATCGTAGATAATTCGCAAGCCCTTGAGATGGCAAACATTTATACCAACATCTTAAGTTCAACTTTAGATGCCTTTGCCAGCATTATTGCAAATAACCAAAACGAAGTTTTAAAGCGCCTTACAAGGCTTACACTAATACTAACTGTGCCCACGCTTATAGCAAGTATTTATGGCATGAATACACCCATACCCTATAAAGACTCCCCGTATACTTTTTGGATCCCTGTCATCATTTCCTTTATCATATTGTTGGTGGTTAGCTGGAAGTATGTGGACCGTATGCGAAAAACAAAACTTAAATAATGGCATTATTCAACGTGAGGGTTTACGGCATTTTAACAGATAGCCAAAAAAGAATTTTGGTAAGTGACGAGTTTATCCGTGGCAGCTATTTCACCAAGTTTCCAGGTGGCGGACTAGAGTTCGGAGAAGGAACGCGCGATTGCCTGAAAAGGGAATTTAAAGAAGAAACCGACCTTGATATAACTATTGGTGACCACATTTATACAACAGATTTTTTCCAGATTTCCGCTTTCAATAATATCGACCAGATTATCAGTATCTATTATTTTGTTCACGCTGCTGACCCCATCCCTCTCGCAACTAAAACAGCTGTATTTGATTTCGAACCACACCAGGTCGCCAACCCAATGGGTGAGTCTGAAGTGTTCCGTTGGATCGAATGGAACGATTTAAACGAAGAGTCTGTATCGCTTCCAATTGATAAGGTTGTAGTTAAGATGCTAAAAGAAAAAGCAGGCGACTAAACACGTAGCGCTATTCATTAGTATCTTATTGCTTTTTTTTGGGATCAGCAGAAAATAGCCCTTCAACATCGTTGTGTCACTCCCTTGTACTTATATATTTTCAATTCAGCTTTGTACGCGGAAAAGCTTTGTACCTACATGCCCTAATTTCGCCATTCTTAACAAACTTAAATGAACGTTTTAAAAGCAGATTCTATTACTGTACAACAGGCTGGACAAACTATACTAAACAAGGTTAGCTTCTCGGTACAAGAAGGAGAACAATGGGCTATAGTTGGACCAGCCGGTTCAGGTAAGACAACACTATTAAAAGCGCTTACCGGAAGGCAACATTTTAATGGCCGGGTATTGCTTTACAACAATAATACTGCTGCCAGCAAAACAATTGTTTTGGTTGAACAACAACACCATTTTAAAAACCTCTCAAACACAACCAATTTTTATTACCAGCAACGTTTCAATTCGCAAGATGCCGAAGATGCAATTACGGTTGAAGAAGATTTACAAAAGACAGTCGCTAAGAACAAAGCCACAAAAGAACAACTGGCCGAATTAGCTGAATTGTTCGACATTAAAAAACTGTTTACAGAAAGGCTCATACAATTATCGAACGGCGAAAACAAACGGTTACAAATTGTAAAAGCCTTGTTACTGCAGCCTGCATTTTTATTACTCGATAATCCTTTTATCGGCCTCGACGTAAAAAGCCGGCAAAGGCTCGAAGATGTTTTAAACGAAATTGGTAAAAAAGGAGTTCACATCATTATGGTTACACCTGCCGCGCACCTGCCTTTTTTTATTACCAATGTTTTATCTTTCTCAAAAGATGGTTTATATACAACCGAACGAGTAAATGCAGCTAAATGGAATGATGCACATGCTACATCAGTAAAAGATCTGTCATTTGACCATGAACTATTGCGTCAGCTAACTTCAAATAATAAACATGCTCCGTTTGAATTTGCAGTGAAGATGAAGGACGTTAATATTCAGTACGACCATAAGATTTTAGATAATATAAACTGGGAAGTTAAAAACGGCGAACGATGGTCTTTGTCCGGACCAAACGGATCAGGCAAGTCTACCCTTCTTAGTCTTGTAAATGCTGACAACCCACAAGCATATGCAAACGAGATTTATTTATTTGATAGAAAGCGTGGAAGCGGAGAAAGCATCTGGGATATTAAAAAGAAGACCGGATTTGTTTCACCGGAACTTCATTTGTATTTTGAAAAAGGAACGAACTGTTTTGATGTTGTTGCTTCGGGATTATTTGATACTATAGGACTATTTAGAAAAATTAACCAACAGCAATCAACGCTTGTAACAAAATGGATGCAATTACTGAAAATAGAATTGTTGCAAAGAAAATTTCTCAACCAGCTATCCAACAGCCAGCAAAGGCTTGTACTGCTTGCCCGGGCTCTTGTAAAAAATCCTCCCCTGTTAATTTTAGATGAACCGGGTCAAGGCTTGGATGAAGAGCAGACAACGATGTTTAAAGAAATAATTAATGAGATTTGTATAACAGGAAACAAAACGCTTATTTATGTGTCACATTATGCCAGTGAAATTCCTGACTGCGTTACAAAATTTATAAGGTTGGAGAATGGAAAGAGAGTAGAATAGAACTTAAAGTTGCCATAATTGTCTACTGTAATAAAAGCAATAAAAAGTCTGTTGAATATTTTCCTCCTGCAGTCATTAAAAAGCACCTGGCGTTAAACCAAAACAACAACTCCGGCAAAGAGAAAAAAAAGCCGGCGAAACCACTCCTACTTCTGCGCGAACTTTGACCGCATCTCCCATTTTTTTATTTTTACTTTTAACAATCTGAGTGGCACAAGATTTTTTATATATCCTGTGTCAAAAGGTATAATAATTTTAACCTTTATTACATTTTCTACGTCAAACGGTATATTTGATTATCAAATTTTAGCGGAGATGAAAACATTATCTGAAACGTGGTTTACCGAAGGATATATTGATTTCGAATTAAAAAAATACACGCTCTTAGCCTACCTTAACGAGGTTAATAAATACTTCAACGAAAATAAATTATACCCACAACTAGCCGATGTTATCTTTCATTATAACAACATCGTTTCCTTTAGGGAGAACAAAAAATTCCTGCAGGAACATTTTCCTAAACAGCTCACAGATATCAATATTCAAAAACTTCAGTTTGCTTACGAAAAAATGATTGAAGATGATGAGTTAATGAAAGAATTGGAGGACATTATTCAATACTCGGCAAACAAGATAAAAGGCACCATTAAGACAGGTGCAGAAATTTATGAATTTGTAGAAACCAAACTTAGCATAGAACCTGTTGGCCTTGTACCCCTTGATGTGAATGAGGGATATTTATTTTTGAAAGATGGCAAGTACAACGCCATCGTGGTTTACCAATATCGCCTCACCTTTTTCGAAAAACACGATGAAAAATATCGGGGTATCCGCACGGATTACATTCATAAATGGGATAGAACCGTCAGCAATTCGCCCGAAAACATAAAAGGCGAATTAATTAAAAATCGCCGCAATCTTCCGAATCCCGCTGTCTATAACATTCAAACCGACCTGGCATATCCTCTCGAGGAAACTTTATTGCCGATAGCGAAACGATCTTTTGTCAAATACCTAAGCAACTAGAAGGTCAACATCTCCTAATTACAGAAGTTAGACGCAAATTAAAAATTGATATCTCACTTGTTTCAGAGTGCGTTACAGTGACGGCACTTTACCATCTTTCCTTAAAATTATTGGGGGTAATTTTTTTTTAAAATGGGGCGTCAATTATACAGCTTTAATTTATTTTTATTGGTCTTATTATAGATATAAGTTTTTATACAATTTTGTTAGCAACTACCTGAGAGTAATTAACATGTGTTGAATAACTTGTAACGGAGAGTTTCACAAAAATTGACTTAGTTTGAAAAGGATTTAGGGTTAAAAATGAATTAAAATTAAAATGCCTTTTTATAAGATTTAATATGAATGAAACCCGGGAAATTTCAGCGCTATTTTCCCTGATCGATGATCCGGACCAGGAGGTTTTTTCAACCGTCTCGAACCGAATTGTCCATTATGGTCGCGGCATTATACCGAATCTTGAAAATCTCTGGGAAAATACGCTGAGCGAGGAAGTGCAGGAACGCATAGAGTTACTCATTCATAAACTTCATTTTATTGATCTTAGTAAAGACTTCAGCGATTGGAAAAACAACCCTTATCACGACCTGCTTTTTGGCTCGCTACTCGTTGCCAAGTTTCAATACCCTGAATTAGCCACCGCTCCTGTTTTGCAGGAGCTGGAAAGAATTCGCAGAAACGTGTGGCTGGAGCTAAACAGTTTTCTTACTTCACTGGAACAAGCTAACGTAATCTCGAGTATTGTTTATAATTACTATAACCTAAAAGGGGTTGAAATGGGGTATAACAATCCCGACGACTTCTTTATTCACAAAGTAATAGAAAGCAAGAAAGGAAATGCTTTAAGTAATGGCGTTTTATATTTGCTCTTGTGCGAATTACTGGATATAAATGTGAAAGCGATAAATATTCCGCGTCAATTTATACTTGCGTATTTCCACAACGATTATGACCAGTTATTAGATCCAAATCCACAGCAAAAAATTCACTTCTATATTGATGCAATTAACGGACAAATCTTTTCACATAAGGATATGGAAGCTTATTTCAAGCGCATCTCCGTTCCAATAACTCCATTTTATTTTAAACCCCTATCGCACAAGCGCATCATACAAATTCAACTCGAAGAGTTAGCCAAGTGCTTTAAGAATCCCAAATACGATTACAAGTATAAAGAATTGATGAGCTTAAGTAATTTACTGGAGGAATAACGCAGGTACGGAGATGTTTACAGCTATTTTACCCTAAATTCTTGTTCTAACAATTTCCCAAAGTACTATTCCTGCCGCTACTGAAATATTAAGTGAATGCTTCATTCCAAGCTGAGGAATTTCGAGGGCTCCATCGACTAACTGTAGTACTTCATTTTGTACGCCTTCAACTTCATTACCAAATACAACTGCAATCTTATCATCTGTTTTCACTGAAATTTTCTCAAGAGATAAACTCCCTTCGGTTTGCTCAACCGCTAATACTTTATAGCCCCTATTCTTTAGTTCCTGTACAGCTTCGGCTGCATGGGAGAAATAAATCCAGTCAACGGATTCTGTTGCTCCAAGCGCTGTTTTATTGATATCTCTATGAGGAGGTTGAGGAGTGTATCCGCATAAAAAAATGGCTTCGATTAAAAAAGCATCTGCAGTTCGAAAAACGCTTCCAACGTTGTGCATGCTTCTTATGTTATCAAGCACTACTATTACAGGTGTTTTAGATGCCTGTTTAAATTCCTCTATAGACTTACGCCCCAATTCATCCATACTTAATTTACGCATGAGACAAATGTAGAACGAACACAACAAAGTCCGTAAGCAGGATACGCAGAGTAGGTTGTACTATTGAATAAGCTTAGCAATTTTGTCTAACGGATGGCAGAAACAATCAATGATTTTTTCATTTCTATTTGTTTTAAAAATTTAAATGCCCGGTGATGAAAGAATTAATACAAGCGGTTCTGCCTTGCACGGCGATATTTATAAGATTAGAGAGATTAATTACCTACACTCTAATTTAAAAAACAATTTAAAAGTTTCCAATAGACAAAAAAGCTGGGGCGTACCGAATCGGAAGCACAGATCGAGTATTTGTGCAAACACAAGCGGATGAAAAGAGTGGCAAGAAGTGAAAGAGAAGCTACTACCTGATAGTAAGGATTTTCTTTTAAGTGAAGATGTTTAGGGAAGGCAGTTTTACCCTTTTAGGCATTTACAGGCTTATTTGCAACAAACCAATCAGCCATTGCCTCAATTAGTTCGGTGTTTTCTTCCTCGGTACCAACCGTAATTCTCAGGCAATTCTCACAGAGCTGCACGCTGCTTCTATCTCTCACAACAATTCCCCGCGTCAATAAATAATGATAGATTTCTTTTGCATTATCCACTTTTACAAGTAAAAAGTTGGCATCAGAAGGATAGACTTTTTTAATAAATGGAATTTTCTCAAACACCCCTTTTAGTGCAACCCGCATTTGCACCAGTTCTTTAATCATATCATTTACCTGACCTACTTCTTCCAAAGCCTTTAGCGCTAATTCTTGCGTAACCTGGTTGATGTTATAGGGCGGCTTCACGCGGTTTAAAACTTCGATAATCTCTTCTGACGCAAAAGCCATTCCTAAGCGAAGACCTGCAAGTCCCCAGGCTTTACTAAAAGTTTGAAGGACGACCAGGTTGGGATAATCTTTAAGTTCCTGGATGAAAGATTTCTGGCGGGAGAAATTGATGTAAGCCTCATCTACTACTACTAATCCACTAAAGTTGTTGAGAACCGTCTCGACATCTTCCCTGTTCATAGAATTAGCTGTCGGATTGTTTGGCGAACAAATCCAAATAAGTTTGGTGTTTTTGTCTACCAAATTTTCAAGATGAACAAGGTCAAGTTGAAAATCATCAAGCAATGGAGCTTTCCTGATTTCGACATCATTGATGTTGGCACTTACCTCGTACATGCCATAAGTTGGAGGACATATTATGACATTGTCTTTACCGGGATTACAAAAACAACGATATAAAAGATCAATACATTCGTCGCTTCCGTTACCTAAAAAAATCTTTGATGCTTCAACTGACTTCACTGCCGAAAGCGCCTCTTTTACTTTCACCTGGTGAGGATCTGGATATCGGTTATACCACTTCGTCAGGGGCGACCCCAGCGCGTTTTCATTTGCATCTAAAAATACTTTTGCATCACCACTAAATTCATCTCTTGCCGAGGAATAAGGGGTGAGGCTCTTTATGTTTTCACGAACAAGTTTATTTAAATCAAACATGATGATATTCGTTTGTATCTGCTATTAAGCTAAAGATGAATGAAAGTAAAAAGCTCCTACATTAGTTGGAAAGCCTGATCGAAACGGCATTTTTATGAGCCAGCAATCCTTCTGCCTCAGCCATCAATTCTACCGTTCTGCCAATCCCTTCCAGGCCTCGTTTCGACAATTTTTGATAGGTAATTTTCTTTACGAAAGAATCAACGCTTACCCCGCTATAGGCTTTAGCATAGCCATTAGTAGGCAATGTATGATTGGTGCCACTTGCATAATCGCCTACACTCTCAGGGGAATAATTGCCAAGAAAAATAGAGCCTGCGTTTATAATTTCCCCTGCAATTTTTTCATCATCCGAACAGCTAATAATTAAGTGTTCCGGAGCATATTCGTTAATTAATTCAATTGCTTCCTTTATCGTCTTAACTAAAAATATTTTGCTATTCTGAATAGCTATCGTTGCAATGTCTTTTCTAGGTAAAACCGCCAACTGCCTCTCTACCTCACTTTTTGTCTCAGCTGCTAATGCAGCCGATGTAGTAACCAAAATTGACTGACTATCATTGCCATGCTCAGCCTGCGATAAGAGATCAGCGGCAACGAAAGCTGCATTGGCTGTATCATCAGCCAGCACGGCAACTTCACTTGGCCCGGCAGGCATATCAATTGCCACTCCATCTTTTTGAACCAACTGTTTTGCGCAGGTAACGTATTGATTTCCCGGTCCGAAGATTTTATAAACCTGGGGTATGGCAGCAGTTCCGTAAGCCATGGCAGCAATTCCCTGGGCTCCACCGGCTTTAAATATTTGAGTAACCCCAACAAGCTGAGCTGCATATAATATAGCAGGATGTAATTTTCCTTCTTTATTGGGAGGTGAGCACAAAACGATGTCTTTACAACCAACGATTTTAGCAGGAATTCCTAACATCAATATAGTAGAAAATAAAGGAGCTGACCCTCCGGGAATATAGAGACCTACTTTCTCAATCGGCACTGACTTACGCCAACACTCTACGCCGGGCATTGTCTCAACACGCTCTTCCACCTTCAATTGGGCCCGGTGAAATTTTTCTATATTCTCTTTGGCCTGCTGTATAGCCTTCTTCAGATCTTCGTCAACCAGATCACATGCTTCCCTTATTTCTTCTGAACTTACTTTAAAGCTGCTAACGCTCACCTTATCAAACATCGATGTAAATCTTCGCACGGCTTCATCCCCGCTCTTCTTTACTTCTTTCAAAATGTTTCCGACACTTGCTTCGAGAGAAGAATTATCAAGTACCGGCCTTAATAAAAGCTTTCTCCACGCCTTCTTCTCAGGATACTCATACAACACTAACATAGTTTACAGCTCTTTAGTCATTTTATAATTCGTAAAATCTTTACCGTTATAAAGCTTCTTCTTTATACGGGTGACCCTAAAACCATAAGCTTCAAAAAAAGGCTTTGCTGTTATACTGGCTTCCGTCGTCAACACCCTGTAATTTCTTTCCCCGGCTATAAGAAGTATTTCCTCTATCAGGTTTGCCGCAACTTTCTGACGTTGAAAATCTTTGTGTACATACAAAGTGTCCACATGTCCGTCATCTACCAACTCCGTAAAGCCGACCATTTTATTTTTTATAAAGGCTACTTTACACACATTTTTCTTCAGCCGCTCTTGCCAAAATCTTTTGTCCGAATTCTCAGGTGCCCACCCGTTCAATTGCTCCTTTCTATAATCTCGTGCGTTTATGGTATGTACCGTATCATAAAATAACTGCATCATCTCATCGAGCATACTTTCGTCATAATCCAAAATTCTAAACTCCTCCATTCTATTTTTTATTATTCTTCTTTTTATACGAACAATCGTTTTTCATAGCATCAACGTTGCGTCGCAATCCGTTCGTCATTTGAACTTCGAGGAAGCTTTTCTTAAGCGTTCCCGATGTCCCGCAGAAATCACAGAAGCCGCAGAAAATATAACAGCCTCGCTTCATTCCCGATTTAATTCCCGTTAATCAAAACAATTCCAGCAATTCCGGTTTTAAATAATCATCTTCTCAATGGGCACAACCAATATTCCCTGTGCGCCTGCTTCCTTTAATTTTTCTATGATTTCCCAAAAATCACTTTCCTTCAATACACTATGAACACTACTCCAACCACTTTCAGCCAGTGGCAAAACTGTTGGACTTTTCATTCCCGGAAGCAACCCAATAATCTCAGACAGCTTATCGTTCGGTGCGTTTAATAAAATGTACTTATTATTTTTAGACCGTTTCACAGCCTTTATTCTAAACAATAGCTTGTCAAGCAAGCGCTGTTTCTCTTCGTTTAAATCGCTGCTTTTAATTAAAACTGCCTGCGACTTTAAAACAGTCTCTACTTCTTTTAAACCGTTCATAAACAAAGTAGAGCCGCTGCTTACAAGATCGCAAATTGCATCAGCAAGGCCGATGCCGGGAGCTATTTCAACACTTCCACTGATCTCGTGTATTTCAGCATTTACACCTTTTTCCTCCATAAACTTTCTTACTATCACGGGGTAAGTGGTAGCGATCCTTTTACCATGCAAATAAGAAACATCGTTGTACACTTCATTCCTGCTAACAGCAATACTTAGTCGACATTTTCCAAACCCCAATTGTTCTACGACCTCTACCTTCTTATTTTTCTCGTACACCACATTTTCCCCTACAAAACCTATGTCAGCTACACCATCTTCCACATACTGCGGAATGTCGTCATCTCTCAAAAAATACACTTCAATCGGAAAGTTGCTTGCTTCTGTGCGTAGCTTATTTACTCCGTTAGCAATATCAATACCGCACTCTTTTAACAGCTTCATGCTGTCTTCATTTAGTCTTCCCGATTTCTGAATAGCAACTCTGAGAACCATGATTTTAGCCTCCTGGCCTCCCTAAAGGGAGGAATTTTTAAGATTAATTATTTGAATACCTTTTTCCTCTTTCCCCCTTCAGAGGAAGGTTGGGATGGGGTACAAAAAAAGGCTTACCGAAGTAAGCCCTTTAATGTTTTATAGTGAGTACACAATACAACAACGGCTTACCCTAAGGCAAGAAGTGATGATGATGTTTGTGCAACTTTAAATTCATGCGGCAAATATAGATTGTGATTACTAAGTAAAAAAAAATTACTTTAAAAACTGATCCCAAATGAACCAAAAGACGAACGAAATGCGACGCAACAATGAAACATCTGTGATTCAAATGTCGGTTAAAAAAAAACTTTGAGGCACTAGCTACAAGCCTTCAGCCTCCGTAACCTGACCTGTTGATTTCTAATTAATCCAACTTCAGTACGGCCAAAAACGCTTCCTGTGGAACCTCGACATTCCCGATCTGCTTCATACGTTTTTTACCCTCTTTCTGCTTTTCAAGAAGTTTACGTTTACGGCTAATATCACCTCCATAACACTTTGCAGTTACGTCTTTCCGCATGGCACTAATGTTTTCGCGCGAAACGATTTTAGCTCCGATTGCTGCCTGTATTACAATTTGAAACTGTTGGCGAGGCAATAACTCTTTCAGCTTTTCGCAAAGCTTTCTTCCAAAGTCCTGCGCACGTCCTCGATGTATCAACGCACTAAGTGCATCCACTTTCTCCGCATTTAGCAGAATGTCCATTTTTACAATATCACTTACACGGTAACCAATCGGGTGATAATCGAACGACGCATAGCCCCTGGTCGAACTTTTCAGTTTATCGTAAAAATCAAAAACGATTTCCGTAAGCGGCAACTCAAATGTAAGTTCAACACGCGTGGCGGTAAGGTAGCTTTGGTTAACGATGATACCCCGTCGGCCGAGGCATAGGGTCATGATGTTGCCAATGTAATCGGCGTGTGTAACAATTTGTGCTTTGATAAAAGGCTCCTCTATCGATTCGAGCTTGGTCGGATCTGGCATCTCTGTCGGATTGTTGACCGTAATCGTGTCGCCCTTTGAGGTATGAGCAATAAAGCTAACGTTGGGAACTGTTGTAATTACCGTTTGATTAAACTCACGCTCCAGCCGCTCCTGTATTATTTCCATGTGCAGCATGCCTAAAAAGCCGCAACGAAAACCGAAGCCAAGGGCCTGCGATGTCTCGAGTTCAAACGTAAGTGATGCGTCGTTTAACTGAAGCTTATCCATGCAATCGCGCAACTCTTCAAAAGCATCGGTCTCAACGGGAAAGATACCAGCAAAAACCATTGGCTTTACTTCCTCAAAACCCTTAATCATTTCCGCCGGATTATTAGCCAACGTAATGGTATCACCCACTTTTACTTCCTTCGCGTTTTTTATACCGGTAATAATATAACCTACATCACCTGTCTTCACCTCATCTTTAGCCGTCATTGTTAGCTTAAGCACGCCCACTTCATCAGCAAAATGCTCGGTCCTTGTACTTGCAAACTGTATCTTATCGCCTTTTTTCAGGCTGCCATTCATAATACGGTAGTAAATAATAATTCCCCTGAAGCTATTGAAAACGCTGTCAAAAATAAGCGCTTGTAAAGGGGCATCTACATTTCCTGATGGGGCAGGGATACGCCCCACTATGGCGGCCAATATTTCTTCAATACCAATTCCGCTCTTAGCACTTGCCAATAATATAGTTTCGGGCTTGCAGCCAATCAGTTCAACTATTTGGTCCTTCACCTCTTCAATCATCGCCCCGTCCATATCAATTTTGTTGATTACGGGAATGATCTCAAGATTATTATCAATGGCCAGGTAAAGGTTACTAATGGTTTGCGCCTGTATTCCCTGTGAAGCATCAACAAGCAGCAGCGCGCCCTCGCACGCAGCAAGCGCACGGCTTACTTCGTAGCTAAAATCCACGTGACCCGGAGTATCAATAAGATTAAGTGTATAGCTCTCGCCCTTAAAGGGATAAGTTATTTGTATTGCATGACTTTTAATGGTAATACCCTTCTCACGTTCCAGGTCCATGTCATCCAGCACCTGCGCCTGCATGTCTCGGTCGCTGATAGTATGTGTAAATTCTAAAAGCCGGTCAGCAAGCGTACTCTTTCCATGGTCGATGTGGGCAATGATGCAAAAATTCCTGATATTCTTCATATTGTCGCAAAAATAACGATGTGCACCCACATTTCCCTTTCGCAACAACTGTTTCGAACGTTACGATCTGTTATTTTAATCGCTAAAATTATGATTGGCCAATGTTTCTTAATTAAAAGTTATTGATCTAAATGCGGTTTGACATACCCGGCGCAACCCTTTACTTGCATTACTTATTAAACATGTGTGGATATTTTAATGCTTTCCACATTAGAAATGACTTTACTTTTAAGAAATTGTACGAGCATGAAATATTTTCTCTCCTTATTAATTATAACTGCTTTTTTGCTAAACAGCTGCGAAAAAGACCAAAACCGAAAACTATTGGGTGGTTATTTTAAGTATAGCATCAATGGCAAGGAAACGGTTATAAATGACGAAGCGGGCATTAATAGTAACGTGTTTGATTGCACTTTTAAAGGCGACTCTATTTTAACCATTAATGTGTCAAAGATTTATGAAGGAGCCGGTTTTGTAGTAAAGAGCGATACAATAAAAGACGCTACTTATGTGTTGGATAATGCAAACAAAGCTTACTACACAAATCCTCTTGACCAAAAAAGATACTACACAAACGATAAGTATAAAGGAACGGTTACCATAAAAAAGGGTACGTTCGAGGCCAAGGAATTGTTATATACGCTTGAAGGCACTTTTAATTTTCAAGCCATTGATACAGTAACCGGAAAAAACTTCCATGTTGTCAACGGATCTTTTCTAATGGAACGTACCCGATTTCATTAGATCTTTTTGTTGCCAGCTTTTGTCCTTATCTCAACATAGTTGTGTCACTCACTTCTACCGTTACTCCTCTTTTTATCCTTTTAAGCAAATTTTACTCGAACCACCTATTCTGTTTATTCAAGCAAATGACTAACATGTTGGAAGGCCTCATTCAAGAAGACAAAACATTTGAAAACCTGGATTATGAAGAGAAGAAATTAACAGTAACAGAATTTACTGAGTGCGAATTTATCAACTGTAACTTTTCCAAAAGCGACTTAAGCAATATCAATTTTATAGATTGCTTTTTTAAAGGCTCAAACCTTTCCCTGGCAATTTTAAGCAACACAGGAATAAAGAATATCCGGCTTTTAAACTGTAAGTTGATGGGGGTGGACTTCAGCGTATGCAACAACTTTTTATTTTCTGCATCTTTTGAAAGTTGTCAACTTGATTATTCTTCTTTTTACAAAAAGAAGATGAAAAAAGCCGTTCTTGATAGCTGCAGTTTAAAACAAGTTGATTTTGCAGAAACTGACCTATCGGCCGCAGTCTTTAAAAACTGCGACCTGACTGATGCAGTGTTTATGCAAACGATTTTGGAAAAAGCTGACTTCAGAACAGCTAAAAATTATGCTTTCGATCCCGAACAAAATAAGATTAAAAAGGCAAAATTTTCGCTGCCCGATGTCGCGGGTTTATTGAATAAATACAATATTGAGATTAGCTGAGAACAATGTAAAAACGTAAATATTAAAAGACTCTTCATGCAGCCCAGGTTCTTAATTCAGTTTTTTCTTCATCGTGATCACCTGCTCCTGCAGGTTGGTTACCAGGCTCGCTAGTTGATTTACATCCCATCGCTGTTGCACATTCGCCTTTGAAATGATCATTTGGGCTTGCCATAGTTCAACTATCTCATCTGCATTCACCTGGTAAGGTTCATACATCGGATTATCACTAACCAACGTAACCTTCGTTTTACTACGGTTATTCTTCAAAACCCTTTTATACACAATCCCTTCATTTCGCGACACTACAATATATGTATTGCTTGTTTTTACATCCTCAATATTTTCCAGCTTCTCACCAACAATCACAGATCCGCTCTGGGTTGGCAACATACTGTCACCAATTATTTCGAATGCACGGTAGCTTCCCCCAGCTAACATAGGAAGCGTAAAGGTGTTTAACTCGTCGATAAAATCAGGATCAGCATAACCGGCCAAATATCCCGCCGCTGCCTTAACCGGCACAAACTGTATTTCAGCAATATTTGAAGTCATCTTCAACTGCCGGCGTTTTTCCATGTAAGTACTGCCCTTCGCATTAGCTACATCTTTTAATAACAACTCATCCAGGGTTATCTTAAAGATGCCGCTAATAATCTCCAGCACTTCCAATTTTGGCTCGGCGCGCTCCTCTTCATATGCCCCTAAAAGCGAACGTTTAATCTTTAATTTACTTGCGAATTCCTCTTGCGTCCACCCCCGAAGTTTTCTGAGGTATTTCAAATTTTTTCCAGCTTGAGACATAACAAGGCTAATTTGTTTAGCTGCAAATTACTAATAATATTAGCCTTACAAAAACATTTTTTTGGAGGCACTATATTTATAATGACTTTTGCACCGTTAAGTAAAGAATTTATGGCAAAAGCTAAAAAAGATATCGTAGAAAAAGAAGAACTTCAGGCTAATACTTCAACCAAATTGAAACCCGGAAGAGGACCGGAACAACCTCAGCAAAATACAAAGGTAAAAGCGGCTAAAGAGTCAAAGACAAGTACTCCCGCTGTTCGCCCGCGGCTCTCAAAGGAGGAACCTATTATACTTATCACTAACGATGACGGGGTAACAGCACCAGGCCTTGCAGCCCTCGTAGATGCGGTAAAAGATCTTGGGAAAATAGTGGTTATTGCGCCGGATAAAGCACAAAGTGGAATGGGACATGCTATCACTATCGGCACTCCCTTACGTATGGTAAGGGTAAACCAGTTTGGAGATAAAATAGAGGCTTACTCATGCAATGGCACACCGGTTGATTGTGTGAAGCTTGCAGTAGATAAAATACTGCACCGCAAGCCAGACATTTGCTTAAGCGGTGTAAACCATGGAGCAAACCATTCCATTAACGTTATTTACTCAGGCACTATGTCTGCCGCTCTTGAAGCAGCTATTGAAAGCATCCCAAGCGTTGGTTTCTCATTGCTTGATTATAGCCTTGAAGCCGATTTTACCGGTGCTAAAAAATATGCCCGTTCAATTGTGCAGCAAATTCTTACTACGAAATCTATAGACAAACATCTTTGTTTAAACGTAAACTTTCCGGCAGTAACAGTGGAACAACTGAAGGGTCTTAAAATCTGTCGACAGGCTTATGCCAAGTACGAAGAAGACTTCGCGGAGCGTACTGACCCAACCGGCAAAAAATATTATTGGCTAACCGGCGAGTTTGTCAATTTCGACAAAGGCCGCGACACCGATGTGTGGGCACTAAACCATAATTATGCTAGTGTAGTTCCCGTGCAGTTCGACCTTACCAACTACAAGCTGAAAGAAAAGCTGGAAAAAACTTTTAATCTTACTTAATGCTAAAAGATAATTTAAAGCTCGGCTTAGTACTTGGCTTTATTGCTCCCGTACTGGGTATGCTGTTATACTATCTCATACAGTTTCGAAGTGTTATTACCTTCAGTGAGTTTGTTCATATTATTCTTGTTCAAAGGACTTTGTTGACCGCTTTGGTAAGCGTTTCCCTTGTTGCCAATGCAGCCATTTTTACATTATATATAAATAAACGGTTAGACCATACGGCCAAGGGAATTTTTATCGCAACCTGTATTTACGGAGGAGCATCACTAATCTGGAAATTTCTTGTGTAGCTAGCATTAGAGTGTAAATGTGACATTGTTGTGTCACACCCGTGTACAGCAAATCATTGTTCATCTTTTTAAAATATCAGCGTAAGTAAAATGTGGTACATCCTGAAAGTGTGCAACATTTTACTTAAACAACACAAAGTCTATCACCCCCCAATAGCATCAGTACGGCGATGAAAAAAAATCGCTATCCATTCTTCATCCATTCTCTATCATAGCCAACACTGATCCAAATTCGCCGGCAATCATCGCTCATCACTCCGCAATTCTATAACGAACAATGGCAGAGTTTTTTCTGTTATCAGCAATTGCTAATGAACTTTTAATGCCATTAATCGAATTTTCAGATAAGGGGTTATGCTGTCCGCAGGGGCAATTTTATATTGACCCCTGGAAGCCTGTAGACAAGGCATTAATAACACACGGGCACAGCGATCATGCACGGTGGGGCTCACAATCTTATCTCTGCCACCGCTATACTAAACCAATACTTCAATTAAGGCTAGGCGACAACGCCTATCAGACTGTTGAGTGGGGTGAAACTATTTTTATGAATGGAGTTAAAATCTCTTTTCATCCAGCCGGTCATGTTATCGGTTCTTCGCAAATAAGGCTCGAATACAAAGGAGAAGTTTGGGTAGTTAGTGGCGACTACAAAGTAGTCAACGATGGACTGAGCGGACAATTCGAAGCGGTGCCGTGCAATACTTTTATAACAGAATCCACTTTCGGCCTACCTATTTATAAATGGAAGTCCCCTGAACAAATTAACAAAGACATTCAAATCTGGATTCAAAAAAACACGGCGGACAAAAAAACAAGTGTAATTACTGCTTATAGCCTTGGCAAGGCACAGAGAGTAATACAGGCAATCGCAGAAGTGACAGAAAAGATTTATGTACATGGAGCCATTTTTAACATCCATGAGACCCTGGTTAAAGCAGGTTGGAAATTGCCCCAAGTTCATCGAATTACACATGATACCGCAAAAGTGGAATTGGCAGGAAGCGTAGTGGTTGCACCGCCAAGCGCAGATGGAAGCTCGTGGATGAAAAGGTTCCCAGATCCTGTTGTAGGAGTTTGCAGTGGATGGATGCAGGTACGTGGTAATGCACGACGCAGAAACGTAGACGCAGGTTTCGTAATGAGCGACCATGCAGACTGGCCCGGCTTATTACAAGCAGTAAAAGCAACCGGCGCAGAAAAAGTGTTTGTCACACACGGTTTCCAGGCAACATTCAGCAGGTATCTGAACGAATTAGGAATTG
Source organism: Segetibacter sp. (assembly GCF_025963695.1). GTDB lineage: Bacteria > Bacteroidota > Bacteroidia > Chitinophagales > Chitinophagaceae > Segetibacter. Next base: position 46,351 of record NZ_JAOQAH010000067.1, on the reverse strand, counting down.
AGGCCGGAGAAGTAAAAACAGAATATGGCAATGACGAAGAAGAAGGACTAACCCCCTCAACGGCTGGAATTGAGGATGTCGAAAACCCCGCTGAAAATGAGTGATTTTACAAGCGATATTGAAAAACTGGTTATCGAAGACAACGAAAGAGACCGTGCTGTATCTGCGCAAGGACTGGGTGGTTTTGCGGAGCTGGTAAAAATATTAGGCACCAGCACGAAAACAACGGATAAGCTTGAAGCACTTGTTCAATATTTTTCAGAGGCCGACGATAGAGATAAAGTTTGGGTAATTGCTTTATTTAGTGGAAGAAAACCGAAACGTGCAGTAAATACAACTCAACTAATTACATGGTGTGTTGAAGTTGCAGGCTTACCAGGTTGGCTGTTTGGAGAAAGTTATCATACCGTTGGTGATCTGGCCGAAACCATTTCTTTACTATTACCTGAGACTGTAGCAACTGACGGATCAGTCGAAACGAAACCATTGCACTTTTACATCGACACTTTTCGGCAGATAGAAAAGCAGGATGAGAACATTAAAAAAGAATTCATCCTCGATAGCTGGAAACAAATGAATCAAAACGAGCGATTTGTTTTCAACAAACTTATTACAGGCGCTTTTCGAATTGGCGTCTCTCAAAAAATGATGGTGAACGCTTTGGCTAAATTTACCAGCCTTGAAGCTTCGGTTATTGCCCATCGCATTAGTGGCAACTGGGATCCATCTACTACAACTTTTGCCGAGCTCTTAAATGAAAGTCCGGCAATTACAGATTATTCAAAGCCCTACCCCTTTTATCTTGCCTATGCATTAGATGAAAATCCTGAAACACTGGGAGATCCTGCTGAATGGCAGGTTGAATGGAAGTGGGATGGCATTCGGGGGCAAATGATCAAGCGCAACGATACACTCTTCGTTTGGAGCCGTGGTGAAGAACTAATGACAGATAAATTTCCCGAATACCATTCATTAAAACATGTGTTGCCTGATGGAACTGTCTTAGACGGAGAAATCATTCCAAGTATTGACAAAAAGCCCTTGCCTTTTGCTTTATTGCAAACAAGAATCGGCAGAAAAAATGTAACAAAGAAAAACCTTCAGGAGACGCCAATTACCTTTTTTGCCTACGACCTTTTAGAGTACAACCACGAAGACTGGCGAAACCGCCCCTTAACAGAAAGACGCAAACAATTAGAAATATTAATAGCACCTCTAACCACACCAACCATCATTCTTTCACCGATTGTAGAGTTTGCTAAGTGGGATGAACTAACGGCACTTAGAAAGACTTCAAGAGAAATGGGTGCCGAAGGTTTTATGATAAAGCGAAAGTCTAGTATTTACCAGGTTGGACGAAAGACAGGCGATTGGTGGAAATGGAAGATAGAACCCCTGGTTATTGACTGTGTAATGATTTATGCCGAAAAGGGTTCTGGCAGAAGAAGTAACTTGTATACTGCCTATACTTTTGCTGTAAGAGATGGAGAAAAACTGGTGCCGTTTACACGCGCGTACAGCGGATTAACCGATAAAGAATTCAATGAAGTAGACTCTTTCGTAAAACGAAACGCAATCGAAAAATTTGGTCCTGTAAGAACAGTAAAACCTGAACTGGTTTTTGAAATTGCATTCGAAGGTATTGCAGCCAGCAACCGTCACAAGAGCGGAGTGGCCCTTCGGTTTCCCCGGATTAACCGCTGGCGTAAAGACAAAAAGCCTGACGAAATAAACACGTTAGAGGATTTGAAAAAGATGTTGGAGGTATATGGAAAGTAAAAACTCCAACAGGTACACCTTTTCGTATTTCAACAAATTTCTTTGATAATGCTTAAAAGTCCGGGAACTGTTTACGCTATGCTAATACAATTCGTCCACATTAACTTCAACTTATCTTTACGGCTCACTCAATTGCTTCCTCTTACCAGAACAACCCAAAGCATTAATGCTCGAAAAAACACCCGGATATAAAGTAATAAAGACGTGGCTGGCTTCAAAAAAAATGAAGCCTTTTGAATTCCAGGTGCAGGCGTGGCAGGAAATACAAGCCGGAAACAGCGGCCTTGTTAATGCGCCCACCGGTTTTGGTAAAACCTTCTCTGTCTTTCTTGGAGCCATTATCAACTACATCAATCAAAACCCTAAAAGCTATAAAACAAAGAAAAAAAGTGGCATGCAACTGCTTTGGGTAACTCCACTAAGAGCCCTAGGAAAAGACATTGCACGGGCGATGGAAGAAGTTATCGAAGAACTCGGAATGAGTTGGCAAATTGGAATCAGGAATGGAGATACGGATGTAAATGAAAGGCAAAAGCAAAAACGAAATATGCCTGAGGCCTTGATTATTACGCCTGAAAGTCTTCATTTACTGCTAGGCCAAAAAGATTATCCTGATACATTTTCAACACTGCAAATAATTGCTGTTGACGAATGGCATGAACTGTTAGGAAGCAAACGTGGCACTCAGGTAGAGTTAGCCGTCTCACGAATTGTTGGTTTGAGGCAAAAATTTGCAGAAAGAACGGCTGCTTTGCCCCTCTCGCTCTGGGGCATTAGCGCGACAATTGGAAATCTTGAGCAAGCCAGGGATGTACTGCTAGCTCCGTTGACTACCTCAGATCCGTCACTGCCACTACCCTCCCCTGTTATCGTTAAAGCAAACCTGCGTAAGGAAATAGCAATTGAGTCTGTTATTCCCGAAGAAATTGAAAAATTTCCATGGGCGGGCCACCTTGGGTTAAACCTTGCGCAGCAAGCGGTAGACATTATTCGCGCTAACAATACTACCCTTGTTTTTATCAATACCCGCGGCATGAGCGAACGTTGGTACCAGAAAATTTTAGAGATCGCTCCTGACCTCGCAGGTGCCATTGCGCTTCACCACGGAAGCATCGAGCAGGAATTACGTTTGTGGGTCGAAGAAGCCCTACACACAACCAAACTAAAAGCAGTGGTTTGTACCGCCAGCTTAGACCTCGGCGTCGATTTTCGTCCCGTTGAAACAGTCATACAGGTCGGTTCTCCAAAAGGTGTTGCCCGGTTTTTACAACGCGCCGGCCGCAGTGGTCACCAGCCGGGAAAAGTGAGTAAGATTTATTTTCTTCCAACACATTCGCTTGAGTTAGTAGAGGCCGCGGCACTAAAACAGGCTATGGAAGAAAATCTCATAGAAAGCCGCGAACCCCGAATGCTGTGCTTTGATGTCCTCATCCAATATTTGTGTACGCTGGCTGTAGGCGAAGGCTTTAAACCAGACGATATTTTCGAGGAAGTAAAGCGCACTTATTGCTATGCTGACATAACCGATGCTGAGTGGTTGCAGGTATTACATACCATTGTAAACGGCGGGGATGCGTTGCTTCAGTACGACGAATATAAAAAAGTTGAAGTGGGTGAGGATGGGGTCTACCGGATAAAAAACCGAAGAATAGCCATGCGCCATCGCATGCATATTGGAACGATTGTTAGCAGCCCGATGATGAAGGTGAAGTTTATTTCAGGCGGCTACGTCGGTGTGATTGAGGAGACCTTTATTTCAAGGCTTGAACCCGGAAATGTATTTACGCTCGCAGGCCGAAACCTTGAGTTTGTGATGGTAAAGGAGATGACGGCGCTGGTTCGAAAATCAAATGCTTCAAAAGCAATCGTACCTAGTTGGGACGGTGGAAGAATGCCGCTATCATCCAACCTTGGCATGATGCTTAGAAGAAAATTTAATTCCGCCCTTACTTCTGGTGACGTAGAATTAATAGCGCTTAGACCTTTGTTTGACCTGCAACAAAAACTGTCGCATGTTCCCAAAGAAAATGAGTTGTTGATAGAGCAGATCGAGACAAAAGACGGTTACCACTTATTTGTTTATCCTTTTGAGGGACGGCTTGTGCACGAGGCGATGGCTGCGATTTTGGCCTATCGCGTCAGCCGTATTACCCCTATCACTTTTTCAATTGCGATGAACGATTATGGATTCGAATTGCTCAGCGATCAGCCCATTCCCGTTGACGATGCTAATGTGTATGAACTATTTTCTACTGATAATTTGTTTGCAGATATTCAGCGAAGTGTCAACTCTACAGAGATGGCGCGACGAAAGTTTAGAGACATTGGTGTAATCGGAGGGTTAATATTTACAGGATATCCGGGCGAGCAAAAGAAAGCACGGCACCTGCAATCTTCAGCCTCCCTAATCTTCAATGTATTTACCGAGTACGACAATCAAAACCTGCTCCTTCGCCAGTCGTACAACGAAGTGATGGAACAACAAATGGAAGAAATGAGGTTGCGCAACATGCTCGAGCGCATACAAAAATCGAACATCATTTTAAAGTGGCCCACCCAACTTACGCCCTTTTGTTTCCCCGTGAAAGTAGATAGCATGCGCGAAAACATGAGTAGCGAAAAGCTTGAAGACAGAATAAAGAAAATGCAGGCACAATTAGAAAAGTAGAATTATTATTAGTCAGCATCCGACCTGTGCTAAACATCGTTGTGTCACTCACTTATACTTGTATAACTTGATCAACTTTTTTCCTTTTGACTATAACAGTCCTGCAACGTTATATGTTTTCTCAACCGTTATTACCCTGCCACGATTATCGGTAAATATCAAAAGCTGTTCTAAAAGTATTGCAATGGGCCTCCACAATGTTTCTTATGTCAGGAGAATAACCGCCACCCATAGAAACCACACAAGGAACTGCGTGTTTCTTAACAAGCGAAAGCACCATTTCATCTCTCTGTTTACATCCTTGCAGGCTCACTTTTAACTTACCAAACTTGTCTGTTTCAAGTATGTCTACACCGGATTGGTAAAAGCAGAAATCTGGCCTTACCTGCATGAATAGCTCGGGCAATGTCTCCGATAGGATGTTTAGATACTCCCCATCGTCTATTCCATCTGTAAGGGGCATGTCAAGGTCTGACTGTTCTTTATGAAAAGGATAATTGTGTTGGCCATGCATGCTGAAAGTAAAAACCCGGGGTTCATTTTCAAAAAGCTTAGCGGTACCATTTCCCTGGTGAACGTCCAAATCTATTATCAGAATTTTCTTAGCCAGCCTTTTATCAATTAAATAGTTTGATGCAACGCCCTGGTCGTTTAACATGCAGAAGCCTTCTCCCCTATCTGCAAATGCATGATGCGTTCCGCCGGCAACATTTAGGGCCACACCACTTTCAAAAGCATAATGACAACAATCAATTGTTCCTTGTGTGATCATTAGTTCCCTTTCTGTCAACTCTGGTGATTGGGGAAACCCTATCCTTCTTTGTTCGGAAGCGGATAATTTTTGATTGAGCAGTTTATCCAGGTATTCACGAGTGTGTGTAAGCAAAATTATTTCTTGGCTGCAGGGCGGGGAGGCAAAAATATTGTCAGGGGTAATGGTACCCTCGTGCAATAATTGCCCGGGAATTAGCTCATACTTCAGCATGGGAAAGCGGTGACCTTCAGGCAACGGGTGAGAATAAATTGGAGAGTAGGCTATCTTGATGATGTCGCTGATATTTGTCGATTCTTAATTTAAGGCATTTTTTGTTCCATACTGTTCTACCGTTGAAGAGTGCGACGCAACGACTGACTCAAAAGGGACTTACGGTTGAGTTCAAAAACAATCTTTTTAAAAGCCCGTCATTTTCATTCACGTTACACTTTCACAACCGCACCTTGCTGACCTTTTGCCAGGTTGGAAGGTATAATGGCAAAAACATTATCAGCAGATTTTCTATCTATTAGCGCGGTTCCTGTAAATTTTGAAAAAGCTGGTATTACGGCAAAATTTTCAGCAAAATAATAACAAGGCAAAGAGACCTTTTGTTTTGCAAGCCCCTTTAGCAGCACGCACGGATGGATGTGGCCGCTGAAGTAATAATGAATATTTTCAGAGGGCGCACATGCTTCGGTAATGTCGTGCACAAAACAAAAATTTGCAAGGTGATAGTGTAAATCCGAAACAGAAATATTAGAGTCGGCGTACCACTCTCTTTTCAGGATGTCGTGGTTGCCTTTTACTAACTGAATGTGAAGGGTGCTGAAATCGCTTCTCCATTTTTTGAATAAATCCAGCTCTTTGTTCAACACGCTATGAAACAAATCGCCTACCACTAATAACTGCTCGGGCTTGTAAAATTGTAACTGCGCCATTAGTCTTTGCATATCCTCTTTGTAAACATTCTGTGGAACGGCTATGCCTGATTTACGAAAATGACCCGTTTTGCCAAAATGAAGATCTGAGACAATTAGGACATTTTGCTCTTCCCAATAAATGCAGCGATCGGGTGACAGCCACAGCGTTTGTTGATGTAATAAAAACTTCTCTGATACCTGCACTCCTAAATATTTTACGCGCCAAAGATATATAATACAAAGTGCGGAGGAATTAGTTTACGGATAAGACTGAGTGAAGCAGCTTTTGACGGCGCGTTGTTTTAGAATTATTCTTTTAAAAATTATTGACAGACTTTTGCAGCCGTTACCGGGTGTTACTAAAGCTTAATTTTAAACATGAATTGGGAGACAATTTTTACTACGCAACGTATAGGACAACAAAAAGAATCTGCCGGACCGAGATCGGGATTTCAAAAAGATTTTGACCGGATTATATTTTCATCAGCTTTCAGGAGATTACAAAATAAAACGCAGGTATTTCCACTGCCGGGGAGCACTTTTGTGCACAACCGTCTTACGCATTCGCTGGAAGTTGCCAGTGTAGGGCGATCATTGGGTAGTATGGTAGGAGAAAAATTAAGTAAAGAAATTGCCGATAAGTCGAGCGACAGTTACGAGTTCTATAGGTACGAGCTGGCAAACGTTATAGCTGCCGGATGCCTTGCACACGATATTGGCAATCCTGCATTCGGACATTCGGGCGAAAAAGCTATTTCAGCCTATTTTATTAATAATGCTAATTCGCTTATTGATGAAAAACAACTCCAAAGCTTCTTCAGCGAAAGAGAGTGGGCAGACATATCGAACTTTGAAGGCAATGCGAATGCAATCAGAATACTAACCCACGTTTTTAAAGGAAGATTGACTGCAGGACTAGGACTTACCTACACAACAATTGCATCCATACTAAAATATCCTTGTGAGGCAACAGGTATAGATAAGCGATTTAAGCACAGAAAGAAATTCGGCTTCTTTTTATCTGAAGCCCACGCCGTTCATGCGATTGCTGAAAAATTAGGAATGCACCGCGAAGAAGGCGAAACGGTGATGTACAAACGTCACCCTTTTGTTTACCTGGTAGAGGCGGCAGACGACATTTGTTACAGCATCATTGATATGGAAGATGCGCACAGGCTTGGTATTCTCTCTCATGATTTAGTGAGAACTTCTTTCTTTCACGTAATTGATTGCCTTAATGACGAGCAAGATTTTAAAAAGAGAACCGAGGAGATTTACGACAGGATTGATGATATGAATGAAAAAATTAGCTTCCTGAGGGCAAGGGCAATTAATCTTCTTACTATAAAAGCAGCGGAAGTGTTTTGGGAGAACAGGCAATCTATATTAGAAGGGACATTTAATGATACTTTGATCGATAACATTGAAAACCGTTACGGCGCGTTGAAAGAAGTGATGAAAATCTCAAACGAGAAGATTTATAACCATGACACGGTTTTGGAAATTGAAATAGCGGGCTATAACGTAATGTCTGAATTGCTCGGCTTATTTGTTCCCGCACTGTTGAAGAAGAAACCTGATCATAAAGATGAAAAAGTGCTGAAGTTGTTCCCGGTACAGTTTAGGGAATTTGAAGACACAAATTCACCATACGAAAAAGTACTGAGCGCCTTTGATTTAATATCGGGTATGACTGACCTGTATGCAACAGAAATGTATAGAAAATTAAAAGGTGTTGATATACCTCAACACCGATAATCAAAAGCTATGTTCTCTGCGGCTAGCTTGACAACTTATTTGGATCATCATCATTACTCTCCCAACTATCTAAAGCTTCGGGGTCAGGCATATTACCGACATGTGCGTTTTCATCAACGATAAATCCTGAAGCATCTACCTTGGGTACCGCCGCCGGGTCGGTATCAGGCGTTAATAACTCACCTTCTGTTGCAGTACTTTTTTGCACATGCTCCTGGTTGCCTTTGCCATCTTCCTCGTTCCTCTTTTGCATATCTTTTTCAAGATCTTCATTACTCATTTCAGCGGGGTTATTATTGTCCATACTTGCCATTTTAGTGTCTGTTGTTTTATCGGGTAGTTAAAAAATTGTGCCGCTTCGATCCTCATTCAGGAATGTTTAAAATAGTTTTTGCCAGGTTAATTGTCTTTTCGTCTCCGGTGTATTTGCCGCGTTCATCCGACAATTTTACAACCGGCGTCCAGGCTCCCCCATCCGGAAATGCCTCCACCATTTTAATAACAATATTCATCGGTTTTAAACCAACATCGTTGGTAAGATTTGTACCAATGCCAAAAGACATACCTATTTTTTCCCTGCAAAATTCTGCTATCCGTGCTACTTTTTCATAATTCAGAGCATCCGAGAAAACAATAGTTTTTGACATAGGATCTATGCCCAGCTTTTGGTAATGCCTTATTGTTAGTTGTGCAAATTCAATTGCATCTCCGCTGTCATGTCTCACCCCGTCAAAAAGTTTGGCAAACATTCGATCAAACTGGTCGTAGAAGACCGTTGTAGTATAAGTATCAGAAAGCGCAATACCCAGGTCGCCTCTATAAACCTTCACCCAATTATCGAGGCCTAAAGAGTTCGCCATTTTAAACCCGTATTTAGCTGCATGAAACATAAACCATTCGTGCGCATGTGTGCCTATTGGCTTTACCCCATTTGCCATTGCAAAATGTACATTGCTTGAACCGACAAAAGACTTTTGCCCGTATTGTTTAAGCGCCTGCATTACCAAACGGTGCACCTGGTACGAATGTCTCCGGCGGGTTCCAAACTCCGCTACGGTTACGCCCAGAGTGTTGTATTTCTCTATTTTTTCTTTGGTTATCTCTACCACCTGCTGATCGTTGCTGCGTTGCTGGTTGGTCAATTTATAATATAACTCTGATAGAAGTGATAGTAGCGGTACTTCCCAAAGTATGGTTCTGTACCAGTACCCTTCTACAAAAATACGAACATCATTACCCTTCTGCTCAATCACTACCTCTTCTGGATTGTAACAGTAGCCTTGCAAAAAATCAAAGTAAGTAGGATCAAGATATGGACAGGTTACGGCTAAATACTCTTTTTCCGGCAGGGTCAGCTTCAGGGTTGCCATTGCATCTACGCTTGCCCGAAGAGCTTCGGCAAAACCATCAGGAAAACTGTGTTTCCCCCTGTTGATAAATTTATAACGAGCCTTCGCCTTAGGAAACAACTTAACAACGCCATGCTGCATTGTAAACTTGTAAAAGTCGTTATCAAGTAAAGAAGAAAGTTGTACTTCGGCTTTAGCCATTTTTGTTTTTTTTAGAAATTTATGCAAACATGCTACCAGCTAAAAGTTGAAAATTAACAAGTTGCCGGTGGATGGCAGGAAGTAATATACGGGGATGGTTGAAAACCCGGCATTACCTCTTTTTTCTGCCGTAGTTTAAATACCAGCGCATTCTTACATTCCTGGCAAAAGGAAGTTCGGTGTTTGAATGCAAAAAAAGTTGTTGAAACAGCGCGGGGCAATCACGTATGTATGTAAGATGAAAGCCTTACATACATGTATAGATGCAAACAAGCGTAATGAGGAGTGGAATTGTCTTGAAGAAATCTACCAGATTTTGAGGTTTGCATGAAATAATACCGGTTTTATAAATCTCCCGAAAAGAGAAAAAAGAACAGGTGAAATTTGCTGAATAAAGAACAATTTGTAAAAGTGAGTGACACAACGAAGTTGATTAGCATACCAACGTTAGCAAACAAAAAATCTTCGATTTTTAAATCCCGATTTCTAATTGAACTATATTCGCCAAAAATAAATTAGCTATATGAATTTGCATGAGTACCAGGCTAAGGAGTTACTAAAGAAATACAAAGTTCCTGTACAGGAAGGTATTGCAGTAGATACCGTAATGGCTGCTGAGGAAGCATACAGGCAAATTAAAAATGATACTGGCAACCACTTTGCGGTAGTAAAAGCACAGATACATGCGGGCGGACGTGGAAAAGGGAAAATTGAAGGGAAAGAACAACGCGGTGTAGCTGTAGGCAAGAGTCTTGAAGACATTTCGAATATTACTAAAAATTTGTTGGGCGGTACATTAGTGACCATTCAGACAGGCCCTCAGGGTAAAAAAGTAAGCAAGGTACTTATCGCCCAGGATGTATATTATCCTGGTCCAAACCCTGTTAAAGAATTTTACCTGAGCATATTGCTTGATCGTGCAAAAGGTCAGAATGTAATTATGTACAGCACTGAAGGAGGAATGGATATTGAAGAAGTTGCACACAATACTCCTGACAAAATTTTTAAAGAGTGGGTTCATCCCGGCGGTGGTCTTCAAGGTTTCCAGGCAAGAAAAATTGCTTTCAACTTTGGACTAAGCGGTGAAGCATTTAAGAATTGCGTTAAGTTCGTTACCAATCTTTACAGTGCATATTGCGGACTCGATTGCAGCATGTTGGAAATAAATCCCCTGTTTAAAACAGCCGATGAAAAAATCATAGCGGTTGACTGCAAAATGAATTTAGATGAGAACGCTTTAATGCGTCACGCTGATCTTGCAAACCTGCGGGATGTAAACGAGGAAGATCCTACTGAAGTCGAAGCTGGTCAATACAACCTGAATTTTGTAAAGTTAGACGGTAACGTAGGTTGTATGGTGAATGGCGCCGGCCTTGCTATGGCTACCATGGACATGATTAAACTTGCCGGTGGCGAACCTGCAAACTTTCTTGATGTAGGTGGTACTGCAAATGCTCAAACTGTGGAAGCCGGATTTAAGATCATCATGAAGGATCCCAATGTAAAAGCAATTCTAATTAACATTTTTGGCGGTATCGTTCGTTGCGATCGTGTTGCATCCGGCGTTATTGAAGCGTACAATAAAATGGGAAATATTAATATTCCTATCATTGTTCGCCTACAAGGAACAAACGCTGAGGAAGCTAAAAAGCTGATAGACGAAAGCGGACTAAAAGTGCAAAGCGCAATTTTGTTAAGCGAGGCTGCAGAGTTGGTGAGGAAAGCGGTGGCTTAGGAAGTTGTAAGTTTTAAGTTGTAAGTAATAAGTTTTAAGTTGTAAGTAATAAGTTGTAAAGTCCCATCTTTTAAGGTGGGACTTTTTTTATGGACTTAGCTGGTTGCAGGCATGTAGCTTTTGTTGCGTCGCACACTGCAACGATAGATTGTAATTCATCTTTTTAAAGCCACATATATTCTGCATTTGGCTTTATACAGAAAGAATCATTTGTCGGCATTTTTATAAATCCGGAAAATTGCCACCCAATAGAAATAAACCAAACGCCACACCATCATTCAATAACATCCATTCAATTTCTTGCATGAAAATCTTTGTATCTGGTACTTATGAAGCAATGTCAAAGAAGGCCCTTAGCACCGTTGTTGAAATAATAAAAGATCGCCGCAGTCCTGTTATATGTACTGCTTCCGGAGATAGTCCCGCCGGGTTGTATAAAGAATTGGTAGCCGGCGCCGCGAAAAATCAGGTAAAGGTTTCCACCTGGAATTTCCTTAGCCTTGATGAATGGGCAGGTATGAATGGAAGCGACAACGGAAGTTGCAGGTATCATTTAAATCAACAGTTATTTGAGCCTTTAGAAATACCCGAAGAGCAAATTTGCTTTTTTGATGGAAGAGCAGCAGATCTTGAAACGGAATGCAATAAAGTGGAAGATTATATAGAACAACATGGAGGCATAGACGTAGCAATTGTTGGCCTTGGAATAAATGGTCATGTTGGGATGAATGAACCGGGAACCCCGGCACTATTGAAATCTCATGTCGCAGATATAGATCCACTTACCCAGCAGGTAGGACAAAAATATTTTAAAGAAAACACGCCCCTGGAGAAAGGGTTAACACTTGGTATCGCATCCCTAATGGAAGCACGAAATGTTGTACTGGTGGTAAGCGGAAGTAAAAAGGCTGAAATCCTAAAGCAGGTGCTTGAAGGAGAAATTTCTGAACAAACCCCTGCCAGCCTTTTAAGAAATCATCCGTCTTTTTTTGTTTTTGCAGACAAAGAAGCTGGCTCGTTGTTAATGCAGCAGGATGTTGAATAATGATTTGCCACCTATAATTCTGTAAACGCATCTGGATGGTCACCTCATTTGTGTAAGTTTTAAAACAAATCCTCCTCCCTGTGCCATTTTTATTATGGAAGGTTTGCCCTTTTTTGCAAGAGAAATTTCGTGATGCTATAGCCGCATAGGTGTTGGCATTTATACAATCGGATATTCGTACTTGCAACATCTATTCAATAACTAGGCTTATTCTTCAACTTTAGCTTAACTATAATACGGCTATCGGGAGATTTTATAGAAATGCTATCAGGTGCACAACCGCATTGAAAGAATAAAAACTAATAATAAGGTGAATTGAACTTTCACATGCCTGGTTAAAATCAACTTTTGAAGGAGGTTGCAAAAACAATAAAAAAACACAACTACAACAATAAGCTTAGTGGCATAATTTAAGTAGAAAGTACATTTGCATTTCAAAAAGCATTTTATCAATTTAGAACAAGTAGCATGAGTATGAATGAAAATCCAAACAATCCTGATGTGGTTTTAATTGGAGCTGGTATAATGAGCGCAACGCTGGGTGTATTGCTTAAACAATTGCAACCCGATTTAACCATCGAAATTTTTGAAACGCTTGATGTTGCAGCAGCAGAAAGCTCCGACGCCTGGAACAATGCAGGAACCGGTCACTCGGCATTTTGTGAACTTAATTATACACCGGAGCTACCTGATGGATCTATCGAGACGTTAAAAGCAGTGAAAATTGCTGAATCGTTTGAGATTTCAAAACAGTTTTGGAGCTATCTTATTCAGCAAAATTTTATAACTGTACCGCCGTCTTTCATAAGGCCTATTCCTCACATAAGCTTCGTTTGGGGACAGAAAAACATCGACTATCTCAGGAAGCGATATGAGGCGCTCACGTCGTGCCACCTTTTTAAAGGAATGATATATACTGAAGACAAAAGCGTGTTGGAAGAATGGATTCCTTTGGTGATGGAAGGCCGCAACCCCGAAGAGAAGGTGGCAGCAACACGGATGGATATTGGAACAGATGTAAATTTTGGCTCACTTACCAGGTGTATGTTTGACCATCTGAAACATCAGCCCGGCGTTTCTCTTCATTTTAGCCACCAGGTTCGCGACCTTGAAAAGAATGAGGGTGAAACGATGTGGCGGCTGAACGTAAAAAATACAATAACAGGTGAAAGGCGAAAGCTGCAAGCCAGGTTCGTCTTCATAGGTGCAGGCGGAGGATCGCTGCCGTTACTGATAAAATCAGAAATTCCTGAAGGAAAAGGCTTTGGTGGATTCCCGGTTAGTGGACAATGGCTTCGGTGTACCAATCCGGAAGTGATAGCTAAACACAATGCAAAAGTTTATGGAAAGGCTTCTGTAGGCGCCCCACCAATGTCGGTGCCCCATCTTGATACAAGAATAATTGAAGGGAAACGTGAATTGCTTTTTGGACCTTATGCGGGATTTTCAACAAAGTTTTTAAAGCACGGCTCATATATGGACTTGCCGCTATCTATCAAACTGGGAAACATTGGTCCGATGTTGTCTGCCGGTATTAAAAACATTCCTCTTACAAAGTACCTGATCGACCAGGTAAGACAATCGCCTGAAGATCGTTTAGATGCCCTTAGGGAATATTTGCCGGCGGCAAGATTAGAAGACTGGGAAGTAGAAATTGCCGGACAAAGGGTGCAAGTGATTAAAAAAGATGAAAAAGAAGGCGGCGTGCTTGAGTTTGGAACGGAGGTAGTAAGTTCTGCGGATGGAACTATTGCTGCACTATTAGGAGCGTCGCCAGGTGCGTCCACTGCTGTTTCTATTATGCTTGATCTTTTAAAACGTTGTTTTAAAGACAAGGTTGGCACACCTGAATGGCAGTCAAAGCTGAGAAAGATGATCCCTTCGTATGGTCAGTCGCTGGCATCTAACGGAAAACTTTGCGCAGAAGTGAGAAAGCAAACTAGTGAAGTGCTTAAACTGCAATTTGCAGAAGGTGTACTTAAGCCGCAGGAATGATTATAACTTGAAACCGTCTGGTATTGATATCGTAAAAACAAATCCTTGTAACCAGGCAATCAGCCTGGTTACAAGGATTAACAAACAAACGCTATACAACAACTTTAATATGGAATACGAGGAAAGCCGAACGATGTTTTGCGGCTAAACGGAGCGTCGCAACAATTGAAACAGAAAAGATTAAAAGCTGGTTACAGAAAAATTATTCCGCCATCATTTCCTGGATAGTCTCAACAATATCTTCTGCATTTGGCTTACTGAAATAGTCCCCGTCACTTCCATAAGCTGGACGATGAGCTTGAGCGGTAAGTGTTTTTGCCGCCACATCGAGGTAGCGATAACCATTTTGTTCTTCAAGCACTTTATTATACATGTACGCGGCTGCTCCTCCAGGTACATCTTCGTCGATAAAGATAATTCGGTTAGTCTTTTTTAAAGAAGCGAGAATTGTAAGGGGGCGATCAAAAGGCACCATCGTTTGTACATCTATAATTTCACAGCTTACACCGCTCTTGTGCAATGTATTAGCTGCTTCGCTTACTATACGTAAAGTAGAACCATAAGAAACAATCGTTATATCTTCTCCTTCGCGCAAAATTTCGGGAGTACCAAGAGGTACACGAAGGTGAAGTAAATTGGAAGGCAACTTCTCTTTCAAGCGATAGCCGTTTAAACTTTCTATCATCAACCCCGGATCGTTCCCATCCAACAAGGTATTATACATTCCGGCCGCCTGCACCATATTGCGCGGAACGCATATAAATATTCCCCGAAGGGCATTAATGATCATACCCATTGGTGAGCCACTGTGCCAAATACCCTCAAGGCGATGACCACGGGTACGAACAATCAGGGGACAACTTTGCAGACCTTTAGTTCTGTAATGGGTAGTAGCTACGTCATCGGCAAGCGGTTGTAATCCGTAAAGCAGGTAATCGAGATACTGTATTTCTGCTATTGGACGAAGACCCCGCAGGGCTAAACCTACCCCTTGTCCAATAATAGAAAGTTCGCGTATTCCGGTATCGAAAATGCGATGGTGGCCGTGCTTCTCCTGCAAACCGGAAAAGCCCTGGTTTACGTCTCCTATTTTACCAACATCCTCGCCAAAAGCAAGCACTTTTTTATTAGAGGCAAATAAGAGATCGAAGTATTTATTTAGTATTTCGAAACCGTTTACAATTTTCGAGTCCTCGGCGTAGGTAGCCTTTACCTCGGTTATCTTTAAAGCCGATTTCGAACCTTCGTTATACAGGTGCGAATTGAAGATGGACTTATTTTCTTTCTTCAATTCGTTGTAGTGACTCTTTATTTCTTTAGCTGACGGAATTATCTGCAATGTCGTAGCTAAGGTCTTCATTACGTCGCGGCGAAGCGGCTCACGATTTGTCTGAAGTTCCGTTATAAGTTTTTTAAGCTCTTCTGATTTTGCAGGATGCTGTTTAGCAACTGTAGCAATAATCTGAACAACCTTGGCTACCTGCTTTTTAATTGGGGCAATATAACCGTCCCACGCTTTTGCCTTGCTTGTTCTTGCATGTTCCTTAGCGGCAAATTCTATATCAAACAATTCATCTTCTGCGGCCAATCCATTTGCAATAATCCATTCCCTAAATTTTTTAATGCAATCCCACTCCTTTTCCCATTGTAGCCTTTCATGTGTTTTATAGCGCTCATGGCTTCCGCTGGTAGAATGTCCCTGAGGTTGGGTGATTTCTTCAACATGAAAAAGTGCGGGGGTATGTGTTTCACGCATCTCTTCCAATGCAGCCTCAAATACTTCGCACATACCGGCATAATCCCACCCTTTTACTTTGTAGATATTTATGCCGTTAGTCAAAGTTTCCTTCTGAAACCCCGACAACGCATCTGAAATGGAACCTTTTGTAGTTTGTAGTTTTTTAGGAACAGAAATACCAAATCCATCATCCCAAACAAAAATAGCCAGCGGTACCTGCATAACGCTAGCTGCATTTACAGTTTCCCAGAAATGACCTTCAGAAGTACTTGCATCACCGATAGTACAAAAGCAAATTTCGTTGCCGTTATTGCTAAGATTTATAAGTTCTTTTGTATCACCGAGATTACGAAAGGCTTTTGAAGCCAACGCCAATCCTAGTGCCCGCGGCATCTGGCCAGCTGTAGGAGCTATATCAGCGGAAATATTTTTCAGATTAGCGAGGTCGAGCCAACTACCGTCCTCATTAACAAACTTTGTAGCAAAGTGAGCGTTCATCTGCCGGCCTGCACTAAAAGGATCGTTATTAATATCGGGGTCCGAATATAATTGAGCAAAAAATTGTTGAATAGTAGCAAGTCCGGTCGAAAACATGAAGGTTTGGTCGCGATAATAGCCAGACCTGAAATCGCCGTTCTTAAAAAATTTCGCCATTGCAATCTGTGCCACCTCTTTTCCATCGCCAAATATTCCAAATTTTGCTTTACCTGTCAGCACTTCTCTTCGGCCAAGTAAACTGGTTTCACGGCTTTCCATTGCAATCTTATAATCTTGTAAAACCTCCTGCCGAAACCTATCATACGACATTACCTCCTCGCTGACCTCTGTGTGTAAATGCTGATTCTCCATATGCAAACTTATAAATAATGGCGGTGTAAACTTATTAGTGTTAAAAATTACAACTTATGAAACTTCTATATAATTTACAGCCTCGATTTGCGTTTCTAATTTTAACTGACATCGATTAATGAAATCTTAAAAACAGAAGGGGTACGAAAATAGGCACTATTATTTCTTACCAGAAACAATAACTTTACAATCACAAAAATCATTTTCCAAATGAAGAAAATTACACTTGTTCTTACCAGCTTATTTGTTGCTGCGCTTGTAAATGCCCAGGCTCCTGCGGGAACTACTTCTGCGGCCAGCACTCAAATTACACCTAAGGCTGATATAACCAAAGTTCTGGAATTTAAAGAAGAAAATCACGACTTTGGAAAGATCCCTCATGGAAAGCCTGTTGAATTTGATGTTGCCATTAAAAACATTAGTTCAGAACCTATAAAAGTTGAGAATGTAAAAGTTGGCTGTGGATGCACTACGCCAAAGTATGAGCAAGGAAAAACCTACGCTCCCGGAGAAACTTTTAAAGTTACTTTGGGCTTCAGCGGTTATGCAGAAGGTGCTTTTGAAAAATCGGTAGATATTTTCTTCAATAACGGAATGTCTAAACAAATTAAATTTCATGGTACAACTTACAAAACAGCTGAAACTCCGGCTCCGGCAAATACTGGTGTTCAGAAGCTAAAAAATTCAGGCAAATAAAATAATTTTAAACAGAAAGGTTGTTAGCACTAAATCGCAACCTCTTTAAATACCCTCTTATTATGAAAAAAATAGTTTTTTTAATTATTGCAGTTTTAGGTATCACAACTGTTTTTGCACAAGGCAAGGCACCCATCGAGTTTAAAGAAGTAAAACACAGTTTCGGTAAGATTAAGCAGAACGTGCCTGCTACCTACTCTTTTACTTTTACAAATACATCTAACACTCCTGTAGTTATTGAAAATGCAAGTGCCGAGTGCGGATGTACGTCTCCAGACTACCCTAAAGGGGTGATTGCAAAAGGAGCTTCAAATAAAATAAAGGTTACTTATAATGCAGCTGCGATGGGTAGTTTCACCAAAAAAGTTACGGTTAAAGTAGCAAAAGTTGCCGATCCCATTATTTTGACGATAGACGGAGAAGTAGTTGAGGCAAAAGCCACTGCTAAAGCTGGAAAATAATCAATCAAATACTATTGTAAAAGCCACCAATTTGGTGGCTTTTTTATTGTTACCAATTCTCTATCCTAATTCCCTCTAGTATCTTTGCCCCATGTTAACTATTAGTCAGCGAGGTCATTTGATGCCTGCTTCCCCAATAAGAAAACTGGTTCCCTTTGCTGAGGCAGCAAAGAAAAAGGGTATCAAAGTGTATCATCTCAATATCGGGCAACCGGATATTGAAACACCAAAAATGGTTTTAGATGCTGTTAGAAATAGTGATTTTTCAATATTAGAGTATAGTCATAGTGCAGGTAACGAAAGCTACCGCAAAAAACTGGTGCAGTATTACGAGTCGGTAGGCATACAGGTGGATTACAACCAGATTATTGTCACAACAGGGGGAAGTGAAGCTATTTTGTTTGGCTTTATGACATGCCTCGATGTTGGTGACGAGGTCATTATTCCCGAACCGTTTTATGCAAACTATAATGGTTTTGCTGTAGAAGCAGGTGTACATGTGGTGCCGATAACCTCACGAATAGAAACCGGTTTTGCCCTTCCTCCTATTGAAGATTTTGAAAAAGCCATTACTCCGCGAACAAAAGCAATTGTTATTTGCAACCCAAACAATCCAACTGGCTATTCTTATACCAGAAGCGAGATGGAGCAACTGAAAGAGCTTATAAAGAAACACAACCTATACCTGTTTTCCGATGAGGCATATCGCGAGTTTACCTATGACGAAAAGCAGGTTAGCGCAATGCATTTGCAGGGTGTGGATGAAAACGTAATCATCATGGACACCATCAGTAAAAGATATAGTGCATGCGGTGGGCGTATAGGTGCTTTTGTAACTAAAAACAAAGCGGTTTTGGACGCGACGATGAAATTTGCCCAGGCACGTTTAAGCCCTCCAAGTTTTGCTCAAATTGCCGCTGAAGCTGCGGTTGACCTGCCTGCCGATTACTTTAATACAACTAAAGAGGAATATAGAAGCCGGCGCGATTTAATCGTACAACGCTTAAACGCAATGCAGGGAGTTTATTGTCCAAACCCTGGCGGTGCTTTTTATGCAATGGCTAAACTGCCTATAGATGACAGCGACAAATTTTGCCAATGGTTGTTAGAAAGTTTCGAGTATAACGGGGCTACACTTATGCTGGCACCAGCCACTGGCTTTTACGGTACACCGGGATTGGGAATGCAAGAGGTAAGACTGGCTTATGTACTTAATCTTACTGCTATCGATGCTGCAATGAACTGTCTTGAACAGGCATTAAAAGTGTATCCGGGTAAAACAAATTGATTTCGATTTAAAAATGTAGTTGTAAAATATATTGAATAAATGCTGGTACGTAATTTCAATACCGGCATTTGTTTTTTTAGCATCATCCTTGCGTCGCAATCACTTTGGCAGTAAACCTTTAGGCATCGCCTTCAATACAATCAGTAAAACCATCATTCAAATCATCAATAGTGAAAATCAGAGATATTCTACAGGTTCTTGATGAACTTGCCCCATCCTCTTACCAGGAGAGTTATGACAATGCAGGGTTGATTACCGGCGACTCAACTCATGAGTGCAGGGGCATTATTTGCACATTAGATGCAACCGAAGAAGTGTTACTCGAAGCAAAGGAAAAGGGTTGTAACCTTGTGGTAGCTCATCATCCCATTATCTTTTCGGGTTTAAAAAAGATTACGGGAAAAAATTATGTAGAGAGGGCGGTTATTACTGCTATAAAAAATGACATCGCTATTTACGCCATCCATACAAATCTCGACAATTTGCTCACAGGAGTAAATGGTAAAATGGCAGATAAATTAAACCTTCAAAACAGGAAGGTTTTGTTGCACAAACAAAATAACCTGATGAAGCTGGTGGTGTTTGTGCCTGTTAGTGAAGCGGAACAAGTGCGGGAAGCCATTTTTAATGCAGGCGGCGGCATGATTGGGAAATATAGTGAGTGTAGCTTTAATATCAGAGGAAAAAGCACCTTTACTCCAGGTGAAGGCACTAATCCTCATACGGGCGAGGTTGGCAAAAGAGAGGAAAACGACGAAGAAAAAATTGAAATCATCTTTCCTGCACACTTAAAAGAAAAGTTAATTACTGCAATGTCGGAAGCCCACCCCTACGAGGAAGTTGCCTACGACATTATTGCTTTAAATAACTATTTCCAGGAGGTGGGAAGCGGCCTGATTGGTGAGTTGACAGAACCAATGGAAATAAACCATTTTCTAAAACTTATCAAACAACAATTTGGTTTACACGTTATACGCCACACCCCGTTGGTGAAAAAAGTGGTAAAAAAAGTGGCTCTTTGTGGAGGTGCGGGAAGCTTCCTGATTAAAAATGCTTTATCGGCCGGGGCTGATGCTTACATAACCGGCGATATTAAGTATCACGAGTTTTTTGATGCTGAAAGTAGAATGGTTCTTGCCGATATAGGACATTGGGAAAGTGAGCAATTTACCGTAGACTTACTGCATGATGTTTTACGTTCAAAATTTACTACCTTCGCCGTCTTAAAAAGTGAGGTAAAGACCAACCCGGTTAATTATTTCACAGACTAATTCAGCTCGATTTGATCGCTTTATCTAAAGAAATATCAAGGTACAAATGATGAACGGATTGCGACGCAACAATGAATAATCGGAGTTGTTAAGCTGGTACCAAAAGCAAAAATCGTGGTGATACCTATAAACATTAAAATTTTTAAAACAAGATATGGCTACTGTTAAAGACTTTTCTGTAGAAGAAAAATTGACCGCATTGGTTAAGTTGCAAAAAGTTGACTCTAAATTAGATGAGATTGGAATTTTGAAAGGTGAATTACCAATGGAAGTGAGTGACCTTGAAGATGAAATACAAGGGCTGCATGCACGGCAAATGCGTATTGAAGAAGAAATAAACGGTATTTCTGATTTCATTGAAAAGAAAAAAGAGGTAATAAAAGAATCGGAAGCGCTTATAAAAAAATACGAGAAGCAAAGCGAAAATGTAAAAAACAACAGGGAGTTTGAGGCCATTAATAAAGAAATGGAAATGCAACACCTTGAGGTAAAGCTTGCTGAAAAACACATTAAAGACGCAAACGAAGAGATTGCTGATAAAATTAAAGTACTGGATATTGCTAAAAGGCAGATTGCAAGCAAAGACACTGTTTTAAATAACAAAAAAAGTGAGCTTCAAAAGATAATCGGCGATACTGAAATTGAAGAAAGCCACCATAAAGAGTTTAGTACTGAGGCACGTGCGGCACTTGATGAAAGACTGTTGTTTTCTTATGATCGTATTCGTAACAATTATCGTAACGGGCTGGCTGTTGTTCCGGTAATGAGAGATTCGTGCGGCGGTTGTTTCAATGCCATTCCACCACAAAAGCAAAGCGAAATCAAACAACACAAAAAGATTATTGTTTGTGAGAACTGTGGACGGATTTTGGTTGATGAGGATCTGCACCAAAATGTGGAAACCAAATAAGACCAATTATAATATTGTGAAAAGGGCATCCAAAAGGTGCCCTTTTTTAGTGCGCATTGTTTATCTCATATCTTTACCGCCAATGAAAAATGTCTTTTTTGCTATTGCAATTTGTTTACTTTCCTTAACTTCTTTCAGCCAAAAAGTATACGATTTTAACGTTACGTGCCGGGCGGCTTACACAGAAGTAATAAAATTGAAATTTGCCAAGGGAAAAGAGTTAATTGCTAAGGAAAGACTGCAAAACCCAGGGAACCTTATTCCTGATGTACTGGAAGGCTATATAGACTTCTTTACTTTATTTTTTAATGAAGATCCTACTGAATACGCTGTCCGGAAAGACAACTTCGATAAAAGAATTGTAGCCTTTGACTCAGGCCCTTCCAATAGCCCGTTTTATAGATATGCTAAAGCTTTAACCTTTTTACAGCGCGCAGCCGTGAGAATAAAATTTGGAGAACGCTACGCCGCGGGGTGGGACTTTAAGAAAGCCAACTCATTAATTAGAGACAACGAAGAAAAATATCCATCGTTTCAGCCCAATAGAATGCTATCGGGATCTATTGAAGTAGTCATAGGAACTGTACCGTCAGGGTATAAATGGCTTACAAGCCTGTTTGGAATGAGAGGCTCAATCACCGATGGAATGCAAACCATGCGCGCCTTTATTAGCAGTAATGACACTTACGCCAAACTTTTTACAAATGAGGCCATCTTTTACTACTGCTATCTTATGTTTTATGTAGAAAATAAACCAGAGCAGGTTTTTAAATTGATAGAGGCAAAAAAGTTAGACCTGGTAAATAATCATCTTTTTACTTACCTGGGTGCAAACCTTGCTTTAAATAGTAAGCAGACCGATTATGCCCGTAAGGTTATTGAGGCCCGTAATACTTCTCCTGATTATATGCAAACTGCTGCATGGGACTTTGAGATGGGATTTGTGAAACTGCATAAACTTGAATTAGATGAGTCGATCAAGTACTTTAAACAGTTTTTAGATACTTATAAAGGCAAGTTTTATGTAAAGGATGTATTGCAAAAAATAAGCTGGTCTTACTATCTCAAAGGGGATAAAGTGGAGGCGGAGAAGTACCGCATCCTTACAATCAGAAACGGCAATACCGAAAGTGACGCAGACAAAAAAGCTTATCGTGATGCAAAAAAAGGAGTATGGCCTAATGAAATTTTATTGAAAGCGAGGATCTTTAATGATGGCGGTTACCAAAAGGAAGCGCTGGGATTGTTACAAGGAAAGACGATTAACGATTTCCCAAAACCCGAAGATGCGCTCGACTTTACCTATAGGCTTGCACGGATTTACGACGACATGGGAAGAGATGATGAAGCTATAAAACATTACCAGGCAGCAATAAAATTAGGCAAAACGAGGACAGATTATTACGCTGCCCGGGCTGCATTACAAATGGGAAATATCTACGAAAACCGAAACCAAAAATCATTAGCCATTGCAGCTTACAAAGAATGTCTGGAAATGGGAGACCATGAATATAAAGACTCGTTGGATCAGAGAGCCAAGTCAGGAATTGCACGGTGCAAAGGGGAGTAAGCGCCCTTTCCTGATGGAAGAAAATATATAGCAATGCCGGTTTTGTCTCGTCCAAAGCCCCTATAGGGGTTGGGGTTTCTTCTATATCTTTACCTTATGTTACGCAGGTTACACATACAGAACTACGCTATTATTGATGAAATTGACATCGATTTCTCAAATACCCTTAATGTTATTACCGGTGAGACAGGTGCTGGAAAAAGTATTTTGATGGGAGCTTTAAGTCTTATTTTAGGCGAAAGAGCAGATACTTCTTCACTGCAGAACAGGGAAAGAAAGTGTTTTGTGGAAGGTTTTTTTTCTGTTGATAATAAAAAAGCTGTTGAGAAATTTTTGACTGAAAACGAATTTGATTTCGAAGAAGAACTGGTCATAAGAAGAGAAATTTCTGCAAGTGGTAAGTCAAGAGGTTTTATAAATGATACTCCCGCAACCGTTCAGCAATTAAAAGAATTGGCCTCATCTCTTGTTGACCTGCACCAGCAATTTGATACCCTTGAGCTGGGGGACTCCGACTTTCAGAGACAAGTTTTAGATGGGCTGGCGGGCAGCACTGAGCTCTTGGCCACTTATCAGAAAAACTTTCGCAACTGGAATAAACAAAAACATGAACTTGAACAATTGCAGAAACAAAAGGAAACCTTTCAAAAAGACTTCGATTACCACCAATATGTTTTCAATGAACTGGACCAATTGGGCTTATCGGAAAATGAACTTGAAAACCTTGAAAGTGAGCTTCAACTGCTAACGAATGCTGAAGGGATTAAAACAGCCCTGACTAAAGTATATTTTGAATTAAAGGAAAGCGAACAGCCGATTGTACCGCAGCTAAAAATACTCGCTAATCAGCTAAATGCTTTTTCGGGATATCACAAAGATTTGCCTGAATTGATTAAAAGACTTCAAAGTGCACAAATAGAACTGCAGGACATTGCAGACGAAGTAGAAAGTCTGAACGACCAAACCAATTTCGACCAGAAAAAAATTGACCAGGTGAACGAACGTCTGTCAGCGGGATACAAAATGCTCAAGAAGCACGGCGTTCAAACCACAAACGACCTTATCGCAATAAGAAATGAGCTATCGCAAAAACTGGAAGCGGTACTAAATATTGATGAGACTATTTCATCGAAAGAACATGAAGTAAAGGCTTTATTTCAAAAAGCAGAAGACGCGGCAAAAACCATTTCAACCAGGAGAAAAAAAGAAATACCATCTCTTGAACAAAAAGTAAATGCTCTTCTACATCAGGTGGGTATGCCTAATGCAAGGCTGAAAATTCAGGTGGAACCTGCGCCTTTAAATTTTTTCGGACACGATGCAATTGAATTTCTTTTTGACGCAAACAAGAGCAATAGATTTGAACCAATACGTAAAGTTGCAAGTGGCGGCGAACTTAGTCGATTAATGCTGTGCATAAAATCTCTCGTCGCACAATCTATTGATCTACCCACCCTTATTTTTGACGAAATAGATACGGGCATTTCTGGTGAAGCAGCAAAACAGGTGGGGTTCATAATGAAAGACCTTTCTTCAAACCGTCAATTAATTACCATTACGCACCAGCCTCAGATTGCGGGTAAAGCAGACGCACACTTTTTCGTCTACAAAGAAATTAAAGGTGATGCAATTAAAACCAACATCAGGCTATTGTCGCAAGATGAAAGAATAACCGCAATCGCACAAATGCTTAGCGGCGAAAAACCAACCGCCGCAGCGTTAGAAAATGCGCGTGAAATGGTTATGAATTAAGAAGTTTGAATACCTGGCACACGGATGACACGGCCTGGGGAATGATCCGGGAATTTGTTCTTTATTAAAAGCCCTTCTTATCCGGGGCATCCGTGTCCCCCTTTTTCATGTGTGTTCCATCTTGCTCTATTTTACATTCTTTTTTCAGAATAAGAATTGAATTTCTATTTTTACCACTTGTTAATAAAAACAAAATCAACTCGTAATGGCATACAACTTATTGAAGGGAAAGAAAGGTATCATTTTCGGTGCATTAAACGACCAGTCAATTGCATGGAAAATTGCAGAAAAATGTTATGAAGAAGGAGCACAAATTGTGTTAACAAATGCGCCGATCGCTTTACGGATGGGTGAAATAAACAAGCTTGCAGAAACGTGTGGAAATGCCCCTGTCATTCCTGCCGATGTTACCAGCAACGATGATTTAAAGAATTTGCTGACAAAGAGTATGGAACATTTTGAAGGACAAGTTGATTTTATATTACATAGCGTAGGCATGAGTATGAACATGCGCAAAAACAACCATTACACAGCTTTAAACTACGATTTTACACATAAGACTCTCGATATTTCGGCTATCAGTTTTCACCGGGTGTTGCAGCTCGCTTATCAAATGGACGCACTTAGCCAATGGGGAAGCGTAGTAGCGCTCACCTACATTGCGGGGCAAAGAGTATTTCCTGATTACAACGAGATGGCCGATGCAAAGGCTTTACTTGAAAGCATTACCAGAAGTTTTGGCTACCAATATGCGAAAAAGAATAAAGTGCGGATCAACACTGTCAGCCAGTCTCCTACCCGTACTACCGCCGGAAGTGGCGTAAAAGGTTTCGAAGGCTTTATTTCATTTGCAGAAAAAATGAGTCCCCTTGGCAATGCAACTGCTGAGGACTGCGCCAATTATTGCGTCACTTTGTTTAGCGACCTAACCAAAATGGTTACCATGCAAAACCTGTTTCACGATGGCGGGTTTAGCTTTACAGGCGTCACCGCAGAAGTGATTGAACAAATGGAAAAATAATTTTTAAAAAAACTCCCCTTTTGGGGAGTTTTTTTTAATAGAAATTTCAATACCTGCCACGGTCTTTCATAGCAACATCGTTGCGTCGCAATCACTTCAACAATATAACATTCCGAGGCTTTGGCTCCTCCGCTATCAGTTCTCATATCCTTATTCACCCGCCACGCAACATTTACAATGATAAACTTGTCAATCAATTTACTTGAAATACCTGCCTACCAACTTCATTGGTTTGATTACATTGGTTATTTCGGTTCGTTTCTAACCTCAATCACCTTTATTCCGCAAGTATACAAAGCATGGAAAACCAAAAGTGTTGGCGACCTTAGTATTTGGATGATATCAATCGTAGTTTTAAGTACTATGGTCTGGCTTGTGTACGCATTTGCAATTGCAAGTGGGCCCGTCATAGTTGCTAATACGGTCGTCTTTATTCTTTCTCTGATACTTATTTATTTTAAGTACCGGTTTAAACGGTAAATGAAAGATTAGTTGGGGTTTCATTAAAGTCATAAGCCGAAAGCAAAGGCTGCGCAGGGACTAAGCCAAAGCAGTTGTAAAAAAAATGTTGCTATAAATATTTGCCATAATGAAAAAACAACTGCTTTTGTTTGCGTCTCTTTTAATTGCTGTTTTCGCCCATGCCCAACATCCGCTTCAGGATTTTTTGGACTCAGTTTCAGGAAAGTTAATTACTGACATCCGGAAACAGGGCCGGCCAAAGGCATTGCTGGAAACAGATAAATCAATCTTTAAAGCCGGAGAAACTATTTGGTTTAGAAGTTTCCTTGTAAACTCCATCTCTCAGAAAGTAACCAGGCAAAGCAAATATTTGTTTGTAGACCTCGTGAACGAAAAAGACAGTGCCGTTACCTCGCTATTGCTCGATGCGACCAGACAGCAACTTAATTCTAAGATTATTCTACCAGCTACCATCCCCCCTGGCTACTACTGGTTACGAGCTTATACAAGACAAATGGCAGAAGGAGATTCTAACAATGCTGCTATAAAACCAATATACGTAGTAGGTTCAAATGGTAGAGTCATAACAAAAAATTTCACAGCAACAAATGCATCTCCAAATGGAGAACCGGTAATACACTTTTTCCCCGAAGGCGGCAGCATTATAACAGGAGCAAATTCCACTGTTGCGGTTTCAATAAAGGATGCAATGGGCAATCCTCTAGCCACCGAAGGAGTTGTCAAAGACACTCGAGACACAATTATTGCCCGTTTCACTTCTAACAATCTGGGGCTTGCAAAATTTAATTTCACACCGTCCTACTTAAGAAGATACAAAGCTTTCTTAAACGTAAATGGAAAAGAGGTAAGTTATCCCTTGCCTCCATTTGACTTCTTCACGGGCCAAATAGCTGTTTTACAACAAGGAACTGGAGGTAAAACATTAAGAGTATTATTAGAAGATAGTATTTTTAAAAAGAATGCGGTTACCTACCTGATCGGCGTAAGTAAAGATAGTTTGTGTTACGTGGCCATAGGTCGGGGCCAATATGAAGTATCGATACCAGAGCACAAATTCCCGGAAGGCATCGCCACTTTTTACTTACTTTATAATGGCGGCAAACTATTAAGTGAAAGGAGTATTTACATAAAGGAACATAACGTATCAGTAACCTCCACCCTGCTTAAAAATACATTTTCGAAAAGAGAAAAAGTAGCCTTAAATATTTCAGTTGCTGATGCTAATCATCAGCCAATTCCGGCGCTGCTTTCTGTTGCAGTTACAGATTCTGCATTTGCAATTCCCGCTGAGGAGCTGATGTCCGGTCCCTTAAGTATTTCAAAGCAGGTTAATAACTCACCTCCAGGTATTTTAAGGAATATGAATGAGGATGAGATAGATCTCATGATGGTTTTAATCAATAACACTTACCCTAAAAGTGCCAGTCATAATGCGAAACAAAACTATAGCTACGATGATAATCTCCTGTTTATAAAAGGCAAAGCAATGGATGCAAAAGGCATCCCGGCACCAAATAAAATCTTATCCCTTATATCAAATGACGGCAAGGCTACTTTTCTGATCGATACAACAGACAATGCCGGAAAATTTATCTTTCCGGTTTATGACTATAGCGATAGCGCTGAGTTTGCCATTCACACACGCAATATCAACAGCGCTACAGAAAATATCCAGATCGAAAGAGAGGCACTGACCTTTCCAGGTTTCAGAACACCTATTGAACTAAAACATTACTTTCCATTCAACCCCGTTTTTACAAGTAAATATAGAAGTGCTTACCTCGACACAACTCCGGCCTACATAGGAAAAGAGCTGCTAAGCACAGTAACCGTTAGAGAAAAAAAGAAAAAAGATGCAACTTATAATGAAGCTTTAAGAGTAAGTCCTACATCCGTTATTATTGCCGGTGATCAGTTGGATGAAAGAAGAAACGTTGGTGACATTATACAAAATGCCTCAGGTGTTCGCATGTTGAATCGATTTTTGGTTATAGGCGGTCTTACCTCAATGAAACAACCTGATGCTACTTCTGAACCTCTGCTTCTTATAGATGGAGTACAAGCGCCGGCTATCACTAACGTAAATGAAAGCCCGGTGATTGCAACTTTAAATTCAATCAATCCAAAGGATATAGATTTCATAGAAATCCTGAAGGGGCCTGAAGGTTCTAATTATGGTATGAGGGGCGGAAACGGTGTAATACTTGTAAACATGGGGCATAACCGCCGCGACAATTTTAAACGTGACGCAAATGGTTTGCAAACTTTTTTTGTAAAAGGAATTTCGAAACCTTCACCATTTCCACTTATTAATTACGATATAAAAGAGGTAAAAGCTATCCCGAAAGTTGATAATCGTTCCACTATCTACTGGAATGGCAGCGTTTTAACCGGTACACAAGAACCGGTTAGCCTCAGCTTTTTCACCAGTGACATTCCGACTACTTATAAGATTACAATTACCGGTATAACAATTCATGGAGACCGTATTTATAAGACATTGACTTTTTATAACAAATAGGTAAAGATTACGGTAGGGTTCATTCTGATGAAAGGCATTTTCAATGCTTTCCGTTTTCCACCTATAAAAGGCAATATCCAACTGAAAAAGATTTTTTTATGATGATTGGTTATAAGGGAAATAACAAAATCGGCTTATATTCATCCATTAACAGTTTATTTAGGCAAACTGAAATACTAAGATTAATGCTACAATGAAGATTTATTTATTCCTGTTCTTATTAATCTTTTCTATTTCCATCTCACTTAAAGCACAAGTTTGCAATGGCGGTTCCGGCGATCCTATTGTAAATGTCACCTTTGGCACTAGTCAGGCCCCTCTATCCACGAAGAAAACTTCCTTATCTTTTGTTGGCGGCTGCCCATTTGATACCGGATCATATACCATTCGAAACTTAATCTTTGGTTGTGGCGAAAACCCCCAGGCTCGCTCCTGGCACATGCTAGCCGGAGATCATACTCGCGATGTTAACGGGCAGTACATGTTAGTAAATGCATCATGGGCTCTAGGTCTCACGCATTCTCCGGTAATTATACATCTAGATACAGCAACCGCGTTATGTCCAAATACAACGTACCAATACTCCGCATGGCTGGCCAATGTTATGGGTAACCTGGCCTGCGGCGGCAACCCCCTTTTACCAGACATTACTTTTACGGTTTCCTCAATATCAGGAGTCGTCTTAGCTACTTCTACAAGCGGAAAGCTTCCCGTAAGGGATGGAAGAATTTGGCAACAGAACGGTTTAACTTTCACTACACCGCCCAATGTAGATGCAGTTATTCTTACACTTTCCACCGACCCTGAACGGGGCTGCGGAAATGCATTTGTGGTAGATGACATCACCCTAAGTGTATGCGGTCCGGCAGTGCAGGCAACAATTGATGGAAAAACAGAACCGGCAAACGTTTGCGCCGATTATGCCAATCCTTTTATCCTTAACGGTTCTTACTCCAATGGATTTAGAGATCCCGTAGTGCAGTGGCAAAACAGCGTTGATAGAGGTAATACCTGGAGAGATATGCCGGGCATAACCACTTTATCTTATGCAATCCCCCGCAGAAGTATCGGTACTATTCTTTACCGGATGGCTGTTGCAGAGCGGCAGAACATAGGTTCGCTTAATTGCCGTGTAGTTTCCAATCCCATTTATACCCAAGTACATCCTATACCTCCGCACCGTGCACCACAAGATGTAGTTGGATGCATCAGCAAAGATTTACGCCTACCAGAAACAGACCCGTCCGCACTTGCCATTCAATGGACCGGCCCAAATGGCTACTCCTCAACCGATCCAAAATCTATTGTACCTAATATCAAATACGCAGACACCGGCATTTACCGCCTCAACCAATCATTTTATTTTGGTTGCACTTCAATTGATACTTTTAAATTAAATGTTTTTCCTTCTACAACTATAGCCACCCAGACGTTGTATTCAATTTGTGAAGGAAACTCCGTCGCGCTGTCAGCTACTGGTTCAGGTACTTTTAAATGGACCCCGGCCACGGGACTTTCAAATGATACGATACCTAATCCTGTTGCCTCACCTCGCGACTCCACCTTATATAAGGTTATTGTTACCAACACCTTTGGCTGCATGGATTCTGCAGAGGTTAAGATAAATGTTTTTAGAAATCCGGTTGCCAACGCAGGCCCCGACAGAACAATTGTTATTGGCGACACCGTTTTACTAAACGCCTCCATCGCCGGAACGGCAATTAATAGCTCCTGGAGTCCTTCTGTTTCCATCGATAATCCCCAACTGGTGGCACCAAAAGTTTCCCCTCGTCAAAACACCGAATACACACTTACTGCAACGTCTACCGTTGGTTGCGGTACCTCTATGTCAACTGCCGTTGTAAAAGTTTACAGAGACGTGTACATTCCCACCGCTTTTACGCCCAATGGTGATGGAACAAACGATCTATTCAAAGTATTTGCAGCAGATGGATATCGCCTTATTAAGTTTCATGTTTATAATCGTTGGGGACAAGTTGTTTTTACTGCAAAAGAAAGTAGCGAGGGTTGGGATGGCAAAATAAATAGCCAGCCACAAGCGGCGGATACTTATGTCTATTATATTGAACTGGAAAACACTCAAAGTAGAAAAATAGTAAAGAAGGGTACCATCACTTTGATTAGGTAAAAGGACTAAAGAACTTTTTTAAGAAGTTTCATTTTGAAGAATTGACGCATTTTATAACACAAAGACCCGCACTAACATTTACACTTCAGCCAATATCAAAGCAAATAAATTTCAAAAAAGTAGTAGGAAATTAGGTACCGGGCATTGTCCGCAGGTGAATCTTCGGTTGCGTCGCACTCTTGTACTTTTGCCCCAGTCAGAAGCATCAATAAAAACGAACGGATGCAGCATATGCATACATCAGCATTTCGTAAAGCAACCAATAAGATAGAAAGAACATCCTTAGAGAATAAACTTTAAGTGGTACTTACTCCTCTGCGCCAATTACAATTAAAAGTCTAACTAAAAATTACCGCAATGAGCAAGAGAAAAAAGATAAAACGTTGAAAACAAAACTTATCAGAGCGTTAGTATCACTTCTGGCCATAGGCATGCTGGTATCTTTTATCAGCCTTAATAAATTAAAGCACAAACCAAAATGGAAACTAACCTGGAAAGACGAATTCAATTATGAAGGTTTACCAGATTCTACAAAATGGAATTACGATACAGGCGGCGAAGGATGGGGTAACGACGAGTTACAGTATTACACTAAACAACGAAAACAAAATGTAGAAGTATTAAAGGGTAACCTATCTATTAAAGCTATAAGAGAAAAGTTTGAGGCAAATAATTACACTTCAACCCGGCTGGTAACAAAGGGAAAAAAAGATTTCAGATACGGGAAATTTGAAATTAGAGCGAAGATCCCAACAGGGAGAGGTTTATGGCCAGCCTGCTGGATGTTGTCTTCAAAGGAGCCTCGCATTTGGCCCGACGATGGAGAAATAGACATCCTGGAAAATGTAGGATATACTCCGGGAGAAATCACGGGCGCAGCCCACGTCAGGAGAAATAAAACAAGCAATGCTATAATAACCAGTTCAAACAGTACTACTATTTTCGATGCTTCTGATGCTTTTCATATTTATAGATTAATATGGACGCCAGAAAGATTAGAATGGTATGTAGATGATAAGCTGTTTCACTTTTATGACAAAGCCGACAGGCCGCCCTTGCACTGGCCTTTCAATGGCAAGTTTTACCTGATCTTCAATTTGGCCGTAGGTGGAAGTTGGGGCGGTAAAAATGGTATTGACGATTCAATTTTTCCACAAACTTTTATCATTGATTATGTGCGTGTGTACGAAGATCAAAACCTTTCATCTTAAGTACTAAGTCCGTTGCAGGATGAAAAGGAAATGCTTGTAGAAGGGATAAAGTAAAGTTTTGAGGTACTAGTTGATAAAAACTTGAGCATGCAGGCCAATTGACATACCTCACATTTATTATAACCAGTAAAGTTAATGATGAAGAAATTTATACTTGTTGCGATTTTGTTTTCTTGTTCTCACTTATCTGCTCAACCACCTTCCTTTGAAGTTTCAGGCAATTTTCCCGATTTATATTTCAATCATACTGTTGCAGAAGGCCAAAGTTTTTCAAGCCTGGCAAAACTTTACAACCTTTCGCCCAATATAATTGCTTCTTCCAATAAACTCCATCTTGGCGCTGACCTACCTGCTGGCCGGGTACTTAAAATTCCTGCAACAACCACCAATTTTCACCATTTCCCGGGGGCAAATTCCTTCAACAATTATATCCCCATCTATTATTTAGTAAGGCAAAATGATTTGATCAGTTTAATAAGTAAAAAGTACGGTATTTCGGATACCACCATTCAAAGAATTAATGTACTTGGCAGCAGGACTGTCAAAACCGGCGACAAATTAATTGTAGGTTATTTGAAAGTGAGAAAAGACCAGCCAACTCCTTCGAGATTACCTTCACAGCCAGATACTATAAAGCCAATAACAGGTAATGCGCCTAGTGTACCTATCGGCCCTGATACAACTGTTGTTCAAGTCAAGGAATTAGACTCGGACAAACTTTTTGAGCAGGCCCGACGGACAGCATTTGATAAGAAAGATTATACTACTGCATTACAACTCTGTTTTCAAGCCTTAAGAAAAAGCCCGGATTATAGTGATATAAGAGTTTTTGCAGGCAGAATTTATACATGGACCGATAAACTGGATAGCGCCATTACTCAGTTTACCTATGTAGTTGAACATGATCGAGACAATAAAGAAGTGTATGTGGCCTATAGTGACCTTCGATATTGGAATGAGCAATACTCAAAGGCTTTGGAAGTATGCGACACGGGCCTATCTTACTATGGCACTTCTAAAGACCTTTTAATAAGGAAAGTGAAAATATTGAGGGCTCTGAAAAGGCCGGCCGAAGCGCAGGAAGTATTAGAGAAACTTTTAAAAATTGACCGGACAAATACAGAAGCAAGGGCATTACTCCAACGGAATAAAGATGAAGTTTTGAAAAACAAGATCGGTGTTTCATACGAGTATAACTATTTTGATAAACAGTTTAGCGATCCGTGGCACATAGGCAGTTTGGACTATAGCAGGCAAACTAATTTAGGATCTATAGGGGCCCATCTTAATTATGCTAATCGTTTTCAAACAAGCGGACTACAATATGAAGTGGACGCCTATCCACACATTTCGAAGCGTTTCTATAGTTACATAAGTGGAGCATATTCAAGTAACGTAGGAGTATTTCCAAAATACAGAGGCGGTTTCTCCCTTTATAGTATACTGCCACAAAGTTTTGAAGGTGAAGTTGGATTAAGGTATTTATACTTTTCCGATGCAACTCTAATTTACACCGGTGCAGTAAGTAAGTATTACAAAAGCTGGCTATTTACTGCCCGTACGTACATAACACCAGGAGAACAAAGTACCTCCCACACTTACAACTTTACCACCCGATATTACTACGGGGGTGCAGACGATTATTTTTTGCTCACACTTGGCCACGGCATTTCTCCCGATGAGTCAATTGCTGTTTTGTTGAACAACAAACAATTCGAGAAACTCGTTACAGTAAAAGCTACTGTAGGATTTAGGCACGAATTCAAAAAAAAATATCTACTTACAATAGATGCAGGCTGGATGAACCAGGAATACAGGCCTAATACTAAGGGCAACCAATTGTTAACCGGAATAAGTTACCAGGTGAGGTTCTAGAAACAAATGAAAAGAAAATTTCTTTTTTTCTCTGTCGTCGGCATTATTTCAATTCCTTTTTGCATGTGGGGCGCCTGGCTTATTACGCCAAATAAAAAGTTAGTACTGGCAATCGTAGACAAGACAGAGTCAATGCGGGAAGGCCGACACCACATGGCACTTACATGGATTTTAAACAATGAGAAATATAGTAAAACACATAAGAAAAGCTATGATGTTAGTAACGATTACTACGGTTTTTTTCCAATAAAAAAATCTGAGTATAAAATAAAAGGACTTGAACGTTTTTCTTCCGCTCAATTGGAGCAGTTGAGTGACGACTGTGATCTTGCCTATTATGTGGATACCTATGGAGTTTACAGTAATGATTTGGCAGACCAGAATAACGATGTCAATAAAGGGACCGGTATTATATATGGAGGGATGAGTCAACAAGATCTTGATTTTTTAAAAAAGATCAAAAGCAAAAAGAAATTAATTATTGCTGAATACAATACCCTCCAGTCTCCAACGCCAATTGAAATAAGAAAGCAATTTGAAACTGCATTTGGACTTAAATGTAGCGGTTGGACATGCCGTTATTTCGAATCCCTTGATCCGGTGGAAAATAAAGACCTGCCGATGTGGGTTGTCAATAACTACAAACTTAGAAATGCAGGCAAGTGGCCTTTTACAAAGCCTGGGCTTGCTTTTGTTAGCACAATGGGAGAAGTTGTTGTTTTAGAAGACCTTGTTCATCTAAATAACCCTGTGCCATTTATTAGCATAGCAAAGTCGGAGCAAAACTATTTCAAGGTAGATGATAACGTGAAATTCCCCTTCTGGTTTGATATCATTATCCCAGATACCGCAATTAATAAAGTAGTGGCTAATTTCAATATAAGCTATACTCAGAAAGGTCGAGAACAACTTGTTCAACACAACATCCCGTTAAACATACCGGCCATCATTAGCCACGAGGGAGATGATTATGGGTTTCACTATTTCTCAGGAAGCTTTTGTTCTACAAATAAACTTTCCTCTTCTTCTTCCCATTACAAATGGATCTCAGCTTTCAAAAGCTTTCTATACAACGAAGATGACACAATGGAAAGCAGCAGCTTCTTCTGGACTTTTTACCGTCCTTTAATGTCAACAATTCTTGGTAACTATTACAAAAAGATTAAAACTTACCGCGGGAAATAACGGCTGTAGATTGAGTCGGGTAAAAGTGGAGCGCCCTTAATAACACTTTCATTCTTCTTTTTAAACTCGTTAAACGAATGTAGCATTGCCGCAACCTGTGCTTCATCCTCTACCGGGGAAGATTTTAGTCCTTGCTTTAATTTGAATAATTGCGAGTTGTTCAACAAATTGTCGCCTTCCAAAAAGTCAACCAATTCTGTCTTCGTCTGCAACAACGGGTAAGCATGCACACTATTTAATGAACGGGTTGTGTCAAGACCACTACCCATCCATGAAACCAGGGAAGGTAATTGCACCGGGTAGTGGGCTTTTATATAAGCCAGTATACTAGGGGTAATATCAAAATGCGTTGAAATCGAAGAGATTTTTGCAGTTCTTATAAGTAGAGGAGAGTAAATTAATAATGGTACATGATAACGGTCTATTTTACTCGCCATGGGTATTTCCGGCATTCTATGATCGCCGGTTATGAAAAAGATAGTATTATTGAAATCAGCCCGTTTAGAGTAAGTATTAATAAAGTTTTTGATAGCGTCGTCAGTAAACAAAATACTGGAGTATTGATACCTATAGTCTCTATACTCCTTCTTTTTATCCTCTTCAAAACCTAACTGTTGCAGCCGGTCTTCGAACTTATTGAGATATTTCTGCTGTTCGTTAACTAAAAAAGGAGTATGGGTCGACACAGTTAAGATGATATCCAGGAAGGGGCTTTTTAAAGGAGCCACCCTTGTGTCAAAATATCTTCTAAACAACTCTTTGTCGCCATAACCCCACGAAAAACCGTTGGGGCTTTTCGGCATCGATGTATACCCTGCTCCAAAAGTCTTCTCATCGTTTACCTCATCAATGTTACTCTTCTTTAAAAACAGCTGCATATTATCAAACTTCGAATCTCCACCATAATAAAAAGAAGTATGATAGCCGTTCAATTTAAGGAGACTGATCAGAGAAAGATGACGAGGCATATTATCCCCCGCTTCGGCAAAACCATTTTTGTAAAAAGGTAATGAACCAACGACAGACGGTAGTACGGCGAACGTTCTACCTCCCTCGCTTAAAAAATTTTCCCAATACAAGCTTTTATTAGCAAGGGAATCTATGAAAGGAGTAAAATTTCCAAGGTAAGCGCCTTCATTAGCGAACGCTCTTCCCAGTCCTTCTACCAATAATATCACGATGTTTGGCGGCAGGTTTTCTTGGCGCAGAAAAGGAGATAAAACATCCCGGCTACTGTCTTTGTGCAAGAATGGATAGTGCGCTGCATCTACATATTCAAATTTTGCTATCGAAGATTTTTTATTGTAATCGCCAATATAAGCGTCAGCATAAATATCAGTTTCATTTTCTTCAGGAAAAAAATGTTGAAGGGTTTGAGCTAAAAAAAAATCAGTCTTATTAAGGGAAAGGTTGTTGACAAACTCAGAACCTTGAGCAGGCCTGGGAATAACAACGAAGGAACTAAGAGTTACAGATATAACAGTTAATATAGCAATTGAGATGCGTGTTCTTTTACCCAATTTTATTTTATCAGGAATGAAATGGAAAGCAGCCAGGCAGCCAGCAATCAAAACAATAATACCCAAAACCAGTGGAATGGAAATGCTACCAGAAGCACCAACCGTTTGTTTTATATCAGCCAACGAATAACGGTACACATCGGCACCTAATGGTACTAAAGACTGCGAAAAATATAAAGTAAGAGATAGTTGCAGCAGTAGATAAATGAATGCGATAACAGCAAAAACAATTTTACTCAGTTTCTGATAAAGAAAGAATAACGGAAAGAAAATAAAAAGCTGAATTGCAGAAAACCTCAACCAAAAAAACAAGTCTGTTGCTAAAGCAGAACCATAAAGATTAAATAAGTCGACTTTAGTTGAATGTATGTGCAAATTATAAACAAGCTCAAATAAACGAAGCAGCAGCACTATGACTAAACATACAATAGACAATAAAGCAAAAGATGCAAATACATCAAATAACCGGTTTGATATTCTTTTAAACTTTCCTGTAGTGTGCATTTAAAATGCCCGGTTTTAGTTCTGAAATGTCGGTACCAAAACCACTTCTTGTCATTTCACCCCAACTTTTCTTATTTCTAAAATAATCAGTAATTCCCCTTATACTGGACCAAACCATGAAAGGGTGAAACAAAAAAGGCTCTGTTATGGCAACCAATAAAAGTTTTAAAATATCTGAAGGTCGCTTGTATTGATGATAGCTCAGGACTTCCATTAAAATAGCAAAAGCTGAATACATACAGCCGAACGAAATCATGAATAAAAGCATGGAAAAGAAAAATGACCACTTTATTATTCCAAGAATTGTAGCTGACAGAAATATTATGAAGCCTATAAACTCAACAGCCGGTCCAAGCATTTCAAAAAAGAACCAATAAGGATAACTGACAAAGCCCATCAGTCCATAACGCTTGTTGAAGCAAATTATTTTGTGAGCTAATAATGTTTCTATCGTTCCGCGCATCCATCGGTTTCTCTGTCGCCCCAGTATTTTGTAAGTTGACGGCGCCTCAGTCCAACAAAGCGGATCTGGAATGTATTTGACACAATGGGGTTCATTTTTCTCCACCATATATCTTCGCATACGCACGATCAGTTCCATATCCTCTCCCACGGTATTGGTATTATATCCACCACACTTAATTACAATTTCTTTATCAAAAGCGCCAAAAGCGCCCGAAATTAACAGCAGGCCGTTCAACCGGGTCCATGCCATTCGTCCTAGCAAAAAGGAGCGCAGATATTCAAGAGTTTGTACCCGGGCAAGATAGTTTTTTGGCAAATTTACCTTCACCAACTTTCCATCTTCTACCACACAAGAGTTTGCAATTCTTACCACTCCGCCAGATGCTATTACCCTAACCTTAGGATAATCAATAAGAGGTTTAATAATCTTAAGAAGCGCATCCTGTTCTAAAATG
Source organism: Segetibacter sp. (assembly GCF_025963695.1). Taxonomy (GTDB): domain Bacteria; phylum Bacteroidota; class Bacteroidia; order Chitinophagales; family Chitinophagaceae; genus Segetibacter. The sequence goes on along the minus strand of NZ_JAOQAH010000067.1, from coordinate 8,220 downwards.
CAATCAACATCTATAGCGACAATATAATCTTTCGATGCAATGTTGATAGCTGCATTTAATGCGTCGGCCTTTCCACCATTTTCCTTATCAACAACAATCAATTTTTTATATACCGGATTTATGCTTTTATAAACGCCTCTCACTTGTTTTGCTGGAAGAACTTTTTCAACAAAAAAATCTACTTTATATAGTTCATACGCTATAATTAATTTTTGCAAAGACTTATCTGTACTGCCGTCATTCACAATAATAATTTCCAGGTTACTATAATACATGGCCAGTAGCGATCTCACATTATCTATTATTCCGACACCTTCATTATACCCGGGAGCTATTATGCTTACAGATGGTCCGTGTTCAGATGTAGCCAGTAAGGAATAATCAGTAGAATTGTTCTTCTTGTAATTTCTCAGAGTCTCGCCTATCGAAATCATTGCAAACAGGACGTAAAAAACCAGCATGCAGGCGCAGTAAAAGTATAAAATGTCAGTAAGGATACCCGCCAGAATTTCAAACCATATCATCATTAAACGGCTGATTTTGTATGAAGTAAAATTTCAGAATACTGGCCACCTATCTTATCACAGTATTCTTCAAGTAAATAATTGCCCTTTATACCTTGTTTGCTTAAAGCAGTCGCAGCCAAAATTCTAAATGTATCATCACCAAGAGATAATACATCCAGTAAAAAATCCGTTTGCCCCTGGTCTCCTATTTCTCCTATAACTTTTACAATAGCTATTTTATTTCTTCTGGTCTCTGTTGCAAACCTTCTGATGAGTACACTGGCCGTATACTCATTATGTATCTCTTTGAGGCATTTAACCGCAAAAAAACGAATAGCCTCACTCTTGTTCCCCAAAGCCTTTACGACTTCATTATGCATTGTTCGTTGTTTAAAAAGACCAATAAGCTTAAGCGTAAAAATTACAAGCGACTGGTTAGGAGAATCAAGTAATAGACGTAAATCAGGAATATCAGAAACAGGGGAAGTAGCCAGGATACTTAATAACTTCACTTGCTGCCACTCGGATATGGGATAGTTTAAGACGTTTAAAAACCATAGGCCGCCGAAGCCCGAAAGTCGTAATAAAGCGCTTTGCGCTTCCATTCTAATAAATTCATTTTTGCTATTTATTTCGCGGAAGATTTCCGTCATCTTATGGTTCTGCTCCATTATTGCCAACTCCTGAATTCCTTTTACAACATTATTCCAGTTTTTACTTTTAAGCTTATTAGCAGAGTCCTTATCAAGGTTTAGTGCTAAGTATAATTTTAGAAAGTTATCTCCTACCTCACCTTTTATACTTTTCCGTCCATTGATTATTTCATCTATTATAAACTGCCGGTTTGCCTTTTTAGAAAGTTGCTTTTTTAGAAAAAGAGAAGTTGACAACGCTTTATTTATTCTTCCGGAAAATGAATTGCCGCCGAGTATCTCATCAATCAAAACTTTCCTTATAGAGCCGTTTAATTTTGCATTTAATATCTCTTTTCTATTTCTTATTGCTGTATACAAGAATATTAGTGCCACCAAAAAAATGGAGATAGAAAGTTGGACTTTTACAAGAAATAAAACTTTTTGTACCCGCGACACTGACCTTGGCTGAGGTTCAATTACTTCTGCGAAGGCTTCTTTTTTTTCGGGCAACCTTGTTATTAAAGGAGCGCCTTTACTTAAAAAGTTAGCCTTATTTTTAATTACGGTAGCAACCGGAGTAGTTTGTTGATTTGATGCTAATGAAAATTTATCCTTTTGTTTCGTGTTTGAAACCGTATCCTTTCTTTTGCTATAACCCACTATTGCAGTTGGTTCAGGAGTACCCGGTGAAGCAATTTGAAAAACTTTCTGGTCTACTTTTGTTGTATGCAGGTAGCCAGCCAGAAGTATCCTTCCGTTAACCCGTCTTACCATTTTATTAGGGCCATTCTTTTTAAGTCGAAATAATGTTTTAGCGTTTCCGCGGATATAGTAAAGAGGCACCAGCAGCTCATTAGAAAAGACCCTTTTTTCTTTTGAGAAATTTTGCTTTGATAATGGTATGGTTACATATTTTGGTATAACCTCCTCATCATAGTATTCCAGGTTATTGTACTCGGCTATATCTTCTCCACGTATACCATACAGCTGACCAATAGTGGTGAATGTTTCGTGAGGTAGTACTATATGTTTAAGATGAACATTAGGGAAAACATTAGTTGTACCAGATTTTTTCTGAGGAAATAAAGAAAAGGAACTGAGGAAAAGAATCAGGGTAAAAGAAACTCGCAAAAAACGATTTTTATCACCATTAGAAAAAATGAAAATGGCGCTCATTAATTTTATACAGTTTGAATCGGTTTGAAAAATGAACCGGCAACACAAGCATTCGTCAAAACTTTTCATCTAGTTGCAATACGGTGTTGCGCCCCCTTACTTTAACCAGGCGCTTGACACGAAGAGAAAGCTCGGCAAGACTAAACGGCTTTGTTACATAATCATCTGCTCCTAATTCAAATGCCTCCTTCACAGCACTTTCCTGCCCCATAGCAGAGAGCACTACTACAATAATTTTTTTATTGAAGCCACTTTTTATTTTGGCGATAATTTCGAGTCCAGAATAGAAAGGCATCATTACATCTGTTAAAATTATGTCAGGAAGATGCTCTTCAATTTTCAACATCGCCTCTCTTCCGTTGTTTGTACTTATTACTTTATATCCTTCTTTAGTAAAAAAAGTTTCGAGGGTCATCGATATTAATGGATCGTCTTCAGCTATTAACATTACCATACATGCGTCTTATTCCGTTATCAGTTTATTGATTAAATTCTTGCTTCAATAAGAATATATCCATTGATTTTTATTAGAACAAAAATGGCTACAACTGCACATTTTCATTTCTTGGATCTGAATTAAAAAATCTAAAAGAATAAAGTCTAAATAAAAACTTACAAGAGGATTTCCAATGAAAAGGATTAGATCTTTGATAGAATAATTAGCGAGATTGGATTTGGAAGACTATGATTACTAAAGAGAATTTTAAGCGTATAAAAGTTGCAAATAAGAGCAAAAGCACTTTGAATAAATGAAAGTAATTATTGCTCAAACCCGAAACGCTTAAAAGCCTAATATCTCCCCTACTTTTAACAGCAGGAACCAAAATACTTGTAAGGAAAGTGCCATATCTAAAAGCCATTCAAATATAACTATTAAAAGTTAATAGAAAAATGCTGAGTATATAACAACGGTGAACAACTAAGACCTTTTACTTTTAAAAATAAACGCTCGCTACCATGCGAGTTGAATTAAATGGAAAAGTTGTTGGAGAAAAAACTGTTTCAACACAGACTAAACTTACTGCTACTTTCAATGTTCCTTATGAAAAAGGGGTATTAAAGGGATACAAGATGGCAAAAGGTAGATTCATTGAGTTAAGCAACAACAGGCAAGCTTACCAAGATAAGACTAAGAGCCGATGGAGTCAGATAAGGTCTGGTTGAAACGACTTCTGTTATGTTACCGGGAAATATTGGATGAGGCGCGGCTTGTAATACATGAAGTGAATATCACTGTTCAATTTGCCCTCCCCGACAATGCTAAAATGGAAGCAACAGGAAATGCAAACCTTGCAGAGATAGCAAGTTTTAAACAACCGAAAAGAAACACGTTTAGAGGAAGAGGTTCGACAATAGTGCGCCCGAGAGGCAAACAGGGTAAGGCAATTTTAAAAGCGCAAGCGCAAGGAGTGAACTATTGATTGATATAAAACGGCGTTTTTGTATTTCGATAGTTGTAGAGATTTACTCTAAATGGTTTGAAAAAAAATCTTTTTCCGCATTGCTGCCCGCTGCCACATTAGTACAAGAGTGCGACGCAACAGAAGCAATATAGATATTGTTAGCCCGGTTAATAAACTTCCTCCTATCGTTTTGCACATTCATGAGTTACTTCATAAGCTTTTCATTGAATTTGAGAATCAACTGAAACAAATCTTCGTATTCATTTAAAGGCAGCGTTTCTGCTTTGTCAAAAACATCATGATAAGCTTTAATTCCCCCCATTGTATAAAGAAAAAAAGCAGGAACACCTTTTTCGCTGAACCAATAATGATCACTGTTTGCAGCTTTGCCGCGGGCATTTATTTTTGAAAGATAATGAGTGCTATCGTTTACGGCATTAAGGACAGCAAATTGTTTTGAAAATTCAGTAGCATTTACTACAGTAATGCCTTCATCACCGGTTCCTTCGAGATCAAGGTTTAAAAGGAATCGGATGTTTTTTAAAGGAAAAAGAGGATTTTCAGTAAAATATTTTGAGCCCAGCAAACCGGCCTCCTCACCTGCAAAAGAGATAAATGCAATGGTGTATAACGGAGGATGAGCCGCATAATATTTAGCTAAGCCAAGCAATAAAGAAGTTCCGCTTGCATTGTCATTAGCTCCGGGAAAATAGGTACTTGCACCCATGCCGCCAAGATGATCGTAATGGGCGGAAATAACAATGAGAGAGTCAGGGTAGAGGGTTCCTTTGACCCATCCGCAAACATTGGCTGTTTTAAAGTCAGCCACTTCCTGGTTTTCTATGTCAGCTCGTATTGAAATTGGAATGTCGCCGGCTGCTTTTTTGTCTAATTGAATACTGGTGTAATTAGCGGCAGCTGGAGCAACGGACCAGGTTAGTTTATCTTCGAGAGAAACGATTATACGATAATTGGGATTAACAAAATGAGTACTGTCTTTTTGTTCGAGTTTCCCCGTTGCATGTACACCGCGACTATTTGGTGTTACAATGAAATCTTTACCAGGAACGAGTTTCTTATTGTTAATTAAGACTTCCATTCTACCAGGAAAGGTATTGACCGGGTAGCTAAAAGGCTGCAGGAATGACTGACCATTAATGGGAGTTAAACCAAAGCCAGAGAACTGCTGCGATATAAAAGCGGCAGCCTTAACCATTCCATTGTTGGTATAGCCCCGGCCCCAAAAAGCTGGGGAGGTAAGCGTATCAACCAACTGGCGGGCAAAAGCAACATCCTGAGACCATGAAGTAGCAGACATCAACAAGAGCAGAAAGACAAATAGTTTTTTCATAGGGAATATGTAGGGTAGGCTTAACAGAAGGGGCTAACGTATAATAAACAGGTAAAAGTCTACAAACTCCTTTCTCCAGGTGGCCTCATTGTGTTTGCCCAGGGGATTCATTACCCTGCGGGTTTCATAGTTGCCCTTTCGCTCAACTGTTGCAATCATTTTATCCATGTCGGGAACCATCGCTTCACCTTCTTTTCCCCCGGCATAGAAGTAGAATCTTTTTATGGCTCTGCCTAAATCTGCTTTGGCAACCTCATCAAAAATAGAGGGGGCAGTCCAGAATGCGGGAGAAAAAATACCTGCGCCCCCAAACACCGCCGGGTACTTAACTACAGCATATAAACTAATCAAGCCTCCCATGCTGCTACCGGCGACAAACGTATGAGATGAGTCTTTTAAAGTGCGGAACTTTTTATCGATATAAGGCTTTAAAGTAAGTGCAAGAAAATCTGTGTACTGGCTCCCCTCTCCTTTTCCGTTCTTAAAATCGTAAGGATTGTATTCGGTCATTCTTTTATCTCCACCATTATCAACGCCAATAATAATTGCTTCTTTTCCTGTCCGGCGAATTAATGTATCGAGCGTTTCATCTATACCCCATTCGCCAAAAGGAGCTGTTTGTTCATTAAATAAATTCTGCCCGTCGTGCATGTAAATGACGGGGTATTTCTTTGTGCCGGTAGCATAACTTTTTGGCAAATAAGCCCAAATTCTTCGCTTCCTGTTTAACTGGGGAATTACGAAGGCGGTATCAATTACCTTCACCTGTGCAGTGGCAGTATTAGGCTTAGGCTTATCAGGATAATCATCTTTCCAACCGGGAATATTAAAATCTTGTGCTACATCTTCTTTTACTGTGATTTCATGGTTCGATACATCTTCACCTTTCGCAGTTGTTTCAACCTTATCAAAGCCTCCACGTGTAAATTTAAATTCGTATTTCCCTGCAGGAAGATCTTTCAAAATGATAGCACGGCGTGAAAGGCCAAATGGTTTCAATTTATATTTTTCATCTCTTGGGTTCCAGTTATTGAAGTTCCCCGCAACATACACGTCTTCTAGCTTTTTTGCACCAACCTCATTTACCACCAGCCTAACGGTATATTGACCGTTACTAACATGACAGACAATAATAAATAATAAGGCGGCCAGGAAGTGTTTCATTTAATGAAATTAATTGTTTCGGGCTAACTTAAGTAGCTGACGGTTAGAAAGGATTTGAATTAGGTTTTTTTTAAGAAGTAAGTATTTTTATATTATGAAAGTGAGAATATCTGGCAATAAAATAAGGTTTAGGTTAAAAGAGCCTGAGGTAAAACAATTTCAACAAAAAGGCCTGGTTTATGAAGTTATTGAATTTGGCATTCATACAGATGAGCAATTGAAATTCGCATTAGCTGTGGCTGAATTAGATGAAATAGGTGTGCGATTCGCCTTAAATGAAACAACAGTACTGGTTCCAAAGATGACGGCTGATAATTGGACTTCGACAGAACTGGTTGGTTTTGAAGCCGAAGTTAGAACAGGGCATGGAAAAACTATTTCAATTTTAGTGGAGAAAGACTTTGTTTGCCTTGATGGACGTGAAGAAGAGAACGCCGGTTCTTATCCAAATCCGCTTCTGAATCGTTAATGGCAGAACTCTATCTCCTGATATTTCTAAGTTTAAAGAGCATCTCCCCAAGAAACGTAGTTGCTAATTCCCTTGCGGGAAAAGTAGTTTGTGTTTAAGCGGGCTTCCTTGCTTTAATAATAAATAAAACATGAGATGGTCTAAGTTTGTGCAAGTATTGTAATTTGCATCAAATTTATAACATGAAGCTTTTTGTTGCCGGGCTGCCCAACGACTTTGATGATACAGATTTAAAAGAAATGTTTGAATTGTACGGGGAAGTTATTTCGGCAAAGATCGTTATCGACAGGGAAACAGGGAAAACCAAGGGCTTTGGTTTTGTAGATATGAAAAATAAAGCTGAAGCGCTGGAAACAATCGAAGCTTTAGATGGGGCCGGCCTACCGCGCGGAAAAAAAATAGTGGTAAAAGAAGCTGAAGAACAACCTCCAAGAACCAGCAATTTCAACAGAAACAACAATAATAACAGAGGATTTAATAATAACAGGTATTAGTTTATATCTGCAATTTGTAATTAAAGTTCGCAGGAAATAATAATTAAACTCTAATAAATTCGTTTGGTCTAATATATAGTTGGCACAATTAGTGGTGACACAATACTGAAAATTAAAACATTGGCACCGGCACTACTCTGAAATAGACATAGGCCGGTGCTATCTATTTTGGGCAGTTTGTAATGCTGCAAATTATATTTACCTCTCTTAATTCACCATAACCTCATCAATAAAAACCCAACCTTTCTTTCCTTTTTCACCATGCCATTCCGGAATTTTAGCTAAGGGTGTAGCGACAATTTTAATGAATTGTAGATCTCTTGGTGAAAACTCACAAGTGATGGGCAGATTGGTATTTGGATCTCCTTTTATTGGTTGTTTTGGAAAAACTTTGCCCAAAAGACTTAACTTATTCCTATCTGGTCCGCCATATATTTCAATGCTGGTTGGGGGAAAAATCGAAGCACCAATATCCCTAAGCAAACTTAAAGTAACTGATGAGGCTTTGACCGGATCCTTAAATATTAGTAGCCCTTCGAAATTGTTATTTTGAAATCCAAGCCATTTACCGGTTCCTTTTGAAGGCTCGCTTTTTATAAGGTCCGCGAGTGTTTTACCTTCTTTGGCTTTATACTTTGCATCTGCCGGCTTTAGGAGAGCTATACTGTCTGGCCGATAACGAGTGGTAAAAAAATAACGTGAAATAACATCGCTACTATACCACCCCGACTTAACAGCTCTTGTTTTTAGCTCAAATATTTTTTGTATTTGCAAGTCATTATTGTAAACGGGAGAGGTTGTGCTATCAGGATCGGTTCCATCAGTTGTATAGCGGATAGTTGTTCCAGGTACATAATGCTTCAGTTGCACAGCTACAGGTTGTGAAACGATGGAGTCACCATTTACGACAATAGGTGGGGTAAGTTTCATAACCACTTTATCTGCATCAAATCCAGTTTCAAAACGAATTTTACCCCGTTTATTTATTGCTGCAAGTGCAGGTTTCGTAATTCCTGTATTCC
>NZ_JAOQAH010000035.1 GCF_025963695.1 Segetibacter sp. | reverse complement strand
TAAAGCAATATTGAATGTAAATCAAACAAGTTCCGTCTTTACGGATAAAACGACTGTTGCAAACAGGTTTAATAGGAAAATTCATAGCGGCTTAATTTTTACTCGATCTTTTACTCGATCAACTATGTGTTTTTAGTGAAATAAGCCTCTATAAAGGTAGGAAGCCGGAGTCGGCGGAAAATGTTATAAGACTTTGAAAATCAAGGAGTAAAAGTAAAGTGGAGTAAAAATAAATAAGGATCACATTTCTGTAATCCTTACTTCAGAGGTCCCGAGCGGATTCGAACCGCTGTGGAAGCTTTTGCAGAGCTCTACCTAGCCACTCGGTCACAGGACCTTTTTTTTAACCGGGGGCCAAAAATAGGATAAAACGCTTGAACCAAAAACTGAAAAAGCTTTATCGTTATTTAAATTTCTATAAATCCATTTTTGATGAGCTAGAACCCTTGCTTTTTATAAACCTCCTTCAATTAGCAAAAGGTAGTTTAGCTTTCATTAAGGAATGAATATCGGTAATCTGTAGCAGGAACAAATGTTTCCTTAATGGTTCTGGCACTTAGCCACCGATACAGGTTAATCATACTTCCTGCTTTGTCATTAGTGCCGCTTGCACGACCGCCGCCAAATGGTTGCTGTCCCACCACTGCTCCCGTTGGCTTATCATTAATGTAAAAATTACCCGCGCTGTGTCTTAGTCTTTGTGTAGCGAGTTCAACCGCAGCCCTGTCTCGCGAAATGATAGCACCGGTAAGCGCATATGGTGAAGTGTCGTCCACAAACTCTAGCGCTTCTTCAAATTTTTCGGCATCGTAAGTATAAATTGTAAGAACGGGTCCAAAAATTTCCTCGCACATTGTTGCATATCGCGGATCTTGTGTTTCGATAATCGTCGGGTCAACAAAGTATCCCTTTGTTTTGTCGCATTTACCTCCTACCAGAATTTTTGCGCTTGCTTCATCAATATTATCGAGGTATCTCTTTATTTTATCGAAGCTTTTTTCGTCAATTACCGCACCAATAAAATTGCTGAAGTCCTCAACACTACCCATCTTCATTGACTTCACTTCAGCCACCAGTTTTGACTTTATTTCCTCTGCCAGGTTGCTTGGTAAATAAGCCCTTGAAGCGGCTGAACATTTTTGTCCCTGGTACTCGAAAGCGCCCCGGGCTAATGCAGTAACTACTACATCCACATCTGCAGTCTTATGTGCAATCACAAAGTCTTTCCCTCCCGTCTCGCCTACAATGCGTGGATAGCCCTTATACGTGCCTATGTTCTCCCCTATCGTTTTCCACATCTCGTTGAATACCGCAGTCGAACCTGTAAAATGTACACCAGCAAAATCAGGATGTGTAAAGCAAACATTACCTAGCACAGGCCCTTCAACATAAACCAGGTTTATAACCCCGTCGGGCAGTCCGGCCTCCTTCATAATTCTCATAAACATCTGGGCTGCATAAACCTGGCTATCTGCAGGTTTCCATACTACCACGTTTCCACACATGGCAGCACTGGCAGGAAGATTACCGGCAATCGCAGTGAAATTAAAAGGGGTAATAGCTAGCACAAATCCCTCAAGCGCCCGCCATTCGGTACGATTGTGCATACCCGCACCAGAAATAGGCTGCTGCTTATAAATTTCCGTCAGGAAATAAACATTAAACCTAAGAAAATCGATCAGCTCGCAAGCACTATCAATCTCGGCCTGGTATGCTGTTTTACTTTGCCCTAGCATTGTTGTACCGTTCATATACGCCCGATACTTTGTGGCAATAAGGTCTGCAGCTTTTAAAAAAATATGTGCCCGGCTTTCCCAACTCGTGTTGCTCCACGCCTCTCTTACTTTCAGGCCTGCATCAATCGCCTGCCTTACATGCTGTTCGTTACCGAAATGAAAATGACCTAAAGTATGTGCTGTTTCATGTGGCGGATGAAGTGCTCTTTTATTTCCAGTCCGCACTTCTTCTCCACCAATGTACATGGGAATGTCTAACTCTTCTTTTTTCAACTCTCCTAATGCCTTTTTTAAAGCAACTCTTTCCGGGCTTCCAGGCGCATAATATAAAACAGGTTCATTTATTGGTATTGGGTAGCTAAAATATCCTAAGCTCATATGTCTGATTTTAGGCTGCGAAGGTACATTATTCACTTAGTCAGTAGTGGCGCGGGGGGAAAAGCTACGGGTGAAAAACTTAACGAAAAACATTCAAAATACACATCCAGTTTGTCCCTGTTGCATTTAAACAACATTAAGCAGAAGCAATTAACAAGCCCTGTAGTAAAAAAATTTATGAACCAGGCGACGAAACTTCATGCAACTTTTGTTGCGTCGCAGTACGTTCGTCCGGGTTAATCTTGTTCATCTTTTTTCACGCACTACTGGTAGGGCCAACAAAAAAGTGCATCCTTTTCGGAATGCACTTTTTATAAAATTTGTAACACTTTTTATTTTTCTAACGGACTTTTCTTACCTGCCAATAACTTTTCCACTGTGGCTTCTAATCGACGATTACGGGTATCTTGTCTTTTAGCACCTTCAATCCACTCTACAAATTCTTTTTGATTCGTAGCTGAAAGGTTATGAAAAAACTCCCTTGCTTTTTTGTGCCCGGTAAACATTTTTTCTAACTCTGCCGGAGCAACTACCAGCTTCTTGTCAAAATCAACTCCTTTTAATTCTACTTTCTTCGTCTCCATTACTCTTTCCACTTGTGCGGGAACCGGTGTAAGAGGCTCAGTTCTTTCAAATCGCAACGCACTCCATACATGGTCCAGCGTTACCTCGCAAATACTAACGAAATTGTTACTTGATAAAATTTCCCAATTGCAATCCCGGTTCAAATCGCTGGCAATTTTACTTGCTGTTTTAGGATAAGCTACCCAAAGCTTGCTTTCTTTATTCAAGATCGGTAAAACATCCTTCATTATCCCATTTAACTGGCTGCCATTGATAGCAAAAACAAGCGCAAAATCAATCTTTTTTATCCTTAAAAGCGGAGTTACATTCTTTGAGTAGGATAACTTGATAAATTGCTTTTCAATTGAAGAAGGAAGACCTTGAATAAGAAAATTTTTTTCGTTGGAGATTTCTAATTTTTCGAACACAGTTTGTTGACACATGCCTCAAAAAGATTTAAGGTTTATCGAAATGAGTTGCGAAGGTAAAAAAAAGAACCTTATAATAAAAGAAAAAGTCGCCTCAATATAGGTATAGAGGCGACTTTCAACGGTAAAAAGAAGGAAAATACTATCTTGATGCTATTGGTTTGTAATATTTTAATGCTTCAGCCATTTGTTCCTGTAACTTTTGAATACGTGTTTGCTCTGCAGGGTGAGTGCTTAAAAACTCAGGCGGCTTTTGTTGACCACTACCCATCGCCTCCATCCTCTGCCACAGCGGAACTGCTTCGCGTGGGTTGTAACCCGCCAACGCAGTATAAATTAAACCAAACCTGTCTGCTTCAAGTTCTTGTTTTCTACTGTGCGGCAGTATCGCGCCAACGGAGCTACCCAAACCGTAAGCCTGCATAAACATACTTTGTGTTTCAGCTGGTTTATTTGCAAGCGCAACTGACAAAGCCACACCGCCTAATTGCTGCACCAATCCTTGGCTCATCCGTTCTGAACCATGCTTTAAAACTGCGTGTGCAACTTCATGTCCTACAACTACGGCCAGGGCAGCTTCGTTTTTAGTGACAGGTAAAATACCTGTATACACCACTATTTTTCCGCCCGGCATACACCACGCGTTCACCTGGTTACTGTTAACTAAATTGTACTCCCATCGATAATTCTGAAGCTCGTTAGCAATACCTTTTCCCCGGTAAAAGCTGGTAACGGCAGAAGCTATTCTGCTACCTACTCTTTTAACCATTTCTGCATCTTTGCTTTGGCCGGAGGACACAACTTTATTTTCTGATAAAAATTGTTTGTATTCCGACACAGCCATCTGTTGCATCTGGTCATCAGACACAAGTGATAACTGACTGCGACCGGTAATAGCATTTGTTGTACACGCTACCACAAGCATCATTACCAGGATACTAAATAAGGATAATCTGTTTTTCATACTCTATTTTTCCTAGCTATAAACAATAATAATACCAAGAGGAAAAAAAGTTATAATCAGTTGATAAACAGTAATAATAAAACCGTTAATAAATAAATTGATATTAAAAAAATAGAAAATTTAAAATTCGAAACGTCCTAGTCAAGATCTTTACTTTTATTCTTTCTTCGGTCGCGATGCTTTAAAATAGGAACTTTACTTTCTGTTCCCTTAAGGATACGGTTGATATTTTTCTGGTGTGTCAAAATCACCATTAAGGCAACCGATATTGCGAAAATTCTGTAAAGGGGTTCCTTTTCGTTCCAGATAAAAAGTATGAAAACAGCAAAGGCAATGCTGGCAAGGATAGAGCTTAGAGAAACAAAGCGTGTCAAAAATAGCACTAAGAGAAAAACACCGACACAACATACTGCTACGACGGGTTGAAGGGCGATAATCATTCCAAACAAAGTTGCTACTCCCTTACCCCCTTTAAAACTAGCGAGGATGGGGAAGATGTGCCCCACGATAGCAGCAAGACCCAAACCAACCATAAAGTTTGTTTTAGCAAACGGATGTGTCATATAAGGAGTGAAAACTACTAATGAAGTAGCAATTAAGCCTTTTAAAACATCTACCACCATAACGAGTGTTCCCCATCGGGCACCCAATACTCTATATGTGTTAGTTGCGCCTGCGTTACCGCTGCCGTACTCTCTTATGTCTACGTCAAAAAAATGTTTACTAACCCATACAGAAGTTGGGACAGAACCAATTAGATATGCTAATATGATAAGTAAAAATTCCATCTTTAATTTGAACAACAAATAGTAGAGAAGCAAATTTATAAAATGAAGAGGAACTAATTCTTAATTTATAGAACGATGAAGCAATACGCAAATCCATTTATTTCTTTCTACAGTCGAAACATGTTCAAATCTCGCTCCTACAAAAGCACTAATAACTTCATTTTCATCCTCCTTTAGTAAACCACTTAATAATATGTTTCCCTGGTTGCTACATGCTGCACTTAAATAACCAACACTAGAAAGTATTACGTTCTTATTGATGTTCGCCAAAATAATATCAAACTTCTCCTCACTCCTAAACCCATCTGCTTTTTCTATTCTAATGTTTTGGCAACTGTTTTTTTCTATATTCTCCCAGGCATTCTCGATACTCCAATCATCTATGTCAACAGCCCATACATCATAACTCCCAAGCTTTTCAGCTAAAATTGCCAAAACACCCGTACCTGTTCCAAAATCTGCTACTTTCTTGTTGTTGAAATCAAGCTTACTCATTTCCCTAATCATCATGTATGTGGTGGCGTGATGACCAGTACCGAAACTCATTTTAGGTGTTATAATTATTTCGTGCTCTATGTTACTAAAAGCCGGGTGAAAATGCGCCCTAATCACACAAAAGTCTTCAACAATTACAGGATCAAAGTTACTCTCCCATAAAGCATTCCAGTTTTGTTCTTCTATTACCGTTTCCGAATATTTTAGATTGTAAACTAATACAATCGCTTCAAAAACAGAGGGATCATATTTTCCTTCATCTATAAAACAAATCAGCTCAAAATCCTTTTCTTCAAAAGCATCAAAACCCGAAGCCGACAATTGAGCAATTAATTGCTCCCTTACCTGTTCATCCGTTACAGCAATGGTTATTTGTATTGTCTTACTCATGAATTTTAAAAGTATTACTATACCTTAAGCTTTATAATTAACAGTTATATTTCACCTTACCCAGAGGTCCCTGTTGGCACTATATTTCTCAACTTACCTCTTCTTAGTAACCCGTAAAAATTGCACTTTTTTAAACAAGAAGAACTTTTTTAATGCACTATTTCTATTTTTATGAAAATAAGTTAGGCTGAAGAGGCTGATGGGTTATGGCATATTCGAAGGACTATTATAAAATATTAGAGATTAACCCAACTGCTACTCCTGCGGATATTAAAAAATCTTACCGAAGGCTGGCTTTGCAATATCATCCCGATAAAAATTTTGGCAACCAGTTGTTCGAAGCTAAGTTCAAAGACATTATCGAGGCGTATAAGGTGTTATCAGATGCCAGGCAGCGCGAAGAGTATAACAGAACCCGAAATCAATATTCACAACCCGAAAAAAAGAAGACTGAGCAACACAGTACTCCGCAAACAATCCTTAATCAAACCATCGATTTTAGAAAAAAAATCTCAGTTCTTGACCCTGATCGCATGAACAAAACTGCTTTGTTTCAGCAGATAGAGCACATATTGTCAAGACACAACATCACCATACTTCAAAGGAATAACGATCTTAAACTAAATAAACGAATAATTGAAGAAATCATTTACTGTGCAAGGTTTCTTCCTTTTCCACATGTACAGCGGATTTGTTTTCAATTAACCGCGATAGCAGGAACAGATAACCAGATGTACAGAAAAATTTATAATTTTTCAAGGGAAGTAAGAATGCATACTGTATGGAATAAATACAAAATACTTGTAGCTGTTCTGCTGGCTATCATACTTTGTTTCACGATTTACTTTGCAAGTACGATCTAGATGGTCATTTCATTTATCTCAACAACCCTTTCACTTAAAAGGAAAATAGTAGTTTTGTCAATAGATATGTGTTCAACTCATTATCATATTAACGCAGTTCCTTTCGCTAGTTTATTGCTTCCTGTTAATTATTATATTCCAGAATAGTGCCTTAGCCTGCCTGCTGCTGTTCCTCTCCTTTTTTTTGATTATTGATACATTCTAAAAGCTCTTATGAAGAATATTAAATTAATTGAAGTTCCTTCTGAAATTGGTGCTGGTACAAGGGGAGCCAGCTTAGGTATTGATGCTATCAAAATTGCAGCGCTTGATTTTATGAGCAACTTTTTTCTCCACTTCCCTTCCGAAAAAATTCAGACTGAAAACAATATTCTTTTCGAGCCAATTTCTTCACCTTACGCAAAACGCATCAGAGGCATTTGTACTATGTACGAGCGCGTAAGCAAATGTGTGTTCAACACTATAAAGAATAATTTTTTTCCTATCGTTTTAAGTGGCGACCACAGTACGTCCGGAGCAACCATTGCAGGTATAAAAATGGCTAAGCCCAAAGCAAGAATTGGTGTTATATGGATAGACGCTCACGCTGATTTACATACCCCATTTACTACTCCGTCGGGTAACATGCATGGTATGGCGCTGGCAACAGCACTGGCAGAAGACAACGCCGAAAAAGGAGTGCATACACTAGACCATGAAACCGAGAAGTACTGGCGCCACCTGCAAAATATAGGAAACATTGCGCCCAAAATTTTGGGGGAAGATATTGTTTTCATTTCCTTACGGGATTTTGAACGCGAAGAAAAATCGCTGATCGAAAAGCATGGAATGAAAGTGATAACTACTGCCGATGTACATCGTAAAGGACCAGAAAATATTGTGAGATCTGTAATTGCTTATTTAAGTGATTGCACTGACATATACATTAGTTTCGATGTCGATAGCCTTGACTCTTCCATTTCAAAAGGAACGGGAACCCCGGTAAGCAACGGCCTTCGTGAAAGAGAAGCCGAGGACTTGATAAGCAAGTTTATGCACAATCGAAAAATCTGTTGCTTCGAAATTGCAGAGGTGAATCCTACCTTAGATAAGGAAAATTTAATGGCCGAAATTGCTTTCAATATATTGCAAAGAGGCGTAAACATTTTAATGATGGATCAACAGAAGTGACAAGTTTTTGTACCTGGCCCAATAACACTTATTTAGCTTCCGTTGCGTCGCACTTTTGTAGCTTGATACCTTTCATCAACAAAATTCAGTGCAAATAATTACTTCTTTATTTGTTGTACCCCTTTCCCTTTTTGCCCATCACTTACATTTTCTGTTTCATCCAATTTCACATCTGCATCTTCGTCGAAAGAATTATTAAGAGTATCAATTGAAACCGATGTACCGCTTTCATTTAAAATAAACTCCCCATCCTGGTTATCAGCCAAGCCTTTGTTTTTATCCTTATCCATGGAAATATTTTTCTTACCCCAGCACAATTTTTACGCCACCGCGGTTTACTTAACGGCACTAATTCCAAATGTTAGCCTCACACCTTCCTCAAAGTTTACCGGGCTATAATTTAGTTGCCGTTGAGCCTTTTCTATTTTTAAGCCCGATCTTTTAGCTCTTCGTACCGGTTCAGCAAATGTCTCGGCCGTCACTTCGTGTATAAGCGATGAGTCTAATTGTAAAATCTCAGCAGTTTTTACCGCCATATCATAAGGAGATAAAATGTCTTTTCCGGCAAGGTTAAAAACACCTGTAACTTCTGTGGCAATAATTGTGGAGATGCCTTTACAAATGTCTTCAGCAAAAGTGGGCGTGCGAATTTGGTCACTAACTACTTTGATTTGTTTTTGTTGTTCTAAGCTGGTTTTAACCCAATGTAAAAAAGTAGGTCTCATCCCCTCTCCCGCATGTCCGTAAATAAATACAGGTCTAACAATGGTATAACGGTCAGAAGTTTCAATTACCAGTCTTTCTGCCCGTAGTTTACTTTCTCCATAAAAATTAAGGGGCCCTGTTTCTGCGTCTTCTGCGTGCGGTCCATTTTCCCCGAAAATAAAATCAGTAGATATATAAATGAAGTGCACACCAGCTGCCTGTAACAAGTATCTCGTTGATTCCACATTTATGTTCAGACACTCGTTTTTATTGTTTTCGCATTCGTCTGGCTTGCTCAAAGCGGCGTTGTGGATAATAACATCAAAAGAATGTTTTAATAACATTTGCTCCACTGCTGCTTTATCTGTCAGTTCCACTTCTTCATAATTAATAGTATCAGGGTTCTGTATCCTACATGCTCCTTTGCCTGTAGCAACTACGTTATATCCCTCGCTCTTTAAATAGCAAGTAAGGTGTTGTCCTAAAAAACCGTTTGCGCCGGTAACAAGTACTTTTTTCATGTTTTAAGAATAGTATCAGAAAAAAATGGAAGTAAAATAACGAATGTTTAAAGACATGGAAGTCTATCACTGGCTAGGCCTTGTTTTTCGAACATTCTGCCACACGAATTTCTTACTTCTTAATACGGTTTTGAAAAAGCCCGGTACGAGAACCTTACCACAAACGAAACACGAGGCAACAATGCTTAATATCTATACTAACAAGGTTGGCCTTCTTTATTCTTATGCCCAAACCAACCATTGCTACTATACAAGATCGTTACTTCTTTCAAAGATTTAATGTGTGGCTTTATCTTACCAATTGGCTTGATTTTTTTGTCGCATCACTCAACGTCGCCGAAGCCAAAAATTAAAGCTGGTTAATACAATTATTAAAAATCAGTTGTACAAAAGTGGGCTAAAGTTTTCGTTTAGTTGTAATTGCTTAATTTCGCGCTTCGTGTTTAAAAACACTTATGATTTTATCATACTGCTTATTAGAAAATCAAAAGAACTTATAGCTTATCATGGCGACAAAAGTTACAAAAATAGGTGTTCTTACATCGGGGGGAGACAGCCCGGGAATGAACGCAGCAATAAGGGCGGTCGTTAGAACGGGAATATATCATGAATTGGAAGTATTCGGCGTAATGAGGGGATACAGTGGGATGATTGATGATGACATTTTTAAAATGGAAAGCAGAAGCGTCGCCAACATCATTCAAAGGGGAGGAACGATATTAAAATGCGCCCGAAGCGACGAATTCAGAGATCCGGCAGGCCGCGTAAAAGCTTACGAAAATCTGAAAAAAAGAGGAATTGATGCTCTGGTGGTGATTGGAGGGGATGGTAGTTTTAAAGGAGCACAGAAATTTAGCAATGAATTTGATATTCCGTGTATTGGTTTACCAGGAACAATAGATAAAGATATAGCTGGCACTGACTTTACCATTGGTTTTGATACAGCGGTTAATACCGCAGTGGAAGCAATTGATAAAATAAGAGATACTGCTGATGCACATGATCGATTATTCATAGTCGAAGTAATGGGTCGCGATGCTGGTTACATTGCATTACATAGCGGGATAGCTACAGGTGCTGAAAACATTCTTATACCCGAGACAAAGACGAATATTGAAGAGTTGATTGCTTCTCTTGGGGAAAAAGAAAAAAGACGAAAATTGGTCAATCTCGTTGTTGTAGCAGAAGGTGATGAATTTGGAGGTGGAAATGAAATAGCACGTATCGTAAAAAAGCGTCTGCCTAATATTGATACCAGAGTTTGTATACTAGGACATATTCAACGCGGAGGAGCACCTACTTGTCTTGACCGACTTATTGCAAGCCGTATGGGTTACCACGCAGTGGAAAGTTTAATGCAGGGACGATACAATGTAATGGTTGGAATAGTAAATAATAAACTTCATTATACTCCTCTTGACCACGCAATTAAAGCAAAACAAAAACTCAGTAATCAATGGCTTAAAATTGTAAAAATTTTAGCCAGCTAAGGACGAGGGAACAATTGTTGTTTCTATAAAATTTGCGGCAATTAAAATAATTAAACTCATTAACACAATACCTGAATATGTTACAAGAAACTGAAGCAAGCTGTAAGCAAATGGAAAGCCGTGCTTTAATGGAAAAGATGACCCATAGAACGAAAATTGTAGCAACAGTAGGACCTGCTTGTGATACATATGATAAACTGCTTGAGCTAGTGCATGCAGGCGTGAATGTTTTTCGCCTCAACTTCTCGCATGGCAGCCATGAGGATAAAGCTCAAATTATACAGCATATCCGCGCTCTAAATGAGTCGGAATGCCTTAACATTTCTATTCTTGGTGATTTGCAGGGGCCGAAACTAAGGGTGGGTGAAATAGAAAATAATGCACTGAAAGTGGAGGCGGGAGATATACTGACCTTTACAAATGAAAAATGTGTAGGAACTTTAGAAAGAATATATGTCTCCTATCCTAATCTTGCCGGAGATGTTAAGATCGGCAACATTATTTTAATTGATGATGGTAAACTTGAAGTTAGAGTTGCCGATATTTTACAAAATGGAGATGTAAAAGTTGAGGTAACCCTTGGAGGGGTATTATCATCTAAAAAAGGTATTAATCTTCCTGATACAAAAATTTCTCTACCTGCTTTAACAGATAAGGACTTAGAAGACCTAGAGTTTATAATTGAGCAGGAACTTGACTGGGTGGCTTTGTCTTTTGTACGCAGCGTAAATGACATTGCTATTCTTCGTGATAAGTTAAATGCGAAAGAAAGTAAGTCGAAAATTATTGCGAAAATTGAAAAGCCCGAAGCTGTTGCTAACATTCGTGATATCATAAATGCAAGTGATGCAATAATGGTAGCACGTGGAGACCTAGGGGTAGAAATGCCGGTTGAAAAAGTTCCAATGATACAAAAAAGTATCATCCGGAAGTGTTTACATAGGGCAAAACCAGTTATTGTAGCTACGCAAATGATGGAGAGTATGATTGACAGGGTTAAGCCAAACAGGAGTGAGATTACGGACGTGGCAAATGCAGTACTGGAAGGTACAGATGCGGTAATGTTAAGTGGTGAAACTGCCACGGGCCAGCACCCTGCACTTGTGGTACAAACCATGGTAAAAATAATAGCTGAAGTAGAGAAAGAATATCGCTATAACCGTGAAGAAGATTTGAAACCGCAGGGACACTCTCCTTCGTTTTTAAGTGATGCTATTTGCTACAATGCTTGTAAAATAGCCCGCGATGTAAACGCGGATGCAGTTATAGGAATGACTAAAAGCGGATATACAGGATTTGTATTAAGCAGCTATCGACCAAAATCTCCGCTTTTTATATTTTCTAAGGAGAAATCATTAATCAACCAATTAAGCTTGAGCTGGGGTGTGAGAGCCTTTTATTATACGGAGGAAGAAAGCCTTGATTCCATCATTGAAGATCAGATTAACATTTTGAAAGAGAAAGGCCACATTAAATCTGGTGATACGGTAGTTAATACAGGAAGCACACCTGTTCAACTTCACCTGCCAACAAATATTTTGAAGCTAACAAAAGTTGAATAGAATTGATAAAGTAAAAACAAAAGTCCCCAACAGGAAAAATGTTGGGGACTTTTGTTTTTAAAAAATTTTATTTTTTATGGTTTGAGGAAGGCTCTTAGTTTTTAAAATCCTTTAAGCTCAGCTACCTGTAACTTTCTTGATTTGGAACAATTTTTACCCTCCAACCCCTAAGGTTTTTCTTATCGACCAATTAAAAGAGCAGGAAATCGGGTTACCTAACTACCACTCAAATTCCTGCTCTTTCCATATTTAATGATTCGACTAACTATCTTCCACTTTTAGCGACATGCCCTTTTAATTCCGAAATAAACTCAGTTTCGTTTATTAATTGTTCTAGTGAAATATGCATTCTGTAACGCCAATAGTGTCTTGGATTTGCCGGTACATTTATTCTTTCTTCATTTGGATTTTCCCTTCTTAATGTTGCACTCATTCCTAAAAGATCCTGTAGTTGGAAAATACTCCACATAGCTGGCGAATAAAGGTGCTGCAGTACTATTATCCTGTTTATCCATGGTTCGCAGAAATACGGCGCAGTCCCCCACTGGCCCAACTGACTATTAAAAAACAATTGCGTTGCTGCGCGGTCTTCCTCCCACCATCCCCTAATCGTGCTCATGTCGTGGGTTGACGGTGTTACTACGCTGAGATAAGGAGCATCATTAGGATGAAAAAATTTGCGGGTGGGATCTTTAGGCATCCTCTGAATTTCAAGACTAAGTATTGCCAGGTCTTTCATTACACCAGGAACACAATCAGGAACCATCCCTAAGTCCTCGCCACAAATCAACATGTTGGTGCTACGCTTCAGTTCAGGAAGTTTCATTAAAGCCTCTTTCTCCCAATGATTATCCTGCCGACGGAAGAAATAATTTACATACAACTCATACAAATGATGCCTGGAGTGGGCATCCTGATTCTGGTAGGATAGTGTGTCAAACATCGCAATCCTAAAGTGAAACTGCTGCTGATCTGATCCCTCCACTTCAAAGAAAATAACATTACTGATTAGGTTGAATAACCCCTGTTTCAAGTTGCGGTTTTGCTCGCTATCCTCCTGGCCGGCAAAATAATCTTCTACTTTTTTTTGAGTATCAAACGCTGGTTTCAAGGTGTAAGTACCTGTTGACGAAGGTTCAAGAAACTGTGCTGTAACAATTTGAACATCCCCGGAAAAATTTTGGTTTAGCACTGTATCATTGATAAATGGAGCGCAAAGCCTTTCATAGCTAAATGAAATTCCCCTTCCTACAAGTTCATTAATATGTACAGGTATTGCAGGAACAAAATGTCCCATTATTCCTTCTACTGCATTCATGGGAATACTCCAAATGCGGAAAAAACCAAGAATATGGTCTATTCTAAACGCATCGAAATAGTAGCTCATTTGGGTAAAGCGTTTCTTCCACCAACTAAAACCATCTTCACGCATGCGTTGCCAATTGTAGGTCGGAAAACCCCAATTTTGTCCTTTCACAGCAAAATCGTCGGGAGGAGCTCCTGCCTGCATATCCATATAAAACAATTCGGGCTGCTGCCAGGCGTCGCAACTATTACGATAGATGCCTATTGGGATATCGCCTTTTACAATAATTCCGTTTTTGTGAGCATAAGTTGTTGCATCATTCAGTTGTAGGTGTAAATGATACTGGATGTAATAGTAAACGCTGATCTGCTCGTCTGCGTTTAAAGGAGATCCCGCGAGTTCATTTATTTCTTGCGCATCAAATTCTTGATTTGATTGCCATTGGTTGAAATCTGCGGTCTTGTTCTGCTCTCTAAAATAGGAAAAGGCCGCATAAGGAATTAACCAATGCGAGTTTTCGTCAAAAAAGGCATTAAAGTCAGGGCTCTTGAAGGTTAGTTCCTTTTGCGAAGGAAATACCTGTTTTATCAGGTCCCACTTAACCCGCATAACTTCTACATAATCTACATCGGTTTTACTATTAAGTTCAGCTTGCTGATCGTGTAATGCTGCTAATAATGCCTGGTTTTCTTTGTCAACAATCGCCGGCAAATGGAGGTATAAGGGATGTAAAGCAAAGGCGGAAATGGCTGCATAAGGATAACTGTCTGTAAAAGTGTGCGTAGCCGTGGTATCATTTACCGGAAGAAGCTGAACCAGCTTTAAACCTACCTGTTTTGCCCAGTCAACCATCAACTTTAAGTCACGGAACTCTCCCACTCCAAAACTGTCAGCACTTCTTAAACTAAAAACAGGGATGGCTACGCCGGCACCTTTATAGGGATTAGTAGAAATAGCAGCAAAACCATCAGAAACAACAGTTAATTTATCGGAAGCGCCGTCGTAAATAACCCGGTTGTTCCCGGTTTCAAACCCTGTAAACGTATTGGTATTTATGTCAAAAACGCCATACTTATAACTCAAGGGAAAAACAGCCTCAGACAGATCCAGCGAAATAGAATGCCATACTTCTTCTGGCTTTCTTGCAAGTAATAAAGGCTTCTCTATATTCCACTCCCCTAGTTCTGCTACTGACCCAATAATACATAACGCCTGCCCTTTTGCAAGTAACGGCGCTTTAGCCCGAAAAATATGCGTTACTTTTTCTTGAACAACTGCTTCCAGCTCTGTATAATTTTCTTTCAACAAAACTTCTTGAAATGGTTCCGTATAGTAAGTATTTTCTATTAGGGAGGACGGATTCCATGAGTCTATTAATAAAAGTTCTTCTCTGTCAAAAAAGTTGGAGGTAATAACCTTGTCCGTTCCCCACTCCACCGAAATCCTTCCTTCCGCGTTCTTTAAAACATAATTGTAAGTAACATCGCCAGTTAAAGGTTGCCCTTCCGGCATTTCAACTGTCCCAAACCAATAATTTTCATTTAAATAACTTAAAGGAAAAGCTTTTTCAAGATCGTTATTACCAAACAAAGCATGACTACCTGAAACAAGAAGTGACTGTCCTATAACTGTTTGAAACTTTATTTGAAAAGTTATTTTACGTAAAACGGAGCCGTTTGCGTCAGCAGAAACAAAATTTATTGCTTCCTCTCCAACCACTACTTCGGTTTGGGCATCAGGTTGAATTTGTTCTATTTGTGCCTCTTCTATTTTTTGCTCAACTAATCCCTCTTCACGGCCAGACTCTTCAGGTTGCTTCTCAACACTTGCCTGCTTTATTGCTTTTGACGACTTTGGTTCTTTAACTTGCAACTGCTTTTTAGCTGCTACGGCTTTCTTTGGTTTAGCAGGTGGTGGTACTACAGCTTGTTCTTTCTTTTCAGTTGACTTTTCAGGAGCTGTCTTTTTAATTGACATTTTACGAGCCGGGGCTTTATCTACCTTGGCAGGTTCCTTTAAAGCCTTCGTTGTCTTTTTCTTTACAGCCTCTTCAGCCGGTTTAACCCGCTCATTTTCTTTGCTTCTGTTTGCAGAATTTCCTTCGGAAGAAGTGCCGCCAAATGCGGTAGATTCGTCTTCATCTAACATTGAAGTATCGTTCATTAAGCTTGATTGATTTATTAGCCGCGAAAATAATTAAAACAGACCAAACGTATTTCAATTATATGATTCAAAAAGTTAATGCCACTACTATCGAAAAAGCAGGTGGCACGTTTTCCCCGGCTCCGCAATGGTAGTGGGAGTGCAAGATTAATATGTAAAAAAAGAGCCGGTCTTATATGACCAGCTCTTTTAATTATTTTATAGAAGGAATTTATTAAGCTACTTTCTTTGCTATAGCAGAATGCATAGCGTAAGATTTATCAGGACTATAAAGAAACAAACAACTACCATTTTTAATTTTTTCGATAATTGGCTTATGTAAATTTTCAGGAAGTGCAGGACAACCAAGGCTACGTCCGATAAAACCCTGCATCCTGATAGCACTTTCGCTAACATAAGCTGCGCTATGCATTACAATAGCCCTGCTATTTGCATTATCATTAATTCCTTTTTCCTGCCCCAATAAATGAAGAGAAAAACCATGTTTACCAATGTAAGTTCCACCTGTTATATAAAGACCCAGACTACTCTTATTGCTTTCAGGCTCATTTGAAAATTGGCTTGCCATTTCTTTTCCAGAGTTTCTTCCATGAGCTACATAAGTATTATAAACTACCTCTTTCTTTTTTAAATCAACAATAAATAAACGCTTCTTGCTCGAAGGCAGACTAAAGTCTACTATTGAAATTAAATTAGTGTTATTCAGCCTGCCAGAAGAAAGCAAATGATTATAGCCCTTCATAGCATAGTTGAAGGCATTGCGCGACAAATTCAATTGGTTCAATTGTAAACTGTCGTACAAAGAAATGTTTTTAACAGGAACATCATTTTCTATAATACCAGTATCGGAATTGTCAATCTTAATGGACGAATTTGAAACTGTTGGAATAGTATCGTATGGTCCGGTAGTGGCGTATACAAAAAGAAAATTGATAACCAGGGCAGAAGCTAACAAAACATACAATTTCTTACGCATAGACAATTTTAATGTTACGTGGATCAAATATATTTATAAAAAAACAAACTAGGGAACGGTTGTACCAGAAACGGTACTTATTGCTGGAAAACGGGTGTAAGGTACACCTTCAAATTCCCACGAACAACTTAAGCAAAACACTTATATATTCTTTAACTAAATAAACAAAAACTTCTGAGCCTACTTCTTCTATAACCTTTTAGTTTCCAGTTGCAACTCTTTTTTAAAAAAACAGAAGTATTCCTTTAACCTCTTTTGAAACTCTTAACGGAAAGCTCCTGCTCTGTTTCGCACAATTGAGTTCGTAAACCGTTATAATGCTAGCTTGTTAAAAATAGCTACCTCATACTATCTAAAAAATTTCTTATTGCCTTTACATACTTGATTTAAATTAAGACGCTCCTATACTTCAGTTTGATTCTTCCGTTTATTGCGCGATTACACTTTCTTACAACGTTATTTTAACAAACCATATTTCTTTTTCGGCAAGCTATTTTCTTACGCTACGTCAAACCACTAATTGGTTGATACTTATAAAAAAAATACCATGAAAAAAATTCTTCTCCCCATCTTCCTGATCCTATTATTGCCCTTCTCTTATTCCTGCGGCACCTTGAAATCTTTAGGATACAACCTTACTGAAGCTGATGCTGCATCGGCAATACGCCAAATGTTAGACTTAGGCACCAGAGAAAACCTTTCAGGCGCATTTAGTAAAGAAACTATTCTTTCAACTCTTCTTCCCGAGTCTGTCAGCAAAACTTTAAACACAATAAATACGCTTGGCCTTACAAGCGAAGTAGACCGCTTCACAACAACATTAAGTAACGCAGCACAAAAGTCTGCAACTGCTGCTACACCTATTTTTGTAAACAGCATTAATAACCTGACATTTACTGATGCTATTCGGATAATTAAAAATGGTGGCACTTCCGCTACTGATTATCTGAGAAGTTCTGCTGGTAGTAATCTTAGACAATCAATAAGACCAGTAATGCAAGCAGCTTTAGATGAGTATAAAATAAATGAACAATGGAATAATATTATTAAGCCCGTAAAAGCGCTGGCCGGAAATAAATTAAACCTAGACTTAGCTACCCTAATGGCAGGCGCTGTTAGTGAAGCCATGTTTCGTAAAATAGCCGAAAAAGAGGTACAGGTAAGAAGTGATGCGTCTGCAAGAACAACTTCACTTTTACAGAATGTGTTTTCAAAGAACTGGAACCAGCAATAGTTGAAGCCCTCTTATGATTTAAAGTCACCGTTCTCCCAGTAATAACAGAGCAAAATGAATAGTCTTTAGAGTTTATTCATTTTGCTCTTATTATTTAGGCCAGCCTGCTCTTTAAAAAAACATGTAAGAATATATCTAACAATTTCATTTTCGTTTATCATCAATCATTTTTGGCTGCACCATAAAAGCATGCACGTTGTCCTCAACCCTATAAGTAATAGCCAGTTGGTGCGTATCACATATTTTTTTTACAATAGCTAATCCCAAACCATTAGAAGTATCGCTGCTTGTTTTAGACTTATTAAACCGTTTAAATAATTGCTTTTCCTCTATGCCCGGTAGCTGGCTGGTATTACTGATAGCGTATTCGTTTGCGGTTACTTTTATCGAAATACTTCCGCCCCTAAAGTTGTACTTAACCGCGTTTCCCAATAAATTACTTATTAAAGAATCTGCTAATAGAGGATGAAGCCTTACTTGAAAATTGCCTGGAAAATTTGTCTTTATCTCTACTTGTTTGTCTTTAATAACCTCCTCGAAAAGCTTCAGATACTTCTGTGTAACATCTGTGAGACTTATCAATTCATTTGTTTCATATTGGTTGTTTTCGATTTTAGCTAATAATAATAACGATTGGTTCAACTTACTCAATCTGCTTAGTGCTGTGCCGGTATCTATTATTGCCTGTACCTGGCTGTCCGTTAGGTTTGTGTCCTGTAGTAACAATTCCATCTTACTTTGGGCTACAGCCAGGGGGGTTTGCATTTCATGCGCTGCATTTTCGGTAAATTCTTTCATAGTCACATAATCACTATAGACCTTATCAGTCATTACGTTTAACGATGCATTCAGTTCATTAAATTCAACTATGTCGCTATTTTCAAACCGAACAGCTTCCATTTTTTGCAATTCTGCCTCTCTTATTTTTTTAAGAGAAAGACGAAATGGCTTCCAAAGGCTTTTGCTAATGAGCCAGGTAAAAAGCAAGGTGGCTACAAATAAGCCAGCAAAAACAACAAGCATTATTCTTGTAACGTTGGCTTTCATAGCTACCTTCTGTTCCTGTGTTCTGCGTATTTTTATTAAATAGCTTATTCCGTTTATTGGAACAGTATGGGTTAGTTGCCTGTAAAGAGTCCTGTCATTAGGAGTCGATCCGTAAGTATCAGCTATTTTTGGAAAATCGGTTAAAGGAGCGTTAACAGGAGCAATAACAATTTCAGGAGTCCTCAAGACGAATGTAGCGCCATTGTCCGCCTCTGTTTGTAAGTACCTGAGCCATTGAATTTCTTCCGACATCAGCTCCGCATCCATCCTATCATTCATTTCGTCACTAAATCCGCGGTACAAGAAAAACCCTGCGGCAAACAGCAAAGGCACCATTGCTATAAGAAAATATAATGTAGTCTTTGTAAGGAGTCGCATTATAAGAGGTTGATGTAAAATTTCAAAAATTATTGTACCACTACTTCCAGCTACTTTTAAATATATAAATGGTTACGGTTCTTCCGTAAAAGGCGCGCAACCGAATCTCATCCCCCGGGGGTAGCCAATCATCATTAATTTATAGTTTCTTTGCCTTTCGCAAAATTGAAGCAAATGAATGTTCCTACAATGGCGGAAATGGTTGCAAACGGAGAAACTCCCGAAATTTTATTTTGGGTAGGATGTGCAGGAAGTTTCGATCAAAGAGCTCAAAAAATAACAAAAGCATTTGCCACTATTTTAGATCATGCGGGTATTAAATTCGCTATACTTGGAAAAGAAGAAGCTTGCTCGGGAGATCCGGCAAGAAGAGCAGGAAACGAATTTCTTTTTCAAATGACTGCTTATAACAACATTCAGGTTTTAAATGGATACGAGATTAAAAAAATAGTTACAGCCTGCCCCCACTGTTTCAACATTTTAAAGAATGAATATCCTGAGTTGGGCGGCAACTACCAGGTCGTTCATCACACACAGTTACTACAACAACTGATTGATGAGGGTAAAGTGAAGATGAAGGAAGACGGAAGCTTTAAAGGCAAAAAAATTACTTATCACGATAGCTGCTACCTGGGGCGTTCAAACAATATTTATGAAGCACCTAGAAAAGTGTTGGAGGCGTTAGATGCCGATCTGGTAGAAATGAAACGTTGCCGTACCAACGGGTTGTGCTGCGGGGCAGGTGGTGCCCAAATGTTTAAAGAAGAGGAAAAAGGTGATCGGTACGTAAACGTAGAACGAAGCCAAGAAGCTATTGGTACAGGTGCCCAAATAGTTGCTGCAGCTTGCCCTTTTTGCAACACCATGTTAACCGACGGGGTAAAAAATAAAGAAAGGGAAAACGAAGTTCGTGTAATGGATGTAGCTGAAATGGTTGCCGAAAACTTGTGATATTCTCTTTAAAATTTTCTGCTTTATTATTTTATTTTCGGGTATAGATTATTTTTGTACCAGTTTTTAGGATTGACTTTACTTTGGTTACAGGCAGTTGATTAAAATTCATCATTATTGTGTCACTCCCTTGTACCGCAAAACAAAATCAGCAATTATTAATGCAACAGTCTCATTCATATTAATTGGCACGAAAGGTTGCACCAAAATCAAAACAATGAACTTAGAATATAAACACCTAATTCCAGAAGATTTTCATCCCTCATCCCGTGTCTGGATTTACCAGTCAAGCCGCTTATTTTCTTTGGGAGAAGCGCTGGAGATAGAAGAAATGTTGAACGATTTTACAGAAAACTGGAACTCTCATGGAGCTAAAGTAAAAGGATATGCAAATCTTTTTTTTGGACAGTTTATTGTCTTAATAGCCGATGAAACCCAGGCGGGTGTCAGCGGATGTAGTACAGACAGTAGTGTTAGATTGATTAAGACAATTGAGGAGACCTTTAAGGTTGATATGTTTAACCGCCAAAACCTCGCACTTTTCATAAACGATAAAATTCAGCTACTACCTCTTTCGCAACTTAAATATGCTGTTGAAAATAACTTCATAACTCCCGATACTATTTATTTCAACAACCTTGTGCAGACGAAAGCCGAGCTTTTGGAAGGTTGGCTGGTTCCTGTAAAAGACAGCTGGCTCGCAAGAAAAATTGCACTCTCGTCGAAAGCCGTATAAGATGGCTTTCAGATTCCAAGTTGTATAATAGCTGCTGCCGAAACTTTAATCACTACAAGCCATTAAAGTTTCTATTTCAACCGCATCGTAAACCCTATGCCAATTAAACTTTTCAGTTGTAGCGATGGGCTACGCCCTTGTTTTCCAAATAATCTCACATCGTCATCATAAATAATATCAAGGTTATATGTGGCGGCGAGGTACCTGTTTATTTTAAAAGCAAAATAGTTCGTAAAGAAGACATCTATATTCTGGGGTTTGTTACGGTAGTTGCTAAAAAGATCGAGGCGACCTTTATAAGAAATATTATTGCTCATTGGCCTAACCATATTGATAGATGCAAAAGCTCCAAATTCATTTATCGCATGTCTGCCCGAATCAACTCCATACAAACCTTTAGCAGCTAACTTTCTGCTGGCTACAATAACCCATCGGCTTGTTAGCGGCGAAATAAAGGCCGAAAATTTAGCAGAAGGTTTATAGTCAAATCCCAGTGAAGTGAGGACGTAGGCAGGTGAAAGAAAAGTAGATGATAGTGTTTTGTTGACTGACGAATAAGAATAGCCATCAAACAACTGCGTTCTAAAATTAAATAAGCCCGACAAAAACCACTTCCCGTCAAAGTTGTATCCATACTTGGATAAAAGGTCCACCCTGTCATCATTTTTCCGGGTGCCGGCACTGGTACTCTGCAATAAACCAAAATTAAAATCAAGGTTATTGTCCCAGTTTTGTCTGCCATTTCTGTAGAATAGGTAATAATTCACATAACTATTAATAGCCATTGAAAATTTATCACCGCCGGCTGCCCAATTTCTCAACGAACCCTGGGTGCCATTCAATGCTACCGTGCCTCCTTTTACCCAATTCCATGGTGTTGTGTCTGCGGCGTCTCTTCTTAGCTGACGATTCATTTCGCTTTGCAGCTTTTTTACCGTTATATCATCCTGGCAATACGACGTTGTATAAGCGCATACAGCAATAGCTAAGAGTATCCATCTTCTCATATCATTAATAATTGAAAGCAACAAAAATAAGATGAATAGGATGGTTTAACGGTGGATAACCAACCGGGGAAATGATTACTTTTCAACGCTTTTACTTATATCTAATTTGTTCTTTGCATAGTAACCAGTATTTTTGCACATCATTTTAAAGGTTGTTCTGTTACAACTGCAAATCCACGTTATGTGAACCAGTGAAGTAAAACAGGCAATAAAAAATCAAACACTCATTTTAATAATATAACTAAACTATGGCGTACGATGTAATCGTTTTAGGAAGCGGACCAGGTGGTTACCCGGCAGCTATCCGAGCTTCACAATTAGGTTTTAAGGTTGCCATTATAGAGAAAGAGAGTCTTGGTGGCGTGTGTCTTAACTGGGGATGTATACCAACTAAAGCTTTGCTAAAAAGCGCACAGGTTTACGAGTACGCCAAGCACAGCACCGCTTATGGTATAAACGTAACTGGTGCGCAACACGATTTCGGAGCTGTTATAAAGCGCAGCCGTGGAGTTGCAGATAAAATGAGTAGAGGCGTTCAGTTCTTGATGAAGAAGAATAAGATTGATGTGATTATGGGTTATGGCAAACTGAAAGCCAAAGGGCAGGTAGAAGTAACTGCAGCAGACAACAG
Organism: Segetibacter sp.; assembly: GCF_025963695.1. Classification (GTDB taxonomy): domain Bacteria; phylum Bacteroidota; class Bacteroidia; order Chitinophagales; family Chitinophagaceae; genus Segetibacter. The sequence goes on along the minus strand of NZ_JAOQAH010000035.1, from coordinate 54,641 downwards.
CAAACAAACAGTCGAAGCGAAATACATTATTATAGCAACAGGAAGCCGGGGAAGACAATTACCGAACCTGCCGATTGATGGCAAAAATGTAATTGGCTATCGTGAAGCGATGGTATTACCAACACAGCCTAAAAGCATGATTGTAGTAGGCAGTGGAGCCATAGGCGTTGAGTTCGCTTATTTTTATAACAGCATGGGAACTAAAGTAACCATCGTCGAGTTTCTGCCCCGCATTGTACCGGTTGAAGACGAAGAAATTTCGAAGGAACTGGAGAAGCAATATAAGAAACAAGGAATTGAAATTATGACCAACTCAACCGTTGAGGCAGTTGAGGCAACAGGTAATGGTGTAAAAGCAAGAGTAAAAACCCAGGCTGGCGAAGTTAGTCTGGAAGCAGACATTGTTTTGAGTGCGGTAGGTATTGCAGCCAATATTGAAAATATTGGTTTGGAAGAGTTGGGTATAAAAACAGAAAAAGGAAAAATTGTAGTAGACAAATTTGGCCAGACAAATGTACCAGGATTTTATGCTATTGGCGACTGCACGCCGGGACAAGCACTTGCTCACGTAGCAGGTAAGGAAGGCGTGAATGCATCAGAGCATATTGCTTATACTGAAAAGAAATTTGCCCACGCTCCTGAAGGAATTGATTACAACAACATCCCCGGTTGCACTTATTGCACCCCTGAGATTGCAAGCATAGGTTATACAGAAAAAGCAGCCAGAGATGCCGGATATGACATTAAAGTAGGCAAGTTTCCTTTTATGGCTAGCGGTAAAGCAAGTGCGTCGGGGGCAACCGAAGGTTTTGTAAAAGTGATCTTCGATGCTAAATACGGAGAGTTTCTTGGTGCTCACATGATTGGAAACAGTGTTACTGAAATGATTGCAGAAGTATCGGTGGCTCGTAAACTAGAAACGACTGCCCACGAAATTCTTAATTCCATTCACCCGCACCCCACTATGAGCGAAGGTTTAAAAGAAGCGACTGCAGTAGCGTATGGCGAGGCTATTGATGTTTAACCGGAACTAAGAGGATTGTAAGGATTAAGAGGAAGTGGATTTAAAAACCATAAAATTATAAGGGCCGCCATTGCGGCCCTTATAATTTTATGGTTTTTATTGACCCTATGCTTAAACGAAAATTTAAAGGCTGCTAAATAAAACAGAAGTACAAGTGAGTGACACAACGATTTTGAAGAGAGCTTCAAATGCTTGCATTAGAATCTTATCCTCTATTCAGGCTGAGAACTAAAGCGGGTTCTGTATTCTTAACATTAATTTCTGCTCAAGATCTTATTTCCGGAAACAGGTAAATCGTTTAAAGAGGTAGTTTTATAGCGAAGTTTAATTATTACAGAAAATGCGTATTGTTCTATTTGTTCTGCTTTTACAATCTTGTTTTGTCTCAATTGCACAATCGGGTGACTATCCTGATTATCGCAGCAAAAAGGAGTTGTTTTCGAGAATTATTGAAAAAGATATTCGGAGCGACATTGCTTCCTTCAGTATGGCCGGTATAGACGAAAGCGTGGGAAAGCTTCCTCTGAAATCGCTTCCTATTACAGGTTTTGGAACTGACTATATTACTTTCGCGGGAAACAATGTACAGGTAAAGGTTTCATCTGCTCCCTTTGATAAAACGAAACACAAACTTGGATTTTACGAAGAAAAGTACCTGGTAAAGATTGACAATAAGCCCTACTTTGGCGACTACGGAAAGGTGCCGAGAACAACCATTGAAAATGTTATGGTGGTTATTGACAGAGATACGGTAGCTATTCCCCCCGCAGCTTATAACGACTTGCACAATCCCATATTTTCATTCTATGACAAGGGAGTACAAAAGACCCAGAACAAGGTTTACCTTTCTAACGATGGCCACAAAATCTACGTTTATATGCTGAAGCGCGAAGAGGGCGGCAGTTATGAAGTAACATGGGTTATTCAGGATAAGAAATACGTAAGGCGCGTGGTTGATTTTGGATTTCTTAAATAAGGCTTTTTGAATCTTTTGTACCGTTGCGCTCATCTTGCTTTTTAATCTCAATTCAATTTAGAGAAACAACTTTCAAATATTCTTGTCATGTAATAAGAGGGGGTGTTTCTTTTGACGTATTTTTCCAAAGCAACAACCGTTATTATTAAACATGAAACAGGGTACAACTGGTACAAAGAACCTTCGCTGGTACATGCGCTATCTCCACAACAAAATCGGGTTCTTTATTGTGGGACTTGTGATCATTTATGGCTTAACGGGTCTTCTGCAAACCTATAGGTATACAAACTTGTTGAAACATGAGGTTGTTCATAAAAAGCAACTTGCACCCAACTTATCAGATACTGGGGTAGGGATAAGTTTAAGGCTACCTAACTTTAAAGTAACTAAAATAGAAGGCAACGTGCGCCACTTTCAAGATGGTGCTTATAATGCAGCAACCGGTGCTGCCATCTATTCTACTAAAGAATGGTATGCGTGGCTGGTCCCTTTTATCGAGTTGCACACCACCTCTACAGAAAGCCGTAAATACTATTTTACTACGCTGTTTGGTGTGGCATTGCTGTTTATGTCTGTCTCAGCTTTTTGGATGTTTAAGCCTGGAACAAAACCTTTTAGTTCAGGAGTCTATTTGACGATTGCGGGTATTGTTGCTTCAATCATTCTGATACTGTTGAAGTGAGAATTAGGCGCGATTAAAGCATTGTTCCTAAACGAAGGTTTTGAAACAATGGACCAGAAAATTTTGTGCAGGAATGTTTTTGGGTTAGACATAGTTTAAAGAGATGCAGAACAGCCTTTGCGCAATTTAAGATCGAACTATTTAGAAAGGCTTACCCCTTATTACCCATTGCTGACACACGCATCTGCCTTGCTGTTTCACTTCCCACGTAGTTTGCGATTCTGGCTTCAGCAAAATATATTACCGGTGTCATTAAAACCGCAACCAGAAACTTGTAGCTATACCCTAACAGCGAAATAGAAAGCACTGTTGGCCAACTCCACCCCTTTCCTATTTTAAAGGCAATAAATACGACAATGAAACTATCGACCAATTGAGATACCACTGTTGAGCCTGTTGCCCTTAGCCAAACTTTTTTCTCCCCGGTTACTTTTTTTATTTTATGAAAAATGGTGACATCGATTAACTGGCTTACTAAAAACGCAATAATACTTGCAACAATAATCCACATGCCTTGCCCAAAAATAGAGTTGAAAGCGTCGTTCATGTTTGGTATACGATTTTGACCGCCACTAACAATCCAGAAATCAGCAGGAGGAAAATTTATAGCCACGTAGAAAATAATAAAAGCATAAGAAATGAGGCCAACAGCGATGTAAGAAATTCTTTTTACAGCTTTGGGACCGTAAAATTCGTTTACAATATCTGTTATAATAAATTCTAAAGGCCACAGTAAGACACCACAAGAAAGATTGAACGATAAACCAGTCTCTCCAAAAATGGTTAAGTTGGCCGGAGGTAATCCAAGTAGTTTTTCGAGTGAAAATATTTTACCTCCTATGCATTCGGCTATTAAAGCGTTTGCTACAAAAAAAGCGGTGATGGCCACAAACAGTTTTGTCGGCTTTTCTTTTATAATGTTTTCTATCATTCCGGCGATAATATTCTATATAAAATTTGAATTAAGAAGCAACCGATATTGAAGCTAGTCAACCATAAAGGGATCGACAAAGTTTTTTTTATGGCAATCATCAAAATTGCATACACAGTAAAAGCGAAATTAATTAATACAGACATCAACCACCCTACAACAACAACAAAGCCTGAAGCCGCGTGGGGAATAGTAAAATGAGTGTGTCGAATTAATAAACATAATATAAAGAACAGGTTGCAAATGAACGCCACCCTGCCGAGAAATAAAAGGCTACGCATGAAATACTTTCGTGTAAAATAGTATTATTTTGCCATCTGCATAAAATAACAACATGAAGAATTTTGATTGGAAGAAGGTTTTGCCCCATGTATTTGCCATTGGTATTTTCCTGATCGTTGCCTTATTCTATTGCAGACCTGCCCTGCAAGGCAAAGTATTGCAACAGAGCGATATAACTCAATGGAAAGGGATGAGCCATGATATATACAAGTACAAAGAAGTACACGGTGACGCCCCACTTTGGACCAACAGCATGTTTAGTGGAATGCCGAGCTACCTGATCGCCAGCAAAACAAATAATCATGTTCCTTTTTATTTTGCCGAAGCATTAGCGTTGTTTTTAGGAAAGCCTTTTCAATTCTTTTTTCTTGCGTGTCTCTGTTTTTATTTTTTATCACAGGTGCTAAAAGTTAGTTCGTGGATTGGAGTAGTTGGATCGCTTGCATATGCCTACGCTACTTATAACCCTGTCATTGTTGTAGCAGGACATGATACAAAAATGATGTCTATAGCTTTATTGCCGGGTTTCATTGCTTCACTTATTTTAATTTATGAAAAAAAGTACTGGTGGGGAGCAGCACTTACAGCTTTTTTTACCGGTGCACTCATAAGTCAAAACCATTACCAGATAACATATTACGGAGTCATCATAGCGGTCATTATGACAATTGGCTACGCTTTCAACTGGATAAGAAACCAAGAGTACAAACACCTTTTGCTTGCAGGTGCCATAACATTGTTTGCGGGAGTTGTGGGAGCGTTATCAAACGCAGTTGTTCTCTTTCCTAATTACGAATATACTGAGGCTACCATAAGAGGCGGAAGTGACCTGGCAGATGCTAAAAGTAATATCGGCAAAGACGGCCTCAGCCAGGAGTATGCGTTTGACTACAGTATGTATAAAAGCGAACCTTTTGTAATGCTTGTACCGAGAATGTTTGGCGGAAGTAGCAACAATTTAGAGTTGGATGAAAGCAAGTCGAAAGCTATCGAAGCACTACAGGCGATGCCTCAACAACTTGCCCAACAACTACAGGGAAATTTAAGTTTCTATTGGGGGGGTATTGGTGGAACCCAGGGGCCTCCTTATGTAGGAGCTATCATTTGCTTTCTTGCAATTCTAGGCTTTGTGGTGCTCGACTCAAAACACAAGTGGTGGATATTGACCACTTGCATACTTTCTATTTTAATGAGTTGGGGCGGCTTCTTTCCTGGCTTCAATGGTTTTCTATTAAAGCATCTGCCGATGTACAATAAGTTTAGAGCACCGAGCATGACAATTGTTATCCCTACATTTTTATTGTGTATGACTGCTATTTTATCACTACAAAAATTACTGTTTGGCATAGAAGACAAAGCAGTTCTCCTAAAGCAAATGAAGCAGGGCGTTATGGTAACCGGGGCAGTTTTTGTTGTTTTATTTCTTATATATTTTAACCTCGATTACGTTAGCAAGGGAGATACCCAGCTATTGCAACAAATAGCTCAAATACCGGATGCAACGCAAAAAGCAACTATAGAACAGCCGGTAAGGGATTTTTTAAACGGGCTTAAAGACGACAGACAACATTTATTCTTAATGGACATTTTTCGGTCTTTATTTTTTATAGCGATTGCAGGTGCAGCACTATGGCTATATCAAAGGAAAGTTTTAAAGCCGGTTTATGCTTTGAGTGTGATCGGCCTTTTCTCTTTTATTGATGTTATGGCGATAGATGTTAATTACCTCAAAAGCGAAAATTACCAGGAGAAAGAAGAAAACGAAGCAGCCTTTAACCCAACTCCCGCTGACCAGGCAATTTTGCAAGACAAAAGTTGGTACCGGGTACTGGATTTATCAAATGGTGTTAGCAATGCCTTCAACGGTGGTGCTTTAACTGCCTATCATCACAACACAATTGGTGGTTACCATCCTGCAAAACTTAGTATTTACCAGGATCTCATAGAACATCAGTTGTATAAATACCCAAACAATCAGAATGTTTTAGACATGCTTAATACAAAGTATGTTATTGAAAATCCGAACGCGACGGCTGTTGCCGCCCGACCCACCAATCTTGGTCCTGTTTGGTTTGTAAAAGGTATCCGTTTTGCAAATACGGCAAAGGAGGAAATGGATGCGCTCGATAATCTTAATACAAGAGACTCGGCTGTGGCTAATAAATCTTTTTCCCATGTTTTAAGAACAGGTTTTACTTCGGATCCTACAGCAAGCATCCAACTAGTGAAAAATGAAAACGATGTAATAACCTATACATCTAAAGCTCCCTCAGAGCAGTTAGCGGTCTTTAGCGAAGTGTATTATGACAAAGGCTGGAACGCCTACATTGACGGAAAACAAACACCGTACGCCAAGGTAAATTATGTACTACGTGGAATGATGGTTCCTGCAGGAGAACACTCTATTGTATTTAAGTTTGAACCGAAAAGCCATGCAATCGGCTGGACCGTTACAAATATTTGCTCGTTTATTATGTTGCTCTTGTTAGTAGCCGCAATTATTAAAACTTACAGAAATAATAGAAATAGATTAGTGACAGATCTAAAATCTAAAGCAGTTTAATATCTTAATTAAACCCATTTTGATTGTTAATCATTGCATCTTTTATAGCGCGGTGATCATTAATAAAAAAGGTTTCTAACAATCAAGAGTAAAATATAAAAGACAAAAGAACCTGCAATTAAAGCTCCATTATTGATGATTTGTAATCCTTCGGTAAGTGTTGTTATGCCTGTTTACAATGCATCACCCTTTCTAAAAAAGGCAATAAAAAGTATACTAAACCAGACGTTAGCAACCTTTGAGTTTATCATTATTAACGATGCGTCTACCGATAACAGTGAAAAGATAATATCTTCTTTTAATGACGAAAGGATCGTTTACTATAAGCACAACAATAATAAGGGAGTGGTTGCTGCTATGAACAAAGGCGTTGATTTAGCCAGAACTCCCTATATAGCAGTGATGCATGCTGACGACATTGCCCTGCAGGGTAGGCTTGAAAAGCAATTGAAGTTATTGGAGCAACATCTTTTAACAGCAGTAGTGGCGGGCAAAAGTATCTTTATAGATGAGGAAGATAAAGAAATTGGAAGCGTTTGGAAAGTGGACGATATTACCAATACTTCTAAAGAGATTAGAAAAGAGATGATTTGGCAAAATTGCATTTCTCATCCTACCGTTATGATGCGCACTTCTATCGCAAAGCAGTATCAATATAAAAGTTCGCCTAAGTTGGATGGGTTTGCAGTAGAGGATTATCCCCTGTGGTTACATGTGTTAGCTGACGGATACTTGATCGAAAAGCTGCCAGAACCAGTTCTCTTATATCGCCAGCATGCTTCATCCGCAACCGGCGCTCACCTAAGAAAACGAAATCCTTTTCTTGTCAATTATTATTCAAAGCAATTTTATTTAGAGGAAAGAAAACGCCTAAATAAGTTTAGTTCGTTTGATAGAAAAGTACAATTAACGATGTATCTGGATTATATAAAGGCAACATTAAAAGATATAAAGAAGAGACTGACCACATAAATCTTAGCTGCTTGAATATTACTTTGGCAACTTAAGATGTTTATCCATCTTGTTGAGTTATCCCCGGAACTAATATAATTTCTGATTACCTCACCTATTCCTTAAAACGGTTTGAATGGCTTTCTCTATTTCCAAAAATGCAACCCATTCAATTAATCATGGGTTGAATTAGCGAATGAAGTAGGGTGATCTATAACTTGTATTTTTGCTTACATGTATTTGTTTTATGTCTATAAACGAAAAATTGAAAACCTTTTCATTTTTCCTTTTATTTTAATTGGTCGTCTTCTTTTTTCCTTTAAAGGGAAGGAAACTGACTATGATACATTTTTCTTTTTTCCTTTTTATCATACAGGCGGGGCCGAAAAAGTTCATGCTCTTATAACCCAGGCAACAGGAGGAGCAAGTTCTATTATTTATTTTACCCGAAAATCCTATGATAAAAACTTTTATGCTGATTTCGTAAAGTCAGGTTGTACTATAAAAAACATCTCGAAATACACCGATAACAAATTTCTATACTTCCTCAACCTTATTTATCGCGGCTATATTACAGGTGCTATTAATAGTCAAAAACGCCTACCCTTAATTTTTAACGGCCAATGCAACTTTGCATATAAAATTTCACCCTGGGTTAAACGGAAAATTCCTCAAGTAGAATTAATTCACTCGTTCAATACCTTCTCGTGGATACGTATTCCTTTTCTTCCTTTCATATCTCAAACAGTGATGATAAGCCGGGTAAGAATTGAAGACCATCTGAAACAATACAAAAAATTAGGAGTACCAGAACGTTATAAATCTAAAATAAAATTTATAGTAAATGGCATTCGGCTGCCAGCAACAGCAAAAGAAAAAGCCCTTACAAACACTCTTAAGGTATTATATGTGGGTAGGGGAACCGAAGAAAAAAGAGTTCATCTGATTGCGCAGATGGCTCAACGGTCCGCACAAAAAAGGCTGCCGGTAGAATTTCTTTTTATGGGAGATGTACAAGATGCAATTTCTCCCGCATTACAATCCTATTGTACTCTGTTAGGCCACCATACAGATCCCTCGAAGATTGATGAAATATACCAACAGGCACATATTATAATCATTACCTCTACTACCGAAGGTTTTCCTTTGGCTATTGAAGAAGGAATGTCAAGAGGTTGCGCAGTTATTGCTACTCCGGTGGGAGATATTCCTATTCATGTTAAGCACAACGAAAACGGCTTTTTATTTTCTTCGGTTTTAAATGAAGCGCTGATAGTTGATGAAGGGGTAAGTTTTATTTCTTTGCTTGCAGAAGAAAAAACGCTGCTGCTGCAAACGGGGGAAAGAAACAGGAAATATGCCTATGAAAACTTCAGCATTGAAACATTCAATGATCGATATCAGCAACTATTTAATAAGTTAAGAAGTAAACAGTTTTGAAACCACTCAGCTTCATCATCATCACTTACAACCGGCCTAAGGATGCGCTGGAGCTTTTACAAAACTTGAGCAAACTTGATTCTGCCAAAGAGTTATTAGAAGATGTAATCGTAGTAAACAACGCTTCGACTGATGATTATGCCAGCGTAAAAAATTTCCAGGATCCAAATCTTCCGGTTATTTATATCGACGCCGAGGAAAACCTGGGTGTAACCAGGGGGAGAAATTTTGCGTTGCAATATGCAAAAGGTGAAATTGTTATATTCCTGGATGATGATGCCGTATTACAAAATGCTGACGCATTAGTGAATCTGTTGAAAGCTTTTGAAAAACCTAATTTCGAAAACCGCTCTATCGCGATCGTTTCTTTTAAAATTTTATACTACGATTCGTTGCAGATGCAGAAAAACGGGCTACCCCATAAGCAGTTTGAGCAATACAAAGACAAGTGCGGGTTCTTCACCTATTTTTTTGCTGGTGGTGCTCATGCAATAAAAAGAATTGTATTAGATGAAGTAGGCCAGCTGCCTGCAGAGTTTTTTTATGGAATGGAAGAATATGATCTTAGCTATCGCATTCTCGACAAGGGCTATTGTATAAAATATGATAGCTCTATTGTAATGCTTCATAAAGAAAGCCCACTTGGCCGCAAGCCGCGGAGTGAGAAACAAAGAATGATGTGGGTAAACAAAACAAAAGTGGCTTACCGCTACTTACCTAAAATTTACTTCTTCTCAACTGCAATAATGTGGTCGATTGAATACTTATTAAAAACAGGTTTCGATTTAAAAGGATGGATGAAAGGTTGGAAGCAAATTTTAGACATTCCTAAACAAGAGCAAAGAACAAGGATAAAAGAAAGTACCCTTAACTATTTAAGAAAGGTTGAAGCGAGACTTTGGTATTAATATCGTCTTCTTGCATTTCCCACAAAAGCCCATTCCTGAAAAGCGTAACTAAAACACTTTAAAGAGATAAGCAAGGTCAGGAATTAGGCAAGAATTTTAAAAACGTCTCCAAACCTTTTTTCTTGCCATCTGTGAGCTCGTAGCTAATGTTTTCGGTATAATACTTCTTCAAATCGTAAAAGGGCGAACTATTTTCACCAATTACCTCGTTTAAATTTTCAAGCCCTTTTTTATTAGCCTCGTTAAATTTGTAAATAAAATCGTCGGGTAATTTTTTATTTGCTACCCAGGCAGCAAAAACGAAAGGAAGTCCCGTAAACGCTATCCATGCTGCCGCCAGGTCGTGTTGATAAGTTGAAATTTTTCTTTGTTCAAAAGCCCTGTCGCCTATTACAACTGCAGCAGTTGTACCTTTTATCTGATTTCTGAAATTGAGGCTTGCTTCTTCAAAAACAACTTCGAGTTTCCAATAATTTTCAATTAGAATTCTTGCAAGCGCTACAGATGTTTTGCTTTGATAATCGAGTATCACTTTTTCAATTTGCCCAAGTGGCACCTCGCTAAACAAACATACTGATGCAACTTCCTGGTCTGCACCAATGCAATAATCGCTGACGATGTAGTATTCTTTCAACTTCGGTATTATTGCCACAGGTACTAGTCCAAGATCTATTTCGTTGTTCAGTAGCATTGATGCTATTTTAGCGGGGTACTCTTCTACAATCTCCATCCCCTCTATCTTCAGTCCATGTTTGAAAGCGTACATTAATGGCTTGGTATTCAAATAACTTACAGCTCCAACCTTCACAGTCTTGTTCAATTCATCTAATTTTGAGGCTGCAAAGAAAATTGATTTTTACCGACAAGCGGCTGTAAACATTAAGTAGTTAATAATGAATAATGAATAATTAACAATGAATAAGAACGGATGCCGAGTAGAGAGTATGCCGTTTAATGATTAGTTGTTAATTGTTTACTATCAAATATTAATTGTTTACTTACAGCTTAACTGTACAAGGGTGCGACGCAAGAAAAAATAAATAGAATTACAAAAGCCGGTAACATTCCAAACATCAATTGAACAAATAAAATTTTACTAAAGTAGCTTAATAATGGAATTATCGAGTCTTACAGCCATTTCTCCGATTGACGGACGATACAGAAAACAAGTAGTGTTTTTAGATGAATATTTTAGCGAGTACGCCTTAATGAAATATAGGGTATTGGTTGAGGTACAGTACTTTTTCTTTTTAGCAGATAACCACTTTTTTGAGTTGGATAATGAATGCAGGCAACAGTTGCAAAATGTGGCGGAGACATTTAGCGTTGAAAATGCAGAACAAATAAAAGAGATTGAAAAAGTTACTAATCATGATGTAAAAGCGGTTGAGTACTTCTTAAAAGAACAACTTGAAAAAGCAGGTGGTGGGCATTTAAAAGAGTGGATACACTTTGGGCTGACTTCACAAGACATCAACAATACTTCAATTCCTTTAAGTTGGAAAGATTGCATGGAGCATGAATATTTACCTACTCTTATCAACCTTCAGAAACATTTTAAAGAGCTGGCAGTGCAGTGGAAACAAATTCCGATGCTGGCTAAAACTCATGGGCAGCCTGCTTCACCGACTTCATTGGGTAAGGAAATAATGGTGTTTGTGGAAAGACTTCAAAACCAACTGGACTTGTTTTTACATATACCTTATGCAGCAAAATTTGGCGGAGCGACAGGAAATTTTAATGCTCATAATGTAGCTTATCCAAAGAGAAACTGGTTAGAATTAGGAAACCAGTTTGTAGACGATGTACTTGGCCTTCAACGAATGCAGTTTACCACACAGATTGAACATTATGATAATTTAGCAGCTCAATTTGATTGCATTAAACGTATCAACAATATTCTTATTGATTTTTGCCGTGATGCCTGGACGTACATTAGTATGGAATATTTTAAGCAAAAAACCAGGAAAGGTGAAGTTGGCAGCAGTGCAATGCCGCATAAAGTAAATCCGATAGATTTTGAAAATGCGGAAGGAAACCTTGGAGTAGCAAATGCGTTATTTGAACATCTTTCTGCGAAACTTCCTATAAGCCGCTTGCAAAGAGACCTTACTGATAGTACCGTGTTACGCAATTTGGGTGTGCCGGTAGCTCATACTTTAATTGCGATAAATTCTATTGAAAAAGGTTTAAGTAAGCTTTTGTTAAATGAAGCGAAAATAAACCAGGACCTTGAAAACAACTGGGCAGTTGTGGCGGAAGCGATTCAAACTATTCTTCGCCGCGAAAACTACCCCGCACCATATGAGGCCTTAAAAGAATTGACACGAGGTAAAACAGCTATAGGCAAAGATGACATTGGGCAGTTTATTGACACGCTACAGGTAAGTGAAGATGTGAAAGATGAACTAAGAAAAATTACCCCTCAAACATACATAGGGGTGATGGCGGAATTTTAATTGAAAGCAGACTGGAAAAAAAGAGTGCATTGCACGGCCTTAAGAAGCTATGGCTAACCATTTCTTATAGATTTCTCTTAGCAACAATGTTCGTTACAATTTTTTCGGCATGTACTCTTGAATTCTCGATAAATAACCTGTGCGTATTCATGCCGCCGCAAATAACTCCGGCCAGGTAAACGCCGCTAATATTTGTTTCCTGCGTTTCCTCATTTATGGTTGGGCAAAGAACAGCGTCATCAGATAGTTCGATGCCAATGTCTCTAAGAAATTTCATGTTTGGCTGGTAACCTGTCATTGCAAGAACCCAATCATTTTTAATGGTGACTAAACCGTCAGGTGTATTGATGTCAACTTCATGTTCTCTTATTTCTGCAACGGATGAGTTGAAGTAAGCTTTAATTGACCCTTCGGCAATCCTGTTATCAATATCCGGCTTTACCCAATACTTTACACGGTCGCTTATTTTGTCGGCTTTAATAACCATGGTAACCTCAGCTCCTTTACGCCAGGTTTCAAGAGCCACGTCTATTGCAGAGTTGGCTGCACCAACAGTCAGTACTTTCTGGAAAGCAAAGTAGTGAGGATCCTTGTAATAGTGCTTCACCTTAGTCAGCTCTTCGCCAGGAACATTAAGTAAATACGGAATGTCATAAAAGCCTGTGGCTATAATAATATTCTTACCAGTATAGCCTTGTTTAGTGGTTGTAATAGAAAAGGTTTCATTTTCTTTTTTAACTGTCAATACCTCTTCAAACAATTTTATATCTAATACTCCTGATATAGCAACTCTCCTGTAATATTCAAGCGCTTCGGAGCGTGTAGGTTTCGGGCTGTTGCTTACAAACGGAACTCCACCAATCTCCAGCCTTTCACTGGTAGAAAAAAAGGTCATGTTAATTGGATAATTATATAATGAATTAACCAAAGCTCCTTTTTCCAAAATAATATAAGTTAGTCCGGCCTTTTTTGCTTCGAGTCCACAATTCAGTCCAATAGGACCTCCCCCCACTATAATTAAGTCAAGTGCTGCCGTACCACCAGGCAAATAAGATAAGGTCTGCGGATTTCGCGGTTCATTCATACTTCTCGATTTCCTAAAAAACTATTATTAAACCACGAAGATAAACGAAGAATGGCTGTGTGAACTTTGAATTAAAGCTGTATAATTTCACTTACCCCGTTAACAATTGGGCTTGCTAACTTTAAAATGCAGCTACAAGTTAAACCGATAGATGTGAATCTAAGTTGTTTAAAGCCATTAGCTACTTTAGTTACTTTATTAACTTTTAGATAAGTGTAATAGATGATTTGACTAATTTGCTTTCAAAATTGCCTATAATGAAAAAAATCTTTTATTCAGTCTTTGCATTGGTATTAATCGTTAACGCGGCTACAGCACAAGCGAAACATGAAGACACAGAGTTCTACACTCCTGTGCCTCCTGTGGTTACCCCCACATCAGCTAATTTTGCAGCTCCTCCAAAGGATGCGGTTATTCTATTTGACGGTAAGAATGTAAACCATTGGGTTACTACCAACGATACAACAAAGCCAGCTACGTGGGATGTAGCCGGGGGAGTTATGACTGTAAACAAAACAGCGGGTAACATTCAAACAAAGCAGTCGTTCCAGGACTACCAGTTGCATATTGAATGGAAAATACCTAGTAATATCACCGGCACTAGCCAGGGAAGAGGAAATAGCGGATTGTTTCTTGCTTCAATTGGCAGAGGAGATGCCGGTTACGAATTGCAAATAATGGATAGCTATAATAATCCTACGTACGTAAATGGTCAGGCGGGAAGTATTTACAAACAATTCGCTCCGCTGGTAAATCCCAATCTTCCTCCGGGGCAGTGGCAATCTTACGATGTGGCTTGGAAAGCACCGCGTTTTAACGAAGATGGAACGCTGTTAAGTCCAGCAAGAGTGACTGTATATTTCAACAATATACTTGTACAAAACAATGTAGAGTTAAAAGGTCCGACACAGTATGTAGGTCAGCCTTCTTACAAAAAACACAATTCGGCCAACCCAATTAAGCTACAAGCGCATGGGGACAAAAGCGAGCCAATTAGTTTTCGAAATATTTGGATCAGACCAGCTTAGATGAATAAAGAATAGTAAAAATTAAATTCGTAAAGCCTTAAACAACCTTTTCAGTGCGTTTAAGGCTTTTTAATTTTACATTACTTTGAATTTTTTGCGCAATAGGAACTAGTGTAAATTTTTTGGCCAATATGTATAAGACATACACAATAATGGGAGCAGCCAGCACATCAATTGTGTAATGTATGTGCTGTAGAAGAAGCGCTATTCCAACGATAATTGTCGCAATTAAAGCTGCTATTTTTTCTTTCTTTTTTTGCAGAATTAAATATGCAAGAAAAACAGAAGCGGTATGGCCTGAATAGAAAAGGTCTTTTGTTATACCATTAGGTCCATAAAACGGAAGTAAAATTGGGTCAACCAGTGATACAAGGCCGATTGGCGGTTCTAATGCCACAGAACCGTTTGTAATTAATCGTGAAAGGCTGACAAAAAGAGTTGCCCATAAATAAAGTAAAAACAAATAAGGAGACTTCGCAGCCCGATAAATTGTAAAAATGATTGTTATATACAGTAAAGTAAATATAACGAAAGACATATTAATTGAAGGCAGAGAAGCTAACACAAAGTCGTCTAGAAGAACTCCTTGCTTCTTTTGTATTGCAGCAAAAAAATGCGGCAAATAGAGAAGAACTGCAATATAAAAAATCCATCCAGCAATTAATTTTGCTCTGTAAACAGGCGACATCCAAGCTTCTTTCCACGTAATTTTTAAAATATTCCTTTCTTCTTTTAAGATCATCTCTAATATTTATATTCGTTCATCCTTTCTACTCGACTTTGAGTTGGTAAAAATCATTCCATTTTTGAATAGACTTCTACATCGTCTGCAAATTTCCGTATAACTTCTAGTAACCTTGTATCTGCAAAAATATTAACACTTCGTAAAGCACTGTTGTGTATTAACCCCTACAACGACTAATTGCAGGAGAAAGTGTTCTAAAATGCCTGTTTTTATAAGAACACATCATAATGGAAAACACATCTGGGTGCTTTAGCAGTATTTGTAACACAATGAAAGAACCGGCCGAGGAAAGAATGATGCCATATAAGGTGGATGTTTATCTAAAAATTTTAACTTCTACTTCAACTATTTCCTGACTTACTACTGGCATAGTTGTTATTTATATGTTTAATAAAAGATAACGTATGTTACAAATAATGAAAGATGTACCGGCAAATGTGGTAGGCGTGCGTGCTTTAGGAAAAGTTACAGAAGAAGATTACAAGACATCATTAGTGCCTGAACTAGAAAAGGCATCAAAAGAATTAGGAGCGATAAATTTTTTAATGGTGTTTGAAACAGACCTTGGCAACTTTACGTCGGGAGCCTGGCTTCAGGATGCAAAAGTGAGTTTGAAACATTTTGCAAAGTGGAATAAGATTGCGATTGTAAGTGATCAAAAAATCGTAGAAAAGCTTGCTTATGTTTTTAACTACATTTCACCTGCTGATGCAAAAGGTTTCCCCGTCTCAGATATTGAACTAGCGAAAGCGTGGGTTGCAGTGCCCCAAGAGATGTAGCACAGATTCGATTGAAAAAGCTTTTTATGTACAAAAAGAGATAGGTGCACGAGTATTAGACAACCAAGGGGTGTCAAGCCGATGAGGTTGGTAAGCATGTTTCAAAAGGAGCAAAAAACGAAAAACGTCCCTTATCAAATTATTTCAAAGGGACGTTCTTGCATGTATTAGTTTAAGCTAATTCAACTTCACTATTCCTAAACACCACTAATCCATCGAACACATCTACTAATACTGGTTTAGTTTTATCAATATCCCCCGCTAATATCCTCTTACTGAGAGGATTTACAACTTCTTTTTGAATTAACCGTTTCAACGGACGCGCTCCGAACTGAGGGTTGTAGCCATTCTTAGCCAGGTAATCCAAAGCGTAATCGCTAAACTGAAGCTGTAAACCAGCGTTCTGCTCCACC
Organism: Segetibacter sp.; assembly: GCF_025963695.1. GTDB lineage: Bacteria > Bacteroidota > Bacteroidia > Chitinophagales > Chitinophagaceae > Segetibacter. The sequence continues at coordinate 38,376 of NZ_JAOQAH010000035.1, read as the reverse complement.
AATTTTTTCAAGTTCTCAAGTTGAATGCGAATGATGCCTTTTATCTCCTTCCGCATTAATGGCTGGAACATAATCACTTCGTCAATCCTGTTTAAAAATTCCGGCCTGATAGTTTGCCTTAGCAAGTTCATTACATCCTCTTTGGTACGTTCAACTACCTCTTCCTGGTTGTACTCATCTACATTTTCAAAAGCCTCCTGTATGATATGGCTTCCCATGTTGCTTGTCATAATAATGATCGTGTTCTTAAAGTTAACCGTGCGACCTTTGTTATCAGTTAAACGCCCGTCATCCAAAACCTGCAACAAGACATTGAATACGTCGGGATGAGCTTTTTCAATTTCATCAAGTAACACAACACTGTAAGGCTTACGGCGAACAGCTTCAGTCAGCTGACCGCCTTCGTCATACCCTACGTATCCCGGAGGCGCACCTACTAGTCGACTAACCGTATGTTTTTCCTGGTACTCACTCATGTCTATCCTTGTCATCATAGTCTCGTCGTCGAACAAGTAATCTGCCAGTGCTTTAGCCAACTCAGTTTTACCTACACCCGTTGTACCAAGGAATATAAATGAACCTATTGGCTTTTTAGGATCTTGTAAACCCGCCCGGCTTCTTCTGATGGCATCGGATACCGCTTCAATCGCCTCATTCTGCCCCACTACCCTTTTATGCAATTCATCTTCAAGGTTCAGCAATTTCTCCCTTTCGCTCTGCACCATCTTAGCAACGGGTATCCCTGTTGCTCTCGCCACATTCTCCGCAATGTCTTCAGCATCAACCTCTTCCTTTAGAAGACGCTTATTTTCGCTTATTTCTTCAAGCTTCCGTGAGTATTCAACTATTATTCTTTCCTGCTCCTGTACTTTACCATAACGGATCTCGGCTACCCTTCCATATTCCCCATTTCGCTCAGCCTGTTCAGCCTGGTGTTTTAAACTTTCTATTTCAGATTTCGCTGTCTGTATTTTTTCAACAACTTCTTTTTCCTGTTGCCATTTTGCTTTAAGTGTATCGCGCTCAACGCTTAAGGTGCTGATATCTAAAGCAAGTTGTTTCAACTTTTCCTCGTCGTTTTCACGCTTAATAGCTTCCCGTTCTATTTCCAGTTGCCGGATCTTTCTCTCCAACTCATCCAACTCTTCGGGCATGCTATTCATTTCAAGCCGTAGTTTAGCAGCACTCTCATCTATTAGGTCAATCGCCTTGTCTGGAAGAAAACGATCAGTGATATAACGGCTTGATAATTCGACTGCTGCAATGATTGCCTCGTCTTTTATACGAACATGATGGTGTGTCTCGTACCTGTCTTTAAGTCCACGCAAAATGGAAACAGCATCATCGATACTAGGCTCGTTTATCATTACCTTTTGAAAACGACGTTCTAAAGCTTTATCCTTTTCGAAATATTTCTGATACTCGGCAAGTGTAGTTGCGCCGATAGCCCTAAGTTCACCTCTTGCTAAAGCAGGCTTCAAAATGTTAGCAGCGTCCATTGCACCTTCCCCTCCGCCGGCTCCAATCAGCGTATGAATTTCATCTATAAACAAAAGGATCTCACCATCGCTTTCCGCAACTTCCTTCACCACGCTTTTCAGGCGCTCTTCAAACTCACCTTTATATTTTGCACCTGCAATGAGCTGGCCCATGTCGAGTGCAAAAATTATCTTGCTCTTTAAATTTTCGGGCACATCACCATTTACAATCCGGTGTGCTAATCCCTCTGCAATTGCAGTTTTACCAACGCCTGGTTCACCAACTAGTATTGGATTGTTTTTGCTGCGGCGCGATAAAATATGAAGGGTGCGGCGGATTTCCTCATCCCGTCCAATCACAGGATCTAGTTTGCCGTCACGGGCCATATCGTTTAAGTTACGCCCGTACTTCTGCAGAGCATTAAACTGCTGCGAAGACGTTTGAGAATTAACTGTTGACCCCTTCCTGAGGTCAAGAATAGCAGCTTTAATACCCTTTTCGTTTGCACCTGCGTCTTTCAGTATTCTAGCAACGTCGTCGCTACCTTGAATTAATGCCAGTAAAAGATGCTCAACACTCACAAACTCATCCTTAAATGATTTCAATAATCCATTTGCCCGTAGTAGTGCATTGTTTAGCTCACGACTTATGCTCTGCCCCGGTTCGCCGCCAGTAACTTTAGGCAGCTTGTTGATAGACTCCTCGATCTTAGTTTTTACGAAAGCAATGTTCACGTCATTTTTTTTCAGTAAAAACTCCACCGGACTGTTTTCATCATCGAGCAAAGCCTTCAACAGATGGTTGGTTTCAATGTTGGGGTTGCCGCCACTATAAGCAACTTGCTGTGCTTGCTGGATAATCTCCTGCGACTTAATGGTATAATTATTCAGGTTCATATATCTAATATTTTAAATTTTACGTTTTGTATTTTCTTCGATTTACGGCTGTACTCCTCTTACACATTGTTGTGTCACTTACTGATACTATTTGTTCTTCGTTCAACATTGATGAGTATTTGTCCTGAACTGAACGAGTAATCTAATAATTTTATCGTTCAAACTACCTGTTTCAACACAACTACTCAAAAAGCCATTACTGATGTCCAAATTGTAATCCAGAAAGAAATAAGAGAAAAAATGACACCAAAAATAAATAGCTAACTGACTGATAGTCATAAGAAGAATAGTAACACTGTAAAATTAACATGAAGCATTGAAAAATTAGGTAGCTCAAAAAAACCTTGAGAGTGTTCAACATCAATTATTACATTTCTAAAGGGAGGAATTTCAGATCAACGAATTTTTTAAAAATAGTTTAAAAAGTAAATTCGGAAATTATTTACTTTTGGCTCATTTCCTTTTTTTCAACTTCTGCAACTTTTTTATTTACGTTTGAAATCTAATCCCTTATACCAATGAGTTCGAAAAAGACAATGTCGCCTCATAATCTTGAAACCTTAGCTTCTATCAACGTTGATGACTCGGAATTAGTAATCGCCGAAACCTCGAAAAAGAAAAGCAGTGGAAATGGAAAGGTGAAACAAAAAATAGCACCTGTAATTGGGGGCGACGAGCCGGAATTAGATAGGCGCGAACTACTAAGAGTTTTATCTGAAGTAAAAAACGGAAATTTCAACGTGCGGATGCCGATAGATTTAATAGGCATCGACGGAAAAATCTGCGATACGTTGAACGACATTATCTACCTGAATGAGAAACTCATGGGAGAACTTACCGTAGCTGGAAAAACAATCGGTAAACAGGGTAAACTAAATCATAGGGTAGAACTGCCGTTCGCAAAAGGTTCCTGGAATACTGGTGTTGACTCTATCAACAACCTTATTTCGGACCTTGTACATCCTACAGTTGAAATCGCGCACGTTATCGGATCGGTGGCAAAAGGAAACCTTTCGCAGGAAATGCCTTTACAAATCGGCGATCACGTATTGCAAGGAGAATTTTCCCGGATCGCAAAAGAGGTAAATGACATGGTAAAGCAGTTGAACCTGTTTTCCATGGAGGTTACACGTGTGGCGCGTGAGGTAGGCTCTGAGGGTAAATTGGGTGGACAGGCGAAAGTAAAAGGTGTAGCTGGTGTGTGGAAAGATTTGACGGACTCCGTAAACCAGATGGCAGGTAACCTTACGGCACAGGTAAGAGGCATCGCCGAGGTAACGACAGCGGTGGCAAAAGGTGACTTGTCCAAAAAAATTACAGTAGACGTTCAGGGAGAAATCCTTGAATTAAAAAATACGATCAACACCATGGTTGACCAGTTGAACTCCTTCTCTTCTGAAGTTACGCGTGTAGCCAGGGAGGTAGGCACCGAGGGTAAACTGGGTGGACAGGCAACAGTAAAAGGTGTGGCCGGTACATGGAAGGATTTGACAGACTCGGTAAACCAGATGGCAAGTAACCTTACCGGCCAGGTGCGCAACATTGCGGAGGTAACAACCGCGGTGGCAAGAGGTGATTTGAGTAGAAAGATTACGGTGGACGTAAAAGGTGAGATCCTTGAGTTAAAGAACACGATTAATACCATGGTGGACCAGCTGAACTCCTTTTCGGCAGAGGTAACCAGGGTTGCCCGCGAGGTGGGTTCGGAAGGCAAACTCGGTGGACAGGCAACAGTAAAAGGTGTCGGTGGGGTTTGGAAAGACCTTACCGATAACGTAAATCAGCTGGCAGGTAACCTAACCGTACAGCTTCGCGACGTATCAAAAGTGGCTACGGCGATTGCGAACGGTGACCTTACCCAAAAAATTACGGTGGATGTAAAAGGCGAAATTCTGCAGATCAAGGATGTAATCAACCTAATGGTGGATCAATTGAACTCATTTGCATCTGAGGTAACACGTGTGGCACTTGAGGTAGGTACAGAAGGTAAACTTGGCGGACAGGCCAAGGTACAGGGAGTAGGGGGTACATGGAAAGACTTGACCGATTCAGTAAATAACATGGCGGGTAATCTTACCGCCCAGGTAAGAAATATCGCAGAGGTAACCACCGCAGTAGCAAATGGCGACTTGTCAAAGAAAATTACGGTGGACGTGGCTGGAGAAATTCTCGAACTGAAACGAACCATTAATACGATGGTGGATCAGTTGAACTCTTTTGCCTCGGAGGTAACCCGTGTGGCGCTTGAAGTAGGTACCGAAGGAAAATTGGGCGGACAGGCAAAAGTGCAGGGTGTGGGTGGTACATGGAAAGATCTGACTGAGTCAGTAAATCAGATGGGAAGTAACCTAACTGCCCAGGTACGAAATATTGCGGAGGTAACCACTGCAGTAGCGAAAGGAGACTTAAGCCGTAAGATTACGGTGGACGTAAAAGGTGAGATCCTCGAGCTGAAGAATACGATCAACACAATGGTGGATCAGTTGAACTCTTTTGGTTCAGAGGTGTTTCGTGTGGCGCGTGAGGTAGGTTCTGAGGGTAGATTGGGAGGCCAGGCAGATGTACCAGGTGTGGAAGGACTTTGGAAAGACTTGACAGACTCGGTAAATAAAATGGCTTCTAACCTGACAGCACAGGTTCGCAACATCGCCGAGGTAACAACGGCGGTGGCAAATGGTGACCTGAGCCGTAAAATTGAAGTGGATGTAAAAGGTGAAATTCTCGAATTGAAAAACACCATCAATACAATGGTGGAACAGCTTCGCTCCTTCGCATCAGAAGTAACGAGGGTGGCGCGTGAGGTAGGAACAGAAGGCAAACTGGGTGGACAGGCAAACGTACCGGGTGTAGGTGGAACGTGGAAGGATTTGACAGACTCGGTAAACCAAATGGCAGGTAACCTTACAGCACAGGTACGAAACATTGCCGATGTGGCTATCGCCGTTGCAAATGGCGACATGTCGAGGAAAATTACGGTGGACGTACGTGGAGAGATCCTGCAGTTGAAAGAAACGCTGAACACAATGGTGGATCAGCTTCGCGCGTTTGCATCAGAGGTAACGAGGGTGGCCCGTGAGGTAGGTTCTGAAGGTAAGCTGGGTGGCCAGGCATTTGTACCAGGTGTTGCCGGTACATGGAAAGATTTGACCGACTCGGTAAACCAAATGACTGGTAACCTTACCAGCCAGGTACGTAACATTGCGGAGGTAACCAAAGCGGTGGCTTCGGGTGACCTTTCTAAAAAAGTAACGATTGACGTTAAGGGTGAGATCTTTGACCTGAAAAATACCATCAACACAATGGTGGACCAGTTGAACTCGTTTGCTTACGAGGTAACAAGGGTTGCACGTGAGGTAGGTACGGAAGGTAAACTGGGCGGTCAGGCGGAGGTACAGGGCGTGGCCGGTACGTGGAAGGATTTGACCGATTCGGTAAACATGATGGCGTCTAACCTAACTAACCAGGTGCGCAACATCGCCAAAGTGGTAACGGCGGTTGCCAGTGGAAACTTAAAACAAAAACTATCTATCGTATCCCGTGGTGAGGTGGCTCAGTTAACGGATACGATTAATGAATTAATTGATACGCTGGCAGTGTTTGCTGATCAGGTAACGACGGTAGCACGTGAGGTAGGTGTGGACGGAAGACTAGGTGGACAGGCAAGTGTACCTGCTGCATCCGGTACGTGGAAGGATTTGACGGAAAATGTAAATCAGTTAGCTGAAAACCTAACCACCCAGGTACGTGCTATTTCCGAAGTTGCCTCTGCGGTAACCAAAGGAGATCTTACGCAAATGATTCGCGTGGAAGCCAAAGGTGAGGTGGAGGAATTGAAAGATACCATTAACCAGATGATCGCTAACCTGAAGAGTACTACCCTACTCAACCAGGAACAAGACTGGTTAAAGTCGAACCTTGCGAAGTTCACCCAGATGCTGCAAGGACAAAAAGATTTGAATACGGTAACCCGTCGTATTCTATCTGAACTAGCACAGGTAGTAAATGCACAAAAAGGTATGTTCTATATATTAGAGCAGGATGAAAACCTTCAAAATCAAAAATTAAAGCTATTTGCCGCATATGCTTTTGGTAACGAAATAGAAACATCGAGAGAATTTAGACTTGGTGAAGGTTTGGTTGGACAGTGCGCCGTACAGAAAGAAAGAATTCTATTAACATCTGTTCCAAGAAACTATATTAAAATAGAATCGGGCTTAGGAGAGGCAACCCCTTTGAATTTGATCGTGCTTCCGGTGTTGTTTGAAACACAAATTAAAGCGGTCATAGAACTGGCATCTTTCGATGCATTTAATGAAACCCACCTTGACTTCTTGAGTCAGTTAACAGAAAGTATCGGTATTGTATTAAATACAATCGAGGCCAATTCAAGAACAGAAGATCTGCTTGCCCAGTCAACTTCTTTGGCGGATGAGTTGAGAAGAACCAACGAAGAACTGCAGGACAAAGCACATCTGCTGGCAAAACAAAAAGATGAGGTAGAAGATAAAAATAAAGAGGTAGAGGATGCAAGGAAATCATTGGAGGAAAAAGCGGAACAGTTACAACTTACCTCTAAGTATAAATCAGAGTTCTTGGCTAACATGTCGCATGAATTAAGAACCCCACTGAACTCCCTCTTAATTCTCGCACAGCAGCTGTTCGAAAACCAGGAAGGAAACCTTACAGAAAAGCAAGTGCGTTATGCCAAAACCATTCACAGTTGTGGTGATGACCTTATTCAATTAATTAACGACATTCTCGACCTTTCAAAAATCGAATCCGGTTATATCTCCACAGACTTTATTAACGTAAGGTTCCACGAGATTACTGCATTTGTTGAAACAACATTCAAACACATCTCAGAAAGTAAGAGTCTTCGATTTAACATTGAGATGGATGAAAAATTACCAAATACACTTGAAACGGATATTCAGCGTTTAAACCAAATCCTGAAAAACCTGTTGTCAAATGCGTTCAAGTTTACAGAAAAAGGTGAAGTGAAATTTAAGATTTACGAAGCTAAACGTAACTGGAAGTCGCACGCAACAAGTTTAGACAACGCAGAAAAAGTGGTAGCGTTTGAAATTAACGATACAGGTATTGGTATTTCGAAAGACAAGCAAAATATTATCTTCGAAGCGTTCCAGCAGGCGGAAGGTTCAACCAGTCGGAAATATGGCGGAACCGGTCTGGGACTTTCTATCAGCCGTGGACTGGCGGACTTATTAGGTGGAACGATAGAGCTTGAGAGTGAGCCGGGTAAAGGAAGCAGGTTTACTTTATACCTTCCAATTGATTATAACCCTGCACACCTAAAAAAAGAAAAGCACAGCAGTTTGACTGTTAGCCAATATACTTTAGGTGAAAATGATGAAAACCTTGCCATTCAATCTGTTCCTACAATTAAGGTTTCAGAAACAAAAGATCTGAAACTTTTAAGTGAAGTAATCAATGAAACAGGGGATGACAGAAACAATATATTATCGCACGATAAGGTACTTTTAGTGGTGGAAGATGATATGCGGTTCGCAAAAATCATGATTGAGAAGGCCCATGAAAAAGAGATTAAAGTTGTTGTAGCTAAGGCGTTTGGCGATGTGTTTGATCTCACCAATAAATTCAAGCCTGTTGCTGTAACCTTAGATGTAAAACTGCCCGACGCAAGCGGTTGGAAGATCCTTGATCTCTTCAAAAACGACTTTAACTTTAAACACATTCCTGTTCATTTAATTTCCGGCGAAGAAAACAGGTTACTGGCAATGCAAAGAGGAGCGAGAAGTTTTAACCTGAAGCCCCTTAAAAATGAAGCGCTTAACGTTCTGTTCGACGAGATTGCAACTTTCAATGAAAGAAAAGTCAAGAATGTGCTCATTGTTGAAGACAATGAATTAGAGTCTTCACAAATAGCAAAAATGTTAACTAACGGCGAGTTGATTAGTATTGAAATAGCAAGTACCGGAAAAGATGGACTAGAACTGATTCAGCAAAAGCCTTTTGACTGCATTATTGTAGACTTTATGCTTCCTGATATCGGTGGGATGGAATTTGTAGCCGAGATTAATCATATTAGCAAGCTTCAGTTAACACCAATCATCATTTATTCTGCTAAAGATTTCAACGGCAGGGAGAAAACACAATTGAAGCAATATGCAAACCGAATTCTTTTAAAAGACGTCAACTCACTCGACCTGCTGTTGGAAGAAACCGTGATGCATTTGCATATCGATCATAAAAAACTGTTACCTGAAAAGAGAAGGATAATTGATAACCTGAAGTCGAGGGAAGACGTTGTAATCAATAAAAATGTGCTGGTTGTGGATGATGACGTAAGAAATTTATTTGCGCTTACTACAGCTTTTGAAAAATATGGACTGAATACAATAACCGCCGAAAGCGGGCAGGAAGCTATTAACATACTTGCTGAAAATAATAAGATTGATATTGTTCTGATGGATATTATGATGCCTGAGATGGATGGTTATGAAACCACTCAAAAAATCAGGCGCGAGCATAAGAACAATAACTTGCCTATTATTGCAGTTACTGCTAAAGCAATGAAAGGTGACAGGGAGAAGTGCATAGAGGCGGGAGCTTCTGATTATATAACCAAACCCGTTAAAATAGACCAGCTACTATCATTGATGCGTGTATGGCTATATAAATAAATATGGGAATGGAATCAATAAATAAAGAAAAGGCTTTCCAACAATCTGATATAAAGATACTGGTGGTAGATGACCGGGAGGACAACCTTTTTTCGATTGAAACCATATTGGAAAGAGATGGTTATACGCTGGTAAAAGCCAACTCAGGAAGGGCAGCATTAAAGATTCTATTGAAAGAGCACGATTTTACGCTTATTCTAATGGATGTGCAAATGCCCGGAATGAATGGCCTTGAAACCGCAACACTTATTTCTCAAAGAGATAAACTTAAACATATACCCCTCATATTTATTACAGCGTTTAACTACGAAGAAGAGTATATTTTCAAAGGCTACCAAATGGGTGGGGTCGACTACATTTACAAACCAATAAATCCTGAATTACTAAGAGTAAAGGTTGGGGTTTTTGTAGAGCTGTACCGCCGAAACCACGAACTGGTAATGCAGGAACAAAAACTTTTACAGGCCAACAAAAAACTTGAAAGAGAAATTGACGAGAGGAAAATAACTGAAGAAAAAATCAGGCTTCTCAACTTACAGTTAATTGAAAACAATACGCACCTGAAGACCACAAACCAGGAGTTGGACCGGTTTGCCTACGTCGCGTCTCATGATCTGCAGGAGCCTTTACGTAAAATTCAATTGTTTACAGACAAGCTAACATTGAAAATGAATGTTGGTTTACCCGAAGATGTGCAGGTATATCTTCAGAAAATAGGAAAAGCATCGAAAAGGATGCAGCAGCTTGTGAACGACATCTTAAAATTCTCACGACATTCTCACGACAATTTTGATTTTGAGGAGACAAATTTAAACGACGTGTTGAATGATGTACTTTCAGATCTGGATACAGATATTCAAAAGAGGGATGCAACAATAAGTGCAGATGAACTTCCAACCATTTATGCCATTCCTAGCCAGATAAGGCAACTCTTTCAAAATATTATTAGTAACTCGATAAAGTTTTGCAGAGCGGGCTGTAAGCCCGAAATACATATACAGACTGAAGTAGTTAAGGGCGAGTGCATTCCTAATATAGATCGAAAATTTTTTAAAAATACTTTTTACAATATCTATATCAGGGATAATGGTATTGGCTTTGAATCAAAATTTGCAGAAGAAATATTTATAGTATTTAAACGACTACATACCTATAACGACTTCGAAGGAACGGGCATTGGTCTATCAATTTGCAAAAAAATAGTTGAGAAACACAAAGGCTTTATAACTGCACAAAGCAAAATAAATGAGGGGTCTACTTTTATTATAACCTTACCGCAAAGGGTATTGGAGGAAAGCCAAAACTAAATGTGTTGTTGATTGCAAGAGCACCTGTTGCATTTTTTATAATAGTACAAGAGTGCGACGCAACAAAAGATACATAGCGATATTTAAGCTGGCTAAAAAAACTGTTATATAAAAAGGATGTTGCGGCTAATGCACATCCTTTTTATATTTCTAGGACCACTTCCATTTCATCAATCTTACTTGTACCGTTTATCGGGTTACTTTCCAAAAACCTTTTTTAGCAGTGCTGTTGTTTGTGCGGCCGGATCTTTCCTTATTTTTTGCTCTTCTAAAGAAACTTCGTGAAATATGCCCGACAATGCCCGTTCAGTAACGTAAGCTGAAAGATCAGTATTTACTTTTTGGGTACTAAAAGTATTGTAGGTAGTAAATAGTGTATTCCAGTATTTAGTAGCATTTACTTTTGCAAGCGATCGCTCTATTACTGGTCGAAAAGCTTCGGCAAGGTTTGCTGTTGTTTTGCTCTTCAGGTACTCAGTAGCAGCAAAATCGCCGCCTCTTAAAATGCCCACTGCATCCTGTATGGTTATTTGTTTAATTGCATTTATAAAAATTGGCGCAGCGCTTTTACTTGCATCTTCTGCGGCACGGTTCATACTTAATATAGCGTTGTCTACTTGTCTTCCCAAACCCAACGCTCTTAATTTCGTTTCAACTTTAACCGCTTCCGCAGGCATTAAAATTTTTAATGCTGCATTTTTAAAAAAACCATCTGCCGCCGATAGCTTCGACGTACCTCTTTCAGTACCTACCTGCAATGCCTCTTTTAGTCCACTTGCAATGGTGTTGGTTGACAAAGAGTCTTTATTGTAGCCCGAAACAGAATTAAGTACTCTGCTTACAGTTGAGCCAGACGTATCTTTTGATATCTTATTAATTAAACCTCTGAGGCGTTGAGCATCTGTATGTAGAATGGATATGAAAGAAAAAGAAAAAAGGATAAAGAATTTTTTCATGCTGTGTTTTTTGTGCTGGAAAGTCAAAAATGATACCATTAGACAGAAAGATCGGTAAATACATCAATCCTCAGTGTTAAAGAATAGTGTACTAACGTTTGCGTTCATGTATTTCTTTTCTGCGACCAACATTTATTTTCTGGTCATCTTATGTTGTGTCACACCCGTGTGCTTTTGTATTTGCGGCAACTGCAGTTTCATTATTTATAAATAGTTATAAACTTTAAATTGAGAATAGCTGCTGCTAATAGTAGGAAGCATTACAACTAATTTTAACTGTGGTGATTATTCATCTTGCATATTTTTGCTACAACACTTCACCATATGTATAAACTTGTAACATTCACGTTCATTACATTATTGTTTTTAGCGTGCAAGAACAACGCAGCAAACGACGATAGTACCGGCGCAATCACTACTGCCAGTACAATAGCAGCACCTGCCAATATTAGTTATAATATAATTGCCACCTACCCACACGATACTTCATCCTATACCCAGGGTTTAATATGGCAAAACAATGCTTTATATGAAAGCACGGGCCTTGAAGGCCAGAGCCGTATAATGAAAGTGGATCTAAAAAACGGTAAACCACAACAATCTGTTTCAATCGACCCCTCTGTTTTCGGGGAAGGCATCACCATACTAAACGATAAAATTTATGAACTTACCTGGCAAAGTAATCTGGTGTATGTGTACGATTCAAAAACATTCAAAAAGATAAGAGAATTTAGTTGGGATCATGAAGGATGGGGCATTACCCATAATGGGAAAGAATTAATTATTAGTACCGGCGACAGCAACCTTTATTTTGTTGACCCCGAGACTTTTAAATTGCTTAGGATTGTCGGTGTCACCGACAACAATGGCCCGGTAGGCAACCTGAATGAGTTGGAATATATTAAAGGAGCCGTTTTTTCAAATATTTACCTCACAGACTACATCGTAAAAATAGATCCTGCTACCGGCCATATTACCGGAAGAATGGATTTGTCTGGATTGCTTGAAAAATTTGGTAAGCAGGTAAATAAAGATGACGGTAACGTTTTAAATGGGATCGCTTTCGATAGTGCAAAAAATTCGCTCTATGTAACCGGCAAAAAATGGCCATTGTTATACGAGATGAAACTGAATTAGCGGGTACTGATCTTTTGCTGTCTTTTATCTTAATGCAAATAGAAGATTTAAAGTGGAAAGGAGGCGAACCTTATTAATTTTTCTTTGTTAGACGTTCACTATATTTTTACCATTAATAATTAACTAAGTACTACTTTGAAAAGCGGGCCAATCTTACTAATTGAAGATGATGTTGATGACCAGGAATTTATTACAGATGCATTGCACATGCTTGAAGTAAAAAATCATGTTGAAATATTCGACAATGGACAAAAAGCACTTGATTATTTATTGGCCACTAACGAACAACCTTTTCTTATACTCTCTGATGTAAACCTGCCAATTATGAATGGTTTGCAATTGAAATCAGAAATTCAGCAAAATCCTTATTTAAAAGACAAGTCAATACCTTTTATTTTTCTTTCTACCAGTGCCGATGCTAAAGCTGTGTACGAAGCATTTCAGCTAAGCGTACAGGGTTTTTTTGTAAAAGAAAATACATACGATGGCATTCAGCAACAACTGAAACAAATTATTGATTACTGGAAGAACTCGCGCCATCCAAACTATGTAGCTTGATTAAATACCAATATGCTAAAAGAGATTATTGAGTAAAAAAATTTCCGTCTGCGTTTGTTAATTACTAGTATTTGTTTTTAAGTCTCTTCGGTGGTTTTACTTTAAAGCTTTTTTTGGGCTGTTGCACTCCTTCTTTGTTTCCACTCGCAATTCTCCTCCATGCTTGTGAATTTATCATCTCATCTATTTTTACAATTGAATAATAAACTCCGCTCCCTCACCTTCCTTTGCCTCCACTCTTAACTGCCCCATTGGCTTTTATAATATCATAACTTAAAATTGTTCTCGGCCGCCGCTATAAAAATTGGCGTGATAAAGTATATTACTTTTTTTAGCACCCCTTAAAAAAGTTAATTAAAAGAAGACGTAGATGATGGCTTTCTATAGAAGATGCATTTGAAACAAAATGTACAAGTGTGCGACGCAACAAATGACTCATTGAAGAACTACTGAACGGTTCATAAAAAAATCTCCTGCTATTACAACCCGGCTTACCACTTCAAATTGCTTAAAAGAAAAATCTTATATTTATAACAGTCATTCACGCTCTAACATTTGCTCCAAATGAATAACAACAGCAGCCGTCGCAACTTTATTAAAAATAGTGCCCTTACGGCAGCGGGCTTCTACATTGTTCCCCGGCATGTACTAGGAAGAGGTTTTATAGCACCGAGTGATAAACTAAACATAGCCGGAATTGGCGCAGGTGGCAAGGCAGAAGTAAACCTTCCGTACGCATGGAACAATGGTGCTGAAAACATTGCCTCTCTTTGCGATGTGGATGATCGAATGGCTGTAAAGGCGAGGGCTAAATGGCCCGATGCCCCCTACTATAAAGATTATAGGACGCTTCTTGATAAGCAGCATAAAAATATTGATGCAGTTATTATAACTACGCCCGATCATATGCATGCGCCTATTGCGCTGGCTGCTATGCAATTGGGTAAACACGTGTATTGCGAAAAGCCTTTAACGCACGACATTTATGAGGCAAGAATTTTAACTAAGGCCGCCGCAAAATATAAAGTGGTTACACAAATGGGTAACCAGGGCAGCAGTGGCGATGATACCCGTAAAGTGGAAACGTGGATACAGCAAGGGCTGTTAGGCGATGTACACACCGTACACGTGTGGACCAACCGCCCTACCTGGCCGCAAGGTATACCTACGCCTACAGGTAAATTCGATATTCCGAAAGAGGTGGACTGGGATCTATGGCTGGGCACCGCCCCTTACCGCAATTATCATCCTATTTACTTACCGGCTATCTGGCGCGGCTGGACCGACTTTGGCACTGGCTCGCTAGGCGACATGGGTTGTCATTTTATTGATGTTCCCTACCGCGCCCTAAACCTCGGCTATCCCGTAGCCGTTTCGTGTAGCGTCGGCTCGGTATTTAGTGGGTTCTTTAAAGAGGAAGTGTATACCGACAGCTATCCGCCTTCTTCGGTTACGTACATCAAGTTTCCTGCCCGTAAAGCAATGGGACCGGTTGAATTGGTATGGTACGACGGCGGCATAAAACCAAGAAGACCAGATGAATTATTGCCTGATGAGCCAATGGGAGAATGGGATGGCGGAATCATTTTCGAAGGAACCAAAGGCAAATTAATGGCAGGCTTATTTGGAAGAAATCCCACTTTGCTTCCAAGCAAAAGAATGAAGGAAACCACTTTGCCCATTTCAAAATATCCTTTTGTAGAACATGGTATTGAAGGGCACCAAACGCAATGGGTAAATGCTTGTAAAAAAGGTTATGGTGCCTATACCAGTTCATCTTTTGATAAGAGCGGACCGCTAACCGAGACCGTACTAATGGGAAACCTGGCCGTAAAGAGTTACAACTACCAGGAAAAAAATGAAAAAGGCGACATCTCATATCCCGGTAGAAAACAATTGCTATGGGATGGCGAAAACCAGCGCATCACCAACTTTGAACCAGCAAATCAATTTGTAAAAAGAGAATACAGGGGAAGCTATAAGTTGAGTATTTAGAAAATATTGTTCTACAAACTTGATTGTTTTAAAAAGTGTAGCGGCGTTTTTTGTGGACCAGCTACACTTTTCCATTTAGCTTCGGTTGCGTCGCACTCTTGTACAAATGTAAATCTTAGCAGCTCCATTCGAAGTCCTTCTACTGGTGCCGTGCATTTTTAATGAAGATGGACTGCACCTCCCACTTCTGGTTAATTGTTTTATAGAAATCGTCAAGAAAGGCAATCATTTCTTTTTTGTTCTTTTTGTCGAGCAGCTCAAAATCAGAGATTAAATTGTAGATTTTTTCCTTTTGTGTATTGAAAACATCAAAGACAGTTTGCAACTCACCTGCCGACCTGGGAAAGCCCCGATACAAGCGTTGTACTACAGTCGTTATTCCCAACTCTTCGTTAGGAACGGCATATTCTGCATTTACCAATCCGCAATAATCAAAGTCGTAGGGAACCGCAAAGGGCGTTGTGCTGGTATCTTTTTTACCATACATGATTTTGAGGTTGTGGTTGTTTGTCAAACCCCAGTCAGTATTACCGATCATGTACTGAAAGACAAACATCATCGTTGTTTCTTTCCGGTCCAGCATATGGTAATTAACAGGTCCATTCTTCCACTCTTTACAATGATTTCTTTTTGCCATTGCATCAACGTTCTCTAAAAAAAATGCATATTGAGTAAAGGGCTTCTTTTTGCCTTTGCCATCGCGGTATGTTACTTTTGCCAACCGGGTAAGAAAGCTTTTAGAAGCAACGAGGTTATGTATTTTGTAAACGAGGTATTCTTTCAGTAACAGTTGTTCGGCCTGCTTATTAACCGTACAACCAGAAACCATTTTTAAAGCTTTAAGCGAACGCAACCTGGGGGAAGTAGTATTCTGAAAATTTAGCAACATTGGGGGGATGTAGCAATATTTTCTTCGAAAGGCACCTCTTGCACTTATACGAATTTCCTCTTCTACCAGCGAGCTGTCGTAGAGTTTAGTGGAGATGGTGGCTTTTAAAAGTTCGCCTTTCATTTTCTCACTCATTAGTTTGGCCATATCAGTACTAATGGTAACGTTAAGTGGTGGTTCATCAACGAAAAATCGTACACTATCCACTCTCTGTGCTAGTAATATGTTGCCTATGCATAATAAACAAAAGAAGATAGTGCGTCGAAGTGCTTCCATTTTTACAAAGTATTAGGGATAAAACAAGGCATTAACCTACATAATTAATACAAAATCGCAACCTTTTCATCCTTTTACGCGCATTAAGTATGAGTGGTGAGCTAATAGGATGACCGGACTTGTATAACACCTTACTGAAACCGAGAAAACCGGTAAAATGGTGCAGTTGCCCTCTCCTGCTTTTCGTAATATAACAACTTGCTGATAAATGTAAAGTACTAATTATCTTGAAGGTCTATTGCAAATACCCTTTTATTTTATATCCAAAGCTTACTGTTTCATCTGTAACCAGCCTTATAAGAAAAAATGTAACACTTTAACTGCTAAACACTTATTAACCTTTTGGCATGATTATTTATTATTAGTCTTAAATTTTATTTATGAAAAAAATCATTTTTCTATTGCTGTTATCCTTTGGAGCAGCAGTTACTACCCCTTCATCTTCGATGGCACAAACTGAGGAAAAAGTTAAAGTGAAAAAAACTTCTACTCCAACTCAAAAAGTCGCAAACACTTTTAGAAAAAAAAGGAACAAAAAATATAACGGAGTAAAAGTTAAGCATAAGGTTGAAGCTCCATCAAAAGGAACTTCTTCCAAATAAACTTTCCATTTTAAATTGTAAAAATGGCTGATGTTTTTCATCAGCCATTTTTGTTTAGCTGCTTATATTTTTGAGGAGCAAATACAAACTGAATGCATTTTCTACTTTCTGCAAGCTTTTCAAAAAAGATGGCTGCTGATGATCTTGATGCAATTACAATTAACAGTACAAGTGAGTGACACAACAATGATGCTATAAGAAACGAATGCTAGTGACCAACTATAAATAAAAAGATCCACACCATGTGGACCTTTTTATTTAATCGAAGTTTTTTTTAATTACCAGATACGTGTTCTTTTTTCCTTTGCAATAAACATTTTATCTCCGGGCTCAACATTAAAGGCGGTATACCATGCATCAATATTCATAACGGCACCATTGGCACGGTACATACCTGGTGAATGTGGATCGGTTAACACCAACTGAGCCTGTGTTTCAGGAACGGTGTTGCTGCGCCACACCTGGGCCCAACTTAAGAAAAAGCGTTGTGCCGGGGTAAATCCATCTATTTTCTGATTCTCTTTAAATTGTTTGGTTTTGGTAAAAGCATCGTAAGCCATGCTTAAACCGCCAAGATCAGCAAGGTTTTCACCTAGCGTCAATCTGCCATTTAAATGCACGGTATCTAAAACGGTGAAACTGTTATAAAGATTTACTACCTGGTCTGCCTTGGTTTTAAATTTATCTGCATCTTCTTTTGTCCACCAGTCTTCCAGTTTTCCTGTGGCTGCATACTGGCGTCCCTGGTCGTCGAACCCGTGCGTCATTTCGTGGCCGATTACAGCACCAATGCCTCCATAGTTAATGGCGTCATCAGCACCAAAGTCGAAGAAAGGAGATTGCAGGATTGCTGCGGGAAATACAATCTCGTTATTTACCGGGCTATAGTAGGCGTTTATTGTAGGTGGAGTCATACCCCAACGCGAACGATCAACTGGTTGACCCATGCGATTAACCATGTCGTTATACTCCCACATATCCGCCCTGCGAATGTTGCCAATAAAATCTTTCCTGGCAACCGTCAAACCCTGGTATTCTTTCCATTTGTCGGGATAAGCGATCTTCTTAGTAAAGGCATGTAATTTCTCAATACCTCTTTTCTTTGTTGCCTCGCTCATCCAGTCAAGGCGCTTAATCCTATCCTCGAAACTAGCCTGAAGATTATTTACCAGCTCAACCATTCTTTGTTTAGCCTCGGGTTTAAAATACCTTTCAACATACAACTGGCCCAGCATTTCTCCCAACGAGGCATCAACAAGGCTGGCAATACGTTGCCATCTGGGCGTTTGTTCTTTTTGCCCTGAAAGAACCTGTGTAAATTTAAAATTAGCATCAACAAAAGGAGTGGATAAGTAAGGAGCGCTGGTTTTTAGCACCGCCCAACGCAGGTAGCTTTTCCAGTCATTCAGCGGAAGCACACCTAATAACAAGTCAGCTGTTTTAAAAAAAGCAGGATTGTCTACCAGCACACTATCCCCAGCCTGTACCTTCATTTGAACAAACAAGTTGTTCCAGTTCATGTCAGGCGTTAAAGCATTCAGGTCTTTAACGGAGAACTTGTTGTACGTTTTATATGGATCCCGTTGTTCTACACGACTGTATTGCACTTTTGCAAGGGCTGTCTCTATACGCATTACCGCATCTGCACTTGCATCGGCCTTTGCAGGTTCTTCACCCGCAAGCGAAAACAACCGTTGAATGTAAGTTCTGTAAGCTTCCCGAATGCGCATACTACGCGGATCGTTTTTAAGGTAGTAATCACGGTCGGGTAGTGTAGTTCCGCCCTGGTTTATTTGAGCGATGTATTGATCCACATTTTTTCTGTCCTGCTGCACACCGAAACGAAATATAGGACTACCGTAACCAAAGGTTCTTAAACCGGCTACTTCAGTAAGGGCAGCTTGCGTGTTTTTTATATCTGAAATACGATCGAGGTCTGCCTTAATACCAATAATGCCTGCAGCTTCAATACTCACGCTATCCATGCCACTTGCATAAAAATCACCAATCATCTGCGTTTTCCTGTCTTTGCCGGTATTTTTTGCAGATTCTTCTAAGAGCGTTCTTAACCGTTGTGAGCTTTCTTCGCGTAGCACATCAAAGCTTCCCCAACGGGTCTTACTTGCAGGCACCGGATTATTTTTAAGCCAGTTGCCATTAACGAACATGTAAAAATTATCGCCGGGTTTTACAGACAAATCCATATTTGACTTGTCGACGTATTTTCTAACTTTCGGGTCATCCTTGCCGGGGCCAGCATAAACCATACTTGCAGCAAAAAGACTGGCTGCTGTAAGTAAACGCGTTGAAGTAGGTATTCTCATGTTATGTGTTTTTTTTCCTACAAAATTAATTGTTGAGCGTCTGCGTGACTCATTTTATAAAAATTTTATACCCTACAATTTGAAGCAATTACACCCTGATTTTTTATTTCTTTTGTGCTTTTTGAATAACAGATTCTAAACTTACCACAGCTCCGTTTTTTCGTTTGCTTTCGTCAGCAGCTTCCATGAAGGCGTAGATCTCTAAGGTTTCTTGCGGCGCTACGGGAGCCTTGCCGGTTTTAAAGAATTCTACAATTTGCACCAATAAATGGTCGTACCCTTTGAATGGTCCTAACGTAATATTCCCTTTGGCTCCGTAAGCAGTTCCCCCGTAATCATGCGTACCTGTTCTTGTTCCTCTAAAGGTACCGACCCTGCCATCCTTCCATGTTCCTATAACAATGTCTGTATCGTTTGTATGCACTCGTCTTACATCGTTGCAACCTGCCCCCATCACTGAAAATAATATTTCAACGCCATGTATTCCATACCAGAACAAGTCGGGATGAGTTTTTTCTAAAGTAGCGGGGCTGAAGGTATCAGCGCCCAAAACTGCGCCTGCCTTTCCCTTAATAGCGTCCTGTACAGTTTCCATATACCGGAGAGAAGAAGACGAAAATATAGGTACAGCGTTTTGTTTTGCAGCAGCGTAGATTGAAAGAACATCGGTTAAAGATGCGGCAACAGGCTTATCAATAAAAAAGGGCTTTTTTGCTTTTATAACTTTCATAGCCTGCGCGGCATGAGGTCGTCCGTCATTAGTCTCTAATAACACAAAATCAACTTTTTTAAGCAACTCTTCTTCTGAACCAACGATTTCGACCCCCAGCTTTTTCACTTCTTCAATGTAACCCGGTATTCTTTTAACTGATGACTCTATATCATTACTTCCTTTTGGGTAAGCAGCAACTACTTTAAACCCTTGCAGTTCTGCAGCCTTACCGGGTGCATTCAGTGATTTGGTAAAGGCAACACTATGAGATGTATCCAAACCAATAATTCCTACCCTGGCTTCGTTTTGAAACGTAGTCATCCCATATACTTTAGGAAAGCTTTCTAAAAGAGCCGCTCCAATTCCAGCCACGGTTGTTGTTCGTATAAAGCTGCGCCGAGGAAGTTTTTTGTTTATCATTTTTCGGTTGATCGTTTAGTAATAGCAATTGTAAAGGGTTTTTGGTAAGCCTGAAAAGTATTCTCAAACCTTGGCTATACCCTTCCAAATTCTAATTGTTCAAATTAACCATTTCTAACATTGCTTCCTTTAACTGACCAATTTCTTATTTTTTTTCCTGATTATATTAAGCGGTTGGCGCCCTCATTACCGCAAAAATTATTTTTGCAAAGGGCGCACGAAGATGATTGGGTGAAAAAGCGTTTGCCGGTGAAGTAGTTGTATGGAAACACCGGAAATACTACGTGAAAAAAATATTCAACCCTTTTCAGGACCGCGCTGTGCTTACCTAATATTCCACCGATTCCATCGGCCGCTATTCATATTAAAGCCCTGCAGGCTTAACGGGATAGCATTGAATGCAACGAGTAAACATTTTTAAAGCACAAATGGGTGCAACATAGGAGGATCGCCTATCGAATCAGGAAAAGTACCCACATGCTAAAACCTTCTTTGCAAACCAATAGAGATGTTCAACTGCGTGCCCGTTTCATCAGCTTTGTATTGCTGGCTGATACAACCGGCCTTTAGAGAAATGATATTCACTTTTGCAATACTGTGATTAAAAGCTAAAGAGGCTTGCCTGGAAGTAAGCCGGTTTTTATTGTTGTATTGAATACTTGTGGTGCGATCGTCAGGAGAGATGCCCGACCCTACAGCAAGACCAACGTAATCGTCTGCTCCTTTAAAATAATACCTCGTTAAAAGGCCGTACGATTGGGAAGCACCAGCCGCACCGGGAGTAACATAAGTACGGGCACCAAACAAAAAGTTGCTGTAATATTTGCCAATATATGCCGTGTAAACGTAAGTGGAAGTTCCGAAATTTAAATAACGAATACCCACCTCTGCCTCATAGCTGCGCGGTAAATTGGCGTACAAAGAAAACCCTGCACGATACTTTGGAAACACTGTCTTACCCGGAGAGTAACCAAAGCTAACATAACCATAAAAGGTCTTGCTGATGCGAGGATAAGCATCCAATTCACCTTGCCATCCACTGTTGCCAAAACGTTGAGCATAATTTACGTTTGCTGATACTGTGCCCATTTTTGTATACCTGCTATATCCTATGGAAGCAAGGTGCCAGGGTTGGCTAAACTGCTTGTCAAAGTAAGTATAATCATAGCTCACGCCTATTTTGTTTGCTATTGCTACATCTTTTAATGAGGAAGCCAACGCTAACGCTGCAGTGTTGTGTTTGTTAAATTTTAATAGCTTGTCTGTAATTACTGAAGCCGCTGTGTATTGTTTGAGTGCGCTTAAAATTTTTGCCTTACGCAACCATAAGTCAGCGGAAGCAGGATTGGCAACGAGACCATTGTTACAAACTGATAAGGCTTTATTGTAATTGTCGTTCCAATATTCAAGGTCTGTGTATGCTATGCTTGCCTCTTCGTTTGCAGGTGCATAGATTAAAACCTTTTGAAAATGATATAATGCCGTATCGTATTGTTTGTTCCAACTGTACAATCTTCCCAAAAAAACCTCGATTTCTGAATATTTCGGGGATTGAGTAAGGGCCAGCATTGCTAATTGCTTTGCTTTATTATCATCCTTTTCTTCAAAAGCAGCAATACGTGCAGCTTTAAATAATTCATCAGACGTCAGTTGTCTCTGACCTTTTGTGATAGCAGATATAGCAATAAGGCTAATGAGCACTAGCATTCGTATGTTCATATTAGTATAACGGCGAAAAAGGCCTTCGCATTATGTTTACTGCTGGTCTTGAAAAAACTATGTACTCTTTTTGTAGGGGTTAGTAAAAATCAGATTTCAAATCTGCATCTGCAGTATAGCTATTGCAAGCGTTGTTTGATGAACAAAGATTTACGGTACAAGGGTGTGACACAACAATGCTACATTTTAACTTACTGACGACAACAAAACCCATCCTATTCAGGCATTACAATACCTGATTTTATTATAGCATTACAGACAAGACAGTTGGGAGAAGCGGCTATTTCAATATAACTCACTGAAATTCAAAAACAAGAAATAATTTGCGCTCTAATTCGTTTAAAAAGAAAACTTTGAACATGTCGCCGGATAAATTAAAGGAAAAGCTTGAAACCATTACTTGTCACATTCATGGTGATGCTCCTTATGTAACTATACTAGAAAACAAAACGCTTGAAATTGAAAGTTGCTGCCTTTTATTCAGGCATCAATTGTTGTTGATGGCGGGAGAAAACGAAAAACTTATTGTAGCCTAGGAGGACAATGAGATAACAGTAGCTGTCATTTAAAGAACTACTTATTTTACGTTAGCATCTCGTGCTTTAATAGTTTAAGAAGAATATTAAATACATTAATATTTTGTTCACTTTCTTCGGCTTCTCTTTTGTTATAGTGGGTAAAATTGTATGAAAAAAATTTTATCCTACCTAATGGCGATGGCCCTGCTAGGCAGCTCGTGTAAATCAGTTAAAAATATCTTCGCAAATAAGACGCCGCATGAAAAATATGCGGACAAACTTGAAGACAGACACCTGGACGAGACGCCCGAGGGACGCCAATGGCTCGCGGTATCTAAAAGAGCTTTGGAAGACCCTCAACCAATTCAACTACCCTATCGTCAAAACGGCTATTTTCATGCTGATAGAGCCGGCGCTTTAGCGCTGGAATTTAATGCGGATTTTGGCGAGCGCATAACTTTTGATCTCGCAAAAAAAACGATGAACCGTTTTGTCATCTTTGCCGATCTTTTTAAACAAGACGAAAAAACTACCCGCTTGCTTTCAGCGGATACAAGCGCCAATCAATTTAGTTTCGAGGTTAACGAAACAGGTACCTACATTTTGCGGTTGCAGCCTCAATTGTTTAACAGTGGCGACTATAGCCTCTCAATTTCAGTTGGTCCTTCGCTAGGTTTCCCGGTGTTGGGTAGTAAGGCCAGCGTAGGCAGCTATTGGGGGGATAACCGCGATGCCGGCAAAAGGTCACACGAAGGCATTGATATTTTTGCGCCGAAACTTACGCCTGCAGTGGCAGGTGCCGATGGTGTTGTAACGGGAGTAAAAGAAGGAGGCCTTGGTGGTAAAACTGTATGGCTAAGAATAAAAGACGGGAATACTTTTCTTTATTATGCGCATCTTGACAAGCAGTTGGTGCAGGAAGGACAGTCAGTGAAACAAGGAGAAGTTGTAGGATTGGTGGGCAATACAGGTAATGCTAAACATACGCCTTCGCATCTTCATTTTGGTGTGTATACTTCTGAAGGACCGGTTAATCCACTACCATTTGTTAATCGCACTATAAAGACCGCCCCGGCGGTTGCGGTTAAAAATTTATCCGGCTCTCTAAAGCTTCTGAAAGCTCAAAAAACCGCGCAAGGTGTTTTGGTTAAAGCAAACACAGAGCTGCTTCCTTTAGCTGTTAATGCTAAAGGATACCTTGCCGAGCTTCCGGATGGAAATATTATTCAAACACCGTTTACTGCTGTAAAAGTGTTGCCCCAACCTATAAGGCAACAAGCACAAAAATTAGCAAGTGTAGCTACAATTAAATAGTGGTACGGGGTGGGTACACGGTTATACCCCACCTCTAACGTTTCAGTTGAATTTTGAGATAGTTCTTTGTAATGTGTTCAACACTGTATCCAGTTCAACATCTTCATAATAACCAAAGAAAGCAATCTGAAACCAGTTTCGCTCTTTCAGGTATGCGCTTTCAGAACTGACAACAATCTTCTCCCTCCTTAAATCCGCAATAAAATTAGTTATAGCCATATTTGGTTGAGCAACAGTGAAAACTTTTGAACCTGCTTTATTAAATGGAAGGAGGTTATTTTCATTCAACAATTGAAAGCAGTCTTCAGAATATTGATCAATCAAGCTCAACTGCTTGTTCTGTAGCTTTTTACGTGTAGAAATGTGTAGAGCATACAGTAGGTTCGACGATAGTGTAAAAGGTATCCCTTCTTTTTTATCGTAAATACCAAGATCGAAGTAAACAGGAATTTGATTTGAGGAAATCGTTTCTATGTTTGAAAAAATAATTGCAAGACCAGGTATCGATGCAAGCCCCTTTCCCGAAGATGCAGTAGCCATAGCAATGCCAGACAGATCGAGAGGATAGGTACCGATAGTGCTCATACAATCAACAAAACAAAGGCAATTATTACGGGCACATACTTGTGAAATGCTATCAAAATCATTTAAAACTCCGGTAGAAGTTTCACAATGACAAAACAGCACCCAATTGATATTATGTTTCCTAATCTCAATTTCAATCAATTGCAAATCGAACGCCGCACCCCACAACAACTTGTGATCTATAAATTTTAATGATGCCCTCGTTGCCTGTTCAATTAACCTTTGACCAAACTCACCGTTGGAAAGAATTAAACCGTTACCTCCCGACAGTTTTATTTGCCAGATCATCGCCTCATTAGCGGCCGTTCCACTACCTGTAATAAAATAGGTTTTTTGAACCTTCAACTGTGCGCAAAGGAAGCGGGCTGTGTTATTATATAACTTTTTAAATTCGATCGATCGATGAGAAATAGGAGTAGCAGCAAACGCTTGTTGCACTTGTTTTGAAATTTGAACGGGCCCGGTACTAACGTTAACCGTATTTGAATGCATTCCGGATTGATTAAAATTAATTAATGGTGCAATAAATTGAATGCTTTGTATTTACCTATTGATTACTTTAAAAGCGCCTTTCAAATTATTAATATGAAAATAGAGCGGTTGGTAAGGAACTTCTTTTGTACCTACTAATGACCCGAAAGGAACTGCTCCGATATTATGATATAGCTCTAATTCTTTTAAACTTGCCGATATAACTCCCAGGTCGTACCCTTGAGAAATTAAAGAAGGAATGAGTTTTTTTAGCATAGCTATCGCAATTCCCTGTTTGCGTTTATTTTTCTTAACTGCAAAAAGTCTTATTTCAACTAAATTGTTATGAGGGGGCAAATAAGCATCAAGATTATCCATCTTTTTATCCAGAGAAAAAGGGCGGACAGCGTTATAACAAACCATACCTACCAGCTCTTCACCCTCTAAAGCAACTATGTATGTATTCTTTTCATGAAAAGCATCTACGAGTTTTCCATCTTCCCGTTTATGATGTTGTGGTATTTCATCTGCAAACGTCTCGTGGTTGAATTGATGAATTTTATCAAACTCTTGTTGAGAGGCAACTTTTACGGTAAGCGGAGCAGCTTCGTAAGCTTCAGGTATACTATCCATTTTTTTATTTTTTGTGGGTTAGAAAAGTACGCGCTTAAGTAACGATAGCCAATCTTGTACGAATTTAATAATAAGACAATTAATCCTTTCGGCCTGTTCTGTGTTAATTCGAAGTTTAATGCCCTCCTTTATTGTACCTAATTTGACCAGGGGGCGTTATCTCAAAAATAAAAAGTATTTACCAGTTCCCATATTTTATGCGCCCCAAAATACAGTTAGTATTGCCTCCGGCGAGGTTCTTCGCAAACTTCTGCAACAACGCGCAAACGAAACTTCCGACCTACATATGTATAAGCCCATTGTCTCAACTAAAACGCTTCAGCCACATGCAACAAGGGTAAATAAGAGAAAAACCGGTCTTTCTTTTTTAAAACCCAAATAAGATACGGAGTTGATAAGCTACAAGTGCAAAACACTTAAAACTACGCATCCCTCCTTTTCGCATGCCGGTAGTGCCATGGCGTATATAATGGTAGAGAGATATGTAGCGAACATGTGTACTACTATGATGCATTGTTGTGTCACTCCCTTGTACAGTTTTGCTATCTGCATCAATTAATACAACCAGCCTTCCACTATATAAAGTCCAACGAGCGCTTTGTGATAAAACAAACTTTCGTATTTCCCGATCAAAGAAATAGATGTTTTGGAAGAAAGCATTTGATAAAAGTCAAATTCCTTCTATTCAAAAAAGAATTCGACAAAAGTCAAAGTTTAATAATTTTATTTCCGGGCTCTAACACGACTTAACGTCTCAAGGTTCATTCCCAAATAGGTTGCGAGATACTTTAGGGGAACTCTCTGAAGTAGGTCAGGAAGGTGCTTTACAATAAACCGGTACCGGTCTTCGGCCTTTTGCTTCCTTAGGTTGTACACTTCAATTTCGAGTATATATAAGTACTGCTCCGTAATTACCCTTCCTATATAATTAAACGCCGGATAGTTCTTATATAAATACTGCAAATCATCAAAACGAAGCATTGCCAGTGTAGTGTCTTCCAACGCAATTATGTTTTCATTTCCGGGTTTTCTTGTATAAAAGCTGTAGACCGAGGTTATAGTTGCACCTTCCCATAAAAACTTAGTAGTAATTTCTTCAGTATTTTTTAAATAAAAACTTCTTACCAAACCCTTTAATATCCATGAGGCGTGGTTAGAAGCTTTTCCTGCTCTCAAAAGAAAATCATCTTTCTTTAATTCCTTTATTTCAACCAATCGCTCCAGCTCTGCAACCAGTTCTTTAGGCATGCTACAAATGCTATTGAAATGTTCTATAACATGTGCTATCATCCAAGCAATTTATTGTCTTCTATTCTTTAATCAAAGTACTGCCCTGTTATTCTTTCTGCTTTTCTCAAGCACGCTTAAAGCCCGGCGAAAACCCTTGCCAGAGCTCTTTGTTTGTAAAAGGTTGTGACTAGCCAAATATCCTGCTTCTCCATTTCCAAGCACACATTTTTCTAACCCCTATACGATAAAAAACACGCCTGGTACCTTTTTATAAAAGATCTCCTTCATCCAACTATCTAAAATATTTAAATTTTACCGCATTAATAGTTCTCTTACAATTGCTAATTCTGTTAAAAACTTAATAGATAATTTTTTTGTTTTGCTTTATCTTAGAGATCGTAAAATAATTATTAATTAATAACCTCTAAATTAAGCACTTTATGAAAAAAGTTTTACTCGCTATTCTTGTACTTACATCCGGAGCCACATTTGCACAAACCACATCTTTTCCGGGAAATGGCAAAGCTGATTTTGGAGGCCCGGTGGGTAAGGGCACCCTAAACGTTGTAAACACTCCGGATTCTTTCTCCATTTTTTTAAATAAAGGAACAGGCAATTTCGACAGTGTTCTTGTTCTTTATATTGACACCTTTTCCACTGGGGGAATAACCAGCACAAGCCAACTTTCGTCCTTCACCACGCTGGACAAATACGGCAAAGCTGCTTCTGCACAAGGCGGAACACAAAATCCAGTATTAAATTTCCCTACCACCTTTACTCCTGACTTTGCAATAGCCTTTGACAAAACAGGCGGTAAACTTTATTCCTTCCAAAATTTTTTAGGCAGTTACATTATATTAGAAGCTAATTCATTTGCTATAAACGTATCTGGCAACTCTTATGGAAAGGGATTTTCAAAGTCAGAATTAGGGTTAACACCGGGACAGGTAATCATGCTGAAATTTGTTGGAACCTATATTGACGGCAACACAGTATCTCGGTCAGCAGAAGGATTTGGAGATCCTTTCACTGGCTATAACGGTACTGCAAGAATAGGTAGCACAGAGCCGTATACTATCAAAAGCTTTTTTACCTATAACTCAAGCACAGCATTACCTGTAGTCCTTAAAGACTTTAAAGCTTCGCCTTTACAAGAAAAAGTGCAATTAACCTGGAGTGTAGCACAAGAAACAAACATTGATGGATATGAAGTAAAACGTTCAGGCAACGGCATTCAGTTTTCAACTATAGCTACCATTGCAGCTAAGAATAACTCAGGTATCATTTCCCAATACACCTTCACTGACAACGCACCTTTAAAAGGAAACAATTATTACAGGTTGGCTATTAACGAAAAAAACCGCAAAGAGCTAAGTAATATAATCGCAATTAAAACAAACATTAGCACTACACTTAAAATGCAGCAAGTTGGAAAAGCGATTAATTTACAGGCAAATGGTCTTACTGCAGGAACATATAAATTACTGATAATAAATCCTCTGGGACAAACTTTACAAAATTCAACTATCAAAGTTGAGGGTTACATGAACAGGCAAATCGTACTGCCTGGCAACATAACCAAGGGGATCTACAGAATTACTTTACGCTCTAATAATGAAAGTTTAACTGAAAGTCTATTAATTCAATAAGACTCAGGCTAACATTATAACAAGAGACTGTCTCATAAAAACGAGACAGTCTCTTTTGTTTTATAACTATGCAGAAGCTACATGAGTTAGTGTAATCCGGCAGGTTTGCCTGGGTAAAAGTCTTAATTAAGTCTCATTTTCAAAATCACACATGCTTAAATTTTCGTATGTCTGGTATAAATATTTTAAGTCATAAAATATCAGAAACCTTTCTACATGAAGCTGTCTTCAATATTTATTCTAACTGTTATAGTGTTGTCTAATACCTCCTGCTACAAAATGAGGAAGTCTACAGGAGGTGCGCAGATAAAAACCGTGCAGGCAAGGCAGGTTAGTGTGGCGGATATTGCGCTGCCAAAAGGGTACAAAATAGAACCAGTGTCAACTGGCCTCACGTTTCCAAGTGCAGTTACTTTTGATGAAAGTGGAAACTTGTATGTAATTGAAACCGGGTACTCTTATGGCGAGGTATTTAAGTCTCCTAAGTTGCTACGTCTCGACCGGGGAGGTAATACTACAACCATGGCAACAGGCACTAACAACGGACCATGGACGGGAGTTACTTTTTACCAGGGCAATTTTTACATCGCAGAAGGCGGAGCATTGGAAGGCGGTAGAATATTAAGAATTTCAATGGATGGGAAAATTACTCCCTTAATTAGTAATCTTCCAACCATCGGAGATCACCATACAAATGGACCTGTTATTAAAGAAGGCTATATTTATTTCGGCCTTGGCACTGCAACAAATTCCGGCATTGTAGGAATTGATAATGCCCACTACGGTTGGCTTTTACGGCAAAATAAATTTCATGACATTCCTTGTGCTGACATCACTTTAACAGGTAAAAATTTCAATACAGGTAATATTTTAACAACCGAAGAAAATGACGTCGTCTCAACCGGAGCCTTTTCTCCATTCGGAACAACTACAGTCTCTGGCCAGGTTATTAAAGGTACCTGCCCATGCTCAGGCTCTATACTTCGAATACCTGTTTCAGGAGGTAATCCGGAAGTCGTAGCATGGGGATTTAGAAATCCCTATGGTTTGGCGCTTTCTCCTGCTGGTAAATTATTTGTTACCGAAAACGCGTACGATGATCGGGGAAGTAGACCAGTGTGGGGAGCGGGTGATGTTCTATGGGAAATAAAAGATGGACTATGGTATGGTTGGCCAGATTATTCCGCCGGCAAATCAATCATAAACGATGAAGAATTTCATGCACCAGGCAAAGGCAAGTTAGAACCGTTATTAGCAAAATATCCAAATACACCTCCAAAGCCAACTGCAATTTTCGCTGTTCATTCTTCTTCTAACGGATTTGATTTCTCGAAAACAAGCAAATTTGGTTACGAAGGCGAAGCCTTTGTGGCACAATTTGGCGATATGGCCCCTGACGTTGGTAAAGTAATGTCTCCGGTTGGATTTAAGATAGTGAGAGTAAATGTAAGCAATGGAGTGATCCAGGATTTCGCGGTAAACCGTGGCTATAAAAATGGACCCGCATCTCAAAAGAAAAATGGAGGTTTGGAGAGGCCGCTCTCAGTGAAATTTGATCCTGCAGGAACAAGTTTGTATGTGGTGGACTATGGTACCATTATCTTAAAAAACCACTTACAAATACCAATGGAACAAACAGGAATGATTTGGAAAATAACAAAGGACGGTTTATGACAATTTACATTAATCGTGTTACTGCAATATTTATTTGCATTTTACTCTTTGAAGCTTGCGCCTTAAGAAGAAGTGAACCGCTAAAGGGAAGTTTTGTACCGGCTACGAGCGAAATTGCAAAAGGACAAGCTTTATATAACCTGCATTGCGATAAATGTCACCCAGACGGAGAAGGCGGTTTAGGCCCCGACATCAATTGGAATCCGGCTCCTTCCTTCATAAAAAAGATGCAAGTGAGGCATGGATTAGGAGTGATGCCGTCATTTAAGGAAAATGAAATTTCTAAAGAGGATTTAAAAGCGATCGGAAAATACATGAAAGCTTATAAGCATCAAAAGAGGGAATGAATTACGTACTTTTTTCGATTGTCTATCTGCTTGCCTTAATACTTTTACCTTTTCACTTCACCTACTCACTTAATTGGGTAATCGCTTTGGCCGCTATCCATCCACTCGTCCAGGCGTGTTGAAAATTAAAACCTCCCGTTACACCGTCAACGTCTAAGATCTCTCCAGCAAAAAATAGGTGAGGCACCAATCTACTTTCCATCGTGTTTGCGTCAACTTCGGTCAATTTTATTCCCCCGCAGGTCACAAATTCTTCTTTGAAGGTTGTTTTACCTTTTACCTCAAACTCCTGGGCTGTCAGGTTTTTAATCAGTCTATTTTGCTCTTTTCCTGGCAGGTCTGCCCATCTGATTTCTTCATTAATCCCACTCTCGTTTAATAAATAAATCCATAGACGGGTGGGGAGATTAAAAGGGTTACGGTTACCTATCTTTTGTGCAGATTTTTCATTTCGTAATAATTGCCATTCTTCGCGCAAACTTTGCTCGTTGTAGTTACTCAACCAATTAATGAGAATATTGAAATGATAATTTCTATTGGCAAGTTCTCTTGCACCCCATGCTGATAATTTTAGTATCGCCGGCCCGCTCATGCCCCAATGTGTTATTAGTAGCGGCCCTTCATCTGATAGTTTACTGCCAACAATTTTCACTGTCGCTTTTTCAACTGATACCCCCATTAGTTTAGTAATAGCATTACCAGGCATATTGAAAGTAAATAATGAAGGCACAGGTTCTTCAATTGTATGCCCCAGCGCTTTGAGCCAATCAAACATGGAACTTTTAGGATATCCACCGCAAGCAACACATACATAATCAGCAGCAAGACTTCTTAAGCCTGCTAGCTCAAGCCGAACCGTTTCTCCTTCTTGCCTTACACTTTTTACATCTGCATTCATTAAAACCTCTACCCCAAATTTATCTGCTTCTCTTAATAAACAGTCTATTATTGTTTGTGAGTTATCGGTTATCGAAAACATTCTTCCGTCTGCTTCAGTTTTCAATTTTACGCCCCTGTCCTCAAACCATTTTACGCAATGAGTAGTGTTGAATTGATGAAAGGTTTTCTTTAGAAAATTAGCACCCCTGGGATATCTTTTAACCAGATTAGAAATTTCGAAACAGGCATGAGTAACATTACACCTTCCGCCGCCACTTACCCTGACTTTAGAAAGCAGCTTACTTGTCTTTTCGACTATTGTTACTTTCAAATTTGGGTTAGCTCCTGCAGCGTTTACTGCACAGAAAAACCCAGCTGCGCCACCTCCAATTACTATTAATGTCTGTTTTTTTTTCATTTAAAAAGGGCTATTACTACCGCAGTAAAGGCAATAGCTCGCCGATATTGGTTATAAAAGTACAAGTGAGTGACACAACGATATTGAGTGAAGATCAAATGCCGGTTACAAAAAAATCACCAGGAAAAATGCCAAAACAATTATGGTAAGAAATTAAAAAACCTTCGAAGAAGAAGGTTTTTATAGGGAATTAATAATAATCAGAACATAAATTAGAGTTGGCCTTTTCTGCCTCTTCAATTTCTTTAAACGAAGAAAGGATATCAGCCTTTCCTTTTCTTATGCAAACGTTGTGTTCGTAATGCGCGGAAGGCTTATGGTCTTTAGTCCTTACAGTCCAGCCGTCATCATCATAAAAAACCTCTTTTACTCCAAGATTAATCATTGGCTCGATTGCCAGCACCATTCCATCTTTCAATTTAGGTCCATTCCCTCTTTTTCCAAAGTTGGGAACCTGGGGATCCTCGTGTAAACTTCTTCCCAAGCCGTGACCTACCAGTTCACGAACTACGCCGTACCCGTGAGCCCTCTCCGTATAATCCTGAATTGCAAATGCAATATCTCCAATTCGGTTTCCGTGATGCGCTTTTTCAATTCCTTTGTATAAAGACTGTTTGGTAATCTTCATTAATTTCAGGATGTCTTCTCCCGGGTTGCCTATGGCGAAAGTATATGCACTATCACCGTGAAAACCGTTCTTAAAAACGCCCAAATCAACAGACACCACATCCCCATCTTTTAAAATGTCATTGGTAGGAAAGCCATGAACAACGGCATCATTTACTGAAATACAGGCAGTGTAAGGATAGCCCCGATAATTTAAAAAATTAGGAACGGCCTTATTATCACGAATTACCTGGTCGGCTATATTATTAGCTTGCATTGTAGTAACACCTGCTTTAAGAAATTTAGCCACTTCAGCTATTACCTTTCCAACCAGCAGGCAACTTTCCCTCATCAAGGCAATTTCTGCCTCCGTTTTGTAAAACACCATATTTCTTGTTCTGGACATGTAAAAAATAAACCTGCCAGGAAGCATTCCTAACAGGTTCAAATTTAAAATTTATTATAACTTAAACAGATGCAGTAGTAGTCAACTGTTGTCTTCCCTGTATTCTGCCACTATCCATCAATCCATCGTATTGCCTCATCATTAAATGAGTCTCAATCTGCTGCAATGTATCGAGAATAACAGCTACCATGATTAGTAACGAGGTTCCTCCAAAGAACGAAGAGAAGGTAGACGTTACACCCAACCTTTGAGCAAAACCTGGAAGAATACCAACTAACGCCAGAAAAATAGCGCCAGGCAGAGTGATTTTATCCATGATTGAACCAATATAATCGGACGTAGGCTGACCAGGTTTAACACCTGGAATAAAACCATTGTTACGTTTCAGATCTTCACCCATTTGCTTCGGGTTGAAAATTAATGCGGTATATAAAAAAGTAAAAGCAATCACCATAACGGCATATACAATCATATACCAGAAGTTACTATGGTCGCCGAAGACTTGTGCAATACCTTTTCCGCTTTCAGTGAACGAAAACAAAGTAGGTAAAAACATGATCGCCTGTGCGAAAATGATTGGCATTACACCAGCCATATTCACTTTCATTGGAAGAAATTGTCTTGCTCCACCAAACTGGCGATTACCGACAATCTGCTTTGCGTAGTTTACTGGTATTTTACGAACACCCTGAACAAGGATAATAATTCCCATGATGATGGCAATAAGGATTGCAATCTCAATTAGGAAAATCAATAATCCACCACCCCCTCTCGTTTGCTTCGCTCCAAATTCCTGAATAAGAGCCTGAGGAAAACGTGAAAGGATACCGACCATAATAATGATAGAGGTACCGTTACCTAAACCTTTGTCTTGAATTTTTTCACCTAACCACATTACAAACAAAGTACCCGCGGTTAAAGTAACAATTGTTGTAAGAGCAAAATATGATTTAAACGCAGGAATAATTGCCTCGGCATAACCCGGTCCATTTAAGTAAGCAACATAAGCACTGGCCTGGAAAGCAGTTACAATAACAGTAAGATAACGGGTCCACTGGTTAATTTTCTTCTGACCACTTTCTCCTTCCTTTTGAATCTTTTGTAATTGAGGAACAAGAATTGTCATCAATTGCATGAAAATAGAAGCAGAAATGTAAGGCATGATACCTAGAGCAAGTATTGAAGCTTGTGAAAAAGCTCCACCTGCAAAAGTGTCGAATAACCCGAGTAAACCATTATTTGCAGCATTTGCCTGGGCGTTTGCTAAGAGGTTTGGATTAATCCCCGGTAAAACAATATGAGTTCCCAGACGATACGTAAATAACAGGGCCAGTGTAACGACAATTTTACTACGTAATTCGTCTATAGACCAAATATTCTTAATAGTTTGAATGAATTTTTTCACTTTTAAATTGAGTTGTAGGTGTTAATCTCTCTAAAGCCAAAAAAGACGCATCACGGATGCGTCTGGCAAATATCGCTAAAATTACTTAACAATTTCAACTGTTCCGCCTGCGGCTTCAACAGCTGCTTTAGCTTTCTCACTAATTGCGTTCACTCTAAAAGTTACTACACTCTTAAGTTCACCATTTCCTAATACTTTTATCAAATCGGTTTGGCCTATAAGACCATTGATATAAAGGTTTTCAGGACTAATTTCGGTGAAACCGTATTTCTCAACGATATTGTCAATTTGACCAAGATTAAGAACCTTATACTCAACGCGATGTGGGTTCTTAAAACCGCGTTTTGGAATACGACGTTGTATAGGCATTTGACCGCCTTCATGCGCCATTTTACTTTTATAACCTGCACGGCTTTGTCCACCTTTATTACCTTTTGTAGAAGTTCCACCTTTACCGGAAGCTTCACCTCGGCCAATTCTCTTTTCTTTATGGGTTGCGCCTTTAGCCGGCCTTAATTCATGTAATTTCATCTTATCTAATTTTTACTTACGGGGTTGATTCCCCTCGCTTTAATTTTATATTTTTTTTAGAAAGTCCCTCCATCCTTCAAACTAAGCAGTTGCTGCAGCCTCAACAGCCTGCACTTCTTCTACCTTCAAAAGATGTCCTGCTCTTCTCACCATACCTAAAATTTGAGGGGTAGCTTCAACCTCTACGCTTGCATTGAGCTTCTTCAAGCCTAAAGCAATCAAAGTTCTTTTAGCTGTCTCGTTTCTATCAATACCACTTTTTACCTGTGTTATCTTAATTTTTTTCATATCTATCAGTTTGTAATTTAAGGTTCCAGGTCTACATTTAACTTGAAACTTCAAACTAATTATGCACTAAATACTTTCTTTAAACTAATGTTTCTTATTCTCGCAATCTGAATTGGCTCTCTTAAAAGGGCCAAAGCTTTAAAAGTTGCTTTCACAACATTATGAGGATTTGCAGAACCAAGGCTCTTGGCTAATACGTCTGTTAAACCAGCGCTTTCCAATACAGCCCGCATGCTTCCCCCTGCTAGTACACCAGTACCATGGGCGGCAGGCTTAATTAAAACATAAGCAGCACCTTCTTTTGCAAGTTGCTCGTGAGGAATAGTACCATGCATGATCGGAACTTTAATCAAGTTCTTTTTTGCATCTTCTATACCTTTTGTAATAGCTTCCTGTACTTCTTTTGCTTTACCTAGGCCATGACCAACAACACCAGCTCCGTTACCTACTACTACAAGAGCAGAGAAACTAAAAGTACGACCACCCTTGGTAGTTTTAACCACACGATTGATAGCTACTACTTTTTCTTTAAGTTCAAGGTCAGCGCCTTTTACTTTATTTAAAATTGCTTTTGACATTGTAATTTGAAAATTTGAAAATTCGAAAATTGCTCAATCTGCTTTTATAATTCACTCTCTGGCTTTACATTGAGCAATTTAGCCATTGAGCCATTTTCTTAATTAGAATTGAAGTCCGCCTTCCCTTGCACCATCTGCTACGGCTTTCACCCGGCCGTGATAAAGATTTCCTCCTCTGTCAAAAACACATGTAGTTAGACCTAATGCAGTTGCTTTTCGCGCAATAGCAGCTCCAACCATTTTACTTTTCTCTACTTTAGGAGCAGTTTGTGCAGCAATATCTTTTTCTCTTGACGAAGCAGCAGCCAAAGTAGTTCCCGTTGTATCATCAATTAACTGAGCGTATATTTCAGAATTACTTCTAAATACAGAAAGCCTTGGCTTAGCAGATGTACCAGCAACCTTCTTACGAACCCGATACCTGATCTTTTGCCTTTTTATTAATTTGTCCATTGTTATTTTATTTATTTCCCGATACTGCCGGGAAACCGAATTTGAAAATGTCACAATTTGAAAATTTGGAAATGAAACACCCAGCTTTTAAATTGAGCATTTCCAAATTTTCAAATTAATATTATTTACCAGCAGCTTTACCAGCTTTTCTGCGGATGAATTCATCAGAGTATCTAACACCTTTTCCTTTGTACGGCTCAGGTTTACGAAGACTGCGAATTTTAGCAGCTACAGCACCCAATAACTGGTTATCGCTGCCCTCTAAATTAATCTTTGGATTTTGACCCTTTAAAGTTTCAGTAACTACTTTAATTTCTGAAGGAACATCAAAAATAATGTTGTGAGAATAACCCAAAGAAAGGTCTAAGGTATTACCTGTGTTAGTTGCTTTATAACCTACACCAACTAATTCAAGTTGCTTTGTAAATCCTGTGCTAACACCTTTAACCATATTACTGATTAAAGAGCGATATAAGCCATGCATTGCACGGTGACGAATCTGGTCAGTAGGACGAGTTACCAAAACCTCAGAGCCATTTACCTCAACTTTGATATCCCTATCAATAGCCTGGGTTAAGGTTCCTTTTGGTCCTTTCACAGTGATGGTATTATCACCACCAACCGTAAGCGTTACACCACTTGCAAGAGCAACTGGTTGTTTACCTATACGAGACATAATTATTGTTTTATTGCTTTATTGTTGTATTGTTAACCGGTCAGCCTAGTATAGTGTCGGCTTAATGTATCAACAACTGTTTGGCTTCTGTGGCCCCTTGGGGTCAGGGATTAATAAATATGGCAAAGAACTTCTCCGCCAACATTCTGCGCTTTCGCCTCTTTATCAGTCATAACACCTTTAGAAGTAGAAATGATTGCGATACCTAAACCATTTTGAACTCTCTCAAAATCAGCTGGCTTAGAGTAAGTACGTAGACCCGGACGACTAACTCTTTCAAGGCTGCGAATGGCAGGCACTTTAGTGTTAGCATCATACTTCAAGGCTATTTTGATGACGCCTTGTTTGTTATCATCCTCGAATTTATACTTAAGAATATATCCTTTATCGTATAATATTTCAGTAATCCGCTTTTTCAAATTGCTTGCAGGAATTTCAACAATTCTGTGGTTTGCCATTTGAGCATTACGAATCCTGGTTAATAAATCTGCTATAGGATCAGTTACCATTGTTCTATGTAATTGAAAAATTTAAAATGTTGTTACAATGCGATATCCTTTCTTTCATCTGCCCTTTACAGGGCAAGACTGAGAGCGGTCTTCTACCAGCTTGCTTTTGTTACGCCCGGAATTTTACCATTAAGTGCCATATCACGAAACACGTTTCTTGATAGTCCAAAGTAGCCCACGTAACCCCTAGGACGGCCGGTTAATTGGCAACGGTTTTTCAAACGTACCGGAGAAGCATTTTTTGGAAGTAGGTCTAGTCCTGCATAATCACCGGCTGCTTTTAAAGCGGTTCTTTTTTCAGCGAACTTCGCCACCATTTTCTCCCTTTTTCTTTGCCTGGCTTTTACAGATTCTTTTGCCATAATCTATATTATTGGTTGTCTTTTTTTACGTTTTTAAATGGCATGCCCAGCTCTTTCAATAATTCGTAGGCCTCCTCATTGGTATGAGCAGATGTCACGAAAGTGATATCCATACCAGTAATCCTGTTTACTTTATCGATATCAATTTCAGGAAAAATGATTTGTTCAGTAATACCAAGCGTGTAGTTACCACGACCATCAAAAGCCTTATCGTTAACGCCCTTAAAGTCGCGAACACGAGGTAATGATACAGAAACAAACCTGTCAAGAAATTCATACATCTTCACGCCGCGTAAAGTAACCCTTGCACCAATTGGCATGTTTTTTCTCAACTTAAAATTCGAGATGTCCTTCTTAGACATTGTAGCAACAGCTTTCTGACCAGAAATGGTAGTTAGCTCCTCAACCGCAACGTCAACAAGTTTCTTGTCAGATACAGCGCCGTTAACACCCCGGTTAAGGCAAATCTTCAGCAGCTTAGGAGCTTGCATGATAGAAGTGTATCCAAATTTCTTCATTAGAGCAGGTACAACTTCAGCGGTGTACTTGTCTGCTAATCTTGGTTTATAAGTAGTGGTAGCCATTATTTAATTACCTCCCCTGATTTTTTTGCAATACGAACTAATTTACCTTCCTGGCGGTCACGCTTTACTTTCGTAGCAGCGCCGGCTTTAGCATCCCACAACATCACGTTACTGATGTTTATAGAAGCCTCTCTTTTTACCAAACCACCCTTAGTGTTTTGCGCACTAGGCTTAGTGTGTTTAGTAATGATATTTGCGCCCTCAACTACAACACGACCTTTTTCAAGAATTACTTCTAAAACCGTACGTGGTTTCTTCAGGTCTTTGTCATCACCGGCGATTACCACCACCTGGTCGCCCTTTTTGATGTTGTATTTAGGTTTAA
>NZ_JAOQAH010000031.1 GCF_025963695.1 Segetibacter sp. | reverse complement strand
CTATATGCGCTACCATTGAAAGGGATTTGAAACAGTGTTTAAATGAGACTACATCAGCAAGTACTGCCAACCAAACCAAAGTATTTTATCTTTTATAGTGTTTGCCGGAGGAGCTTTTTTTGCCGGTGTAGTATTGTTAATTACAGGAATGTAAGCTGCAATTTGTGATAACAAAAAATCTGCAAATGTGACAAATAAAGGTTTCTGGTTATACTGTCGAACTTGAAGTGCTTTATTACATTATTAGTGAATAAAATGAAGTAGATAGGTTTCCCTTATGGCATGAGAATGCATAAGGGAAACGGTGTGAAAAGGGCTATTCAAAGAGGAGGGACTTATTAAGCCACTATTCCTGTTGTATTCTTACCACAAACATTTCTTTAGACTGCAATTCTTTTCGTGGGAGACCAATACGAAAAAAAATCTTTCTTATCTGGGTCACAAGGTCTTTGTAGGATGTAGGTTTAACTAAATAAAGGGTGCACCCGTTTTTATAGCAA
Source organism: Segetibacter sp. (assembly GCF_025963695.1). Lineage (GTDB taxonomy): Bacteria > Bacteroidota > Bacteroidia > Chitinophagales > Chitinophagaceae > Segetibacter. The sequence continues at coordinate 157,139 of NZ_JAOQAH010000031.1, read as the reverse complement.
AGATCTATATCCTCAAAGTTGGAGGAGGTGGAGTAAATGATAATGGGAGTTGCTTGCAGCTTTTCGTTCTGTCGCAACTCAATAAGACATTCTACACCATTTTTTTTAGGAATATGTAAATCAAGAAAAATAAGATCTACGTCTGCCTGCGCGTTTACTAACTGCAAAAAAGTAGAGCCATCACTCGAGTGGGTGATGTTGAATTTGGGCAGAATGTTTTCAATCGCTTCTTTAAGCATTAAAAAGTCATCTTTATCATCTTCTGCAACTGCAATGTTTACCATCTGCAACTTTTTTTGGAAGGTCCTTAATGCTATTATTTGTACTAGAAATGGACTTAAAAAATAAAACCAGTACTTTTTGTATCCTAAAAAGTTACTTTTTTTCTACAAAAAAGGTACTTACGTCATAACATTTGAAATTCCTTTTAATTTTTCAACCGCAGTGTTTGGGGAGGGTTGCGCAGACCATGTGCCGCTCTTTGGGTCACTCGCCGTGTTCGCGCTTTTGCTTTTTGAAACCCGGTTGTTTTGCCACTCTTTTATAACGGAAAAACGAGTTCGCTTACTTGAAAGAAACTTTATTGCTCCTATTTTTGATACGCAGGTAAAAGTTGAACCTGATTGGGACGGCGTTTTATCTGGCAGTTATATCAAAACACCCGAACTGCCATTTTTGCCGTCAATTGCGTCGCCATTAAAAAGCTTTGTGACAGATGGCTTGTGTCTGAAAATATTTGGAAAAAAACGCGATTACTTCGTTCTTAATCACCGATTAAAATTGTAGAAATATTAAGCTGCGTAGCAAGTCCGGTGTCATTTAAACTTAGAACAGCGATGATTCGAAACGGAGGAATAAGATGGCTTCTATTTCCGCTCCCTCTAATTTTCAATTTCATTTCGTTACGTAAGATGTGGGAATTCTTGTATCATATTCCCAATGTTGATAAGGCAATGAGGAAGCGGTTATTTTATAAGACGATGGATGGAACTTATAGCGGAATTATGAAACAATTTTATTCTGCATTGCTAGTCGATACTATGAGTTCTCGAAATGGAAGGTGAATTACTTGAATAATTACGGACGTATAACTCTTCCTATTTCAATTGTTACCATGGAACTTGATTCTCTTGCTGACCTCATAACCACCAAGCAGGAAATGTTTAATCATATTTTGAGCAAAGAAACGCACTTTACTTGTTGGGATGGATTGGGACATGAAGACCGTTTTGCTAATAGGCGAAATTTTACAAAAGTACTTGAGGCCATTAGGAAGGTGTGTTGATGATGCTGCAGAAGGTGTTACGGAAATTTTTTTTTGATGTTAGAAGTGGTCAGTGATTAGGAACATTTACTAATACCGGGCAGTTAGAGCCTTAACTGCAGAAACCAGATATTTTTAGTATAATTCGCCCTTTTTTTGCTGCAATACGTTTTGCTGTACACGGGTGCGACGCAACCGGGGTGTCATAGTAGTACAGTGATTGGTAACAAAACAAGCATAAGTAATAAAGAGGCTGCTATTAGTAGTAAAGGACAAAAGAATAACTATAACGGGTGTATTAAATTTAGGGCGACAATAATACATCTTATATGGGGTTGAGTCAGTAGCATTTTAATTGCTACAAAATGAAACAAATCATTTTTTATAAAACCATTGCGAGAACCTTTATAGCGGCAGCTATACTTGCCCTTCCTTTTGCCGGCGGCGCCCAAAACAAGAGCCTGAAGTTTGAGCACATAGGTATATCGGCAGGCATTTCGCAAATAAACATTACGTGTGTTTTCCAGGACAGCTATGGGTTTATGTGGTTTGGTACAAGAGATGGCCTTAACCGGTATGATGGATATAAGTTTACCATCTATAGATACGATTCGAAGGACAGTAATACGATCAGCAATAATTTTATCCAGGATATAAAGGAAGATAAACAGGGTAATATTTGGATTTCGACAGAAGGCGGAGGTGTGAACAAATACGACGTTAAGTCTCACGTGTTTACGAGGTATATGAATGATAGCAGAAATGCAAACAGCATTTCGAGTAACAGTGTAAACAAACTATTATTTGATGAAGAGGGAAATTTATGGATTGCAACTCAAAAAGGTGGTTTGAATAAACTTGATTTGAAAAGCAACCGATTTAAGCGTTTCATGCATGTTGCTAACGACCCCACTACTATCAGCGACAATGATATTATGAGTCTTTTTGAAGACTCTCATAAACATCTTTGGATCGGAACGTCTACAGGTGGTCTGAACCTAATAGATAAAAAAACTGGTTCGGTTACTAAATTTTCTCATAACGAACACGACCCTAAAACGATTTCAGGAAATAGTGTTAGCTCGATGTTTGAAGATAGTCAGCATCGGTTTTGGGTGGGAACGCAAGGCAACGGCCTAAACCTTTTTAATGAACAGGAGAAAACCTTTACCCGATTTAGGCATAACCGTAAAAAAGGAAGCCTTGCAGGCGACAATATTTTATGCATGAATGAGGACCGTAGCGGAAATTTATGGGTTGCCGCTGAAAATTCCGGCATTAGTATTCTTAGACGCGGTGCTAACGTTTTCGACAATTACGCTCATGACGATATAGATTTTAATAGCCTGAGTGCTAATTCTATTTACGGTATCTTAAGAGATAAGACAGACAACATGTGGCTGGGGGCTTTTAGCGGTGGTATTAATCTTTTTAAAAAGAGCACAACCAACTTTTCTCACTATACGCACAATACTTCGCCATTTAGTTTGTCAAATAATTTTGTTCTCGACTTATTTGAAGATGCGGGCAATAATATTTGGATCGGGACCGATGGGGGAGGGTTAAATAAATTTGACCCGATAAACGAAACCTTTACTTCTTACAAGGATAAGAATAACTATGCGGGACTTTCAGGGAATTTTGTACTCTCGATAAACCAGGACTACGAAGGTAAATTGTGGATAGGCACATGGGGAGGTGGAATAAGTATTTTAGACCAAAAGACAAACCGGTTTACACATTTCGTTCATGATGCAAAAAATGCAAATAGCCTAAGTGGAAACAATGTGTATTCCATCACACACACGCGGGATAAAAAAACATGGATGGGCACTTATAATGCCGGACTAAACGTATATGACAGGCTTACCAACCATTTTACTCATTATAAGTTTAATGCTGAAAACCCCCATAGTTTAAGCAGCGACAGGGTATACTCAATAATTGAAGACAGGCATGGTAATCTTTGGGTGGGTACCTACGATGGCGGGCTGAATTTGCTGGATAGGAAAACAAACAGCTTTATCCGGTTTCAGCATAATGACAAAAAGAATAGCCTTAGTAATAATACCGTAACCAATATTTTTGAAGCTAAAAATGGGAGGTTGTGGCTGGGTACTTATTCAGGGCTGAATGTGTTTGACCCTGAAACAAAGGAGTTTACCATTTTTACCAGGAAGGACGGTTTACCCAGCGATATTATTTATGCTGTTAAAGAAGACGACGGCGGCAATATGTGGATCAGTACCAACAACGGATTGGCTATGTTTGATCCCAAAAGCCGGAAGTTTCAAAATTATACAACAGAGGATGGTTTGCAGGCCGATGAGTTTAAACCTCACTCAGCCTTAAAGAGCCATGATGGAACCCTGTATTTTGGTGGTTTAAATGGCTTCAATGCTTTTGATCCTAAAAAAATAGTGAATGATAAAGGCTGGTCTCCTTTAATGATTACCAGCCTCAATATATTTAATAAAGCATTACCGATTTCTGAAAATAGTAATGAACCTGGCATTTTAAAACAAGATATTTCCTACACGAAGGATGTACGTCTTTCTTATGATCAATCTGTTATTTCCCTGGAGTTTGCCGCACTTGACTTTACCACTGCCAATAAAAAAGAATATGCTTTTATGCTGGAGGGGTTTGATAAAGAGTGGAACTATGTAGGTAGCAGAAATAGCGCCTCTTATACTAATCTTTCACCCCGAACCTATAAATTTAAAGTTAAGTATAGAACCAATGAGGGTTTGTGGTCGCCCGAACATGCGGCACTTAAAATTACTATCGTTCCTCCGTTTTGGTTAACCTGGTGGTTTAAATTGTTAGTAGCGCTTACATTGGTTGGGGGCGTTTACGCGGTCTTTAAAATACGGCTACGCGAGATTAAATTTCAGAAACTGCGGCTTGAGCTACTGGTGAAAGAACGGACGGAAAGACTGGCGCAGTTAACCGTTGTAGAACGCAAGTCACGTGAAGAAGCTGAGCATGCACGCGAGGAAGCTGAAAAAGCAAATAAAGCAAAAGATATATTTTTAGCTACCATGAGCCATGAAATTCGTACGCCGATGAATGGAGTGATTGGAATGTCTACTTTATTATCGAATACCACCCTAACCAATGAACAACATGACTATGCCGAAACAATCAAAACTTGTGGCGATGCCTTGTTAACAGTTATTAATGATATTCTTGATTTTTCTAAAATTGAGTCTGGAAATTTAGAATTGGACGAACACGACTTTGATATCAGAGATTGTATTGAAGGAGTACTGGACGTGTTTGCAGCAAGAGCAGGGGTATTGAACCTCGATCTTGTTTACCAAATAGCTCCTAACGTGCCATCAAAAATTATTGGTGATTCTGTAAGGTTAAGGCAGATTTTAATTAACCTGGTAGGCAACGCCATCAAGTTTACTTCGCAGGGCGAAATCGCAATTGGTGTTAAAGTAAGCAAACAGCACAATGAAAACATTGAATTGTTATTTGACGTACGCGACACAGGTATTGGCATTCCAAAAGATAAAATAAACCGTTTATTTAAAGCATTTTCGCAGGTCGACTCAAGCACTACAAGAAAATATGGCGGAACAGGTCTTGGATTAGCGATCAGTGAAAAGCTGGTAAAACTAATGGGAGGTGACATTAAAGTGACGAGTGAACCTGGTGTGGGAACTACCTTTTATTTTAATATACTATCGAAGATAGGAGTTAAGGCGCTGCCTACTTATGTACACCTAAGTATGGCCAATATCGCCAACAAGCAGATTTTAGTTGTGGATGATAATCTTACAAACAGGAATATACTGGAAAATCAATTGAAACAGTGGAATTTGATACCAGTGCTAGCTGAGTCTGGTGAAGAGGCGATCGATATTATCAAAACAAATAAGTTGATTGATTTAGTTATTTCAGATATGCAGATGCCGGAGATGGACGGAGTAGAGTTAGCCGAAAAGATCAGGAAAATTCGCCCTCACATTAATATTATATTGCTAAGTTCTGTCGGAAACGAGCAGAGCCGCAAATATGCTCATTTGTTTAATGTTATTTTAAATAAACCTACTAAGCATTCGCTCTTGTACAAACACATTTGCGATCAGTTAAAGCACAACAGTAATAAGCAGGTTGAAAAACCGGAAGGTGCTCAACCTGTATTTTCGAGTACTATATCCGAGGCTTACCCAATGAGTATATTGATAGCTGAAGACAATGCAGTAAATCAAAAATTGATGTTGCACGTATTGGCTAAAATGGGTTACCAGGCAGATGTGGCTAGTAACGGTCATGAGGTGCTAAATGCGATGGACAAAAAAACATACGATTTGATTTTGATGGATATGCAAATGCCGGAGATGGATGGATTGGAGACTTGCAGGTTTATAAGAAAAAACATGGACGACCAACCCATAATTGTTGCCATGACAGCCAATGCCATGAGCCAGGATCGGGAAATCTGTATTAAAGCGGGGATGGACGATTATTTGAGTAAGCCGATTAAAATTTCAGAAGTAGTACAAGTGCTTGAAAAATCGGGTCGTAAGGCATTGAATAAAGTTAGAATGAAACAAAGGGGGGAGTTTTGATAACTGTAAATTGGGCACGCTTTAATGGCGGATTACGTTAGGTGTTTAATACGTATGCAGGCAAAAAATTAACGTGTTGCTGTTAGCAGAACTGACCACTAACAATAAGCAGGTGCAAGGATTGTTATTGGTTGCTAACCACGTTACCGAACTTTTAAAAAACAGGGTGCAAATCTTGCCCGGGGAGATATTTATGCATGAATAAAAAAGCATAGTTGCTAAAATGTACAAGGGTGCGACGCAACAGAAGCTTCGGGTTGTAATAATGTATGTCCCAAAAAAAATGTTTTGTAGGACGATCTTTCACCTAGACCGCCTTAGTTATTTATCTTCTTTCTGTTTATCATCCCGCTATGCATGACCGACTGCAAGTATTTGAAACGGTTCATCAAATGGGCTTTATACTTCAATGACGTGTTAAAGGCAGCTCTTGGAACTGTATTAATTGGAATTGAAAAGACAGGAATCCCACTGGGTTGCTGGTAAACGATGCATTCAAAGCGTGAGTTTTATGATGGGGGAATGAGAGAAACTTTCTATATTTTCGAGGACAGTAGAAATTTTTGTAAACATGAAACTTGCCCTATTTATTGTATTGATTATTGCCTGCCTGGAAGCATTGGCGCAACCTAAGAAAGAAGTAGTACGGCACAATTTAGGTGCAAAACAACTGCTTAAGACTGAGAAAGATAAAAACGTTTGGATGCTCACTTACTTCCGCCAGCGTTATCCTACACGTATTGAGATGGATGCTAAAGGAAATACGGTTGAGGTGCCTCTGCCAAACCCGATGCAGGTAGAAAAGATGCATATAGCCTTATCAACAGATGGACGTAATTGGTCTCCTTTAAACGATAACAAGCCGGTATGGGAGCAACAGATGCGTGATCCTTATGTTCGTCGTGGGCCTGACGGTCTATGGCGCATTTTGGCAACAGGTGGGGGACGAAGTGTGGATCGTGCGAAGGTAGGACCGGCGTGTCTCTATGCAACTTCTAAAGATTTGATACATTGGCAAGTGGAAGCTCCTTTGCCTTTAATGAAGGATGCGCCGAATGATACTGGCGCTTTAGCCAGGAATATTTGGGCCCCCGAATGGTTTTATAATGATAAAGCAGGAGAGTACATCTTATTCTGGTCTTCTTCGTTTAAAGATGCGGGATGGAAAGAGAGCAGGCTTTGGTACTGTAAGACGCGTGACTGGAAAATATTTACACCTGCTAAAGTACTTTTTAATCCCCCTTATTCCGTTATAGACGGAACATTGTTGAAACAAAATGACACCTATTATTTATATCATAAGGAAGAGGAATTTGGTGTTAAAACAGGTGAAAGGCGGGCAATTAGGGTGGCGACATCAAAGAGTGTTGAGGGGCCCTATAGCATTATTGAAGGACCTTTGAATAAGGGTCAGATTGTTCCGATAATTACCGAAGGCCCAACCGTAATGAAAGACCCTTTGAAACCAGGCTGGTTATTACTTTATGATTACTGTATGACCAACCGTTTTGGGGCTTCTTACTCGCCCGATTTAATTCGCTGGACAGTTGAAGAGAATGTAAGCTTTCCATCTGAGGCCCGTCATGGTACTGTTTCACTATTAACAGCTAAAGAAGCCAAGAATTTAATTAAAACTTATTCGCCCAAAGAAAATTAGTGCTAAAATTGCACCCCGCTTTTTGTTCACATAAATCCTCTTCAATTTGTCTTGCATGCCTGTTACTATGGGATGAAATCAGCAAGATTAGCTGGTAATCATCAAAGGTTCTAAGTGGTAAGAGAGGTGTATTTTTAATTAATAAGTTTAATAACGTGCCTGCTGGCACAAAGGGACGCGCAATTGTAAAATGCGATGTTTTACTTTATTACTTTTAATTGAGCAATAGCTGTAATTGGATCTGCAGATTTAAAAACAGTACTGCCTGCAATTAAAACGTCAGCACCTGCATTAACAATTGAACGGGCATTTTCAAGAGTTACGCCTCCGTCAATTTCAATTAGTACGTTAAGACGTCGCTCATCAATCACTGTACGTAACTGTTTTATTTTCTCAAGAGTAAACTCAATAAATTTTTGTCCTCCAAAACCTGGGTCTACACTCATTAAATTTACCACATCAATCAAATGAAGAATATCACTTAAAGCGGATGTCACTGTGTGTGGATTAATGGCAACCCCCACCTTCATTCCAAGGCTTTTTATCTGTTCTATATTGCGGTGAAGATGTGGGCAGGCTTCTATATGCACCGATAAAATATCTGCACCGGCATTTTTAAAAGCCTCCACATACTTTTCCGGCTCAACTATCATTAGGTGTACATCAAGAATTTTACGGGTAGTTTTTCTTATCTGTTCAATTACCGGCAGCCCAAAGCTGATATTAGGAACAAATCTTCCGTCCATAACGTCAAGATGAAACCACTCGGCCTCACTTTCGTTCAACATTTTACACTGGTCGCCTAGGTGTAAAAAGTCGGCTGCTAATAATGAGGGAGCTATAATGGGCATGTTAGTGATTAAATTGTTTTATTGTTTGAGGGTGACGTGCGTATTTTGAAGCTGTTGAACATGATTCTCTTAATGAAATAAATAACAATTCAACAATGAGTTTATTCTAACCTTTTAATTGCATCTTCCGCTTCTTTTAATTGCTTGTCGAGGCCTAAAGATCGTTTATAGTCAATTAAAGCTTCTGACTTATTTCCAGTTGCCTCCCTGCATTTAGCTTTCCAATAATAGGCATCTGCATACGTTTTATTTACACGTAGTGCAGTTTCAAAAACTTGTAAAGCCGCTTCGTAATTTTTGCTATCGTAATAAATAAAGCCTTTTTCCATGTATGCTTCCATTAAAGTATAATTATCGTTAATGGCCTTATCAAATAGTTGTAATGCTTGTTTTTTGTCGCCAATTCTTGCAAAATAAACGCCTGCTATAAAGTTGCAATTCGCATCAGCTTCTCTACCAAGCGCCATCGACATTACATTTCTGCAAATCAGCAGCGCTTTTTCATTTTTCGTTTCAGCAAACAGGTTAGCCAAACTCAACTGTGCTTCAATCGAAGGATAAATGTGTAGCGCTTTTTCATAACTCCGTATAGCTTCAGCAGTATCTCGGTTGTCTTCCTGCAACTGCGCTTTTGTAAACCACAAGCCGTTGTTAACGCTGTCTTTTTTTATCAGGCTGTCGGTTTGTTCAATTGCCTCCCTATACATTTTTAAGCTATCATAAGTGTTTATTAGTTTCATTCTCAGCCCTGCGCTATCCGGGTTTTCTTTTACTTTTTTACTTAGGTCGTCTACGGCCCGAAGCTGGGCTTCATCAACAGGCGTTAATTTTTTATCTTCCCCTCCACACGCTACAGTAAAAGCACACACAATAAAAAAGGAAATCAAATTTTTCATGACGCAAAAATAATTGCCTGAGGTGGCTTTCATCATATTTTTTGCATTGCTGTAGAGATTGCAACAATCCATTTGCAAATAGTAATAGCACATCTTTCGTATTTTCCTGTCGTTATAGTCTTAAATCACAACTACTCGTCAAACGTTAAATGCAAATCTTTTTAATAACCGAATTGCAAACGCAGGAAAGTATTTAAGCCTTAATTTTGGCCCACAATAAAAATACTGTTTATGTACCAGGGATTATTGCACTTACACAATGTGGGTCGTTGGGTTGTTATCATTTTGTTGTTAGCGGCGCTTATTAAGTCAATATCCGGTTTGGCCGGCGACAAAGCTTTTACCTCCGGTGACAAAAAAGTAGGGTTGTTTTTAATGATAGCTGCACATATAATGTTGCTGATAGGTTTATACCAATGGTTTGCAGGGCCCTGGGGATTACAAAATATCCAGGCACAAGGCATGAAAACGGTAATGCAAGACAGCGTTTTCAGATTCTGGGCTGTTGAGCATATTGCAGGTATGCTTGTTGGAATTATACTTATAACAATTGGCCGAGGGTCTGCAAAGAAAAATATAACTGACAAGGCAAAGCACCGCCGCTCATTCTGGTTTTATACAATTGCTTTTATACTAATTATCGCAACAGTTCCCTGGCCATTTAGGGAAGTAGCTCGACCGCTCTTTCCAGGCATGGGTCATTAAATTTTTAGAACCAGATGCAAGTCTGGTTTTTTTATGTACCGGGCGGTAAAGCAAAGCCCGGCTACCGTTGCGTCGCACACTTGTACATTTATGATTTATTGAAATGTAAGTTGATCGAATATTTCGTTTATTCATCATCGATTTTTCTATAGTTTTTGCTAATGTTATCGTGTTGATTGTATTGCTGGTACATCTTCTCATTGTGCTTGTTTTTTCATGCTATAATTTAGACAAAGGAGATCTGTGATCTATACTACGGATTGACTCGAAAATACCAGTAAAAAATGAGCAGGTTGGTTTCATTATGATCATCTTAATTACTGCTTCAGAAATTAAATGAACGTGGTAGGCTTAGAAGTGGTATTGTTACAAAAGAATATTTTCAAAGGCTCCTGCTAAAGGTGGAAAATTTATAACGTACTTATGATTATCCAGTTATAAGTATTAGTTAACCAAAATGTACTAGTTTTCCTTTTTTGGGAAAAATTCTAAAAAAGAGACAATAATTAGTAGCACAAATCGTTTTGACTCTGGTAACGATACTTTTTTCGCCTTTTAAAACAAGGGGATCGGCTTCGTTACAACAAATCAAATAGTCCATGTGACTAAGGTGGCGAAGCCATGGAAATAAATTTATTAAGACGATTATGAGTCATAGAGGTTGGTGTTGGGTTTTAGTACTAATCGTTTCTTTTCAGTTGCTGCAATCCTGTCATCCTGAGAGGAAGTTAAAAAGTTTGGTATATTTTAATGAGCCGGGAGATACAATACTTTCTAAAGTTGTCCAGAGAGTCGAACCAATTGTTCAACCTGGTGATAGGCTAAGTATTGTAGTCGGTGCCTTAAATCCACTTTCTGCCGCTCCTTACAATTTAGCATCAACAACGCCTGGATCAACTTCGGGCTCCGCAGGTGGATATTTAGTAGAAGCTGATGGCACAATTCAATTTCCACAGTTGGGAAAACTGCAGGTTTCAACTATGAAAAGAAAGCAACTGGTAGACTTTCTAACCAAGATGCTTGTTAAGTATGTAAATGATCCTATTGTTACTATTGAATTTCTCAATTTCAAAATAACGGTATTGGGCGAGGTTAACCACCAGGGAACATTTAATATTCCGGAAGGCAAAGTAACTGTTTTAGACGCTATTGGTTTAGCTGGTGATCTCCCTTTTACTGCTCGCCGCGATAACATTACCGTCATCAGGGAAAAAAATGGCAACAGGGAATTTGGAAAAATAAATGTTCTTTCTAAAAACGCATTTAGTTCTCCTTATTACGTACTACAGCAGAATGATGTAGTATATGTAGAACCTACAAAAGATAAAGTGGCTGCCAGTGATCAATCTTTCATAAGAAATTTTTCTATAGCCACCTCTGTTTTTTCTGTGTTTACAACGGTAGTTGTATTGGTGATAAACACAATAAAAAAATAACTGCTAACGCATGTCTGACACCAGCGCATTATCATTATTAAAGCAGGATGATCAAAAATTTAAGCTGAGCCCTAAAGAGCTTATTTTTAAATACCTGATTTACCTACCCTTATTTATTGTTTCTATAGGCATTTCCGTAGCAATTGCGCAATTTTATTTAAGGTATCAAATTCCCTATTATAGCTCTGGTATCTCTCTGCTTGTTAAAGATGACAAAAGCTCAAGAGGTAGCAGCAATGCAGATGCTTTAGAAGAGATCGTTCTATTTAAGCCAAAGACTAATTTGATAAATGAAATTGAAATCTTAAAGTCTGCTACTTTAATGGAGCGGGTAGTGCGCGATCTCAACCTAAACCAACAATATTCAATAGAAGGCAATTTTAAACGTACCGAAAGTTATAATAACAGAATATTCAATTACGAAAACCTTTATCAGAAAGATACAACTACTGGTTTTAGTGTTGTGCTTCATTTTAGAGACAAAGACCATTTTGAAGTACAGGGTTTAAATAATCAGTGGTTTTCTCCGGGGCAGGTAGTGCACGGCAGTCAGGGAGACTTTAAAATAAACCTAATAAATGAGCATGCCATTAATCCCGAGTACAAATACGTCATGCAATGGCAGCCTCCTTTTCAAACTGCAGGTGGTATTGCAGGTGGAATAAGCATCAGGCAATTAAACGCTCAAGCGAATATTTTAAGAATAGACCTGACAACAGAGATCCCTCAAAAAGGAATTGATATTCTTAACGGGTTGGTAAGAGCTTACAACAACTCCACGATAGAAAATAAAAATAGGGTCATAGATAATACAGTTCGATTTATAGATAACCGGCTTGTTCTTTTAACTTCCGAATTAGGTAAAGTCGAACAAGGTTTGCAGGAGTTCAGGCAGAAAAATGAAATCGTCAATATTCAAAGCCAGGGCCAGATCCAATATGAAGACCTGAAGAAAACGGAGGAGCAGCTAAACGAGCAAGAGCTGCAGATAAGGTTGATAGATATGATATATGACTATGTTAAAACGCCAACGAAAAGGTATAGTCTTGTACCATCCTCACTGGGAGTTCAAGACCCCACACTACAAGCTTTAATTACTAACTATAATAGATTTCAGGCGGAAAGAGAAGAAAGGCTGAAAACTATGCCCGCTGCAAATCCGGTTGTACAAGGTTTAGAAAGCCAGATAGAAAATGCCAGATTAGATATCCTTGAGAATTTGTCTAACATTAAAAGGCCGGTAGAGTCAATACGAAGACGCTTGTTTAGCGAGTATAACAGGATAAGATCACAAATTCAGGCTGTACCTTCTAAAGAAAGGGAACTACTGGAAATTGCAAGGCAGCAGGGAATAAAGGAAAAATTATATCTTTTTTTACTGCAAAAAAGAGAAGAGTCTGCTATTACTATGGCATCAAGTACTTCGAATGCTTCATCTATAGATCCGGCTTCTTCATCATGGGCTCCTATCAGTCCCGACCGCAGTGGTATCATGCGTACTGCACTTATTATAGGTCTTCTTATACCGCTTGGCTTTATCTATTTAAAAGATATTTTAAACGATAAAATTACTAATAGAACAGATATATTGAAAGCCACCTCCATGCCTATTATAGGTGAAATCGCTCACCATAAAATGGCCGATAGGGAAGTGGTAATCGGGGCGAAGGACCGCAGTATCATCTCTGAACAATTTAGAATGGCTCGTACTAACTTGCAATATTTTATTATTGATAAAAAGAGCCCCGTCATTCTTGTTACTTCCTCTATGGCAGGAGAAGGTAAAACATTTACTTCGATGAATTTAGGCGCCGTATGGGCAGTGGCTAACAAAAAAACCGTAATCCTTGAACTGGATTTGCGTAAGCCAAAAATATCGCGGGCTTTAGGTTTGCTTGACAGAAAAGGTATTAGTAATTATGTAATGGGGGATGTGCAAAAGAATGAATTGCCAGTTAAATTAAGTACTACTCCTAACTTATACATTGTTCCCGCAGGACCTGTTCCTCCCAATCCTTCAGAGTTATTATTAGATGAAAAGATTGAAGAGCTATTCATCTATCTGAAAGAGAATTTTGATATTATCATTATTGACTCGGCGCCTGTTGGCCTTGTAAGTGACGCAAAAGTTTTAAGCAAATATGCTGACTCAACTGTTTTTGTTGTTCGCCAGCGCTACACCCCGCGAAAGCGATTGGAGAATATTAATGATGTATATGTGGGGAAAGCTTTTCCGAACTTGAATCTTTTGGTAAATGATGTAAAAATGGGCGGAGCCAATTCTTACTATGGTTACGGCTATGGTTATGGCTACGGCTATGGCTACAACTACAACCTTTCATACAATTATGGTTACTCTACCGAAAGTGGTAAAAAAGGTATTATGGAAAAATTGAGAGGAGTCTTCTTTAAGTAAGATGTTTACTCGTTGTCTTTTTGCTGATAAATAAGTGCTGCCCCAAAACAATTTATAGAATTTAGACTTTGTGTAGAATTGCCGGAATTTTTGATCCATCCTCCATTAGTCTTGCTAGTGACATTACTATCATGAAAGATAGTATGAAGCATGGCGGCCCCGACGGGGAAGGAATATATATAGATGATAAGTTGCCTTTAGCACTGGGACATAGAAGGTTATCGTTGCTTGATCTTACCTCAGCCGGTCATCAACCTATGTCGGATATAAATGGTAGTCTTCAAATTGTATTCAACGGAGAGATTTACAATTTTTTAGAGTTAAAAAAAGAACTGGCAGCACTTGGTCATATTTTTAAAACCACATGCGATACAGAAGTTATTTTAAAGTCGTATCTCCAGTGGGGAAAGAACTGCTTTCAGAGATTTAATGGAATGTTTGCCCTGGCTATATTTGATAAGCGCACTTCTCAACTATTACTTGCCCGCGATCATGCAGGCATAAAACCCCTCTACTATAGCATTCAAGGAGGAAAATTATTTTTTGCCTCAGAAGTGAGGGCCTTTACTTCCCTCAAACCTACCTGGAACGAATACGAAAAGTGGAAAGTTTACTTCCTTACTTTCGGCCATTTGCCAGAACCTTTTACGACTCTTGAAGGGGTTACGTTGTTGGATAAAGGAACAGTTGCAACAATAGATTTACCTACGTTGCTTATACGGCAAGAAGTATTCTGCATGTTTTCATTTCAAAGCATCATTAACACATTACCTGAAGCCGTTATTGCAATCAGGGAAAAGTTATCTAATGCGGTAGCGCGTCATTTAATATCCGATGCTCCAATTGGCCTCTTTTTAAGCGGGGGCATCGACTCCAGTCTACTTACACTATTATCACATAAAACCCTACAAGAAAATCTTCATACAATTTCTATCATTTTTGAGGACCAAAAGTTCTCCGAAGCAAAGTATCAGAAATTGGTGATAGATAAGACAGGTGCAAAGCACAGCTCGTGCCTGGTTACAGAAGAAGAGTTTTCAAATACGTTGCCAGACATTTTGATGGCGATGGACCAGCCAAGCATTGACGGTATCAATTCTTATTTTATTTGTAAGTATGCACACAAATTTGGCCTTAAAGCTGTTTTAAGTGGTATTGGTGCAGACGAATTATTTGGAGGATACGACTCGTTTTATCGAACACAGCGTATCAGGTTATTTAAAATGTTACCTGCTTTCGTAATCGGGTTGACCAGGAATTTTTTCGAACAAAGAAAAAAGAAATTGTCTTTTTTAAAGCGCAAGGATTTCCTGGGAGATTATCTTTTTAATCGCGGCTTGTACACTCCTGAAGAAACGGCTTTAATACTAGGTACTTCAGTTAAATCAATTAATAATACACTAAACGAATTAACTTTTCCGGGATTAAGAAAAATAAAGATCGATGACAAGGAGTTGGTAAGCTGGGGAGAACAGAACCTATATATGCAAGGCCAGTTATTGAAGGATATCGACTATATGAGCATGTGGCATGGTCTTGAGGTACGGGTTCCTTTTCTCGATAAAGAACTCGTTGAAACTGCCCATTCTATTTCTCCCAGGGTTAAATACGACTTGCACGTCAAAAAGCATCTGCTAATAAAATCTTTTGCAGACATTTTACCGTCGGACGTATACAACAGAAAGAAACAGGGTTTTACATTTCCTTTTGAAAAATGGATTATTCCTGTTCAAACTACTGCCCAGCGTACTCCTGATTTTATAAAGAAGTATGAGAAGTTAAGATCGGGCAAGTTGCAGTGGGTGCATTATTGGGCTTATTTGCTGGCTTGTCAAAAGGAGGCAATAAAGTATTATAACAAGGAATTTAAAAAGGTACTTTTTCTAAATCTTAGTGCATTTCGTTTCACAGGTGGAATTGAGAAATTTAACCGCGCTTTTCTAAAGGCTCTAACAGATTTTCAAGCAGAGGGCAAGTTAATTGCCAATTGCCTTTCAGTTTATGATTATAGCGTAGATCCGCTTTATTTCGATAAAAAAAATTATAGAGGATTTAAAGGGAATAGGATAAAATTTGTTTTTTCTGCATTGAAAGAAGCGAGCAAGTATAATACTATCGTTCTTGGACACATTAATTTGTCGTTAATAGGATGGGGAATTAAAAAGATGTTCGCACATAAAAACATCATACTGGTTACCCA
The DNA here is from genome assembly GCF_025963695.1 of Segetibacter sp. Lineage (GTDB taxonomy): Bacteria > Bacteroidota > Bacteroidia > Chitinophagales > Chitinophagaceae > Segetibacter. The sequence continues at coordinate 141,128 of NZ_JAOQAH010000031.1, read as the reverse complement.
TGGTATTGAGGTATGGGATCAACTCAAAGGCGTGAAAAGCTATGTTATGCAGAATGCAGATAGCGTTCTTGCAGTAAGCACCTTTACGAAAGAAGCAATTGTAAAAACACATAAGATAAGTCCTGAAAAGATTACGGTGTTCTCAAACACGATTGATCCTTACTTTTCGTACCCGAAAGAATTTAAAAAACCCGAGTACCTAATGAAACGGTACGGCATAAACGAAACAGATTCAATAATATTTACCCTAACGAGGCTTTCGGCCACCGAAAAGTATAAAGGCTACGATAAGGTTATAGACGTTTTACCCTACTTGAAAAATTGTGTGCCCCACGCTAAATATATCATTGCGGGAAAAGCAGATGAAACAGAAAGTCTGCGCCTCTTAGGGATGCAGCAGGCAAACGACCTTGTTGACACCGTGTTATTGACGGGCTTTATAAAAGAGGAAGAGGTAGTGGATCATTTTTTACTTGCTGACGTTTTTGTAATGCCCAGCAGAAAAGAAGGTTTTGGAATTGTGTTTATTGAGGCCATGGCATGCGGGCTGCCTGTTATAGCAGGCAATAAGGACGGAAGTGCTGATGCTTTACAGCAGGGGGCATTGGGGCAGCTGATCGATCCAGACAGTGACGCCGAAATGTTTCAGGCAGTCGTAAATACACTACAAATTGAGGAGCCAATAGATCATATAGGGGCGAAAAAAGTGTTACAGCAAAAAGTAAAAAAAGCTTTTGGCTTTGATACGTATAAACAGAATTTAGAGAAAATATTAGTGTATTAAAGGTGACAAAATATAAAGGAAGTTCACAGGAAGCAGAAGATTCTCAATGGGATGTAATCATTGAACCGCAAGCCCACCTTTTTGATATTAAACTCAGAGATATTTGGCACTATAGAGATTTACTTTTGCTCTTTGTAAAACGTGACATCACCGCTCAATATAAACAAACTGTCCTTGGTCCTCTGTGGCATTTCATACAGCCTGTTTTTACTACTATCGTATTTGTAATGATCTTCGGAAAGATCGCCAATATTCCAACCGATGGTATTGAACCTGTTTTATTTTACATGAGCGGCATTACCATCTGGAATTATTTTTCAGCCTGCCTCAACGCCACCTCAGGAACGTTTGTCGCCAATGCCGGTATTTTTGGGAAAGTTTATTTTCCCCGGCTTGTTATTCCCCTAAGCACGGTCATGAGTAATATGATAAAGTTTGGGATACAGTTTTTGTTACTCATTATTGCGATCAGTTATTTTGGAATTAAAAATCACGATTTCTATTTTGGCTCTAGCTGGCTATTAATCCCTCTTTTGGTCTTAATGATGGCAGCTTTAGGACTAGGTGCGGGCATTATCATTTCATCGCTCACAACAAAATACAGAGACTTTACTGTGCTTATCGGTTTTGCAGTGCAGTTGTTAATGTATGCTACACCCGTTGCATACCCCTTGTCATATTTAAGCACGAAAAGTTTTATAAATGTTATCCGTTATAATCCGCTAACACCCATAGTTGAAGGCTTTCGTTATGCATTATTTCATAAAGGAAGTCTTGAACCAATTCATTTAATGTATAGTGGAGGCTTTATCGTTATCATATTATTTATCGGGCTATTAGTTTTCAGCAAGGTCGAAAGAACATTTATGGACACCGTATAGGCCGCCAGCAGTATTCCACTTCAATATCAAATTTATTTAAAATCCAATTTCTTGTCAACTGTTGTTAAAGTCGAAAATTTAAGTAAGCAATACCGCCTGGGACAGGTGGGTACGGGTTCGCTTGCACACGACGTAAACAGGTTTTGGCATCGGGTAAGAGGCAAAGAAGACCCTTATTTAAAGATTGGTGATGAAAACGACCGCACGGTTAAGGGCAAGAGCGATTATGTATGGGCCTTGAAAGATGTAAACTTCGAGGTTGAACAAGGTGAAGTGCTGGGTATTATAGGACGGAATGGAGCCGGAAAAAGTACCTTGTTGAAAATACTTAGTCGCACAACGACCCCAACAACAGGAAAAGTAAAACTAAAAGGACGTGTTGCTTCGTTGTTAGAAGTAGGAACAGGTTTTCATCCAGAGCTTAGCGGAAGAGAAAATATTTTTCTAAATGGTGCTATACTCGGAATGTCGAAGCATGAAATAAAAAGTAAGTTCGACGAGATAGTAGATTTCTCAGGAGTGGAGCGCTACATTGATACACCTGTAAAAAGATATAGCAGCGGAATGTATGTTAGGTTGGCTTTTGCAGTAGCGGCTAATTTAGAACCTGACATTTTAATTGTAGATGAGGTGCTTGCTGTTGGTGATGCAGAGTTTCAGAAAAAGTGCCTTGGAAAAATGAAGGATGTAAGCAGGGGAGAAGGCCGAACTATTTTATTTGTTAGTCATAATCTTGTCGCTATAAGAAGCCTTTGTAACAATTCTATATTGATGAACAAAGGGGCAATTGTAAAACAAGATACTACTGAAGAAGTACTAAAGTGGTATTTACAATCAGATAAAAAGAAGCGGTTTGGCAAAGGAGATGGGAACCACGCATGGTTTGACTCCGACATGTTCCTTTTAAAATCAATAGCTATTAATGAGGAAGTGGAATTTGGTTCAGCAATTAGTTTGCAAGTGGCTTTTGACTTAAAACTAAGCGAGGCGAAAGTTGATATCGCTTTTGCAATAACAAGATTTTATGATGAGTTAGAGATTGTGTCTTCTTATTTGTCAGATGACGAGAACTTTGTTCAAGAGACGAAAAGAGGTTCCTATTCTGTTAATATCGAATTAGCCAATTTTCTACTTTATCCAGGAGAATATCAAATAAATTTTGCTTTGCTAATTAACGACCAGGTTGAGTTTTATAAAGAAGAAGGATTATTATTTAATGTTGTTGAAAATAGTTTCTTTTATTCAGCTAAAATTAATACCCGCAAAGGATTGGTATTTAGTAAAGAACTATTGAAAAAATAAATGCCAGTTGGGTAATAGTTATGAAGTTATATGCTGACAAGCCGGGCGCATCTATTGAAATGGTGGTTGATGCGGAATTTCAGGAGCGGATGTTTGAGGTGATTAGAAAGGAAGATATTCAACTTGTGTTTGAATCAGGAACATATCTTGGCACAGGTTCAACAGCAACCATTGCAGACTTATTTATTAAAGCTAATAAAACTCCTAAAAGATTTATTACGGTAGAAGCCAATTACAATTATTTTGAAAAGGCGACGAAGAACCTGGCAAAATATAAATTTATTGAACCAGTTTTTGGAATTAGTGTAGATTATGTAGAAGCCGCAAACTTTTTGCTTAATGACGACATTTTTGATAACCTTGATAATTATAAAGAGGCATACATTGACCATTTAACAACGCCGAAGCATTTTTACCTGCAGGAAATTATGGTGGGCGTTTTCCAGGATAGAATAAACCTCAATAAGAAAAGCTGGTTAAAAAGAATTTTAAAAACAAATACTGTTCATCCTACGTTTAGAAATAATGTCTTTTCTGATTTTTCTAATTCAATAAACGGTACTTCTGCATTAATAATTTTAGACTCTGCAGCAGGCATAGGCTTTTATGAATTTACCCAGGTAGTCAAAGAAATGGGAAATAAAGAATACATCCTTGTTCTCGACGACATTCATCATTTAAAGCACTTTAGAAGTAAAGAGTTCATTAAGGCAAATAAAGACAAGTTTGAATTGGTTGGTTTAAACGAGGAATTAGGTTGGCTGATAGCGAAAAAGCAAAAAAGCTAATAAGTTTGTTTAAGAAAAAACCTGCAGAGGTAGGGCCTACTCTTATTTATCATCACCTTGGTCTTGGTGATCATATTATTATTTCAGGAGGATTAAAGTACCTGAAGAAAAAGGGGATGTTGGGGCAGGCCTTCTGCATTTGTAAGCACTCTTATTCCTCATCTATACAACAGTTATATTCCGATCTGGAAGGGTTTGAGATAGTTAGTATTAGTGATTGGAAAGGTGCAGAGACGCTGGCGGAACAATGGAAGGGTCAGAAAATGATTATCGGTTTCGATAAAATGATGGACTGGTATTATTTCGATAAAGACTTCTATCGTATTATGAACGTAGATTTTAAGGAAAGGTGGGAGTCTTTTACCATTAAAAGAGATGCCCATGCCGAAAGTATGCTGTTGAGTGATATTAATTTACCCGGTGACTTTGTTTTTGTGCATGATGATGCTGCCCGTGGTTTTAAAATAAATAGTCAACACGTAAGAGCTGGAGTGCCCGTTGTGAGACCTTTTATAACAAATAGTATTTTTGATTGGATAGCAGTTTTAGAAAGAGCGACTGAAATACATTGCATCTGTAGTTCATTTAAGCATTTAGTCGATTCTCTTCCCAACATAAAAGCAGATCTTTTTTACCATTATAGCTACGTCAATAACGGGGCTCCACGGGAGGATAGTATTACTACGTCAAAAAAAAAATGGCAGATTATATAATAAATAAAAAACGTGACGTTTAAATAGTCAAAAGGTGTTAAAGCATCCACGGTGTTCTATTTAAACTACGGTTTCTCTATATATAATATGCGATTATGACCAAAACTAACAGCCCTTGCTTTTCTATTATAATTGGTTTTCGAAATCGCGAAATATTCAGGATTAAATATGTACTGGAATCTTTGGGGGAACAAATCTTTAAAAATTTTGAGTTAATATTTGTTGATTATGGAAGTGAACCTCATATTCAAAAAGAGGCGCAGGATTTGGTTACGTCTTATGGCTTCGCTAAATATTTATATTCTGATACAAGGGGTTGGTTCTGGAACAGATCGCATGCATTGAATACTGGAATTAGAAAAGCTTCTGGCGACGTAATTATTATTTCAGATATTGATCTTATTTTTCCTGTTGACTTCTTAGAGAGTGTGCAGCAGCTATCTTTTGAAAACATATTTTATACTTTTAATTGTCACTATCTCTCTGCTGATACCGACTATTCAAACATTACAAAAAGTGATTTAGAAAAGTCGATAATTAACTATGTTGGATTATGCGCAATAGCTAAAACGGATCTGTTAGCGGTCAATTGTTTTGACGAGTATTATTTAAATTGGGGTGGTGAAGACGATGATCTGTATGTGAGGTTAGAAAATAACGGATGTCAAAAGCAGCAAATGAAAGTTGACAAATTTCCTGTTTTGCATCAATGGCACGAGCGGCAATCTCCGGCATATCCGACTCCCTGGTACCTTGATATGATCACCTACCTTTATTCTATAGTGCCAGAGAAGAAGGCCGAAAAAAGGCAATACGGTTTGTTGGTTGAAACGTCGCAAAGGGTTGTTCTAGATAGAATGAACGAATTGGATTGTTTTAAAAAGTTAGAATTATTTCCGAATCCTTTATTTCAATTCAACCTTTTTTTAAATGAGTTTTTTAAAATGGAACCAGGCGGGTTAGGCCGGTTCGATTTTCCTATCGAACGGCCATTACCAAAGGGGCGGAAGCAGAAATTGGTGGAGAGGATAAATAATCAGCTTTCGAAGTTTCGCTTTCCTTATCTCCTGCAGAAGCAGGTATCGATTATCCCTGTACATAGCAGGCAAGCCTGGTTCGATTTTGTTCAATATTTTATCGGTAAAAATCGGGCACTGGTGAATGATTATTATTTAGTGAACACCGATAACACACTAGCTCTTCTCTTTCAGAAAAAGTGATCATAAAAAAAATTCAACATAAAATCAGAACAGTTGCAACCGATTTGGAGGTAAGCATTTTAAAGCAAAGAGCACATCATCACGGATATGATCTAAAACCTAAAGAGCCTGTTAAGGAATCGGATATAGTTATTGAAAATTTTTTTAAAACCAATTTTAGCAAAAACGCACTAATTTCTTATATAGTTTATCCTTTTATTGATAGAGTTAAAAATTATCACTCCAATAACCAGGAGTGCTTTGTTATTGCAGAAATCCTTCACGAATTAGAGTTTAATGTTGACGTTATTCATTGGGATAATATAGCTTATGTTCCGAACAAAGATTATAGCCTTGTAATAGATAATCACAACAACCTTGAAAGACTGTTACCGTATCTAACTAAAAATACTACGAAGATTTTTCATGCTACGAACGCTAATTGGCTATACCAAAATTGGGTAGAGTTCGGACGTTATTACGATTTTTTTTTACAGAAGGGAATATCCATTGCACCTCCACGCATCATGACTCCTGGCAATAGCGCTCAATACAGTGATTTTATCACAATCTTTGGTAATGAATTTACAAAGAGTACATATGGTGCACATAGCAAGAAAGCCTATCAACTACCAATGTCTGTCACTACATCTCCGGAGATTAATAGTGAAAAAGATTTTTCCTCAGCCAGGACGAAATTTGTTTGGTTAAATAGTCACGGAGCGCTGCTGAAAGGATTAGATGTTGTAATTGAGGCCTTTACAATGTTACCTCATCTCGAATTGTACATACTCGGAGATTTAGAAAGAGATGCTACGTTCAGAGATACAATGAGTACACAACTGTCACAAGCATCAAACATAAAGATCGCTGGTTGGGTAGATGTTGAAGGAGATGTGTTTAAAAAAATAACTTCCGAATGCGCCTGGGTGTTGAGTACCTCATTTTCTGAAGGTGGAGGTGGCAGTACTTTAAATTGTATGGCTAAGGGCCTCATACCGGTTATATCAAGAACGGTTAGCTTAACGTTGCCGGAAAATACTGGCTTTTATCTTGAGAATAATAATGCAGGAGAATTAGCCGATTTACTATGTATGATTAGTTCCTTGGACGAATGTCAGTTAAAAAAGATGTCTTTTAATTCATATGAATTTGTTTCAACTAATCATACTGTCGGGAATTTTAAAACCAAATACAAAGAATTTCTAATGGAAGTTGTGGCTGCTTAATAAGCACTAAAAAAAGTTGTGGGCATATTTGTTTGAAGTTGCCAATAATTAGGACAATGTTACAGGAATTGCCAAAAATATCAGTTATAACCGTTTGTTTAAATGCAGAGAAGGTTATAGGAAAAACGATTAAAAGTGTATTAGGGCAAAGCTATTCAAACCTCGAATACATTGTAATTGATGGGGGATCGGCTGATGAAACAAAAGAAATCGTAAGAACATTTGGAGGAAAGATCAATTGCTTTGTCAGTGAGAAGGACAGCGGTATTTATGATGCTATGAATAAGGGAATAAGAAATGCGACCGGAGATTTACTCATTTTTCTGAATGCTGGCGATTACTATATTTCTTCTAATGTTCTTAGTTATGCAATTAGTAAAATGAGGCTGAATCGAGCTGATGTTTTTTTTGCACGTTTCATCTGGGAAGATATTTCAAGGCACGATATTGTTTTATCAGATCATGCTTCAACTCAGTTTGATTGGGATTTAAAGCGTTCGAATTTTCCTCACCCTGCTACATTTTATAAACGGACCATTTTTGACAGAATTGGAGACTTTAATGTAACTTATAAAATCCTTGGCGACTATGAATGGAATACAAAGGCGTTGATAAAGCATCGAATTGCTTTTCAATATATTAATATCATTATTGCTTTCTTCTCAACAGATGGAATGTCTAATGACAATAGGAACAAAAAATTGATCGAGGCTGAAACAAATAAAATAGCGAATCAATATTTTCAACCTTTGTGGTTGTTCGACTTTTTACTTAAATATTCTCACTCTAATTTTTCTAAAAAACTAATAGCAAAAGTCTTTTCAAAAAGGCTTAACAGGATCTAGTGACATGAGGAAATTGAATATTTGTATTGTTAATCCTAATCGAAATGCTTACTCCGAAACTTTTATTCGAAATCATATAAAACATCTTCCCGGCAATATACTTTTCCTGTATGGTGGTTGGTTTCCCGCTTATGATAAAAACGATCAGCGTATTGCTGATGAATATATCAATAGAAGTTTTACTTCGAAAGCAACAGTCTTTTTATGCAAGTTATTACCTGCATTTATTGCAAATAAAATTCCTTCAAGTATAAAAGGCTACCCATACGATGAAGAATTAAATGACCAATCATTTCGTTTCATCCTCAGAAAAAATAAGATTGACATTGTGCTTGCTGAATTTATGTATAAAGGAGTTCTGATAAAAGATGCTTGTGCAGATCTGAAAATTCCGTTTGTAGTACATACCCACGGAGGAGCTGACATCCTTAATAAGAACAACCTGAACCTTTATTCAGACTCAATTCCTGATCTGTTCCTTAAGGCAACACGTATTGTTTCGGTAGATAGTTTCTCTTCTTCAACATTATTGGAGTTAGGTTTAAAAAAAGAAAAACTAACTGAAATAGGATTGGGTGTAGACCTGACATTGTTTAAAAAAACAACACCTTCCTCCAATGCGCCTGTTTTTTTAGCCTTAGGAAGGCTGGTAAACATGAAGGCTCCGTATCTTACAATTCTTGCATTTTCATCTGTTTTAAAAGATCATTCAGAAGCAAAATTAATTATTGCAGGAAATGGAAGTCTATTTGATTGTTGCTTCCAGATAGTTAAAGCTTTGAAAATAGAAAAGAGTGTAATATTTCCCGGAGTACTAGCTCCTGAGGAAGTTTCAAAATATATGCAGCAAAGCAGGGCATTTGTTCAGCATTCAATACATACAACTGATGGAGATTCTGAAGGTTTGCCTGTAGCTATCCTGGAAGCTATGGCAACGGGGCTGCCGGTTATCAGCACATATCATAATGGAATAGCGGACACCATAACAAATGAAGTGGATGGATTGCTCGTTGAAGAAAATGATATTGATGCGATGGCTGCTTGTATGATCAGGTTAATCGAACAGCCAGACTATGCTGACCATTTAGGTGCAAAGGCAAGAGAAAAGATTGAAACTGATTTTGAGATGTCTCACGTAATCGGCAATTTATCTTCTATTATTCAAGATGCTGTGGAAAGTTATAAAAATTAATAGTAGATAGAATTAGAAAAAGCAAGCGTTAAACCGCCACTTGAATTATTAAAGTTTATCGTGGCCCTACTACTAACATGTTTACCACTCCTATTTTATTTGTCATTTTCAACAGACCAGATACTACAAAGCAGGTGTTTGAAAAGATCAGGCAGCAAAGACCATCAACCTTATTTGTTGCATCAGACGGAGCGAGAGAATCTAGACCTGAAGAGGCTGCTGTTTGTGAAGAATGCAGGAACATTGTGTTAAATGGAATAGATTGGCCATGCGAGGTAAAAACATTATTTAGGTCAGAAAACTTGGGCTGCGGAAAAGCTGTATCTTCTGCTATTAGCTGGTTTTTTGACAATGTTGAAGAAGGAATTATACTGGAAGATGATGTGGTGCCGACGAGAAGTTTTTTTTCGTTCTGTCGGAAGATGCTTTCGAAATTTAGGGACGATACAGGCATTATGCATGTTAGTGGAAACAATTTTCAGTTAAGTAGAATAGGTTCAGATTCTTATTATTTATCAAAAATACCTCATTGCTGGGGCTGGGCGACCTGGAGGCGCGCTTGGCAGAAATTTGATTTTGAATTAAAACTTTTTAAAGAAGACCAAAAACCTGCATATTTTGATTATCCAACAATTGATAATTATTGGCACAACATATTCAAATTAACTAAAAATCAATTATACCGTCATGTGTGGGATTATCAGTGGGTATTTGCTCTTTTCAATAACAACGCATTATCAATTGCACCACAATATAACTTAGTTTCTAATGTTGGATTTGGCACCCATTCTACAAATACCCATAATGATACAGACTACCTGGCAAATCTTAAAAGTTACGAGGTGAATTTCGAGATCAAAGAAGACGGGATGAACTATAATCCCGGTGTTGATATTAATTTCCAAAAATTATTTAGATGGGAGATGATAGAGGAGCCCCCTATAAATATTTCAGGGAAGGTTGCATTAAGAATATTGATTTCGAAGTTAAAACAGAAACTTCTCCGGTGAACGGGACTAGTAAAACAGTATCGTGGAAAAGGTGGCTCAAGCCGTAGAAGTGCTCACTGTCTAAAGAGGACGTTAAGGTTGCAACTGATTAAATGATTTTAGAGAAATGAATTGTAAAATATGTAACAGAGGTAGTAAAGAGATTTTTGAAGCTACTATTTTAAACAAATACAGCGTCAAGTACTACCAATGCAACAATTGTCATTTTGTACAAACAGAAGAACCGCACTGGCTTTCCGAAGCTTATGATAATGCAATTGCTTCAACTGATGTCGGGCTGGTTTACAGGAACATATCTTTCTCAAACATCGCCGAAAAGTTAATTAAACTCGTTTTTGATTATAAAGGCATCTTTCTAGATTATGCAGGGGGTTACGGGCTGTTTGTGAGGTTAATGCGAGATAAAGGTTTTAACTTTTACAGGCAAGACATTTATTGCCAAAATATTTTTGCTCATAATGTGGATATAGAAGACTTACAAACAAAACCAAAGTTTGAATTGGTTACAGCTTTTGAAGTCTTTGAACACCTGACAGATCCGATGACAGACGTTGAAAGCATTTTAAAGTATTCAGGATCAGTTTTATTTTCCACCCAATTACTACCTGGCAATGCTTTAAGCTCAATAAGTGATTGGTGGTATTTTGCTCCTGAAAGTGGTCAGCATATTTCATTCTACTCACAGAAATCATTGGAAATAATGGCTCAGCGTTTTGGCTACCATTTTTTTACAAACGGGACTACTCTGCATTTGTTTACTAAGAAAAAATTAGGTGCGAGCCCATTTATAGAAATTGAAGAAATTCAGAAAAGTAAAGGGCGGCCGTTATTGAATTTTTTAAAGAAAATTGTAAGTAGGCTGGAAATAAATACAGTTAGACCTGTTGAATTAGAAAGTCTTCTGCAACAGGATTTTTTAGCAGCCAAAAAAAAGATATCAGGGCTTTGATCAATTATCATCTGTTAGAACAGCCTTATTTTGCTTTGCAGTAATGAAAGTCTTATACGATCATCAAATATTTGAGACACAAAAAATCGGAGGTATTTCGAGGTATTTTGTAGAACTGGTTAAATGTTTTCAGCAAACCAAAAAAGTGCAATGGCAGGTTTCAGTAAAATATAGTGAGAACAATTATTTAGGAAAGTGGGCAGGCTTTCAACAAACACTACTTCCATTAACTGGTAGAAAACGTAGTTATGAAAAAGGAAACCGGCTTATTGGGAAAGTGTATAAAGAATATAAGAAATTGTTCAGGCAACGACAAACTTCTTATGAGCAGCTAAATAAAGAAGATACTATCGCTTTATTAAAATCTGGCGAATTTGATGTTTTTCATCCTACTTATTATGATGATTATTTTCTTGATTATTTAGGCAATAAGCCATTCGTGTTAACAGTTCATGACCTAATTATTCAAATATTTCCTGAGTATTTTTTAGGTTATACATTTGTTGACAAAACAAAAAAAATCTTAGATAGAGCTGATCATCTTATTGCGATTTCTGAACAGACAAAAAAAGATTTAATAGATTTTTTTGGGATTGAGGAAAATAAAATAACGGTTATTTATCATGGGTGTTCATTAAAGAGATTTTCAGATAAAATTGGAGGCGCATGTAAACTATCTCTGCCGGATGAATATGTTTTATATGTAGGAAACAGAGGCGTGTATAAAAATTTTTATTTTGCCATACAAGCTATCGCAGGACTATTAAGGAACAGACCAGGTCTTTATCTAGTATGTACCGGCGACTTACTTAATGATCATGAAATACGATATCTTGATAAACTTGGAATTAGAAGTAAAATAAAGCAGGTATTTGCTGATGAAACTGAGTTGCCTTACTTATATACCAATGCTGCTGCATTGATTTATCCAACATTGTATGAAGGGTTTGGTCTCCCCATTTTAGAAGCCTTTTCTTGCGGATGCCCGGTAGTTTGCAGTAGAAGTAGCTCATTAACCGAAGTTGGCGGTGATGCAGTTGTATATTTTAATCCCAAAAGCAATATTGATATTTTACAGTCTGTTGAAGCAATTCTTGATAATAAGACCCTTCGAAATTCCAATATTGAGCGGGGGTATCAACAGTTAAAAAAGTTCACCTGGCTACAATCAGCAGCTTTAACAGAAGAAGTTTATCAGAAAGTTTTACGGATTGATAATTGACTTTTTTAGGTTCTTTTATGTTCAATCATTTTCGTATCGGGTGGTTTGCTAATAATTGCTTTACGTGCTACTAAATAAAAGAAATGTCAACATTTAGCATGATTAGTGATATTCCTTGTAAAACTAATTTAAATTGGCCCTGGTCAATAAATGACAAAGACATTCAAACTTTTGACTCTTCTATCGCCTGGCCAAAAATCTCCATTGTAACTCCATCTTTTAACCAGGGGAAATTTATTGAAGAAACTATTCGTTCTGTAATTTTTCAGAACTATCCTAATCTTGAATATATCATCATTGATGGAGGTAGCACCGATAACACGTTGTCTATTATCAAGAAGTACGAAAGTTATATAACGTATTGGGTGAGCGAGCCTGACAGAGGTCAAAGTCATGCTATAAATAAGGGTATAGAAAAATGCACAGGGGAGATTTTCAACTGGTTAAATAGTGATGACTGGTATTTGCCCAACACTTTTTTTAATGTCGTTGCGGCCTTTATCAAAGATCCTTCCATTCAGGTTGTCTCGGGTTATGAACACCATATACACGTAGACGGAACAGTTGTAGAGGATAAAGGAACTTTCCTTGAAAAAACTCTTGAAAAAACTATCGAATGCTGCCAGGTAACACAACCATCTACTTTCTTTAGGGCCGAAGTAATAAAAAAGGTGGGCTTAATACCCGAGGACATCCATTATATAATGGATGGTGAAATGTGGGTTCGCTTTCTATTGTTGTATGGACAAAATAGTGTCTATAAACATCATATGCCTTTGGCTTATTTTAGACTGCACGAAAACTCTAAAACAGTTAGTAATGGCCTAATAAATAATTTCTTATTTGAAAGGAGTAGTATAATTAATGATTTGCAACGTTTTATTGAAGTGCCTGTTAAGATAAGAGATTACTGGATATCCAATGTTTACAAAACTTCGACATTTTATTCTTTAAACAGGAGTTGGCAAATCAATAATGAGGTTATAACGACGAAGAAATTAAGGTCTTATTTCGTTAGAAAATATATTAATCTGCAGTTTCAACAAGATAATTTAGAAGACGCATATTGGGGTTTAAAGCAATTAGTAAAAAGCTTCACACTTAATTTTTTTGTAGTTAAAGGGTTTATTAAGTTGTTGGTTAAAGCAATTTTGAAATGAACAGAAAGCCTCTGGTTACCGTAATTATTCCGTGTTACAATGTTTCTAATTATGTCTTGAAAGCAATAAACTCAATGTTACATCAAACATACCAGAACCTTGAGGTTTTAGTTATTAATGACGGGTCAACAGATGATACTTTGACACAAATAAAAACATTAGTTGACAAAAGGATTCGAGTAATTGATTTTGAAAAAAACACGAAAAAAATAGGAGCTGTAAACATTGTTTTAGGGCAGGTGAAAGGAGATCTAATTACTTTTCAGGACGCCGATGACTGGTCTGAATCTGATCGTATCGAAGAGCAGGTGAATGAGTTTTTAAAAAGTTCAAAGATTGGGATCTGTTTTACCAACTACCGCTTTGTAGGAAAAACTACTTCTACCCCCAAACGAATAGCTCTTACCAGTAGTGAATTAAAGGATGAGTTCTTGAAATTCGGTAGAAAGGAGAATAAAGACTTTGACGCAACTAACTGCCCATCGATGATGATTACTGCTGAAGTGCTTAGGAAAACAAGAGGATATCATCCGTATTTCGCGGGTCGTGTTGCTGAAGACATTCATTGGATCTATCGAATACTGAAAGAATTCGAGGGAGTAACAATTAATAAAGTGCTTTACAACTATTCGATAAGAGAAGGTTCATTTACCCAAAACCAACTTGGTGGTAAAAATGCAAAGTATGCTTACTCATGGCAATTACTTTCTAAAATAATTTATAAAGATGTTTATGAGAACATAGATGTTCTTGCTGAAAAAAAAGAAGATTTAATAAGTCTTGAACTAGAGGCTTGCGAAGAAGCATTGGTTGAACAAATACGTCTTAAAAATGAAATAGAAAAAGTTTACCGGGATAGCACGAGTTATCGAATAGGGAAAAGAGTAGTAGGAGCACTTACCGTGCTTAAAGGAATAAAAAGATCACTGATCAGATGAGGAGAACTGACGATTTGAAAAAGAAATTCATTTCTTTAGCCAGCTATATCAACCGAAGTCTTCGTTATGGTAATTCTACAAATAAGCTATTTCAGTTTCTCGTAATTAGAACCAGGTATTATTTAAAGCAATATTTAAACAAGAACCTTGAAACGATAAACACAATTGGAACCGTTAAAATAAAAATAAAGCACGCAGGGCTTATGGAACTGCGAACAAGTGATTACGTGGACCGGTGGTTGTACACAGGAGCAGACTTTGAACCGCATGTCGTCTCGTTATTTCTAACCTACCTGTCGCCAACCAACAACGTGATTGACATAGGTGCTAATATTGGTTATTTTTCTCTTATAGCTGCAAAACTGATTGGTCCAATCGGTAAAGTTTATTCGTTTGAACCTTCGCCCCTAACCTGCAAAAAGCTTAGGAGGAATATTGAGCTAAATGGCCTCAGAAACATTGATGTTGTCCAAAAAGCAGCATTTAATAAAGTGGGTGTTGAAGTTTTCAGAATACCGTCAGATGAGGTTAGAAACAGCGGTCGTTCATCATTTAGGGAAATAGAAGAAAATAGCCTGCAAATAGACGTAGATACTATTACCCTTGACTCCATCTTACCTGCGCTCAGTACTATTCATCTAATAAAAATGGATATTGAAGGAGCAGAAGCAATGGCATTGGAAGGGATGGTTGATTTAATAAAGAGAGATCATCCCTTTTTTATTATGGAGTTATCTGATAAGTATTTGAGGCAGTTGGGTTCTTCCGGGAAGTTTGTGATAGATTTTTTCAGAAGATATGATTACAAGATTTATTTAGCTAATGAGGGGTTGAAAGAGATCGATGACAAAACAAGGCTTGATGAGGATCAATACGATATTTTTTGCGTGCCTCGTTCAAAAGCAATAATCAAGTGAGCATAAAGGTTGCAATACTTACAAGGCCGGATTTTAGAAGCCCAAGAATATTAGCTGAAGCATTAAAACACCAGGTAGCAGAAGCTGGATCAGAGGCAAAAGTGTTTTATGATATAGAAGTTTTAGGGCGCCTAAACTCTTACAGCGAAACAGGGAGAGTAAGTAAGTTTCACTTTTGGCTACGGAAAAAAATAGTCAACTATTTTAAGGACAAAAGATTAATCAGAGATCTGAAAAGGTTTGATGCAGTTGTAATAAGCGAATGTTGTCCGAACGGCTTTTGGAAGAGGCTTTATAATGTAGAGAAGCTAAAGAAAATACTTAAGGTTCCTGTGTTGTTTTATGAAGTCTATTACCTTGGTAACGCACCTAGTCAGATTAAGAAATTACAGCAGGCAAATGAACCTTTGATCGAGCGATATGACTGGCACCTTGCCGTTTCTGCAACGACAGAAATTCGAGGAACACCAGGAAAAGGTTGGAGTTGTATTGGTTTGGATCTATCTTTTTCGGGGTTAAAACCTATTGCTAAAAATAAATTTATTGCCTTGGTTGATTTTGTTCAGCCTGGTTTCGAGAAATACAGAGAGGAGCAGCTAAGCGTTCTTTCAGAGCTTGGAATCGAAGTAGTTGTTTTAGAAGGTTCCTATTCTTTAACTGAGATAAGGAAAGTCTACCACAACGCTTGTATTTTCTTTATTCAAACCTTTGAAGCTTTTGGCCTTCCAATAGCTGAGTGCCTTGCTTGTGGCGTACAAATTTTTACAGCAAGTTCAGCATGGCCTATGAGCTGGCGATTAGATGCTAATCCGCAAGTGCATTCAGAAAGTAATTTGCCTGAAATTTTTACTGTTTATAACTCAAGGGAAGATTTAAAAAACAAAATCATTCAAACTAAAAAAGATTATGTTTTGAGTGAAACTCCTTTTAAAGTGTTCAATTCCTTCATACAGCATTACCCGCATTTCTATTACGGCAATGTTAGAGAAGTGAAAGATGTTCTGCAAAGAATCGAACAAAGGCGCTTCAATTAATGGCTAGGATATTAACCATAATTCCTTATAAGTTTTATCCTCCAACGAGTGGCGGGGCTTTAAGATGCTTTTATATACTGAGAGAAATGGCAAGGCAACATGAAGTTTCTGTTTTAACTGTTCAACCTATCGGGGACTTTGAAAAGGAAACAGAAGTAGAATTTCCTGCTAATGTCGAAGTCATTAATATTTTTCAATACAAAAAATTTACCTCGATTTTTAATCGTGCTTCCAACCGTGTAGGTGATGCAATAAATTACCGGTTTTTAAAACGCTCTTTATTTTCAGAAACAAATAGTTTTCTTCTCGAGATTTATTCCACTTTAAAACATACACTTAATCAAAAGAATTTTGATGTTGTATATTATGAAAATCTCGAAGTTCTGGGTCTTTTACAGCCAATCGTCAAAAGGCAAAGTCCTTCATCTATTCATTTGTATGATGCTCATAATTGTGATTCCGATTTGTGGATGAAGCAGGCAATCAATGAAAACAAGAAAGTGCTTTTAAAGTATGCACGAAAGGCGCTTGTTACCGAACGGTTTTTGTATAAAAAAGTAGATGCTTTTTTTTGCTGTAGCACACAAGACAATACCATGCTGACCACTTTAAACAAAAACAGGATAAAAGGAGCTGTTATACCGAATGGAGTAAATACTGCATCAAGGCCGTTTGATAGCAACGAGGAAAAATACTTAAACCAGGAATTGATCTTTTGTGGGAGCCTTGATTATTTTCCTAACATAGAAGCTTTGAAATGGTTTTATGATGAAGTATTTCCTTCTGTTAAAAGCGTTCTTCCTGCTGTTTCTTTAACTGTTGTAGGCAGTTTAACTCAGCCGCAGAAGTATGATTTTTTTAAAAATGATCCATCTGTAAATTTAATTGGGGAGGTTGACACCGTAGTGCCTTACTACAAAAAAGCGGCTGTTTCTATTGTGCCTTTAAAAACGGGAAGTGGAACAAGGCTTAAGATTTTGGAGGCGATGAGCATGGGTACTCCGGTAGTTTCAACAGCAATTGGAGCTGAAGGAATTGATTTTACAAAAGAAAAACACATGCTAATAGCTGATAATGCAAGTGAATTTGCAAAGCAGGTTGTATCTCTTTTTAACAATAATAGAAAGTACAATTTTCTTAGAAGAGAGGCATTAGAACTGGTGAAATTGAAATATGATTGGAAGGAAATAGGAGTTGAAATAAATAAGAATCTCGAAAGCCTTTTAGGCAATAAGAATGGTAAGTCAGCTTTTTGAAAAACCCTTGGTAAGTGTATTAATGACTGCATACAACCGTGAAAGTTTTATTGCTGAAGCAATAGAAAGTGTTCTTAGTTCAACTTACGATAACTGGGAGTTGATCATTGTTGATGATGGTTCAGTTGATCGTACTGTTTCAATAGCCAAAGAATTCGAGAAGAAGGATGACAGAATAAAGGTTTATGTAAATGAGAAAAACCTCGGCGATTATCCAAACAGAAATAAAGCCGCGGGTTATGCAAAAGGCAAATATCTTAAGTACCTGGACTCGGACGATAAAATTTTTGAAGATGGATTAGAATACTGCGTTACAGAAATGGAAAAGTTTCCCAATGCATCGCTTGGCCTGGTTACATTTAAGAAAATGGAGTTAGGTGAATCTGTTGCAGTATCATCGAAACAAGTTATTAAAGATCATTTTTTCAGGGAGCCGTCTTTGGGCATCGGACCTACCGGAAGCATAATCCGACGAAAATATTTTGAACTAAATAATGGATTTGATACCAGGTTTAAAGTGGCATCAGACAACTATTTTAATATACAGATGGCGATGTTAGGGGACATTGTTTTTTTGCCCTATCAGTTCTTTTATTATCGCGAACATGATGGACAAGAAATAAACAACTCTACCAGCTACCTTGTGCATAATTTTTTGTACAGTAAAGAACTTTTTAATAATAGCAACTTGCCTTTGGCTAATCAAGAGGTGTCTTTTTTAAAAAGAAAACTACAAAAAAGGCATTCAATTAACCTGATGAGATTTTTACTTAAAACAAAAAGCATTAAAGATGTCACTTCGGTAATGCGCAGTACCAATTATTCATATCTAAATTTTTTGAGAGGTTTTTTTTATTAAAGAATCTTTTATAAAAAAGACGGTTCAAAAGGCAAAATGAGTTTTATTGATCGGCCATTGGTTTCTATCGGGGTTCCTTATTACAACTCGCAGAACTACATTTTTGATACTTTGGAAAGTATTAAAAATCAAACTTATGAAAACATTGAATTATTGCTAATAAATGATTGTTCTCCTGACAACAGCCAGGCAATTGTCGATAATTGGTTAGACGTTTATCGTAATCGTTTTGCTAATGTTGTTCAAATAGTTAATCCGGCTAATCGAGGACTGGCATATTCTTGTAAAGAGTTGGAAAAGGTAGCTAAAGGTATCTTCTTTAGTAAGCTTGATTCTGATGATATTATCCTGCCTGGTAAAATAGCAAAACAAGTTAATTTCCTACTTGCTCATCCTAACATTGCACTGGTTTATTCAAACACAATGCTTATTGATGAGAAAGGAAATTTGTTGTCAGAAGACTATTTTGCTAAGCAAAATTTTTCTACTGTTGTCAATAAAATGGGGCCGTCTGGGTCTGTTTTTCACCAATTATTAATTGAAGACTTTATACCAAACCCTTCCGTTTTAATTAGGAAAAGCATTTTAGACTCAGCAGGAGGTTATGATGAAACTTTATTTAATGAAGATTGGGATTTGTGGCTTAGAATTGCAAAAACTCATCCTGTCGGTTTTATGGAAGGCTTTTACTCGCAATATAGAATCCATTCAGAGTCCATGATGAGAAAAAGTTCCTCTTTGGTAAAAGTGTATGCTTCATCAATAAAAGCGTTGTTGAAACACGCACACATTTCAAAAGAGTTTGACAAAGTAATAGCAAAGCATTTATTTACTTACACTATTGGGATGTACCGATTTGGAATAATAGACAGGAGGCTTCTCAAAATAAATCTACACTTCAATAAGAACATTAAGTCACTCATATATTACTTGATGGCTTTGTTAAATATTAAAATAAATCAAAAGAGTGCTTGAAAAATAGCTGATAACGTTTAATTGCAATCACTAGAGATCCAATTACCTTTTATAAAAGTCCTGCTGAATTAGTTTGAAAATTGCTTTTGTATTGAAATATTTTCTTCCGGAAGTAACTGGTGGTACTGAAGTGTATGCGGCAGCCCTGTGCCATGAGTTAATCAAACTTAATATTGATGTTCTTATCATTAAGCCGTCAGTAGCTATCAGTGATTTTAATCAATATTATTACCAAAACATAAGGGTAGTAGAATATCCTGAGTCTGCTACAATAGATAAGGAGTTACAAACAGGAAGAAGGACACCTGCTGGTTTGGGCTTTTTTAAAAAGCTGCTGTTATCCGAAAAACCTGACATCGTTCATTTCCATGAATTAACCGGAAGTAACGGGATAACAATAGAGCATATAAGAAGAACAAAAGAATTAGGCATTCCTGTTTTCATGACTTTGCATTTAATTGGATACGCTTGCCAGACTGGAATGCTGAAATTTAAAGACAACAAATACTGTAACGGAGTTGTAGAGACTTATAAATGCGCTGTTTGCACGCTGTACAAAAAAGGGTTTGGCTATGGTTCTGCTGAAGTGCTTTCTTCAATTGGACAATGGTTACAAAACAATAATATTAAACCCTCAGTACTGCCAGCAAAATTTTCCGGAGCACTGTCTTACCCTTTATACACACAGAACCACCTGGAAATATTAAAGTATATTTTCTCTGAAAGTGAAAAGGTGTTCGTGTTGAGTAAATGGTTTAAAGAACTTCTTTTAGCTAATAAGCTTCCGAAAGATAAAATGGTTTTGTTGTCAAAAGCATTACCAGGTGAAGTGGTTTATCATAAAAAACAATTCAAAGAGAGGAAGGTAAATGAGGTAATAAAGCTTGTTTACGTGGGAAGAGTTAGCAGAATAAAAGGTTTGCATACTTTATTAGAGTCCCTAAAAAACATTCAAACCAGTAGTTGGTCATTAGATATTTACGGGCAGGTTACGGAAGAGGATTATTATGCTGAGTGTGGTAAAATGATTCAAGAGATCAATGGCACGGTCAATTGGAAGGGAATAGTTCAACCAGCGAATGTGGTTAAGACACTTCAACAATATGACGTGCTGGTGTTTCCGACAATAGTACAGGAAATGGTTGGCTTAGTTGTTCAGGAGGCTTTCGCTGCAGGGATACCTGTGATAGGTTCAGATGCAAAAGGCATTGCAGAACAGGTGACCGATAGGGTAGATGGATTGCTGTTTAAAGCAGGAGATGTTCAGTCTTTAAAAAAAATATTAAATGAAGTGGTTTCAAATGTTTCTTTGTTGCCTCAACTTGCCGCCAATATTAAAACTCCCCGTTTATTTAACGAGGTTGCCGAAGAAGCATTAAAGGTTTACGCATCTGTTTTTGAAGCTAAAAGCCAGGTGCCGGCTCCTGTTAAATGAAGATCTTGATTATTATGGATCCCGGCATTCTTGTTCCTCCTAAAGGCTATGGAGGGCATGAACGATTGGTGGCTTTATTTGCCGGCGAATATTGCAGACTGGGGCATGAGGTACATCTCCTTGTGACTTCCGGCTCTTATATTAATGGTTGTACCATGCATGCCTTTGGCAAAGAAGGGTTTCCTCCTAAAAAATCTGATGCCTTAAAGGCTATACCATCAGCATGGCTTTTTTTATTAAAACATCGAAATAAGTTTGATTTTATACACAACTTCGGAAGGCTTGTCTACTTATTACCGGTACTAAACAATACGGTGAGAAAGATCATGACCTATGGCAGGGAGATTAGTAACAGGAACATTCAATACATAAACAAGCTTCCTAATAGAAATATAACATTTACCGGATGCAGTGATAACCTTGTTTCAAGAGGTAGTGTTGCGGGCAAATGGAGGACAGTTTATAATGCGATTGATTTTAGTAAGTACCAACTAAAGGATACCGTAAGAGAGGATGCTCCATTGATTTTTTTAGGAAGAATTGAAAGAGTAAAAGGTTGTCATACTGCCATAGCTGTTGCAAAGGCCACCAATAATCAGTTAATTATTGCCGGTAACATTTCTCCTCTGAAAGACGAGCAGGAATATTTCAGGCAGGAGATAGCACCTCATATCGATAGTAAGCAAATAGTTTATATAGGGCAAGTGAACGATGCGCAGAAAAATGAATACCTGGGCCAAAGTAAAGCCTTGCTTTTCACCATTGAGTGGAATGAACCGTTTGGGATTGTAATGATCGAATCAATGGCATGCGGAACACCAGTTATTGCTTTTAACAGGGGATCTGTTTCTGAAGTAGTGGATGAAGGTATTTCAGGATACAAGGTCAATTCGATAGAAGATATGAAAAAGGCAGTGCAAAGAGTTGATATCATCAACAGAAGAAAATGCAGGGAACAAGCTGAAAAAAGGTTTGATGTAAAAGTAATTGCGGGTGAGTATTTAAATTTATTTGATAATTGAAAACTGTTGTGCTTATTACAACAGGACAGCCATCCGTAAATCCCAGAGTAGTTAAAGAAGCCGATGCTCTACACACAGCAGGGTACAAGGTGATTGTCTTGTATTGCTTTTGGATAAGATGGGCAAGCGAAGCGGATAAGAAATTGCTGAAAAATGTTTCGTGGAGCCACCAGTTAGTAGGTGGAAGTCCGACAAAAAATAAAGCGCTTTATTACTTCACTAAGGCCAGATTCAAGTTAAATAGTGCTGTGAACAAAAAGGGACATAACAACCTTTTAATTGCAGAAAGATCACAGGCAAGGTGTTACGACGAATTACTACAAGTTGCTAAATCAATAAAAGCAAGCTTATATGTGGGTCATAATTTGGGCGCTTTATCTGTTGCAGCTAAGGCTGCTGAGCATAATAAAGCCGCGTCAGGTTTTGATTTCGAAGATTACCACAGGGAGGAAAATGATGCTGAAAGAAATGCTTTAAAAAAGAGGATAGTTTACCTGGAAGAAAAATACCTTCCTGATTGCAACTACATAAGTACATCCAGTCCTTTAATTACCGCAAGAGTTAAACATAATTTCCCAACGTTTAGGGGCCCTGTCTTTTCGCTTCTAAATTGTTTTCCTTTATCTCACATCTCAAAAAAAGAAATTGAATATAAAACAGATGAAACCTTACAACTCTTTTGGTTTAGCCAAACCGTAGGTAGAAACAGGGGACTGGAAGCAGTGGTTGCTGCATTAGCGCAATTAAATAATCCGGCAATACACCTAACACTTGCAGGAAGAGTGGATGAAGGTTTTGCAAGGTTTATTGATGAAGCTGCTGGAAAAATTAAGGAACGAATTCATCTTCCTGGTATCATTCAACCTAATGACCTTCCTGCTTTTGCAGCACGTTTTGATGTTGGGCTGGCTACTGAAAAAGCTACTCCTTTAAACAGAAATATTTGCCTTACCAACAAAATATTTACTTATTTGCTTGCCGGCGATTGCATCTTGGCTTCTGATACAGACGCTCAAAAAGAGTTTCTCTATTCGTATAAACAGGTAGGGCTTTTATACAAGAACGAGGATATAAAAGACCTGGCGCAAAAGATAGACTTCTTATTTAAGGATAGAAGTTTTTTAAACAATTGTAAGGAAAGTTCTTTTGCACTCGCGCTTAAAGAATTAAACTGGGAAAACGAGTCTAAGAAGTTGCTGCGTCAGGTATCATCGCTATTTTAAATCATGAATGCGTTTGCAATTCAACAATAGAAATAAGTGGCCTAAAATGTTATTATGATTCCTGCTATTCTTAAAAGCATCATTCCCCATACCTTTAAGCGTGACGTCAAAGATCATCTTGGAGTTCCATCCCTGCACTGGACTTTAAATAATATTAAAAGATTGGGCTACGAGCCGAAGTTCGCCCTTGACGTGGGGGCTTATGAAGGTGAATGGGCATTATCTTTTACAGAGGTCTTTCCGAAGGCTGAAGTTTTAATGTTAGAAGGGCAAAGCAACAAAAAAGATAAGCTTGAAAACGTGTGTAAGCAGAACCAAAAACTATCTTTTCATATTGCGTTGCTATCCGCTCAGGATGGAAAAAGAATACATTTTTATGAAAATGAAACGGCTAGTCATGTAACTGAAATTGCAGGCCAAAATACAAAAGAAGTTATCAGTGAGTCATTAGACGAAATAATAAAAAGGAAAGCGCTGAAGTATCCTGATTTTCTAAAGCTAGATGTGCAAGGATTTGAGATGGAAATTTTAAACGGTGGAAAGAAGTGCTTAGCAAATGTTGAGTTTTGTTTACTGGAAGTAACGATGATTAATTTGGGTAATACTCACCTTGTTTTAGAAGTAATGAACTACATGAATAGCAATGGTTTTCAGCTGTACGATATCACGCAGCTAATGCGAAGGCCGTTTGACAGAGCTTTGTTTCAAAGTGATTTTCTTTTTATCAAAAAAACATCTTCTTTAATCGCCGCAAAAAGATGGGATTAAGTTCAGTTAGGTTCTAACTTAAAGTTCTGCTACATCAATATTGAAAACCATCCTCATCATCTCCCCTCACTTTCCGCCGTCGAATCTTGCGGCAGTTCACCGTTCCCGTTTGTTTGCTCAACACCTCCCTTCTTTTGGTTGGAAGCCTGTTATTCTTACTGTGGATGAAAAATATTATGAAGAAAAATTAGATTGGAACCTGCAAAAGCTTCTACCGGAAGATTTGAGAATTGAAAAAGTAAAGGCATTTAAAACAACCAAACCAAGATTAATAGGAGATATAGGATTGAGGGCTTTTTTTCAATTATATAAGAAGGCAAAAAAATTAATTAAAGAAGAAAAAATAGATTTTTTATATATTCCAATTCCTTCTTTTTATGTTGCGCTATTAGGACGTTGGCTACATACTACTACAGAAATTAAATATGGAGTAGACTATATCGATCCATGGGTGCACTATTTTCCGGGATCTGGTAAAGCCTTCTCGAGGCACTGGTTTAGTACGCAGATAGCTAAAATTTTAGAACCGATCGCCATTAAGAAAGCGTCTTTAATAACAGGTGTTGCAGAAGGATATTATAAAGGTGTTCAGGAAAGAAACCCAGGGCTAGCAAAAAATCGTTTGTTTGCTGCAATGCCTTATGGCGGAGAGAATATGGATCATAGCAAGGTACAAGGAATGGGTTTGAAACCTTATCTTTTTGAAACAAAGGCTGACAAGATTCAGTTAGTTTACGCAGGTGCAATGTTGCCAAAAGCGTTTAAACCGTTAGAGAACATATTCAATGCAATGATCGCTAATGTTGATAATTTTAAGGATGTTGAAATCCATTTTATTGGTACTGGCACTTCCCCAAATAACGCGACAGGTTACAATATAAAGTCAATAGCAGAGAAGTATGGATTGTGGCACAATGTAGTGTTTGAATATCCTGCACGAATTCCTTACCTGGATGTGCTGGTTCATTTAAATGCTGCAAAAGGAGTTTTTATCCTGGGCAGTACCGAGCCTCATTATACTCCGTCAAAAGTATACCAGGGAGTTTTATCAAAAAAGCCGATATGGGCGGTGCTTCATAAAAGCAGCACGGCATGCCAGGTTATAAGTGCATCTGGTGCAGGCATTGTTTTAGATTTTGACGGTGAAGAAGGACTAGATACAATAGCTGAAAATTTTGCCGATAGCTTTCATCAATACAAGTGTTTCTTGGCTCAATATGATTTCGAAAAAATAAAACAAGCTGAATTTGAAAAATATTCAGCTTATAATGTGACGGGATCGTTAGTAAAGCTACTGGACATAGCTACAGCAACACTTTAATGTACTTCTCCTTTGAAATAAAGGTGTGGGATGCAGGTTTTATTAACAGCTTGGTAAACGAACTTGATTTACGGAATGGCTACATCAACGAGCGAGCTTTCAACACCTATTAGTGTTATATTACCTGTATACAACGGGGGAGAATATCTTATGCTATCCGTACAAAGCGTGCTTGAACAAAGCGTCGATGATTTCGAGTTTTTAATTCTTGACGATTGTTCTACCGATGGAAGCTGGAATTATATTAATTCTATTGGTGACCCTAGGGTCAGCGTTTTTAAGAATGATAAAAACAGCGGCCTTTTTTTCAACTTAAACTTTTTAATAAAAAAGTCAAAGAGTCGACTCATTAAGCTCTGGTCGCAAGACGACATCATGTATAAGAACTGCCTGGAAACAGTAATTGAGTTTCATCAAAAATATCCTGAAATCGGATTTAGTTATAGTGGCCGTGACATCATTGATAGAAAAGGTGAAATTATCAGAAGAAATGATGAGGATAAAACGCCTGAGATAATATCTACTGATTTGCATGCGCTGATTGCTTTTTTTACCGGATCGATAGCTGGTAATATTGCAAATGTTTGTCTCAATTCAACGGCCTTAGATAAGATTGGATTGTTTAAGGAGGATATGAAAATATCTGCTGATTTTGATATGTGGGTGAGACTGGCTAAATATTACAGTACAGGATTCATTAGAGATAGTTTGATCCAATTAAGAGATCATACCGGGCAGTTAAGCCGCAACGAAAGCTTATTGATAAATCACGTGCGTGAAGATTTGCAGATTTATCGATACCTCCTAAGTTATGTAAGTGACCCAATTAAGAAGAGAGGTTTATCGATGCTTCGAAAACACAAGTTTGTTTTTTACTATACGCTTATGATAAAAACTTTATTGAAAGGGAAGATCGCAGCTTTTTATGCTTATTATAAACAACTGTCTTCTTTTGATAATTTTTTTATTTTGACTTTCTATTTTATAAAGGGGAAATTGTTTAAACCGGGAAAACCGGAATTCATAGTATAAATAGCCGACTTAACATGAAGTCGAAAAAACGACTGGCAATAGTTACTACTCACCCAATACAATATAATGCCCCTCTTTTCAAATTGCTTAATGAGGAGAGCTGTTTTACTATTAAAGTATTTTATACCTGGAGCCAGTCAAAGCAAAAAGTGTTTGATAAAGACTTTGGTTTGTCGGTTGCGTGGGATATTCCTTTGTTAGATGGTTATGACTATAAGTTTGTTGATAATGTTTCAGCTACTCCCGGTTCTCATCATTTCAAAGGCGTCATAAATCCTACTTTAAATTCAGCGATTGAAGATTGGAAAGCAGATGCAATGCTCGTATATGGCTGGGCTTTTTCAAGTCATTTAAAAGCAATAAGACACTTCCATAAAAAGATACCGGTATTATTCAGGGGCGACTCTACTTTGTTAGATGAATCCTCCCGATATTCAGTAAAAAAATTAGTAAGACGATTATTCCTAAGATGGGTATATAGTCATGTTGATTTTGCTTTGTATGTTGGTTCTGCAAACAAAAAATATTTTGAGTCTGTTGGTTTTAATTCAAAACAGCTATTGTTTGCACCTCATGCCATAGATAATAGCAGGTTTACAACAAATGAATATGGTTTTTGCCAGGACGCAAAAAAATGGCGTCTCCGGTTGGGGATTCCTGAGAAGGACCTTATTTTTTTGTTTGCCGCTAAACTCATAAAGAAAAAGGATCCCGAGTTATTAATAAATTCATTTCTTAGGCTAAAAGCTTC
This sequence comes from Segetibacter sp., assembly GCF_025963695.1. Classification (GTDB taxonomy): domain Bacteria; phylum Bacteroidota; class Bacteroidia; order Chitinophagales; family Chitinophagaceae; genus Segetibacter. Next base: position 114,323 of record NZ_JAOQAH010000031.1, on the reverse strand, counting down.
TTCAACGTGGTTAATATTAGTGGGTAACGGAGAATTAGAAAAGGAGCTGAAAGAAAAGTACAAGTCTTTTTCCAACGTTAAGTTCATTGATTTTCAAAATCAGAGTAGAATGCCAGTTGTTTATAGATTAGGAGATGTGTTTGTTTTACCATCGAGGGGGCCTGGAGAAACATGGGGGTTAGCTTTGAATGAGGCAATGGCATGTGGTAGAGCAGTGATTGCAAGTGATAAATGCGGAGGAAGTGTTGACCTAATTGAAAATGGTAAGAATGGATATGTTTTTAAAAATAGCAACACAGAAAGCCTGAAAAGTAGGATGAACGAAATTCTGTATAATTACAAGGAATTCGGAATTTGTTCAGGGGAAACAATTAAAGAATGGAACTACTCGAAAACGGTTGATCAAATAAAAAGCGTCTTTAAGCATACAATTGCCGGATGAATAAAATAGACATTAGTGGTTTAGGTGGATTAATGGTACTTGTATCAGCATTGTCTTTAGCAATGCCTAACAGTCTTTACGTAATTGCAGGATACGCAGTACTCTTATTAATAATTGTTCTTACCTGGAGACTATACTTACCTAATGTTTTTACATTTATGATGTTCTATCATTGGCTGCAAATTATCACCTATATCTTCTTTATAAATAGCTCCTGGAAAGGAGATATGAGTTTTCTTACCAAATCTTCCGGGTCAGCATTCTTTTATTCTTTAACCGGCCTTGTTGTAATGTCAATTATTTTTTCGCAGGTAGCTTACAAAAACCTTCAGATTTCAATAGCGGTTTTTGAAGAAGCATTGAATAAAATTAATCCTCAAAAGGTGCTTTACCTGTACTTGGCTTTGTACTTTATGTCGGGTGTGTTAAGTAGGGCTGCATTTGGGTTTGGTGGATTAACTCAGGTATTTATAAATATTGCATTATTGAAATGGGCAGGCTTTGTCTTGTTGGGCTACTTAAGTTTTAAGAATAAGCAATACCGAATTTTTTTTCTCATTGCTTTTGCATTGGATTTTGTTGGTGGACTTCTAAGCTTCTTCTCATCGTTTAAAGATGTGTTCTTTTATACCGCTATTATTTTTATGACCTTCATTTCAAAAATCAATTTCAATGTAAGCTTTAAAGCAACAGTACTAGGTGTTTCATTGTTTTTCATGGCTGTAATATGGACAGTTGTAAAAGGCGATTACCGTGGATTTTTAAATGAAGGCAGCGGCCAGCAGGTGGTAAATGTTTCGCAGGAAAAGGCATTCGATAAATTATCAAATTTAGTATCATCAGTAAATAAAGAATCTATTAATGAAGGTATAGGTTCGTTTTTTTACCGTCTCCAGTATGTCTATCATCTAGCGAAAAGTATCGATATGGTTCCTGCTAATATTCCATTTCAACAAGGGGCAGTGTGGCGGCAAACTGTTGAGTTTGTTACTGTTCCCCGAATATTAAATCCTAATAAAGGGTCATTAGATCATTCGGTAAAAGCTAGTAAATACACAGGTATTCACTTTTCCGGCGCATCAAGAGGTGTTTCTTTCAGCCTGGGATATTTTGCTGATTGTTATGTTGATTTCGGAGTTCCGGGTATGTTTGTAGCCCTTGCAATAATAGCTTTTATTTTCGCTAAGATTTACCGTTTTTTCCTCCTAAAGGCCACGGGTAACATAGTAGTTAATTATTCCATTGTCATTGCCTTTTTTGTTCAGTTTAGCTTTTTCGAAATGGACGGAACTTTTATGTTTGGCCGTCTGTTTACTAGTTTTATTGTTTTCCTGGTTCTTAAATACACACTTTTTCCTCGAATGGAAAAATTTATCAGTTACTAAAATTCAATCTTTAAGTATTTTTTCATTGCAGAAATTAAGTTACGTTTTTCTATGTGCCCACCATTCGGTCTTCTTTGAGGCATCGTTGCGTCGCACATTTGTACGTCAAATTGTAACGCTTCAAATCAAGTTTGTATCATTAATGCATCAATGGCAATTCTTATATGATTAGCAGAAAAAAAATGCTAATTTTTTATGATTGGTTTTATCCCGGTTTCAAGGCCGGAGGGCCTATACAATCTTTAACCAATCTTGCCGTAGCATTAACTCCTGATTTTGATATTTATGTTATAACCGGTGCCTGCGATTTAAATTCAGAAACACCTTACGATAACATTAATGTAAATAGCTGGAACACCGTACAGCTGAACGAAAACGCTGTACCTATTACTGTTTTCTACGCTTCGAAAAAGACTTTAAACAAACAGAAAGTTGGCAGTCTGATAAGGGAAGTAAGCCCTTCTGTAGTTTATCTAAATGGTATTTTTTCCTATAGGTATTTCATGTTGCCGCTATTAGCACTAAAAGCATTTAAAAGCGATATCAAGGTAGTGGTTTGTCCCCGGGGGATGCTAAAGAAAGGTGCACTGTCAGGAAAAGCGTTTAAAAAGAAAATTTACATTAGTTATTTAAGATTTTCCCGGTTGCCTAATCGTGTGCATTGGCATGCTACATCTGCTGCAGAACTTGTTGACATAACTAGCCACTTCCCAATTAATCAAGGAGTTTCTGTTGCAGACAACATTCCCAAAAAGCCAGTTGCCCAATTTTTGCCCATATTTAAGGTAGCAGGCGAATTGAGGCTTGTTTATTTGTCTTTAATTAATGAGCACAAAAAATTACTGTTGTTGCTTCAAGCGATAAATGAAATAGACGATAAGATTTCACTAGACATTTATGGCCCGGTTGTAGATTTTGCATACTGGCAAAAGTGTGAAGAATTAATAAAACAAATGACTGGCAAAGTGCAATATAAAGGGGTTGTTGAACCAGCAAAAGTTCAACGCCTGATTGAGAACTACCACGCTTTCATTTTATTTACAAAGGGAGAAAATTTCGGACATGCGCTATTTGAAAGCCTAAGCGTTGGAAGACCTGTAATTACAAGCCACTTCACTCCCTGGCAAAGTCTCTATGAAAAACATGCAGGGGCAAATGTAGATTTAAACAGCACCGATGATTGCATTGATAAGATGACAGTTTTTTTAAAAATGACCCAGGAAGAATATAATATTTTTTGCTCCGGTGCCCACGTTTTGGCAAAGAACTATTATAATAATTTGGAAACCGGGCAAAGGTATAAGCAGCTCTTTTAGCAAGAAAGAACCTGATTATATCATTCACTGCTCTAAAATTATAAGCCCTAAAACGGGCTTTTTTTATTTTACCCAAAACCTGATACCCTTCAGAAAAACGACTTATATGTAGTTCCCCCATGCAATTTTATATTGGATAGGACGTTCTGTATTTTAAAGTTTTCATCTGGTAGCAAAGGGAGCCTGATGCTAAACCGCTATTACAGTAGGCGCTATGTATTATAATAGTAAATATTGTTTAAAAAGTGAATTAAAATAATTTAATACACAGTGCTATTAATATAATTACTTTTGAGAGAGGAAAGATATTATTATAAAAATATGAACTTTATAAAAAGTATTTTAAATAAAAATCCGGCTTACTTTTTTTTATTAAAGTTCTTATTTACCTTTTTTACACTCTATTTTTTTTTCCCGTTTTATCGTGGAGTGATTGCTCCCGGGGGGCAAATTTACTTTCCATATTTTGAAAGTCATTTTAATTTGGTTACAAGCCTTACAAGTTTTCTTACATGTTCTGCTAAATTTTTATTAGAGGCCGCTGGTTTTGATATCTTTCAAAATAACTACCAATCTTTACGAATTGGATATTCAAAAGGTGTTACTGTCAATCCTTCTTGCCTTGGTTGGGCTGTGATGAGTTTTTGGGTTGCATTTGTATTTGCAAATAAAGGAGCTTTACAGTACAAGCTGAAGTGGATGACGTTTGGACTTGTGGCAGTTTTTCTACTTAATATTACACGCATAGCTTTAATAGCCGTCGCTAACCATTTGAACTGGCAACCCATTACTTCCCTGGATCATCACCAAACTTTCAATGTGGCTTCTTATGTTTGTATAGCTATACTCATAGGCTGGTATATAAGTGTGCAAAAAAAATATGAAAGGATTAATTCTGCAGGACAAGGCAGTGAATTTGTCGCAATATGATAATAGCTGGTATAAGCCCGGACCAAAATGGAAGAGAAATTTATGGTTAGTAGTAAGCGTGCTTTTCTTCAACAATGGCTTTGCAATTTTCAACGGTTTAAAGTGTTCAATACTCCGCCTGTTTGGCGCTAGAGTTGGAAAAAGGGTGCTTATAAAACCCTCAGTAAACATAAAATATCCCTGGTTCTTGCACGTTGGCAGCGACGTTTGGATAGGAGAAAAAGTTTGGATAGACAATTTGGGCTTAGTGACAATAGGAAACAACGTTTGCATTTCACAGGGAGCACTTTTATTAACAGGTAACCATAATTACAATAAATCTTTTTTCGATTTACTGATCGGTACTATCATCCTTGAAGATGGAGTGTGGATTGGGGCCAAGTCTATAGTTTGCCCTAATGTTATTTGTAAAACTCATGCTGTGCTTGGCGTTTCGTCTGTTGCTACTAAAAATCTCGATGCTTATACAATATATCAGGGAATGCCTGCAGAGAAAATTAAAATGCGAATTATTACTTAATTCCTTATTTGGGAAAATATTTTATCTCTTTCTGCGTTTACATACATAATAATCAAAAGGTTACTAAAAAGATTGATAGACTGGAGGCAGCGGAAAGCGTTGATAACGATGAAGAAACACGTTTTCAATTTTCAATAACTAGGATAAATTTTAAAAAAAGTATAATATTTCAAATTTATGAAAGTCTCGATAATTACCGCTACTTACAATAGTGAACGTACTATTAAAGACACTATTTCTTCTGTAAAACAACAGACACATAAAGACATTGAACATATTATTATTGACGGCGCTTCTACCGATAAAACAATTAATCTTCTTGATCTATATGGTCACCAGGGTCCTAAATTATCTGAAGCAGATAATGGGATCTATCATGCAATGAATAAAGGAGTTTCGATAGCAGGCGGAGATATTATTGGCATATTAAACTCAGATGATTTCTATTCTGATAGCCAAGTTGTTGAAAAAGTGGTTAAAGCATTTGAAAGTTCTGGCTGCGACGCAGTATACGGAGACCTTGAATTCATCGATAATAAACAGACAAATAAAGTTGTACGTAAATGGATAGCAGGCAGTTACGACAAAAGTCTTTTTTATAAAGGCTGGATGCCCCCGCATCCTACTGTATTCATTAAAAAAGAGGTTTATGAAAAGTATGGTTTATTCAATCTCAAGTTCAAGAGTTCATCGGATTACGAATTATTGTTACGTTTGATGTTAGTGGAAAACATTAAAGTGCAATACATTCCTAAGGTGTTGGTACAAATGAGAACAGGAGGTCAAAGCAACAAATCTTTAGGTAATCGACTTAAAGCACACAAAGAAGATTATTTAGCATGGTTATCTAATGGAATTTCTCCAAGATGGTATACTTTAGCAATGAAACCCTTGAGTAAAATAAGGCAGTTTAAAGTGGCAGACAAAAAGACAATGATGGATCATTTGATGTTGAATAATTTGCTACAGGGTCAAGCTAGTTCAGACGGATTCTAAAATCATGCTTATATTGTATACACATCTTTTTACAACAGGCAAATAACCCTTTTATTCCTTTTCTGTCTCTTTATTCTCTTTTATAGTTCTATTTTTAAATGCTTGTTTTGCATAAAACTTAAACCGAAACAAAGTCATCATCTCCTAAGCTACCTCCTGGCTCTATTATATCATACCCTCCCTCAATTTTAGGTAATTCTTTTCCGTCTGTAGTAAAAATTCCTGAACCTTCTTCTGTTTCCTCATTTTCAACTTTTTCATTTTCGTTGAGGTCACTATCTTCTTTTTTATCTTTAAACTCTTCCGTCTCGTGAAGGATCACCTTTGATCTTTCAATTTCTTTATTTGCTTCTTCAAGGTTTTTGTAGTTGTCCATATGTTACGTTTAATAGTTACTGAAGAATTTAAACTGCAAAACTAAAGCCATAGTGAAAGTTAATATGTGACAAGCGTCTAAGGCTGCTTTCTGTATACAAAGCCGAACATGCAGTATTCTTAATATCCAAAATTCTAAGGCGCCACAATGCTCTGCAATGAATGAAGAAACGATAAGGTAAAGCGGGCAGCGACGGCTATAAGAAATTTTTTTGTTCTCAATTTCTGTTCATGAAATCAAACATCGCTTCCCTGTTTTCATACGAATTTTTAGCCATTGCTATGGGGGCCATTAATTTATCTGTTTTTATAGCATCCATTGCTTCTGCAAGAAAATCTGCCACCGGCATTCCTCCGTGTGACTGTGTTTTATCTGCCCGTCTGTCTGATCCTAATTCTGTATCTACAGCCGGAGGTGCTATTTCAAACACTTTCACAGCTGTGTTTTTTAATTGGTGCCGAAGTGATAAGGTAATGGAATGAATAGCTGCTTTTGTGGCGCAGTAGACAGGCATAAAGGCAATTGGTACAAAAGCTAACCCGGAGGAAATATTTATAATGGCAGCTTCTTTTTTAGCAGAAAAATGTTGCGCAAATAGAGACGTCAGGTGAATAGGCGCTGTAACGTTGGTGTTAATTTCGCTATTTACCCTGTTTAAGTCCACAGGCTTTGTTAAGTCTGTTAATAATTGTAGCCCTGCATTATTAATTAGCACATTTACATTAGGATAATTACTGATTACCCAACTTGCCAGATTTTCCCTGTCACTTGCTTCGGCTACGTCACATACTTGCGTAACAATTTCTTTATGCTTTTGCGCTATTTCGGCTAGCCGTTCTTTACGGCGACCACAAATAATTACTGTATTTCCTAAGCTTAAAAATTCTTCGGCAAATGCCAACCCGATACCAGATGTTCCTCCGGTAATTAATATAGTGTTTCCTGTCGTTTTCATTTTTCGAGTTTTAAAAATGTTGGAAAATGTAATTACTGTATGGTTGAGTGCCCTACTAACTGGGAGCTGGCAAGCTGCCACAGCAACTTGCCTTTATCTTTTCCCTAACTCAATCACTTCGCAATTTTTAATGTCTGTTCCGTCTATTACAAAGCGTACCAGCGTCCTAACTTTATGCCAGCCTTGTTTTCCTGCTGCACCCGGGTTTATATGCAGGCACTGAAACTTCTCATCGTACATAATCTTCAAAATATGTGAATGACCCGAAATGAAAATTTTGGGATGGCTGGCTATCAGTTCAGTTTTTGCCAGTGCACTATATCTTCCCGGGTAGCCGCCAATGTGTATCATTAATATTTTTACATCTTCGCATGTAAACTTTAGTACCTCAGGAAATTTGCTCCTTATAACTTGTCCGTCGATATTTCCAAATACGCCTCGTAAAGGTTTAAACTTCTCTAGGCCCTCCGCTACTTCAACGGACCCGAAGTCTCCCCCATGCCAAATTTCATCGCACTGATCAAAGTGTTTGAAAACGGCCTCATCAAGGTAGTGATGTGTGTCAGATATCAGCCCGATTTTTTTCAATACTTATTTTATTAGATTTAAAAATTTATCCTTTTCGCAATTTCAGTAATTTAGATACTTAAATTTTCCAGCCATAATGCAATTGTATGGTATAATATTTTTTGTTTGACAATTGCTCTATTGTTGCCTATTGAAATGACGTACAAGAGTGCGACGCAACAATGCACAATAGTGGCAATACGGGTGGGCCAACAATGATTTCGAGTATTATCAAAAAAAGCTTTCTTAGACAACTACAAATAATAAGAAAATTAATAAACTAAAAAACGACAGCTTATGCTAAAAATCAGTGAACTAAAAGAAGGTGATCTTGTAATGGCTGAATATGACGGACAATGGAAGGAAGGTGAAGTGACAAACGTGGACCGCCATGATGGAAAGGCGGAAATTACAACTGCAGAAGACCAGAATTTTTGGTATGATCCAAAGCATATTAACCCTATTTTACTTGACGAGTCTTATTTGTTTAAACTGGGTTTTCAGAAGCAGGCGAATGACGATGGATCAATTAAGTACACAAGAGGGGCATTTAGAACGCTGGTGCATGAGCCGGGGAATTTTTCGAACTTTGAAATGTGGTATCGTGAAGACAAGCGGCACATAGCCCACCCGATATACGTTCACGAGTTTCAAAATAACTTTCTCGATATGACCAAAATTCCCTTGATACAAGGTGAGGTTGGCCACTAAGGAGATTAGTAGACAGTATTAAATGAATGCTTTTCACTGTCTTAATGTGAAAGTATTTGCCACATTTCTTTTAGGCTTAAGCAAACAAGGAGGCCTGGTAGAAACAGGGCCCGGATACCTAAAGCGCCAACACTTGCTTCGTACCTTTTCATTTATTTTTTTGTGCCTTTATGCTGTCCCTGGCAACTGCCAGGTTTTTGGCGGCAACCCTTCTTCAATAAAATGGAACCAGATTACAACCGATACTGCAAGAGTTATTTTTCCTGCCGGACTTGAAGATGCAGGGCGAAGGGTTTCATCGATTATACATGAGCTTCAAAAAAATCATACAGAAACGATCGGGAACAAGCTGAGGAAAATAAATATTGTCTTACAAAACCAATCGACAGTCTCAAACGCTTATGTTGGACTCGGGCCATATCGCAGCGAGTTTTATTTAAATGCTCCGTCAAACTCTTTTGAATTAGGTTCTATCAACTGGGTTGATCTTTTGTCTCTGCACGAGTATAGGCATGTTGGGCAATACAGCAATTTTAATATCGGTCTTGCTAAGGTAGCGAGCTTTTTATTTGGACAGGAAGGACAGGCTTTAGCAAATTCTGCCTCAGTGCCTGACTGGTTTTTTGAAGGGGATGCTGTTTTCAATGAAACTGCTTTAACCCGACAGGGCAGGGGGCGGTTGCCCTATTTTTTTAAAGGCTACGAGTCGCTGTTTAAGCAAGACAAGCGATACTCTTACATGAAGCTTCGAAACGGGTCGCTTACAGATTATGTTCCTGATCATTACCAGCTTGGATACTTGCTTGTGGCGTATGGCCGCGAAAAATACGGGGCTGATTTCTGGAAAAAAGTTTCTCATGATGCTGCTGGTTTTAAACCTTTAATCTACCCCTGGCAGGGAGCTGTAAAAAAATATGCACGTGTTTCGTATAAAAAATTTGTAGCCGATGCATTTGCTTTCTACCATAACATGTGGTTTTTGTCTAAAGGAAAAACGGTGAATTACATTACCCCTGCTAACAACAATTATGTATCCGATTACAAGTACCCATATTTAAGCTTTGAGGGATCGCTTATTGTTTTAAAAAGAAGCTACCGCCGTATTCCGGCTTTTTATCGAATACTTCAAAGCGGAAAGGAACAAAAAATTGGGGTAAGAGACATTGCAAATGATGATTACTTTTCTTTTAATACAGGCAATATTGTATATGCAAGCTACAGGGCCGACAAGAGGTGGGGTTATCGGGAATTTAGCGATATAAAAGCGTTGAATATTAAAACCGGCAAAACGCAGAGAATAACCACTAATGGCCGGTTTTTTTCGCCTGACATTTCTCACGACGGACAAAAGGTAGTTGCTGTCGAAATGAGAACAAACCAGATCTCAAACCTGGTTGCTTTAAACCTTAAAGGTGAGACTTTGTTCCGCTCAAAAGCAGCCCGGGGAACTGTATATACTTATCCAAAGTTCTGTTCCAACGATTCTTTTGTTTATACGCCTGTACGGAAAGAGGATGGTAAAATGGCGCTGGTTAAAGTAGAACTTTCTACGGGAAAGGAAACCAGCCTTATTCCTTTTTCTGAGCGCATTTTTGGTTTGCCAACTGTACAGGGCGATACCATTTTTTTTACCAGCTCCTATAGATCAAGTGACGAGATTTGGGCATTTGTTGAAAGTAGCCACAAAACCTTTAGGGTAGCTGTTCATCCAACCGGTCTTTACCAGGGTGTCTACGATGCTGCCAATAAAAGATTAGTAGCATCGAATTTTACTGCTGATGGTTATCGCCTCGCCAGTATTTTCCAGGCAGATTTGCTGTGGTACCCGTTAGAAAACAAAGAAGATGCTCTCCCTGATATCTATACAGTTCAGGCACTGCAACAAGAAAAATATACCACACTTGAAAATATTACGACAAGAAATTTTCCGGTAAAAAAATATGGCAAAGCTTTTAACCTGTTTAATTTCCATAGCTGGAGACCCGAGTACAGCGATCCCGAATTCTCCCTAATGCTCTTAGGGCAAAACGTGCTTAATACCCTGCAGACCGGGATGTATTATACTTACAACCGAAATGAAAGCAGTCATAAAGCGGGGGTTAATGCTATTTATGGCGGCTGGTTTATTCAGCCCTTAGTAGGAGCAAGTCAAACATGGAACCGTTCTATCTCCTTAAACAGAACATCTAACGTGGTAAGTGACAGCATTGCAAATTATAGCGAGTTCAATGTCAACGCCGGGCTTCGGCTTCCTCTAAATTTTTCTTCGGGGAAACAGTACCGCAACCTTACCGCAACTGCTACTATTAACAGTCAATCTATCAGAGGAACCGGTATTTATAAAAATTTTGTTCGAAGCCAAACTTCTAATTACTGGCAGGGAAGGTTGCAATACTCCGGGCAAATTCAAAAAGCTCCGCAACAAATCTATCCTCGATGGGCTCAGAACCTGTTGCTTCAATACCGCAGTACTGTCAACCGAATAACTGCCAACCAGTTTCTCGCTAATGGTTCCCTTTTTTTACCCGGTTTTCATATAAACCATAATGTCGTTTTTACCGGCGCCTACCAGAGACGCGATACGCTTGGTCAGTACCCGTTTTCAAACAATTTTCCATTCTCGCGCGGATATTCAGGTGTCGATTTTCCCCGAATGTTTAGGATTGGTGCTAACTATCATTTCCCGCTGTTTTATCCCGATTGGGGAGTTGGTAACATGGTTTATTTCAAGCGCCTGAGGGCAAACGCTTTTTACGATTACACCAGGATAAAAAGTTTGCGCACGGGTAATAAGTTTTCGCTTAACTCGGTCGGAGGCGAACTATTCTTTGACACCAAATGGTGGAACCAACAAGATGTTTCGTTCGGTATCCGTTACAGTCGCCTGCTGGACTATAATACTCTTGGGCTACAACAGCCAAATAAATGGGAGATAATTCTGCCGGTTGGATTATTTTGATAACCTTTTTTGATACCGGCATTAATTCTCCGATTGATCATTGTTGCGTCGCAATCCGTTCATCTTTTAATTAATAATTAAGCTTTTATCGCAATCTTTAAAACTGTTCAAAAGATCAATTTCAATAAGCTTAAGGAACATGTAAAAGCCTATGGTACGTTTATGTAAAATTATTTTAACAAAGCCACTGTTCCTTTTATGATCACCTCCTGGTCTTGAACCACTCCTTTAATAACATAGATATACACGCCTGTGTCAAGATACCTACCCTCGTAGCTGCCGTTCCAACCTTCGGTAATATCGGCAGTTCTAAAGACAGCACTTCCCCAGCGATCAAAAATTGCGAATTCGTGCAAACGAATTGATGCACCCGGAGGAATTCTGAAGAGGTCATTTTTCCCGTCTTTATTGGGCGTAAAGGCTGTAGGCATCCGCAAGCTGTGCAGCACCTTTACGATCAGTTCTTTTGATGCGGCGCAACCATTTACATCAACAACGGTTAGACTAAATGTGGTGTCGGCTTTTAGCGGAACAGTCAGGGAGGTTAATGATTGTGGCGTAAGCAACACTGCCGAAGGCTGCCACGTTACAGAGGCTGGATTACCGGAAACAGTTGCACTTAGTTGAGCAGTCCCGCCCGACATAACAGAAATTTCGGGTGGCAAAAAAGTGATCAAAGGCGTATCTCTTACAGTTACCGATTGAATATTAGAGGGCACGCTGGCTGTTATGGAACAACCGGGAATGTTTGTTGTTAACGTACACGAAACCTTGTCGCCATTAGCCAGCTTGCTATTGGTATAAGTCCCCAGGTTCCCAATCGCGTTGTGGCCATTTACCCGCCATTGATACTGTTTAAACTCTCCTGCATTTTGTTCTGTTGCCGTAAAAGTAATCGCTGTACCTGCGCAAACATTCGTAGGTGCGGCACCAATCATTAACGTGGGATCTGCATAATCCCGTACTTGCATTCCGATCTTGTTCGACGGCGCACTAGTACTGGTATGACATCTTGAATCCTGGTCAATCGTTATGGTGCAGCTTACCGAGTCGCCATCATTTAGGGTACTTGTAATAAGGGCAGGCCCCACATCGCCGGTGGCCTTGCCATTTATTTCCCAACTGAAGCGGGGAGAAGCACCACCATTGGCTTTAGCAGTAAAAGTAACTTCTTGACCCCTGCAAATCTGTATTTTACCTGGCGTTATAGTAATTGCAGGGTGAATCATCGGGTACACGTAAATGGTCATTTCAGAAGTTGCAGACCTGGGTATACCTGGGCATGATTGGCTTGAGATAGTTAATACACATTCTATACGGGCACCATTGGTTAAGGTGGTAGTTGAATATTCAGGACTATTTGTTCCAACCGGTAGTCCATTAACCCGCCATTGATAAAAAGGTATAGCATCACCATACGTTGCCTGCGACGTAAAAACCGTCACCTCTCCTTCGCAAATAAGCGGATCGTTATTGGAAATCGTGATAATAGGTTTAATGCCTTCAATTACGTGTATAGTAATTGGCATGCCCAAAATTGTTGTGTCCACTCCACAAACAGTTTTGGTACTGTATTCACAGGTTATTAAATCACCATCATTAAAGTCAGCGGAAGTGTAATTGACATTGTTGTTTACCCCTGCATTCAAGTTGTTTTTTTTCCATTTGTACACGTTGTTCGCGCCTTCATTTACTACAGTGGCATGAAACGTAACCGTGGTACCCAAACAAATATTGTTCTGACTGGCAGTGATGGTGACTACGGGTATACATGCAGCATTTTGGGCAACGAGGTCACCAGATAAAACAAGTAATATAATTATACAAAACTTCGGCATAAAAACAGCGTACGATAGAGAGCAGAAACCGCGTGAGTAAGGTAAGAAAATATTTTAACCGGGGAAAAAGAGAGGATTAATGTGCAATAGTAGTTTGAGCTTGTCATTAACAAAAGGGGAAGTGGCTCATATTTTTATGCGTGCATCCTGCTTTGAAGGCTGTGTTTGAAAAAGAGGTATTTCGAACATTTTGAGAAGGCGCAACTACGGTCGTAATGTTCTCAATGTAATAGAATATCGTGTTTCTTTAACAGGTGAAATACTATGTTGCCAGTCAGTTCTTGCTGGTCCCTGAATTATATAAAGAGACCGGCGATTTACAGGAAGTGAAATAACGCTTCCCCGCCCTTGTTTTACTTTGTCCTGTGGGCGTAAACGAAAAGTGCAATCAGCCATGATAGAGATGCCTGCAATGATATCAAAAGGCGGAGCATCACGATGCCAGTTGATTACTGAACCCGAAGGATATTCTGTTATTAGGAGTTCTGCAAATTGCCCTGGTTTCAATGCCAAATGGCTGTTTACTTTGTTAACCAAAAAGTGAAATGCTTGCGGGATGTCTTTTCCTTTTGTAAGACCTCCATTATCGAAGCTATAGTCGTAACCGAAGCTTGCTACTTTCCTGTTAGCGGTAAACCCCTGGAAATTGAAATTGTGTAATTCGATTTTTGAAACTTTCCTATGAAGTTCATCTTCTTCATCGGCGGTGATGAAATTAGGTACGTAGGAAAAACCTTCAGGGTACGTAGGCTCTATAGGAAATAAAGTATTCATTGATAATAAAAGACAAAATCTTCGCCAGCATTAAAACTACCCCGAAAAATTATGTGATTAGAATTCGAAACTGGTGAGGGGCGGATCTGAAATTTGTTGCTACTCTCGCTATAATGTTTAGAACTATGATTTGTGTACATTCTATTTTGGAATATATTTGACCGTTATGAAAAATAGATCTTCTTTGAAAAGAATACAATTATTACCCTTATTACTGGTAGTTTCTATTGGTTGTAGCCAGGCTCCGGCCGGCAATGAAAAAAAAGCAGATGTTACGAATGAAAAGGGCCAGCCCCGGCCCGGCGAACCTGCAAGAAAAATTGTTGATACTGCAGCTTATGATAAAATAATAAGAGATTTAAGCAATGGAGATACAACCGGAAAATGGCCGGCAAAAGCTCCATATCCTTTAGCTGGTGCAATCCTGCCTTTTAATAGAATTGTTGCGTATTATGGAAACCTTTTTTCGAAGAAGATGGGTATTTTAGGTGAGTTGCCTAAAAAACAAATGTTAGCGAAACTAAAGGGTGAGGTAGCTAAGTGGCAGGCAGCAGATCCTTCGATTCCCGTAATTCCTGCGTTGCATTATGTAGCAGTTACTGCTCAGGGAACACCTCAAAAGGATAACATGTATCGGTACAGGATGCCTTTTAAGCAAATTGACACGATTGTAAGCTGGGCAAAGGAAATTAACGCGCAGGTATTTGTTGACATCCAGGTGGCTCATAGTGATGTTAAAACCGAGGTGCCTCTCCTTGAGCCATATTTAAAAATGCCAAACGTACACCTCGGCATCGATCCTGAGTTTTCACTTAAAAACGGTGAAATACCAGGTTCGAAGATTGGAACTTTTAATGCAGCTGATATAAACAGTGCAATTGATTATTTAGCGGAGGTAGTTCGTAAAAATAATATACCTCCAAAAATTTTAATTATTCACCGGTTCACCCAGGGAATGGTTACAGGGTTTGATCAAATAAAAAAAGTTCCGGAAGTGCAAATCGTAATGGACATGGATGGATGGGGACCTAAATTTCTTAAAAGGTCAACTTATTTGAGGTACATTAAAAAAGAACCGGTTCAATTTACCGGGTTCAAATTGTTTTATCATAACGATACTAAAACCGGGGCAAACCAATTGTACACTCCGCAGGAGTTGCTACAGTTTACTCCAAAGCCAATTTATATACAGTACCAATAAGAATGGATTGAAAGCTATTAGACGCCGTTGCAATAGCAGCGGCGTTTTTATGTTTAGGATCTTTTCTTTGGCACCAACCTGTAGTATACCAGGTGTTCCGATGTGGGTTCTTTATAAGCTTTCGAACCAACAACACCAGCAGGCTCACTTGATCTTTTGCCAGGACGAAGGTATATTCTCTGCAGTCCTTTTTCGGGTTCATTACAATATTGGCCTATGTTATTGCTTTGTCGAGCTTTGATCCGCAATTGAAAAAAGATGAATAGAAAGATTACAAGTAGAAGTGAGTGACACAAGGATGTCGAAAGAAGTTTGTTGGCTGGCAAATAAAAATATAGAAAACAAAAAAGGAGATGCAACTGCACCTCCTTTTTATAAAAAATCTTTTTTATTGTTATGCAATTACTTCTTCGCCTGCTTCAACCATTTTAGCTGCCGGAATAACATGCTCTTTCGTAACCTTTACTTTGCCCCGATTTGCACGGGCAACACGGGAATAAATAGAGATGTTCTTGTCGAACAGGAAACGGAAAAGTAAGCCTGTGTATGATGTGTGATAACCCAGTGTGTCATAGTATTGGTTTGCTATCTTTTTTACTTTTGGCAACCTATTCCAGGCTACTGAAGGAAAATCGTGATGCTCGTTGTGATAGCCTACGTTTAGGTTAACTGTATTTAGAACCCCATAATAGCTTTTGGTTTCCTGGTCGCCGTGAGTAAGATAATGCTCCTGCACCCATCGGGCACCGAGCGGATGAAGACCAACCGAGAAGAAGAAGCCGGCAACAAGATAAACAACGCTGTGGGCGCCAAGAAAGTAAACAACAGCAGCCATAAAGCTAAATTGTACTATCCAGTTAATTACTGTCCACTTATCCCAAATATTAATTTCTTTTAAACGCATAGGTCGCAACAATTGGAAAAGAGGGTAGAACAATAACCAAATAGCCTTGCCGATCCTGGAGTTGTCAATTAGTCTTGCCTCCCATTGAAAAGGCATATCGGCGTCTAATTCTTCAACTCCCTGGAAAGAGTGATGCTTGATATGATACTTTTGAAAAGAAACAGAACTAGGGAAAACAAGGGGCAGATTGGCTAAAATACCCGACCAGGTATTGGCCATCCTGTTTTTGAAGAGAAGATTGTGAGCGCATTCGTGAATGCAGACAAAAAGAGTATGACATGCAAATGCGCCGATTAAATAAGCGGCTCCAAAGACCAACCACCACGAGGCATCTTTTAATAAAACTGCCAAGGTAATCTGGATGCCTACACACAAAAGAATAACAAAAATGGTGTACGGATTTCTACCTATTAGCTGGCGGATCTCGGGATGCTTCGTTATAATTTCCTTGGTGCGCTGTTTGTGTGGTTCACTTTCGTTGGACCACTTGAAGTTTTTTTCCAAAGCTGCTTGTATTAGTGTTATGAAATCGGCGACAATTTAGGCAGATATTTTTATTCGTAATGCAGACTAACAATAATTTAAGGAGAGGCGCCAACGAATAATTAATAATGAATAATTGAAGCTTCTCCGTTAATTATTCATTATTAATTGTTCATTATTCGTTTTCTCAACAAGTTCAAGCGTGTTTTTGTTGGCAAGTTGACCGCACGCCGCATCAATATCTTTACCCCGGCTTCTGCGAAGTCTTGCATTTACACGCGCTTTAGATAAATGGTTCATAAACCTTTCAACTGTTTCCTCGTCTGGCTTCAGAAATTTTGCGGCATCAATAGGGTTGTATTCAATAATATTGACAAGGTCTGCCGGAACCTGGCGGTAAATTTTGATTAGCTCGTCCGCGTCTTTTATTGAGTCGTTAAAGTTTTGAAACAGGATGTATTCAAAAGTTATCTCGTTGCCGGTTTGCTTATAAAAATAGTTCAAAGCTTCTATCAGCGCCTTAATGTTGTTGCTTTCGTTGATCGGCATAATCTCGTTACGCTTCACATCTGTGGCAGCATGTAAGCTAAGCGCAAGGTTGAAACGTACTTTATCGTCGCCTAATTGTTTGATCATTTTGGCCACACCCGCTGTCGAAACGGTTATTCGTCTCGGGCTCATTCCAAGTCCTTCGGGCGAAGTTATTTTCTCAATGGCTTTTAATACGTTTTTGTAATTAAGCAAAGGTTCACCCATGCCCATAAAAACAATATTACTCAGCTTCTTATTGTATACCTTATTGGCCTGCTGGTTCAGCAAAACAACCTCGTCATAAATTTCATCGTAATCAAGATTTCGCTTGCGCTCCATATAGCCTGTGGCGCAAAACTTACAGCTAAGGCTGCAACCGATTTGCGAGGAAACACAAGCGGTCTGGCGTTCATCTGCTGGTATTAAAACACCTTCAACCATATGGCCTTCCACTGTTTTAAAGCGGCTTTTAACCGTTCCGTCTTCGCTATATTGTGTAGTTTCTACCCTCAGTGCAGGTAAAGTAAAATGTTCTTGTAGTTTGGTCCGTAATTCTTTGCTCAGGTTCGTCATCGCTTCAAAGCTATGCGCCTGTTTTAGCCACAGCCATTCATACACCTGTTTAGCCCTGAATTTTTTTTCACCGATTTGTTCAAAGTAATTCGCCAACTCTTCTAAACTCAAGTGGCGAATATTCTTTTGTGATTTCATGGGTGCAAAGGTAAGTGACCGCTCATCTCATACTGAGTTTCAATATGTAAAGTTTTCCGAAATCAAGGAGAAATGTGCATGAAAATTTATTTTAAGGCAGCTATTGAGATAGACTTTTGAATAAATATTAAACATCGTTGTGTCACTCACTTGTACTGCAAATCTCTTTTCAACAGCGAAACGGCCTGCGTAATTTTGCGATGCGCCGGGGGGTAGCAGACTTACTAAAACATTTCATCCATCAATTCTCCTTGTCCTATAGTTTTTTGCTCTCCCTTCTTTAAATCCTTGATAACGCAAGTCCCTTCCTCCAATTCCTTGCTTCCTATAATAACGGCATATGCAATTCCTTTTTTATCGGCGTACTTAAACTGCTTGTCAAACTTTGCGTTTTCATGAAAAATTTCTGATGTAGTGCCTTTATCCCGTAATTGCTGCATCAGTCCAAAAGCTGTTTTACTTTCAGCTTGGCCTAAATTAAAAAACAGAACTTTAGTTCCTGTTTGCACAGTTTCCGGAAAAAGTTTTAATTCTTCCATCACGTCGTAGATGCGGTCAACTCCAAAACTGACTCCAACACCCGGTACGTTTGGTACACCAAACAACCCTGTTAGGTCATCATATCTTCCCCCTCCACCAATACTTCCCATTTGTACGCCTTTCGCTTTTACCTCAAAAATTATCCCGGTGTAATAGTTAAGGCCGCGGGCAAGTGTAAAGTCAGTTGACAGTTGACTAGTGACTGATTCAGGAAGGAAGCTTAGGAGAAATTGAATTTCTTCAATTCCCTTTTTGCCAGTTTCTATACCGCCAATAAGGTTTTGTAATGCGTGAATTTTTTCTTTATTAGTTCCACTTATTAAAAGATAATTTTCAATTCCCGAAATTTGGCCTGCATCTAGCCCTCTTTGAGAAAGTTCTTCCTTTACTTTCTCCATCCCAATTTTGTCCAGCTTATCTATTGCAATGGTGATGTCCATCATTTTATCTGCACCTCCACATAACTCCGCTAATGCGGCTAAAATTTTACGGCTGTTGATCCTTATTTCTACGTCTATTCCCAGCTTTTTAAAAACGGTGCTGTAAATGCTTGTAAGCTCTGCTTCATTTAGAAGACTATTACTTCCAACCACATCTGCATCGCATTGGTAAAACTCCCGGTATCTTCCTTTCTGGGGTCGGTCGGCCCGCCACACAGGCTGAATCTGGTAACGCTTAAAAGGAAGCGTTAGCTGTCCAAAGTTCATGGCAACATACCGGGCAAATGGTATTGTCAGATCGTAGCGCAATGCTCTTTCTGTAAGACCTTTTGTATTTTTCCCTTCCAGTACTTTTTCGAAATCCTGTTGTGCCTGTAAATGCTTTACGGGGTTATCGAGCCCATTATTTAAAATCTTAAAAATAAGTTTGTCACCTTCTTCCCCATATTTGCCCATCAGCGTCTCCATGTTTTCCATCGCGGGAGTTTCAAGAGGTTGAAACCCATACAATTCAAAAACACTCCTGATTGTATTAAATATGTAATTGCGTTTACGAACTACTTCTGCAGAAAAGTCTCTTGTTCCTTGCGGTAATGTTGCTTTCATGTGTTACCCCAATTCTTAAGGGCTTTTATTTAAATTATATACTAATTTGTTTTTGAATTTTTTGTTGAGGATCGTTACCGGGTTCAACAGCGTAAACTAAACCAGGTGCATTGATGGAGCATACTTCTTAATTATAGCATCACATGCTTTATCTAGTGTTTCATATACTTTTCGAAAACCTTCTTCACCGCCATACCAGGGGTCCGGTACTATTCTATCTTCACCGGGGTAAAGTTCATTTAATATCAAATCAACTTTACCGGAGTCCCAATTACTGCCACTTATTCTTTTTACGTCCAGATAGTTTTCATCATCCATTACATAAATTTTGTCGAAGTTTTTTATGTCATCCTTTGTAAAATAGCGGCATTTAAGTTCACAGATATCTAACCCATTATCCAGCGCCACTTTCTGTGAAAACGCGTGTGGCGCACAACCTTCATTACGACCCAACGTTCCTGCACTGTCTACTTCCCAGTTAAGACCTGCTTTTTTTATTTTATCTTTTAATATCCCTTCTGCCAGTGGACTCCTGCAAATGTTCCCCAGGCAAACCATTAAAATCTTCATGGGGCAAAGATAAACAATACTAGATGAGTGATAATTCAACAGGATTTCAACATGCTTCATTTCTTTGCGGATGATTTTTTCTTCCAGGTTGCACAACCGGGTTCTGTAGCCATTACATTACTTTTCTCCCGATAATCACCGATCATTTTTTCAGGGCTGCCAAAACCCTTTGTACCAATCCGTCAACAGCTTTTGTTTCAATCCATCTTGCAACCATTACTATGTCGTTTTCCGCATCTACATAAATAATATTAGTTCCGTTGCCTACATGCACAAATGCAGTGGAAGGTGCATTCGGCATAAACTTTTTATCAGCATTTACAAAAAAGTTCATAAAACCATAACCGGGTTGTGCAGAGGTAGGGGTAACCGATTGTTTTATCCATTGTTCAGATATCAACTGCCTTCCATTCCAATGGCCTTTGTGCAAGGTGAGTAGACCAAAACGAGCCATATCATAAGCATTAATGAACATGCCTCCACCCCAATGTCCGCCACCGCTTACTGACTGAACTGGTTGTCCATCGAGTACAATCCACGAATTGCGATAACCGGTCCATCTCCAGGTGTTAGATGCCCCTATTGGATCCATAATTTGTTCTTTAAGGACTTGTGGTAATGGTTTGCGCCATACACACGTTGCTGCCAGCGCCAATGCGTTTACACGTACATCGTTGTATTCATATACACTTCCGGGCGTGTTTCTTTTACGGGTCAACCACTTCGAAACATCCGCATCTGGTCTGTCGGCCCATTCGGGTTTGCCCCATAACGTTCCTTCCCAATCGCTTGTTTGCCGCAGCATAACATCCCACGTAAGGGTTCTGTTATGCGGGGAAGCAAAAGGGGCAAGCATTTCAGAAGTGCCTATATTTTCAGGGGAACGATGGTATAAAGGATCGTAGATCTCAATAGGAGGAACGTATTTAGCAACAGGGTCATTTACACTTTTTATTAGCCCGGCGTCAACGGCTAGGCCGATGACAGATGACAAAAAACTTTTGGTAACACTATGTGTCATATCTACCCTTAAAGGTTCTCCCCACGATGCGACAATATATCCTTTGTGAAGAATTATTCCTGTTTGATCGCCCCTGTCTGAAAAAGGCCCAACTCCCTGCCCGAAAGGTTCTTTGCCAAATGTTTGGGCTTGTGATAATTCCATACTTCTTGTCTGCTTCACCTCTGAGGCTTTGGCAAATTGTATAGCTGCAGCAAGTTTCGCAGTATCAAATGAGACTGACGGACTTTGTTCTTTCCATTCGCCGTAAGTAGGGAAATACGCCTTATTACTTTGTGATTTATTTCTTTGACTATAGCAAATTGCTGCCTGTAGAACGAACAAAGAAATGAGCAGATATTTCATGATCGCAAGATAACTTAAGCTTGTTTAAACTAAAGCGAGGCTGTTGTTTCATTCCTTGAAAAAATACTTCACCGCATAGGGCACGCAAAAAAACACGGACAAGTACGAAACTTACCTTCCGGTTATCTTTGTAAATCACTTGCATTTCCTCTGCGGTTATTTCTTCTTATCCAAAAATACTCACGGGCAAATGAACTTTCCTTCCCGCAGCTGCAAACAAGAACCGCAGGTTTCAGAAGTGGGCACTCGTAACTATAATTTCATAACTTCCCGCATACAACTTACATCCACTTCATGACTATAAACCCCATCCGCCTCCAGGAGCATTTTGAACAAATGAGTGAAATCGGAAAGCTAGGTGAAACCGGAACCAATCGACCAACACTTTCACCAACCGAAAAGCAAGCATTCGAACTTGCCTCAATGTGGATGCGCGAAGCAGGCATGACTACCCGGATAGACCACTTTGGAAACCTGATAGGACGGCTGGAAGGAACCCAGCCGGAACTGCCTGTTGTAATGATGGGCTCTCATCTTGATAGCCAACCGTACGGCGGCCGCTTTGATGGTGTAGCTGGCGTACTTTGTGCGATTGAAGCTGTTACAACACTTACCGAACAAGTTATAAAACCGCAGCGGACCATTGAAGTGGTCTCCTTTGCCGACGAAGAGGGATGGCGGTTCAACAAAGGTCTGTTTGGAAGCCGTGGCATTCTTGGACGCCTCGAAGAAGGCGAACTAGATCGGGCAGACAAAGAGGGTATCACGCGAAGGCAGGCACTAACAGACTTTGGTTGCGATCCGGATAAATTTCACGAGAGCCAGTATGCCGCCGGCAGCATCCACTGCTTCCTTGAGCTGCATATAGAGCAAGGCCCGGTGCTTGATCTTGCCAATAAACCTATCGGTGTTGTCTCAGGTATCTCCGGACCACTTTGGTGGACGGTAAAGCTTAGGGGAATGGCCGGTCATGCCGGCTCGGTGCCTATGGCTATTCGCCAGGATGCCCTTGTTGGTGCAGCTGAAATTATTCTTGCACTTCGCAGCATCGCTACCCAAATAGCTGGTGCGCCTACCGTAGGCACCGTAGGCGCCCTGAATGTTTTTCCCGCAAGCCGAAACATCATTCCCGAAGAAGTGACTTTTACCGTTGACCTTCGGGATATTGACCTCGCCCGCCGCAACCGATATGAAGCAGAGCTACGCGAACAAATAGAAGCCATTTGCCATAAACACCGCCTCACTTACATCATTAGTGAAGACTGGAACAGCGAACCTCGCTATTGTGCAGATTGGCTCAGAGAGATTATCCACAACCAATGCACTGCTCTTAACCTTGATGCTCCGGAACTTATGAGCGGACCTTTTCACGATGCTATGGCTTTAAGTTATGCCACTGACTACGCGATGATCTTCGTTCGCTGTAAAGACGGAATTAGTCATAACCCACTTGAGTTTGCTTCTTACGAAGATTTAACGATGGGAGCGGAAGTGCTGTATCGAACCCTTTTGGAAGTATTGAGGGATAGTTGAAGTTTGAATTGAGCCTTTTCGGACTTTCAGATGTTCAATCCGTCGCCCGAAAGCATCACTATTTTCAACAGGATTATAGGCCTAATAGGAAAAGGTAAATATTGAGCCGAGGTACAATGAGGCATAAAAATTATTGCAGAATTTACAAATCATAAAGCTATCACTTCGACTTATGAGATATCTATTATTATCCTTAATAACCCTTTCCTCTTTTGCAGCCTGCAAAGCACAAAACCCTATTGCTTTTAAAAACACTGAAATTATTTATGGCAGAAAAGATGGTATGGCTTTAACGATGTTTAAGCTGGCTCCAAAAGAACGTTCTAACGGAAAAGCCATCATTAGTGTTGTTAGTGGAAACTGGGTATCGAGTTATAATTATGCAACATACCTTACTAACCGTGCAAAGATCTATGTTGATAAAGGGTATACCGTTTTTGTTACCATGCATGGCTCTCAACCAAGATATGCAATCAACGATGAGATAGCTGATTTGAAAAGAGCTGTAAGATTTATAAGGTATCATGCTAAAGAATACAATATTGACCCTTCACATATTGGCATTACCGGTTCATCTTCTGGTGGCCATTTATCGTTGATGGTAGGATTGTTGGATGATAAAGTTGATACCGCTTCAAAAGATCCTATCGATAAGGTTTCCAGCAGGGTACAGGCAGTAGCTGTCTTTTATCCCCCAACCGACTTTTTAAATTGGGGCCAGGAAAAAGCAAACCTTACAGAGGCGAGGGGGTTACTTGCTTTAGCTGGAGTAGCTTCAGCCTTTGAGTTTAAAGAGTGGAGTGACTCCACCAGGACGTATAAGGTTATAGCCGAGCCGACCAAATTGGCGGAAATAGTGAAACAGAATTCTCCCATATATGCTGTCACTTCAGATGATCCACCGGTCTTGATTATTCATGGAGATGCCGACAGAACTGTGCCCCTGCAACAATCGGAAACGATCATCGAAAAATTAAAGGAGACTAATATTTCAAATCAACTAGTCATTAAAAAAGGCGGTGCACATGGATGGGACAATATTGGAATTGACGAGCAGCAATTTATTTCCTGGTTTGACAAGTATTTAAAATAGGCGATAACAATTGTTAAAGGAAAGCCTTTCTTAAAACTGTTCGGCGTGGAATTATTGGGGATGAAAAATCTTAAAGCGGACTAATTGAATACGGAGAGCTTATTTCTACAGAAGTGTGAGCGCTCTTAAAGTCGTGAGTCGGCAACCTAAACTGCCACATTTTACTAAACGACCGACGCTTCCAAAATAGAAATTCCCACCTGGCAATCTATTTCCTGTGTTAGTGCAAATCCCGCTTCTGTTAGTAATGCTTCAAATTCTTTCGTGGTTCGTTGTTTGCCTCCTAACAATGTCAACATATGTATATCTAACATCTTCGACCAATCGGGATCCGGGCTATCTGGTATAATTGACTCTATTAATAATAGTTTAGCCTGGGGTGGTGCCGATTTTCGGATAGCTCTTAAAATGTCTATAGACTCAGCATCGGGCCAATCATGAATAATCTCCATAACCAAATAAGCATCACAGGCAGGAAGGCTGTCTTTGAAAAAATCTCCTGCTTGTAATGTTAGCCTATCTGATGCCATTTTCCTGGCGTCTTCAATCACATGTGGAAGATCGAACAATACTCCCTGTGCCCCTGAAGTTGAATGTAGTACGGCTTGTAAGAGATGACCACGCCCACCCCCTATGTCACCAATTGTTTTAAAATTTGAAAAGTCGTACGACGACATGATACCATACAACTGTGCGTTTGCTTTATCAGCCATTGCTTCATTAAAGATGGCACTCTCTTGTTTATGGTCACCAAAGTATTTCCAGAAACCTCCGGTGTACACTTTCTCCACATTTGGCTCACCTGTTCTAATAGCTTCATTAAAGTCTTCATACGCTTTCCAGTTAATAGGTAGGCTAAACATTCTTGTAAAACCTCTCATAGATTGCGGATGATCTTTTCTTAACAGTTGCGATGCGGGAGTATGAGAAATTTTATTGTCATTTATTTCAAAAATTCCATAAGCAGAAAGTAATCTCACTGCTCGTCGAAGTGCCCCCGGATTAGTTTGGGTAGCAGATGCAACTTCTTCCGCGGTTTTTGGTTCGCCGTTGAGAACATCGGCAACGCCAAAATCGGCAATTGCATGAAGACACCGGGCAAGGCAATAGCCGCCCGCGATCTGTTGTATAGTGTCAAATGGATTAGAATTATTAAAAATCATTTCTAGTGATTGAATATTAAAAGGTATCAGTTACAAAGTAAAATATACTAATATTTTAACCCTTGCAAATGCCGCTTACCTATAAACGCTGATCTGGGAGCAGAACTTCAAATACTTTCTAATCTTACCACCGTTAAGCTCATTGTTATGTCAGCAGGTTTTTACACTATTCGTATCAACATAGATAATTAAATATATCAAACAAAGACTATCGAGCAGTGATGACATCGGGGTGAAGTATTGCCGGAAAAGCACTTCTTCACTTTCCGGCACATCTTCCAAATTTATACCTTCAAACAAAGAGGGTGGCTTGCTTTAAAGCAAACCACCCTCTTTGTTATACACTGGTTGAAAAATGGAACCTGCTGTTTAATATTCAAATCCTAACAGTAATTAAAATCCCAATCCTACAGCCATTGCCATAACAGATTTAGGAAAATCAGCAGTTTTAGTAGCCGTTCCTGTTTGCAGGTTGATGGTGTAAATACCAGCAGAAGAACCGACTGTAAAGATGGC
Source organism: Segetibacter sp. (assembly GCF_025963695.1). GTDB lineage: Bacteria > Bacteroidota > Bacteroidia > Chitinophagales > Chitinophagaceae > Segetibacter. Next base: position 88,897 of record NZ_JAOQAH010000031.1, on the reverse strand, counting down.
GAATGCTATGCCGCTTGTGCCGCCAATATCAAAGCCATTAACAGTGGTTGCATTAATACCTATCGGACCTAAATCAACGAGCACGCCGTTGTTAGGCGGGTCTTGTCTGTAAAGCCGGTCAGTGTTAGTGTCGATATCAAATAAGGTAGTTGACGTAGCTCCGGCGAAACTGTTTGTATATGCGACGGCTGTTACTGCAGGTGTGCCAGGACTTAAAGTGAGGTCTGCTGCTGAAAGTGTGCCGTCGTTAGGATTAGCCCTAAGATTTAGACCGGTATTACTAACTATTCTTATTCTATCAACAGTTGGATTAAAGTCAAATCCAAAATCAGTACCTGTTAAAACCAGGGGAATAGCGCCAACAACAGATGCTGCGCCTGAGGAAACATTAAATGTATACAAACGACCCGTATTTCCAAGGCCGTACAACTGTCCGTTAATCGGTCTCATATCTATACCCACTATTTTTTCTCCGTTTTGTATCCCCGTTACACCTTTTGAAACTGGCTGTTGGGTTGTTGAAAATGGATTAAATATGAGCAGGTTATTATCTGCATCTATAGAATAAGCAACGGGCTGTGTGGGAATGGCCAGGCCAACAACTTTAAGGTTAGCCGGAAGATTATTATAAGATGTTGTGCTCCCATTGTCAAGGTTAATAGCATAGAGACCTGTTGTGTTATTGACCGATAAAGCAGCCAAAGCAGTGTTAGTGCCGGCCGCAATATCAAAGCCGGCTGTTCCTGTAAAATCTACGTTTAAACTTCCTGCTTCTACGAGTTTGCCATCATTAGGAGGGTCTTGCTTATACAATTTATCAGTAGTAGCATCAAGATTAAATAGTACTGTGGCAGCAGCTCCTGCAGTGTTATTAGTGTAGGCGACCTCAGTTATAACAGCATTGGCAACACCATTAATCGGAGCGTCGGTAGCTGCAACTGTTCCTGTTTCGGGGTTTAATCGAAGGTTTTGTCCGCTTGAACTAATAAGTCTAATACGGTCAACAGTTGGGTTAAAGTCTATAGTTGCTGATGTGCCGGCAATAGCTGGTGTAAAAGGAGCGCTTCCAATGGCACGAGCCGCACCGCTGGTATTAAGAACATACAGGCGGCTTGTACTTCCCAGGCCGTACAATTGCCCGGTAGCGGGGCGGAAATCAATACTCAGTAACTTTTCTCCACTCTGTAGTCCTGTAATGGTTGCGGTGCTTATTGCCGTAGTAGCATTTTTTGCATTAAATTGAAGCAGTTGATTATTGTCGGATAACACATAAAATAAAACGTTTGGTTTCTCAGGCATATCATCTTCTTTTTTACACCCTGCCAACAACGATGTAGACAGGTACATTAAAGCAATGGACTTTAAAAGAAATAGAATTTTAGTATTCATAACACTGATTTTTAGCTATCTACGGTTTTTTAAGAGTTCCGGTTTATAGCCTCGAATAAAAAATATGACAGTGTCTTGCTTTTGCTAACTCCTATTAGCAGGAAGAAATATGTTATTTGCACCGATGAATAGCATGAGGATGAAAAAAGCATATTTACGAACAATCCATTACTCTTTTATCTTTGGTTTGATATCAAATTATAATCTCCTCACATGAAAGTAACAGTATTAGCCCTTGCCTTCATTATGGTTTATACGACAAGCTATGCCCAAAGCAATAAAAGTGCTTCTATACCCCCGGCATTGTCTGCTATTAAAGAAGCCGATTTGAAAAGAGACCTGTATGAAATGGCGAGTGATCATTTTGCAGGAAGAGAAGCAGGAACTTTGGATGAACTGAAAGTGTCGATGTGGTGGGCAGATAAATTAAGATCTGCGGGGTTACAACCGGCGGGAGAGGATGGTACTTATTTTCAATTCTTTTCTCTACAGCGCAATCGTATTGCAACTAACTCCAGTGTCAGTATCGGCAATACATCTTTACAGTTATGGAGCGATGTATTGGTGGCAATCACTACTCCTGCAAAAGTTTCAGCACCGGTTGTCTTTATAGGGAAGGGGTCAAAAGCAGACCTGGCTAAAGCAGATGTAAAAGGTAAAGCAGTTGCTATTCAAGCTTCGCAGGAAGGACTTCATCTTGATGTGTCTCTGTGGGAAAGGAGATATATGGGCTATGTTTTAAATAAATTCAGAGCCGACTTAATCAATCGTGGAGCGGTGGCCATTATTTTTATTGCCGACCCTCTTGGTGAACAAAGCTGGAACCAGGTGGTACCTGCGATGCAAAGGGGACTGTATGATATTGAAGGCGGGCCAAACGCGGTTGCAGCTTCCAATATTCCCGTCTTCTGGCTGCATGGGAGTAATATAAACTTGTTTAAAAATGATGGAGCAATGTTAAATGCTACTATTAATGTTGAGCATTTTGAATACCCTTCGGTAAATATTATTGGAAAAATTGAAGGCACTGATAAGGAACTGTCAAAGGAATATGTGTTGTTTAGTGGACACCAGGACCATGATGGCGTAAGACTACCTTATGGCACAGATTCTATTTATAATGGTGCCGATGATAATGCGAGTGTAAGTGTGGCCTTACTTGCAATTGCGCGGGCATTTAAATCGAATCCAGGAAAGCGTTCGGCTTTGTTTGTATGGCATGGCGCTGAAGAGCGTGGATTGTTAGGTTCAAAATGGTATGCTGCACACCCCACTGTTCCGAAAACATCTGTAGTAGCTGTACTCAATGGCGATATGATTGGGAGAAACAATCCTGACAGCGCGGCGTTGCTGGGGGCTTACCCGCCTCATAAAAACTCAAGTGAATTGGTGGCAATGGCAATGCAGTCAAATAATGAAGGTCCCAAATTTAAGTTAGATACGCTTTGGGATAAACCTACTCATGTTGAAGGCTGGTATTTTAGAAGCGATCATTTACCTTATGCCCGTGCCGGTTATCCTGCTGTCTTTTTTACTACACTTTTGCATTCAGATTATCATACTCCTATGGATAAAGCAGAAAGAATAGACTATTCTAAGCTGAAAAAAATGGGAGACTGGATGTATCGGACAGGGTGGAAAGTAGCCAACACAAACAGGCGTCCTGCACTGGAACCTGGTTTTAAATTAGAACGATAATGCGACGGGGATTAAAAATCTTCATCACTGGTGCTGTTATAAATGTGCAAGTTATTAGCGATGAGGATTTTCAATAGAGTTATTATTGGCGAATGGAGCGTCGCAACGATGTCTCCTTCCTGTTCTAAAGCTGGTAAAACATTAAAATTAATTAAAGGATTAAGCAAGGGGAGCGGAAAGTAAGGCTTACACATCCATAGCAACCATATTTGTTTTTTGTTCTGATTTTCTTCGGTTGCTTACGTGCTTTTCTTTTATTATTTCACTCATAGTTTTTCCATATACTTTACTTTCTACCCACGAGATAATATCGAGGTAGGCGAAGGACCGCGTTTCGAAACGGCTTTTTTCATACTGTTTTATTTTATCAAGAAATTTTACAAACTCTGGTTGTAATTTTTTTCGGGATATGTGAAAAGTGCTTCGTAAAAATTTAAACATCTCCTCTTCAATCACTGTCAGGTTTTGCATTTTAGCCATAAAACGCACGACTGATTTTATGAGGTATTCGATGATGTCAAAGTTTCCCAATTCGAAGTGAGCCATCAGGTGTACAAGGCGCGCATAACATTGTAAGTCGTTTCTCAAGTCGGCATTGGTGTTTATTATTTTTTGCAGGTAATCGATAGAGGTGCTGTAATCGCCGTTACCAAAATACAGGGTAGCAATTTTATAATTAAATACCAGCACGCGATGAGGATCGATGAACAATGAATACTCTTGCAGTTTTTCTTCTATATACGGAACCAGCGACAAGCCTTCTTTAAACGTGCCGAGCATAAAATGTTGGTTGAGTTTAGAGCTGTAGATGTAAACAAAAGTTTGTGTGCGAAAATTGTCGTGGTGCATGGTGGCATCTGAAGCAGCAAATTTCTCGAACTCCTGTAACACGACTTCAAACTTTTTAAAATTGCGCAGGTCGAAATGTGCGTTTAGCAGGTTATGCATTCCTTTTATGAAATGACCTGTTTCTACACTAATCATAAAATCCTGCTCATTAAAAAGATCTACCCACTTTTGGGTATAGCGATAATACATTAAAAAGTCCTGTCGAATGAAAGCGTACCAGCAGTAGCTCTGACACAGGTACAGCTTCTCGTAAAAGCCGGTGAGCTTATGGGCATCGGGGGGAAGGTTGTCGATAAAAAACTTTCTTACCCCGGTTTCATCTTCTTTATTTCTTGCATGGCCGTTTTTTATGTACCAACTGTACAGTTGTAATGCAAGGTTAGAAAGTTGCGTAATTATTCTTCTTCTGTCGTTTATTTCATTTGCTTCAGCAGTCAGCCTGTCTGCACGATCTTGCATACTACGTGTTATATGCAGCGTCTCTATCTTTTTCTCTAACGAAATGACCTGTATTAAGAAGCTATCCTGGTTATAGGAGCGTGCCAGTTCTTTTATGCGCTCTAAAATTTTCAGGCTTTGCAAGTACAATCCTTTGTTATATAAAATTCGCGCGTAATCCAATTGCTCATGCAATTGCAAGTCAATATTTTCACTGGTTTTTAACAGGCGTAAGCTTGCAAGAACCTGTTTGTATAAATGTGTTTTTAAATTAGATAATTGCGGCTTCTCTATCGAAGGCAGTTTCTTTAAAAGCAATTTCTCATCATACTCATTCAGTTTGTCCATCGCATCGAATAACTGAATAATTTTCAGGTCTTCTTTGGCAGAACTTCTTTTTATATAAAGCTTGAAATTTCTTTTTTCGGCCTTTTCAAGTGAGTGTATGAGTTGAAATAAAGTATCAGAATATCGGTTGGACATCATTTAATAATTATAGTGAAACAGCATGCTGGCAAGGGTTTTAACACTTTTATTAACCCTCTTGTCATAATAAAACAACGTCGAAGATGTTTTATTAGCTTTAATAACACGACCTACATTTGTATCAGAAACAAAGAGAAAAGCACTTTTCTTCTTGTTGAGAAACTAAGCTGTAGCAGTCAGCGCAAATATAAAGTATTCGAAGATTTTCATATGGCAAGCAATCGTTAGAGGCCGCTCCGTTTCCACGGAGAGGCCATTTTTTTTGTTTAAAATTGCCATTCCTCCTTAAGTTATTGTTTTTGGGCGCCACTGTTGGATCCGTTTGATCATTTGTAAAAACAGGGACAACGCGCTATTGCTTTTTTACGAATTCATAAATGATGCTGGCAGCATTCGATGAGGCATTGCCGCCTTGCAACAATAAGTTTTTAAGCTTAAAATAATCCTGTTGCAGCTGTTGTTTTCGTGCAGGGTTTTCCAGCAGCTCTTTCAATTCCTTAATACAATTTTCTGTTGTCATTTCGTGCTGTATTAATTCTTTCACTACAGGCTTGTCCATTATTAAATTAACAAGGGAGATGTATTTTACTTTGATTACTCTTTTTGCTATCTGGTACGAAAGGGGATTGCCTTTGTAGCAGACCACTTGCGGTACGCCAAACAATGCAGTTTCTAAGGTAGCGGTACCACTTGTTACAAGTGCAGCAGTTGCCTGGTTTAGTAAGTCGTAAGTTCTTCCCGCTAAAGCTGAAACGTTTTTATAAGGGGCCAAAAAAGGCTCATAAAAAGCATCTTCCTGTCCGGGAGCTTTCGCTACAACAAAGTGGTAATCGGGGAAGGCTTTGCTTACTTCTAACATAACAGGTAACTTTTTATTGATCTCCTGCTTTCTGCTGCCCGGAAGTAGCGCAATGGTTTTGATTTTGTGTGTGGACGAAGGCAAATTTGCAGCTCTGAAGCTTTCGATTACTTCCACTAGCGGGTGACCGACATACTCTACTTTATACTGCCACTTGCTATAAAAATCTTTTTCGAAAGGTAAAATTACCAGCATTTTATCTACATACTTCTTAATGGTATGAACCCGGTTTTCTTTCCACGCCCATATTTGGGGAGAAATGTAATAAACTGTTTTTATTCCTTCTTTTTTCGCCCATTCCGCAATTCTGATGTTGAAGCCGGGATAATCAATTAATATTAAAATATCAGGTTGAAAGGATTGTATGTCTTGCTTACAAAACTTAATGTTTTTTAGTATAGTGCTAAGATTCATGATTACCTCGACAAAGCCCATGAAGGCAAGCGTTTTATAATCTTTCACCAGTGTTGCGCCTGCTGATTCCATCATTTGCCCTCCCCAACACCGTACGTCTGCAGTTATGTCGAGGCGATGTAATTGCTTTATCAGGTTGCTTCCGTGCAGGTCTCCACTCGCTTCGCCAGCTATAATGTAATATTTCATTTTGTTATACTAACACAATTTGCGTTGCAAATTACTGTAATAAAAATCCATTAATAAAGTAGAGTATGGGAGAATAAAAAGCGATAAAGTTTCAATAAAGATTTGCGGTACAAGGGAGTGACACAACAATGATGATTAAAGGTTGCAACTATTGGCTACAAAACGGCTACTGCTTTTGTTTCAAACCTGCATTAGGTGCGAAGGAAAAGGGAACAAGATTGGCTGGAGATCGTACACTTTGTTAACTTGTTTTCAGCTAACGGTCACAGCTTTCTTAAATGATACTTTTTACGTTTCCACCCTGCTTTTTGATAAAGTATAACTTTCGGTTTTCCAGAAAATCAGGTTTTATGCTAGCGCTTTTAAGTCGAATAGGTTGTAACATAAAGTGGTTAAAAAGAGTAAAGCTATTGTCTGAGAGATTATTTACCAGATTGTTTTTGTGCTTGGTAAGAAGTTTGGTAAAATGATAAGTCATTTCAAAGCCTTTAAAAACCATGTCGCTTGGCCGGCTGTAATATCTTTCTTTATATCTTTTATTTATTAAAGAACTGAGGCTTTGGTTTTGCGAATAGTACAAAAATGGCGTAGAAAACACAATTTCTATGTTACGATATTTTGGTTTATCAAGCTCTTTAATGTTGTCCCAGGTGGGCATGCCAATAGCAGTAGTGCGGTAACTTTCATTAAGGCTGAGGGACTCGACAATGTTTAATCCAAAACTTTCGAGAGGAGATGCTACAAAAACCACGTTGTTTTTTGTGCTGTCCAAGCTGCGTTTTAAAGTATTAATGTTTGAGTATGCATCATCTATGGTGACCCACTTTAACTTTAGCGGAACGGAGCGCGGGGACCTATTTAAAGCGGTAAAGTAGCTTTTTATAAAAGTTTCTGATGTGCCTTTTCTTGTAACAGCAATAATGTTTTGAGAACCGTAATACCGCTGCATGTGCTTATACAACCCCTGCAGATGTGCCTGGAAGGAAGAATTTAAGACTACTAAAAAAGGATTTTGACTAACTCCGACATAATTGGGATAGGTAGCAGATATAATGGGTATGTTTTTAATTAATGCCTGGTCAGCAAACAACTTTAATTCGGCCGTATTGGTAATGGCGGCGATTATGAGACCAACATTATTTAACTCAGATGATTTTAATAATGTATTAAGGGATTTGGCATTTTGCTTTATATCATAAATTGAAATCTCTGCCCTTGATCCTTCTGCATTTAAGCTGTCAATTGCCATCATTACCCCATTGTAAAACTCAAGCCCCGGTAATACGTTTTTAGGCAAGTTGGTCTTATCGGTAAGAAAAGATGTTTCGGAGAAAACATCATCTGCATATAAAGGAATAAACACAGCTACTTTTACAGGTTTTGACGTATCGTAATACTGGCCGTGCAATTGAACAGCAATGCAAAAAATAGGAATAGCCAGTATTACAAAACGATAGAAGCTGCGCATTAATAAAAATAATTTCAGATGGTTTGCAAAATTAGTGCCTATTCCCACTCGATAGTGGCGGGCGGTTTACTGCTAATGTCGTAGACCACCCTGTTAATGCCTCTCACATTATTAATTATCTCGTTTGAAACGTGGGCCAAAAACTCGTAAGGGAGATGAGCCCAGTCGGCCGTCATTCCGTCTACTGATGTTACAGCTCGTAATGCCAGTGTATGCTCATACGTTCGTTCATCGCCCATAACGCCTACACTTTTTATTGGCAACAAAATGGAACCTGCCTGCCAAATACTGGAATAGAGCTTATGTTCTTTTAGTGCTCTCACATAAATGTCGTCTGCATCCTGCAAAAGTTTAACTTTTTCAGCAGTCACTTCACCTATAATTCTTATAGCTAGCCCCGGCCCTGGAAACGGATGGCGGAATAATTGGTCATGTGGGATGTCAAGTTCAATGCCTACTTTTCTTACCTCGTCTTTAAAAAGATATTTAAGGGGTTCAATTAATTTCAGGTGCATTTTTTCAGGAAGTCCTCCCACATTATGATGCGATTTAATAGTGGCAGAAGGTCCGTGCACACTTACACTTTCTATAACATCCGGGTATATCGTTCCCTGTCCCAGGAAACTGACGTTGGTAATGTCTGACGCTTCCTCCTGGAAAACATCAATAAATAATTTGCCTATTGCTTTCCTTTTTTCTTCAGGATCGACCTTGTCTTTAAGGGCGTCGTAAAACACTTGTTTTCTATCTACGCCTTTAACATTTAAACCAATCTCTTTGTATGTTTCTAGTACCTGTTCGAATTCATTTTTTCGTAACACTCCATTATCAACAAAAATTCCGTGTAATCGATCACCGATTGCACGGCTGATAAGGGTAGCAGCAACGGTACTATCAACACCACCACTTAAAGCCATAATAACTTGTCCGTCGCCAACCTGCTGTTTAATGCTTTCAATTGCCTCGTGCACAAATGCGCCTGGCGTCCAATCCTGCGCGCAGCCGCAAACATTTACCAAAAAGTTGTAAATAATCTTTTTCCCTTCTGTGGAATGATAGACTTCCGGATGAAATTGAAGCGCATGTAAAGGGTAGCCATCACCAGCTTTTTTTCTAAATGCAGCAACAGGTATCGAATCGGTAGTGGCTAAAATCTCAAAATCTTCAGGAAGGGACAAAATAGTATCGCCGTGACTCATCCAAACCTGTGAACGGCTCGATATGCCCTCGAGCAAAACGTCGTGCTGCTGTTGCACTTGCAGTTGCGCTCTTCCATATTCTCTTTTATTGCTTTTTTCTACCCTGCCGCCAAATTGTTTAGCAGCTAACTGAGCCCCATAACAAACCCCTAAAATGGGTAGTTGTGCATTGAAAGATTTTACATCAACAACAGGGGCATTTTCTTCATTAACGGAAAAAGGAGAGCCGCTAAGAATAATACCTTTTATAGTTGGATCAAATATAAAAGGTTTAAAATAAGGTATGATTTCACAGTAAACATTTGCTTCTCGCACAGCACGGGCTATTAGCTGCGTGTACTGGCTGCCAAAATCTAGGATAAGAATTTTCTCGCTCATAAGTATAAAAATGACCTTCGGGGTCACAGGTAAAATTGGTGCGAAGGTAATTTATTTTATTAGCCTCCAAAACCTTCGAATTTTTAGCACCTGATGTGATAGGAGCCAAAGACAAAAAATGATTTGCTGATGAAGTAATTGCGCTTCAACGCTAGCGCTCTAAAACCAAAGCCTGCATCAACAAATTCTATACAGCCTGCAGTTTCAAGTTGAAAGAGGAAATAATAGTATAAATATTTCAACTGTTAAATCGTTTATCTAATTTTCGCCCTACAAAACTAATTGTTATGAAAAAAGGAATGTTTTATGCTGCCTTTATTGCAGCTACACTTTTAAACTCTTGTATCGACATGGGTGAAAGAGTGGAGGGCAGTGGTAATAGAAAAAGTGAAAACAGACAGATCAGCGAGGCTAGAAAAATAAAAGTGTCGGGAGACATGGATGTGTATATCGACCAGGGACCAAGGTCTCTTAAGGTTGAAGCCGATGATAACATACTTCAATATATAGAAACTACTGTAAACGATAATTGGCTCGAAATCAGGACCAGGGATAACGTAAATATCAATACTAACGAACCGGTTAAGGTATATATTACCACGCCTGAAGTAACCGACCTTAATGTAAGCGGCAGTGGTAATATCAAAAGCAATTCGTTATTTTCTACTGACAACAACACCTCTTTCAGCATCTCAGGCAGCGGTGATATTACCGCCGCTATTAATGCTCCCAAAGTTGAAACACATATAACGGGTAGCGGAAATCTGCACATCTCAGGGGAGACAAAGGATGTGGAAATTCGTATCTCAGGAAGTGGAAATTATGATGGACCGGATTTGAAAGCAGAAAACGTGGACGTTTCAATAGCCGGATCAGGAGATGCAAACGTGTTTGCAGATGATAAGTTGAAAGCTTCTGTGGCCGGAAGTGGAAATGTGAAATATAGAGGTAACGCCACCGTTGATTCTCACATTGCTGGAAGCGGTTCTGTTAACAAGACTCAATAAATATTTAATACAGCTATTATACAAAAGAGGATGTTTATTCATCCTTTTTTATTTTATAGCATTCCTTGTTTAAATAGATTTAGGGAATTCTGTCAGAAGCGATTCTACACCACGAATTAAAGCTCATCCTGAAGAAAACCGGCCTTTATCTAGATAGTCATATCAAAAATACCTGTTTTACTTTTTGACCATCGTAATTGTAGAAATACAATTTTCACCGAATTGTTTTTTTTAGAATATTTTTATCGCGAACGATGTTTGCCTGCTAAAACTACTCTTGTAAAGAACATTACTATGGATTCTAACTTTTCAGACATCTTGCAGGTATTTAAGAATAATGTTGCTATTAAATTTCAACTGTTTAATAGCCTGTTCATTTCATTGCCTTTTCACAGGATCGAAAATACAGGCATACACCTTTCGTTGTTGCTTGAAAACTGTAGTGAAGGATATAAACGCAGCGAAAGCCCGCAACAAATTATTGAGACATTTTTTGAACGTTATACCGCTTACGATAATGAAAAGGATAAAACAGATCTTCTTTTCAGGTTTATTCATTACGTAGAGCGGCAGGTGGTTTTGTTTGATGCCCTTGAAGATTCTGCGTATAATGAAGTCATTGACATAAACGGACCCGGAACGCTAAAACATCTTACATCTCAGATTATCCAAAATTCTTTGCAGCACAAGCTTGCTGATAAGTTGAAAGACTTTTCGGTAAAACTTGTTCTTACCGCACATCCTACCCAGTTTTATCCCGGTTCAGTTTTAGGCATCATCAACGACCTCTCCATGGCGCTGAAAGGCAACGAGATCAGTCGTGTAAATATGTACTTGCAGCAGTTAGCGAAAACACCTTTTTTCAATAAGGAAAAACCTACTCCTTACGATGAAGCCATGAGCCTGCTTTGGTTTATGGAAAATATTTTTTATGCCGCTACCGGTAACATGATTACCGACTTGAAATCTCAGTTTCCTGAAACTATGAGCGATCATCACCCTATTATGGGGATGGGCTTCTGGCCCGGCGGCGATCGTGATGGAAATCCGAACGTAAATACAGCGACGACCTTAAAAGTGGCAAATGCATTAAGATCAAGCATTATAAAATGCTACTACCGCGACATAAGAAGAATAAAAAGACGCCTTACTTTTAAAGGTGTTGATAGCATTCTTGCTACGTTAGAAGGATTGCTGTACAGAAACATTTTTGTTCAGGGCGACCAGAATGAAGTCACAAGAGAAAAAATACTGGAAGCACTCGAAAATGCAAGAGACATAACCATAAGGGATCACAACGGATTATTTGTTTCATTGATTGAAAACGTAATTAATAAAGTACACGTCTTTGGGCTGCATTTCGCAACGCTCGACATACGGCAGGAAAGTTCTGTACATAATTCTTTGCTTGAACTGATTGCATCAACTGAAGATGTACTTCCTTCCGATTATGCCTCACTAAATGAACAACAGAAGATTGAGGTCTTAATGAATGTTGAAGCGCCGGCTGATCCCGAAAAATATGAAACAGGGGTATTGCGTGACACACTAGAATCAGTTGGGGCAGTAAAAATAATTCAGCAATATAATGGGGAGCAGGGTTGCAATCGGTACATTATTAGCCAGTGCAACAGTGCGTTAAACGTGCTTGAAGTGTACGGTCTTTTCTTATTGCGCGGGTGGAAGAAAGAAGAGATGACGGTTGATATTGTGCCTCTGTTTGAAACTGTAGAAGATTTGCAAAATGCAACCGAAATTATGAGTTGCTTGTATGAGAATAAATTTTACAGGCAGCATCTTTCAAAGAGAAATAATACGCAAACAATTATGCTCGGTTTTTCCGACGGAACCAAGGATGGTGGTTACCTGATGGCGAACTGGGGTATTTATAAGGCAAAAAGAGAATTGACGCAGGTCTCTAAAAAATATAATGTAAATGTTGTCTTTTTCGACGGCAGGGGTGGACCGCCGGCAAGAGGTGGTGGTAAAAGTCACAAGTTCTATGCGTCGATGGGTAAGGAAGTTGCCAACAGAGAAATTCAACTAACCATCCAGGGACAAACCATTAGTACTAGCTATGGCAGCATTGAGTCGGCGAGATTTAATATGGAGCAACTGTTAAATGCAGGCATCAGTAACGAGCTGTTAGCAGCAAAAGAAAAAACGCTGACTGACAAAGAAGAACAACTAATGAACGATTTGGCTGTTGAAAGTTTACAAGCTTACCTTGATCTCAAGGCGCATCCTGAATTCATGAATTATCTTTCTGATGTTAGCCCGCTTAAATTCTATGGCGAAACCAATATTGGTAGCCGTCCATCAAAACGTGGAAGCTCTTCGAAACTAACAATCAATGATCTTCGTGCGATACCTTTCGTTGGATCTTGGAGCCAGATAAAACAAAACCTGACAGGCTATTACGGTGTCGGACATGCAATGCAGGTGTTAGACAAGCAAGGGCGTTTAGATGAAATTAAGAACTTGTATCAAAATTCCCTGTTCTTCAAAACCCTTATTGATAATTGCGAAATGTCTATGAAAAAGTGCTTTTTTCCGCTCACAGCTTATCTGGCTACAGATGCGAAGTACGGAGAAATGTGGAACCGGATACATGACGAGTATGAGCTGACGAGAAAGTACATTTTAGCAATTTCAGACCAAACTGAATTAATGGATAATTACCCCGTTGAAGCCTTGTCTATTCAAATGCGTGAGAAAATTGTGCTCCCGCTTTTGACCATTCAGCAATACGCTATGGCAGTCATTCGCGGCCTCGATGAAAGAAATGCTAGTGACGAAGAAAAGCAAGTATATCAGAAGCTGGTGATGCGTTGCTCGTTTGGAATTATCAACGCAGGGAGAAACTCAGCCTAATACTCTTCTTTTATTGGAGTAGGATAAAGAAAATTATTTTGAGCCCGGCTAACAGCTACTATTATACATTCTTGCGTCGCACCCTTGTACTTGAAGTTAGTATTTGAGCTTTTGGTTAAATGTATCGCGGAAGTGATTTAGGGATAAAGTTTTTCACCACATAGACTTATAGGATCACATAGGAACACATAGTAGGTTTTTTTGACGCGGCCTCATACAGCTTTGTCAAACTAACAAAACTCCCGACAACAGTTCTTGCATAAGGGACATCAGCCGGTTGGGTGCTAAGCGAAGCGAAAGCATTCAGAAACATGCGAAGCAGTTTCTGAAACAAGCGAAGCAGTCCCGTTGCAAGAACGAAGCCCGGCGGCTTGAGCTTAACTTGCAATAAGAGTGAATTGTGAAGAAGGTTAAGGTGCGCAGAAAGGCATGAAATCTTTAGCTTTTCATTTCCTCTGCCCATCTATCCCGATCGTCGGGCGAAAATTTCCACGGAGCAAAGTTGTTCTCAACATTGCTAAACATTCCATTCCATTCTTGCGGCGCATTGCTTTCTTCCATCACCAGGTGGCGACGAAGCTGAACGATAATATCAAGTGGACTTATGCTGACAGGGCATTCTTCCACACAAGCCTGGCAGGTGGTACACGCCCTGACTTCCTCTTCGGTTATATAATCACGAAGCAAGGTTTTACCATCTTCAACAAATTGTTTGTTTTTATTAATATTCCTTCCAATCTCTTCCATCCGGTCCCTCGTATCCATCATGATCTTCCGGGGGTTTAGTTTTTTGCCCGTAATGTTTGCCGGGCAAGCTGCAGTACAACGCCCACATTCTGTACAGCTATAAGCATCCATCAAATTTTTCCACGTCAAATCAGGAACGTCTTTAGCACCAAATTTTGCTGGAGCGGCATCACCTGTAGGAGCCAATTCTGGTTGCATCGCGTACAAGACTTCATTTTGTATCTCCTTCATATTGGTAAACTTTCCCATCGGCTCGGTGCTGCTGTAATAAGTATTAGGAAACCCAAGTATGATATGCAGGTGTTTCGAATAGGGCAGATAATTTAAAAAGGCTAACACACCGACAATATGAAGCCACCAGCAAGTTCTTTCAATTGCAACGAGGGCAGTTGTAGTCATTCCTGTAAATAATGGTGTTAGTAACCCAGAGATAAAGAATGAGGCCGTTTGAGTATAGTGTCCGTAATGCTGTTGTTGCAAAGCCTGGTCAGCGGCATTCATGGTTAAAAACAAAGTCATCAAAACAATTTCGGTCATCAAAATCAGGTTTGCATCTGTTTTTGGAAATCCATCAAGTTCCCTTTTGTTTAATCGGTCTACTTTTATTACGTTTCTACGAGCAAGGAAAACAACACACGCGGCAAGAACCAGGAAAGCTAATATTTCAAAAGAATTAATTAACCACGAATAAACACTTCCAAGTAGTCCGGCAAACATTCTATGAGTACCAAAAATTCCGTCAAGGATTATCTCAAGAATTTCAAGATTGATTATTATAAAGCCGGCATAGATCATTAGGTGCAATACAGCAACTAACGGATATTTAAACATCTTTTTTTGACCGATGGCCAGCAAAAGAACTTTTTTCCACCTTTCAGATTTGTTGTCACTTAAATCTATGTCCCTGCCCAGCAAAATATTTCTCCTGATTTTCTTTACATTTTTGACAAACAATAAAACGGCAAGAATAGTGATCGCTAAAAATAAAAGCTGCTGAAATATTTGCATAAGTCAATATTACAATTGCAAGGTAAGTTTTTTGAAAGCTATCGATATAAGGTTTGCAGGTTGTTTTATCACTATTTTTGAAAGTAAAAAATTACCAATGGCGGCCAAAAACCTGATACTCTCAAAAGAAGTTGCTGAAAAGAAAATGCAACGAATTGCATTGGAAATTGCGGGGCAATTGTACGGTGAAACCGAACCATTGATAATCGTCGGAATCACGGGTAGCGGAATGGTCATCGCAAAAAAGTTATTCCTATTATTAGAAAGTCTCCTTGAGATACCGGTTCAAATTATTTCCTGTCAGCTCAATAAGAGACACCCTGGTAAAATAACCTATAGCGAAGCAATAGATTTTAATAACAAAAACGTACTGCTGGTAGATGATGTTACAAACAGCGGCAGAACACTTTTGTATGCATTAAAGCCCCTGTTAGAATTCTATCCAAAAAGAATTCAGACAATGTCTCTTGTTGAACGAATGCACAAAAACTTCCCTATAAAAATTGATTACATAGGTCTTTCGATAGCTACTACCTTACAAGATCATATACAGGTGGAAGTTGAAGGCGAGGAACTGTTGGGAGCATATATTTTATAGAGATTTTTAAAATATCCCTAAAAAAAGACCTCTGAACTGGAATTTGAATTATTCGAAAAAACCTACTAAAAAGTATCTTGTTTTTAGTATTTTTCGTAGTTGAGTGCTTGCCATAGTAACAACCCAATTTATCTTCAACCGTATGCACTTAACTCCAAGAGAGTCTGAAAAGCTTTTATTATTTCTGGCAGGGGAACTGGCTGAAAAAAGAAGGGCAAGAGGACTTAAATTAAATTATCCCGAAGCGATAGCACTAATCAGTAGCCAATTGCAGGAAGCTGCCCGTGACGGAAAATCTGTTGCAGAGTTGATGCAGTTTGGAGCGACAATTCTTACCCGCCAAGACGTAATGGAAGGGATTCCTGAAATGATTCATGAGATACAAATTGAAGCAACATTTCCTGATGGAACAAAGCTGGTAACGGTGCACGATCCGATAAGATAGTCGCGTGAGACCCGTTATGGCATCCTTAATTTTTCTTATATTTGAATTAAAGCATTTGGTATGGAAACGGTAATCTCAAATACAAAAGTGAGTGTGAAGGAATTTCGTGAAATGTTGTTTGACGAGGATGACAATTACTATTATGAAATCATTAATGGAGAAATGATACAGAAATCAGCGCCGACACCAATGCATCAGAGGATCTGTAAAATTTTACTTATTACACTTGATAAGTTTGTAACGGAAAAAAAATTAGGTGAAATTTTCCCGTCTCCTATCGATGTTTTTCTTGACGATTATAACAAGCCTCAGCCTGACTTAGTATTTGTCTCTAATGAAAAGCAATCCATTATAACCCATGACGGTATTATCGGTATTCCTGATTTACTAATTGAAATTATTTCTCCTACATCTTTAATTCGCGATAGGATTGAAAAGAAGAATTTGTATGAGCGGGTGGGTGTGAGCGAATATTGGGTGGTCGATCCTCAATACGCTGCCATTGAAATTTACTCTCTCAGAAATAACCGTTACGAATTACATACTGCAGCAACGATATTTGAAGGGGAATTTAAATCTGCATTGTTTGAAGGTCTTACAATTAATCTTGCTGATATATTTTCTACAACTGTCTCCTAGCGATTGTCTCTTGATCTTGCTTTATGTCCGATTGCCATATCTAGTTCGCAGTGCGAGCCGTGCAGCACAATGAACTTGCTGTACAAGTGTGCGACGCAACGGCTGCCAAATAAAATTTCAAATGTTGGCTTCATAAAATTTCAATTCATGATACCCGGAGAATACATACTCGCACAAGGAAACATTGAGTGTAATGTTGGAAGGCTTACTGTATCGATTGCCGTTGTAAATACTGGTGATCGGCCTGTACAGGTCGGATCTCATTTTCACTTTTTCGAGGTGAATAAACAAATGGCGTTTGACAGGGAAAAGGCTTTTGGTATGCGGCTTAACATAGCAGCGGGTACTGCAGTGCGTTTTGAACCGGGTGAAGAAAAAGAAGTAGTGCTTGTTACCTACGGCGGTCATCGAAAAGCCTTTGGTTTTAGCAATCTTACCAACGGAGATACAACTGCTGCGAATGTGAAAGAAGAAGCGCTTTCAAAAATAACTGCACGGAATTTTAAAAATTCATCGCTATGAGCCTTAACATCAACAGGATTAAGTATGCAAACATGTATGGTCCTACCGTTGGCGATAAAGTGCGTTTGGCGGACACCGACCTGATCATCGAGATTGAAAAGGATCATACTGTTTATGGTGATGAAAGCAAGTTCGGTGGCGGAAAAACGATACGTGATGGAATGGCTCAATCATCGACAGCGACCCGAAAAGATGGAGTACTGGATTTCGTGATAACAAGTGTAATGATCATTGATCATTGGGGGATTGTAAAAGCAGACATCGGAATTAAGGATGGAAAGATTGTGGGCATAGGCAAAGCAGGCAATCCCGATACAATGGATGGTGTGGATGCAAATATGGTTATCGGTGCCTCAACAGAAGTGCACGGTGGGGCAGGGTTGATTGCGACCGCTGGTGGAATTGACACCCATATTCATTTTATCTGCCCGCAACAAATTGATCACGCTTTGTTTAGCGGCGTTACTACTATGATCGGTGGCGGTACCGGCCCGGCTGATGGAACCAATGCAACTACCGTTACTCCGGGTGCATGGAACATTCAAAAAATGTTGGAAGCTGCTGATGCCTTCCCAATGAACCTTGGTTTTCTTGGCAAAGGCAACTGTGCTACTACTGCACCTTTAACTGAACAAATTGAAGCGGGTGCAATAGGGCTGAAGATCCATGAAGACTGGGGGTCTACTCCTGCAGTCATTGACGCCTCGCTACTGGTAGCAGATGAACTGGATGTGCAGGTAGCAATACATACAGATACGTTGAACGAATCAGGGTTTTTAGAAGATACGATCAACGCCATCAATGGTAGGGTAATACATACGTATCATACCGAGGGAGCGGGGGGGGGACATGCACCTGATATTATCAAAGCCGCTATGTATCCTAATATTCTGCCGTCGTCTACCAATCCTACACGGCCTTACACGGTCAATACCATTGATGAACATTTAGACATGCTGATGGTTTGTCATCACCTCGATAAATCTGTTCCTGAAGATGTTGCTTTTGCCGACAGTCGTATCAGGCCCGAGACGATTGCAGCAGAAGATATTTTACATGACATGGGCGTTTTTAGCATGATGAGTTCAGACAGCCAGGCGATGGGCCGCGTTGCTGAAGTAATCATCCGTACCTGGCAGACTGCCGACAAAATGAAAAAGCAACGGGGATTTTTGGCCGAAGACGAAGCGAACAATAACGATAATTTCAGGGTAAAAAGATACGTTTCGAAATACACGATTAACCCGGCCATCACCCATGGAATAAGTGATTATGTGGGATCGCTGGAACCTGGAAAGCTGGCCGACATTGTTTTATGGAAAGCGGCTTTTTTTGGAGTAAAACCGGAAATGATCATAAAAGGCGGAATGATCATAGCCAGTAAAATGGGTGATCCTAATGCGTCTATTCCTACGCCGCAACCTGTTATTTACAGGCATATGTTTGGCGCTTATGGTAAAGCTTTATTTAATACCTGTGTAACGTTTGTTTCAAAAGTTTCTTTGGAGAAAAACGTGGTTCAACAATATGGTTTGCAGAAGATGATCTTGCCCGTAAAAAACTGCCGCAATATTGGTAAGAAAGACCTCGTTCATAATGATGCTACGCCTGACATTGAAGTAAACCCTGAAAATTACGAGGTTAAGGTAGATGGTGTTCATATAACCTGTGAACCGGTAGATGTGGTTCCCATGGCGCAGCGGTATTTTCTGTTTTGATTTTTGGGAGAATACCGGCAGCGGTTTTTCATAGCATCACCGTTGCGTCGCAATCACTTTATCCGCAGTGCAAGTAGCAACTTTAGTCTTCATTGTAGAATTACTTAAATTTTAGTAAAACCATTAATGGTAATAAAGCAGAAAATAGGAAATCTAAATTCATTTGAAGTATCAGGAAGAAGCATCGACCTGGTTTCAATCGAATGGTTTGAAGCAAACAAACGCATCTTACATAAAAGAGCAAAGTCAGGAACTGAGATTGTAATGAAGTTTATGAATGAAGCCCAATCGCTCACTGAAGGAGATGTTTTATGGGAAGACGAAAGGCGTGTGCTGGTGGTTGAAATAATGCCTTGTGAAGCGATCATTATTCAACCTGCTTCAATGTATCAAATGGCTTCTGCCTGTTATGAAATTGGTAACAAACATTTACCCTTATTTTTTCAAAATGAGGAAATATTAATTCCTTTCGAAGCTCCGATTTTCAAACTATTATCTGTAGCAGGATATGAACCAAAAAGAGAAATGCGGAAGTTGGTAAACCCATTAAAGACAACCGTTTCACCCCATTTGAATGTAGAAGGTAAACAAAGTCTGTTTTCTAAGATCCTTCAATTAACA
The DNA here is from genome assembly GCF_025963695.1 of Segetibacter sp. Taxonomy (GTDB): domain Bacteria; phylum Bacteroidota; class Bacteroidia; order Chitinophagales; family Chitinophagaceae; genus Segetibacter. Next base: position 69,351 of record NZ_JAOQAH010000031.1, on the reverse strand, counting down.
ACTTCTGCCACTGATGTTTAATACAAGCCTGTTAAGCCTTTTGCAGCTATCCGATCCTACTTTGCCTATTGGTGGCTACGCACATTCAAATGGTTTGGAAACTTATGTGCAAAAAGGAATTGTGAAAGATGTGGCAACAGCCAAAGAGTATGTAACAGAAATGCTTTCTCAAAACCTTCAGTATACCGACGGTGCTTTTGTTTCACTTGCTTTTGATGCCGCGCTTGAAAATAATTTTGAACGAATATTGGAGCTAGATGATGAATGTACTGCAGTAAAGCTTCCAAGGGAAATAAGGCAGGCAAGCCAAAAACTAGGAATGAGGTTATTGAAAATCTTCCAGCCGATATGTGAAAGCGAAATGGCAATTAGGTATAAAGAAGCAATACATCAACAAAAGACAGTGGGGCATTATTCCATTGTGTTTGGTTTGTATGCTCATGCTTTACAAATCCCGAAAAGTGAAGCATTAGCTGGCTTCTATTATAGTGCCGCTGTTGGTATGGTAACAAATAGTGTTAAGCTAATCCCTCTTGGCCAGCAGGATGGACAGCAAATATTGTTTTCGCTTCAACCACTGATTGCTGAGCTCGTTGAACATTCTCTGGAGCCAGACAGGAATTTAATTGGCTTGTGTTGCAGTGGTTTTGACATTAGGTGCATGCAACATGAACAGTTGTATTCGAGGTTGTATATGTCGTAGTTGGAACTGGGAATGTGGGATTTCTTGGAGAAGCGGGATGTGGATTTGTAAGAGGGATATAGAAGCGAATGTTGTGTAACTTTAATAAAATGCAAGAATATGTCAGTAATAAAATTGCCTTTGTTGTTTGTCGGATCTAAAGGAGAAAAACATCTGTATACACTTTTCGATAGTGGTGCTAATCTGTCTTGTATAAATCCTGATTATGTAAACAATCTGGAAACTCCTGTTAACCTTGGTCGAACCAGATTGATTGCTACTGCAAGTGAAGGGCATTACATAGAAGTAAAAGAGAGGATAACGGTGGAGTTTTACATAAATGACGTATTGCTGAGTGATGAATTTTTATTAGTTCCTGGGCTTAGTGAAGAAGCCATCATTGGTGCAGCCACTTTACAAAAATGGCGAATTAAGTTAAACTTTGAATACGACACAGTTGAAGTCGATCCAAAAGTTGCAAGACTGCAATTGATTTAAGTAAGTAAACGGAATTTATAAATTAATGTCTGAAAGAAAATATATTAAAGTTGGAATCGCCGGCCCTGTAGGTTCGGGTAAGACTGCCCTCATCGAAAGATTGAGCAGGGAATTGATGGGTAAGTATAGTATCGGTGTAATTACGAATGACATTTATACAAAAGAAGATGCTGAGTTTTTAACACAGAACAGCTTATTACCTGCCGAAAGGATCATTGGGGTAGAAACAGGCGGCTGCCCACATACCGCCATACGCGAAGACGCAAGCATGAACCTGGAAGCTGTAGATGAAATGGCTGGCAGGTTTCCGGATATAGAGATCATTTTTATAGAAAGTGGGGGAGATAACCTTTCTGCAACCTTTAGTCCCGACCTGGCTGATGTGACCATATTTGTGATAGATGTAGCAGAAGGTGATAAGATCCCCAGGAAAGGTGGACCTGGCATTACACGTTCAGATCTTTTAGTAATTAATAAGATAGACCTTGCTCCTTATGTAGGTGCAAGCCTCGAAGTAATGGAACGCGATGCAAGAAAAATGCGAAAAGGAACGCCATTTGTGTTTACCAATTTAATGACATTAGAGGGATTAGACAGTGTAATCGGTTGGTTGAAAAAGTATGCCTTGGTAGAAGAGGTGGAAGATGTAAAATTGTGGAGATAAGGTTAGATTTTACAAATTTTTTTTTTCTCAAAGCGCTGTAACTTTAAACAAATAATCTTGAAATGGAAGCTCTGCAATCTCCTTTTAGCAATATTCAATTAGAACTTCTTCAGCTATGCAAAAGTGATGTCGATGAAAAAGACTTGCTAGCCATTAAAAAAATGATATCAGAATATTTTGCTCAAAAGGCTATCAGGCATGCAGACGAAATATGGGAAAATGAAAATTGGGATGAGAAGAAAGTCGAGGAATTGCTTAGTGCCAACATGCAAACGCCTTATCATAAACACTCTTTGTGAGAATCGTTGTTGATACCAATGTTCTTTTAGTTAGTGTTTCATCTAAATCTCCCTATCATTGTATCTTTCAATCTATTCTTAATGGGACTATTGAACTGTGTGTTACCTACGATATTCTTTTGGAATATCATGAGAAGATCGAAGAACACATGAACGCACAAACAGCTCAATCTGTTATTACTACGCTTATAAATTCTCCCTTTGTTATAGAAACTGTCCGTTACTTTTATTTCAATCTTATAACTAATGATGCGGATGATAACAAATTCATCGACTGTGCTATAGCTGCAAATGCAGTGGCAATAGTTACTGAGGATAAAGATTTTAATGTATTAAAACAGCTCGACTTTCCTTCGCTTAAAATCTTAACCATTGTTCAGTTAAAAGAGTTATTGGAACTTTAAAAGCAGACCCCAGATAGAATAATTTGAAAGCACTTCTTCACATCCGTACAGCTGTTAAAAACAATAAGACCAGTCTGAAAAATTGCTTTTTCACCCCGCCATTTAAAATCGCCGACATAACTGAAAACAAAAATGATCATTGTTTGCAGTTGATGTTGATGAGTTCGTCGCCGGGAATTTTGGATGGTGATGAATACCAGATAAAAATTGATCTTGAGGAAGATTGCTCTCTGCAGCTACAAACTCAATCTTACCAGAGGCTGTTCGATATGAAGAAAGGGGCTTCCCAGACGATGGAAGTACACATGGGTAAAAGGTCCTCTTTTTGTTATTTGCCTCATCCTTCCGTTCCACATAAGTCGTCTGATTTTGTTGCAACAAATAATATCTATTTGTCTGAAGGCTGTAGCCTGACATTGGGTGAAGTGCTTACTTGCGGAAGGAAACTAAACGGGGAAGAATTTGCATTTACAAAGTATCAAAACCTGGCAAAGATATTTTTGAATGGAAGGCTGGTGGTTAAAGAAAACCTGTTAATTATACCTTCGAAGATCAATGTAAAATCAATTGGTCAATTGGAAGGTTTTACGCACCAGGCTAGCCTGATTTATATAAAAGAAACAATTATTGTTAATGAATTGATCGCTGAAATAAATGACAGGCTTTCAGTTGAAGAGAATATTTGTTTCGGTGTTTCTGCTTTGCCAGTTAATGGTGTAATTGTTCGTTTGCTGGGGTATAAAGCAGAGCAATTGTACAATTGTTTACAGTCTTTGAATAATCTTTTTTCACTTAAACAGCTTGTATGATTTTACTGCACAACGATCGTGAAAGCGGAAGATGCTATAAGTGTTGACGATGAACGGAGCGTCGCAACAGTGGGGCTATGAAAAACAAATGCTTGTATCAAAAGTAACATTAAGCGAAGCGCAATTTTTATTGCATTTTAAAGAAAGGGCATAAATAATGCAAACCGAAATAGAAGTATTGATGATGGCGGCGGTAACAATTGCCTGTTTGCATACACTGGCAGGGCCTGATCATTATGTTCCGTTCATTGCTTTATCCAAATCGCGCGGATGGTCTTTTTCAAGAACAATTTTCTGGACAATTATATGCGGATGCGGACATGTATGGAGTTCTGTCTTACTCGGCCTTGGCGGTGCAGCTTTAGGTTGGTCGTTGTCGAAAGTGAATTGGTTTGAAAATGTAAGAGGCGGAATAGCAGGATGGGCGTTAGTTGCTTTTGGCGCAGCATATGCCATGTGGGGGTTAGTTACAGCTAAACGAGGTCGGCTGCATAAACACTTCGATGTATATGATGACCAGTCAATTTATGTTTACGAACATAAAGATGGACAGGCAGTTGCACCAGGCGAAAGGCATGTAGTAACGCCTTGGGTAATGTTCCTGATTTTTGTATTGGGTCCTTGCGAACCGATGATTCCATTGCTTTATTTTCCTGCAGCCAAAAACTCTACATCCGGTATGCTTCTCCTCATAGTTGTTTATACCATTTTCACTTTAGCCGTTATGCTAATAATGGTCGTGTTTGGCTATTATGGACTGGGTTTTTTAAAAACAGAGAAACTTGAGAAATACATGCATTCTTTGAGCGGCCTAACCATTCTAATCTGCGGCGTAGGGATGGTGTTTTTAGGATGGTGAAAGGGGAGAGGAAGCTGGGGCTTAACAGTTGGTACGTGGGGGTTGCAGGTAACGGGCAAGGGGCAACAGGCAATATGCAATAGTCAACAGGCAATAGGCAATATGCAATAGGCAATAGGCAATATGCAAGAGCAAGGGGGGCAAGAGTCTACTGCTGTTGTTGCTGTTGTTGCTGTATTTCGAGGTATTTTCTATAAGAGTTTATAGGTACTTCTTTATTTTGTACTGTATATGTATAATTGGGTACTTCCGTAGGTGCAGGCATCGCCCGGGGTTTGCCGTTTTCAATATGCACGGTTACTTGCAGTGTGTGTTCGCCCGAACCTTTGTAGGTGCCTTTTACAGGAGTGCAATCGGCAAAGTTTCGGCCTACAGCTATTTTTACATGACCATCTGTAACAATCGTATTGTTAGTTGGGTCGAGACCAAGCCAGCCATAGAAGGGTATATATGCTTCTACCCACGCATGCGTAGCACCTTCGCCCCGAACGCCAGATTCCTTAGGGCAGATATACCCGCTCACATATCGGGCGGGTATTTTAAACATGCGTAACATAACGAGCAGCATATGCGCAAAATCCTGGCAAACCCCGGCTTTGAGTTTCCATATTTCAGCTATTGGTGTTTCAATACTGGTTACACCTTTTTGGTAAGTAAAGTTGTCGTAGACATACTCAGACAGAACGAGCGCATTTTTTAAAGGCTTTTCTGCCAGGTTAACGACTTCGCTTAAAGTTTCTTTGGCTTCAGTTGCCGACGGAAACGGTTCCTGTTTTAAAAAATCAAAAAACTCAATGCCATCTTTTATATCCTCTAAATGCTGCCATTGATCTTCCGCCGACATTTCATCCATCGGAACCAACACCGGCTTTGTAATGACCTCGGCAGTAGATTCGATCAATAATTCTGTATGTGGTTTTATTACGCTAAATGCTCCAACCTTGTTTCCAAAATAATCAGAAAAAACTTCGATGTCAGGATTATTGGTAATTTTTATCTCATGACTTTTTACTTCCAAACGGTCATCAATCACAGGGTACAACATAATTTGGTTAGTGCAATCAATAACCGGCGAGGCGTACGTATAACGGGTAATGTGTTTTATTTTATAAGCGGGCATTTCTCTTTTCTATTTTAACTATTTCCAAAATAGTATCGGCTAAAAGCATTTCCGATCTCTATTAAATCCTTTCTTGTTTGGATCAAAAACTGGTTGAGCGATTTTACATTTTCAGCTTCTAAATTGCTGTACTTGACATTATTCAAACTTTTTCCTATCAGAAATTCAAGCTCTTCATAATTCTCCGGCAAGCTTTCCGGTTGCAGCCGTTGAAAATATTTGTTCAACTGCTCCAGGCTGTAAATTACGGAATGTGGGAAAAAAGGGTTATAAATAACCAATTCCAAAACCTGGTCAATTGAAAAGTTCCCTTTGTAAGTTTTCATGTAAATTTCGTAGCCAAAAAGGGAATACAAAAGATATCTTAAACCCCTTGCATCTACCGATTGAAACCCTTCAGGTTCTATTTCATTTATTTTAATCCTCAGAATATCTGTCGTGATTATACCACGTTCAAGAAACTTGCCCAGGTGTAAAAAAGTATAACCTTCATCCCTCGTCATCGTATTTTTAACGGTGCCGGTAAATAATAGTCCGTGTCTTATCAGCAAATCAATTGCTGTTACCGGGTCGCCATATTTTACCTGGTTCTCAATTTCGGGTTCACGTACAAAATGATAATAATTATTCAGGCATTGCCACAATTCTTTCGTTATGTGATCCTGAATGGCACGGGCGTTTTCTCGTGCCTGTGTGATGTTGTTATAGGCAGACGAAGAATTCAACTTATCCAAAACCAGGTATTCAAAAACTTTCGGAGTGTCTTTCTCTATTTTTGCAATTTCTCCTTTATTTAGTCCGCTTCCATAAGTGTTCAATAAAGGCTTCCAGCTAAAATCATTGATCTCATCCTGCGAAGAAATGTAGTTGGTTCGCAAAATCTGAAGCATCCCCTGCGTTCTTTCCATGTATCGCGCCATCCAATAAATAGTATCTGCAACTCTGCTTAGCATATGTTAACCCCAACCCCTAAAGGGGCTTTTAAATTTTATTTAATCATTTTCGAACTACTGCTAATGTATTTTGGTTGCCGACATTTGCATCAATAGCATCTTCGTTGTGTCACTCACTTGTACTGGCAACTGTTTGTGCAGCTTTTTCTTCAGCTCTATTATCTTTCCCGCATCGATGTTTTTTATCAGCCGATGAAAGATGTCTAAGCTGTACAAAGGTGCAACGTAACAACGTTTCCTGGCAGCAATCCTGCTGGCTGGCAAAAAGATCTTGCTCTATTCCGCCCGACACGGCTCATCCGTGTTCCATGTTCCTACAATGTTTCGTGATCCTTCTTCCTCGCTTTAGGGTCGGGGCTAAGTCAGCACCCATGTGTCTTTGCTGCCCCCACCCTGCGACGAATTGACAATGAGAGAACCTTCTCTCAATGCGACCCTTGTTAGTCCGCCCGGAACAATGTCAATTCCATCTGGTCCGCATAAAGCAAAAGGCCGAAGGTCGACCCTCCTTGGTTGCAAAACGCCGTTTATATAGCAAGGTGTTGATGATAAACTAATGATCGGTTGGGCAATATAACTTCTGGGGTCTTCGATAATTGCTTTCTTAAAACTTTCCATTTCCTCCTCTGTTGCACTGTTGCCGATCAGCATTCCATATCCCCCTGATCCGTTGGTCTTTTTTATAACCATCTCGTCCATTTTCTCAAATACCAATTTTCTGTTATCCTCATCGGACAACTGATAAGTTGGAACGTTTTTTAATATTGGCTCCTCGTTCAGGTAGTACCGAATCATCTGAGGCACATAAGTATAGATTGCTTTATCATCGGCCACCCCATTTCCCATTGCGTTTACGATAGCTACATTTCCTTTTCGGTATGCATAATAAATTCCCGGTACACCCAATGCACTATCCGGTCTAAAAACCAGGGGATCTAAAAATTCATCATCCACTCTTCTATAAATGACATCGACCTTTTTTAATCCTTTTGTCGTTTTCATATAAACAAAGTGATTGTCTACGACAAGGTCTCGTCCTTCTACCAGCTCAATACCCATTAATCTTGCCAGTGTGGAATGTTCAAAATAGGCAGAATTATAAATTCCGGGTGTGAGTAAAACAACCGTTGGGTCACTAATCTGGCGGTTGGCAATAGAAAGTAAATTTTTGTATAAAAGGTCAGGATATTCTTTTACAGACCTTACATTGTTTTTTGGGAGCAAGTCAGGAAAAATGCGATAAGTAATACTCCTGTTCTCCAGCATATACGATACGCCTGAGGGTGTTCTTAAATTATCTTCAAGTACATAAAATGAACCATCAGAATCCCGAATCAGATCAACCCCGGCAACATGGGTATAGATATCAAAAGGAACATCTACGTTTACCATTTCCCTTAAAAAGTTCGGGCATGAGTAAATGAGCTGCGCCGGTATTACTCCATCTTTTATAATAAATTGAAGATGATAAATGTCTTTTAGAAAGATGTTTAATGCTTTCAACCGTTGCTTTATTCCTGCCTCAATTAATTTCCATTCTTTGTTTTCTAAGATCCTGGGAATAATATCAAATGGAAAAATTTTTTCAATGCCTTCTCCACTATTATACACTGTAAAAGTAATTCCCTGGCTCATAAATAATTTCTTGGCCAGTTCGTCTTTGTGGTTCATTTCTGTCCCCGAAAGATCTTCAATAGCAGAAACGAAATTTTTATACGAAGATCTGATACCTGAAGAAGCAATCATTTCATCCCAAATATGGGGTTGTTCCTGGTAGGATTCTAAGATCGAGTATTCTTTCATTATAAAAAATCTTTTATGTTTTTATAATCCATTATACTTAAAAGTATGAAATTAAGAAGCAGCAAACCTACCAAAAAATAAGAAGTAATAACAATAAATGCGTAAAAGAGACAGTAATAAATATATTAGTAAAATAAAAATGTTTTATATTTTTGTTTTTCGCTTGCTTTTTTCTCCTATTTTTGCTTCAGCGAACGTATTAAAAGCGTACCTTTTTAATACAGTTACTCTCAAATAAGAAAATATTCTACCTTTTTCATATGGCAAGCAATCGTTAGAGGCCCGCTGTTTCTACAGGGGGCCCTTTTTTTACCTTAATAGTGCGCCAGTAAAATGCCTGTTATTTGTTCCCGAACTTCTTTTTTGGTTGTTAAACCTATCACTCCTACAAATTCCGTAGATATTTTGCATTAAAAGGTTAACGAGGTTATGCTGCTACAGGGTGCGACGCAACAAATAATGAATAGAGAACTGAAGCCGGCTTCCAAAATTTTGTTCCACTATAAAATCTACTTCGCCGTCCAGGTGTTGTCGGCTTTATGTATATCTACCGCGTAGGTGCTGCCTAAAACTATTTTGGTAACGCCCTTGGCTGTTTTAAAAGACACTTTTGTGGTTGTATTACCATCCTGCCAAACTTCAATGCTTTTGTGCTGTTTTATAACTGTATTGTCTTCAAGCGTAACCTGTAAGTCTACGGGTACAGGTTTAGTTCCTTTTAAGGTAATCGTTACTTCATACTTATTTCCTTTCTTTTTTACGTTACTAATGGCCTGGTCGGGCACGCCGTTATCGAAAAACCATCGCTTCCAAAACCAGTTAAGATTTTTGCCGGAGCCGGTGTTCATACAATTAAAAAAATCATATGGCATAGGATGTTTTCCCTGCCATTGATTGATGTAATAATGCAATGCTTTTGTAAACACTTCATCACCTAAATAGTCTTTAATATATAGGTAGCCCAAAGCAGGCTTTACATAAGAGTTTAGAAAAAAAGGTGCACCGCTAAGCTGTGTGGAAAGTGTGGTAACAGGCATGTCGATTTCTTTACCGGCTGCATTTTCGTAAGAAGACAGTCCATAGGTGTCGATAATAGTTGAGTCAATCATGGGCGATATAAGCCATTCTGCCATGGTTGCCCATCCCTCGTCCATCCATCCATACTTTGTTTCATTAATGCCCATATAGAATGGAAACATGGTGTGAAAAATCTCATGATCGGTAAGTGTAATGGCCTCAGCAGCCGTAGAGGTTGGATTGTCATTTACCATCATCGGGTATTCCATTTGGTCTAGTCCATCAAAAACGGTTTCATGAGAGTAGGGGTAGGGCCATTTGGGAAATGAATAGCTCATAGCCTGCAAGGTTGCGAGGTTGTAATTAATAACCTCGTTATAGTCCGTATGCGTTGGATTAAATACTGCATCGGCTCTTGTTCGTCTCCCGGTCGTTGAATCCACTACCAGGCTCGCTGATTTCCATACGTAATGGTCGCTGGTAGCAAACACAAAGTCAGTAACATTTTTTGCTTCAAACACCCAGGTGTTTATGGGTTGGTCAGTGGTAATGTTGCCGGCAGCAAGGTCTTGGGCTGCGATGATATCAATAACGGAGTCTGATAATTCCGCTTGTTTTATCCTATTGCAATATGTGTCCGTAAAAACTTCATTGCAATTTTTTAAGTCGCCTGTAGCCCAAACAACAAAATTTTTCGGGACCGTTACCGTCGCTTTGAAATTGCAGAAGTCGTTGTAGAATTCCTGCGTTCCTACATATTGATTCATGTTCCAGCCATCTATATCGTCGTACACGGCAATGCGTGGAAAAAAGTAAGCCACAAAAGCAGTATTTTTTTCCACTTGCCCTGTACGCATACCTGGGCCACTATTTAGTGAGTAATGAAATTTTATATGGAAAACAATATGCTGTTTTGGGAGCATTGGCGGAATGGCAACCTTCATATTAGTGCCGTTGATAGAGTATGTGAGCACCGGGCTGTTTGCTACACTAATTCCATCTATTATCATCCCTTCACCGATATCTTCTGCAGCCACCGATGTCTCGCGCTCTGCACCTTTCTGAAAGATGTTTGGATATAACTTAAAAACTATCTCAAAAAGAGTATCCGGACTATTGTTGGTATAAGTAATTGTTTCAGCCCCTTTTAGTAGTAATGTTGATGGGTTTAAAATGGCAGCTATCTCATAGTTAGCAGCGTTCTGCCAGTATTTTGGGCCGGGGCGCCCGTCTTGTGTACGAGTGCCACTGGCAAACAGCTTTTGTATGTTATTGGGGGTTGGAAGTGCTTGCTGTGCAACTGAATGGAAGCTTGCTATTAATAAAACGACTATTATACTTATACAAAGTTTACGCATGTAATGCTATCGGAATGTAAGTTTTGAGAAATGTTAGATCTTGATTTTTACGACGACTTTTTTAACCAGCACTGGTTCAAATTCGCGCACTTCGGGTTGATGTAAATCTGTTGGGTAAAAAATGATAAACATGCCTGCTTCAAGTTTTAAATAAGAGACCGCCTCTTTGTAAATCGCCACATCATTTGCTTCATCATAATCTGTAACTGGCTTTTGAGTTGTTAGCGGCGCATAACCAAACATTTCAGTTCCCTTTACTAAATATTGAATATCGATGTGTTTTTTATGTGCTTCTGCCTCACACTCGTGCTTGTCTTTTGTTTCAAATTCATTAACGATTGCAAATATGTTATCACCTTCAATCTCGTGTTTGCCCATCTCCATCGCAGAAAAATCGGTTTCATTCAAATACGTAAAAGCCCTTTTAAATCTTTCATTCAACCCTTCGTATAAATGGGCGTTTTGTATAACATCTGTAATCATTTTGTATTATTAATATTTTGGTTAGTAATTGCCATTTTCGTACCGTCATATTAACTAGTTGTCGGCTATATCTGTCAACTTCTTTAATACCGGCTGTATAACCTTGTTTATTCATTGTTGCGTCGCAATCCTTTCATCCGCATCTCATTGTGCAACTATAGCTCATGCTATGTTTAGCTGCATTTTATTCGTTACCTTATAAAAGTATCGCATCTGCAATAAATGGTGAGGCTAAACTATATTTACATGTGTACCGAAAAGTAAAGTAAATGACAAGAGAAGCGTTTTTTATGCAAAAGGCTATTGAACTTTCTGCCCGCGGAATTGCAGGCAACCAGGGCGGGCCTTTTGGGTGTGTGATAGTGAAAGGCGATACCATTGTTGGCCAGGGAAATAATAGCGTAACTTCTACAAATGACCCAACTGCACATGCAGAAGTGGTAGCTATACGCGATGCTTGCAAAAATCTTCAAACTTTTCAGCTAAGCGATTGTGAAGTGTATACTTCATGCGAGCCTTGCCCCATGTGTATGGGTGCCATTTATTGGGCCCGTCCTAAAAAAGTCTATTTTGCTAACACCCGAACCGACGCTGCTGCCATAGGTTTCGATGATTCTATGATTTACGAAGAGTTGAGTTGCGATCACGCCGCGCGTAAAATACCTATCATTTCAATTGGCCGAAGTGAGGCGTTAAAGGTTTTTGAACAATGGAAAAATAAGGAGGATAAAATCGGGTATTAGCCATATTTTTTATCACAGTTAATTATTCAGCCTCTTCATGTAGAACAAATTCACCACGTGCCGTTTCTTCATTTGCTGATTGCTAAAGAAACTTAATCCCTTTGCTAATAATTATTTTAAAACTGGTACAATTTGCCCCGGCTAATAGCCACAGCAGAAAAGTGGCATTATTTTTCTTAACCAGAAGGTTTGTAAACAATAATTTAAAAACTTATATATATGGATTGGGTATCAGTGGCCGGATTGGTGGCAGCTTTTTGTACCACCGTATCTTTTGTTCCTCAGGCATTAAAAACTATTCGCACTAAAGACACTTCTTCTATTTCTCTAGCCATGTATTCGTTATTCACCTTTGGCACCTTAACCTGGTTTCTTTATGGTGTTTATACCAAAAACTTACCGGTCAGCTTAGCAAATGCAGTAACCTTTTTATTATCAGCAACAATTCTCTTTTATAAAATCAAAAATGGTTCAAAAGATAAAAAGGCAATGTCTTAAGAAATAAAATGCTTTTTTTTGAAAACGTGCATAAGCCGTTCCAGGTTGCGCAAAATCTGTTCGATAATTATCCATTAGAAGCAAACGCGGGATATAGAGTCATACCACCGTCAACAAAAATGGTAGTGCCGACAACATAATCAGACTCGTCACTGGCCAGCCAGACGGCAACCTTACCAATGTCTTCCGGCTTGCCGATTCTCTTGTAGGGTATTAGTGTAAGTAGTTTGTCCAACGCCTCCTGTGTTTCCCAGGCCTCTTTATTAATAGGTGTTTGAATAGCTCCTGGCGCAATGCTGTTTATTCTTATTTTATGCGGAGCAAGTTCTTGTGCCATTGATTTCATCATCAGCATAACACCCCCTTTACTGGCGGCATAATTTGCATGGCCTGCCCATGGTATTACTTCATGCACACTGCTCATGCATATAATTTTTCCTGCTGCAGCACTTCTTTCTGGTACTACTCCTCTTTTTAAAAATTCTTTTACTGCCTCCCTTGCACATAAAAACTGCCCGGTAAGATTTACATCAATTACTCTTTGCCAATCCGCTAGTATCATTTCTGCAAAAGAGGAATCTTTCTGTATTCCTGAATTACTTACTAAAATATCAATAGTTCCATATTCTTTAAACATTGCCTGAAACATTGCCTGAACCTCATCTTCTTTACTTACGTCTGCCCCATATATCATGGCAGTTCCACCGTTTGCTTTTATTTCGGCAACAACTTCTTCTGCCCGTTCGGGGTGGGAAGAGTAATTAATAACAACTTTTGCTCCTTCACTAGCAAGGGCAATAGCAACTGCTTTTCCTATTCCACTACTTGCTCCCGTCACCAAAGCCGTCTGTTCTTTCAGTTTTTTATTGTTATCCATTTATGTATGTATTTTTTAAAGCAGGTAATGGTTTGATGAAAATTATCATATTGCAACTTTTGTTCCTCTGTATAATGTAAGTTTTAGAAAAAGTGTGCTTAAATGTAATGGCGTCCACATGGTGTTACCGGTTGCTTTGGTAAGACAATTCCTATGGCATAAAATTTTAATTGGTGCTGTAATGGAAGAAAAAAATTATACAGGACTAATTCCTCACCAGGAAACGGGGGTAATAATAGATTCTGCAGCTACTGAAGAATTTTCGAGTACTGAAGATGCCAGGGCTTTTTTTGCTACGGTAAAAAGCCGTTTACTTGCTGTTAATGGTTGGCACGATGTAGCTGGAAAGGCTAGTGCAGAATTTCAACTAATTGATAAAAATGGGCACGAAGTAAGCCGCAGCGTAGAAAAAGGTGATTACTTTAAGATTGATGTTCCGGGGCCAGGCAGCAGTGCCGGAGATGGGTATGACTGGGTGCAGGTCGAAGACGTAAAAGAAGTATCTCAAGGTGATGTGGACAGTGTTGGTTTACGCGTAAGGCCTTCAACAAGTCCTCTGAACAACAAAGAGGGTATTGCACACTTTTACTCTGAAGAATCTACAAGTACATTTATCGTAACAAGAGAAAGAAACAAAATTACTGCTACTATTTACGACCGTAACACGAAGCCTAACACCGATACCGGAAAAATTATGGACAAAGTTCGAGACGTGGCTACAGGTATCGGGGCAATTTTTGGTGGTTCAAAACTTCAATGGAAAGGTTTGGCAAAAGGCCTTGTGGAAAAGGAATGACAAATCAGATTTAAAGGCCCATAATTTCGTTCCAAACTTTTAAGTTAACCGGTATTCCTCTTTCAAGATTTTCTTTTCTTGTTTTTACTACTCCTTCACCTGGATAGCGCACTGACTTTCCCGGTAGAGCCGTTGCACTTTTATAATCCTGGATTATTTCCTGCAAAGTTTGGCTGATTGCAGACGTGCTTTGCAGCTTCGATAAATCAATAGCAATAAACACTTGCGAAACATTTGTCTCCGCAGGTAGTTTGCTGATTTCGTTTGTAGCCAAACCACCGGAAAGAATAGCGGCTAAAATGTCTAATAACAACGACAGCCCGGACCCTTTCCAGTAACCCACCGGAAGTAAAAGACTACTGTCCATAATGGCTACGGGATCGGTAGACAAATCGCCACTTTTGTCAAAACCGCCGGCGACCGGTAGTTTTTCGCCTTGCATTTTCATCAATTCTATTTTTCCAAACGAAAATTGTGAAATAGCCATATCAAGAACAATTGCCTCATCCTCGTAAGGAACGGCAAAAATCAGGGGATTGTTTCCAAGACGGTTCTGTTGGGCTCCCCATGCAGGCATATTAGCAATTGTGTTTGTCCAGCAAATAAAAGCGAAACCTTCTTTTGCTGCTTTCCAGCCATAGGTTCCGCCACGCATCCAATGATTTGTGTTGCCTATAGCTACGCAACCAATTCCACTTTTTCGGGCGACTTCCATTACCCTGTCGGTGCAGAATAACGCATTTGTAATTCCCGGCCCCGATTGCCCATCCCATTGTTCTACCGCACCAAGTGTGTTTTTTAAGACCGGTTCAGCCTCTGTAATTACATGCTTGTCTTTTATATATTGAACAAACCTTGGAAACCTGTTTACCCCGTGAGTATACACTCCATCCACACTATTTTCTGTAAAGACTCTTGCGCATGTTGTTGCTTTATCGGCGTTCATTCCGTCTCTAACCAGGATTTTATAAAATTGTCTTTCCATTTCTTCAGGAAAAATGCGTCTCATTTGCGCAGTAGGCTTTGTATTATTTTCACTCATGGGTAAAAGCATTTTATCAACGTAAAGTATATTATCAAGCCAAACTATAAAAAGGCATTAAAAAGCAATTGAACTTCTTCTGCCCAAACAGTGTTTATGCTATAATCCCCTGCTTCGTTTTCAAAATCAGGGTGAATAAAGCGCATATTACTTTTTGTTGTTGAACTTAGGGAAGAATGAAACTCTTTTGCACCGGTTGTCCTCGCTAAAATGGCTATGTTTTCTTTTCTTACACCACTTCCGGGCATAATAACAATTCGGTCTTCAGCTTGCCCGATTAATTGCTGGATAAGATCGGCGCCTTCGGGTGCTGTCGGTTTTTGTCCCGAAGTAAGTATTCGTTTGCATCCAACACTAATAATGTCTTCTAAAGCTTCAAAAGGATTCTTACAACGATCAAATGCGCGGTGAAAAGTAACTTCCATAGGATACGCGAGTTCTACAATCGTTAATATGCGCTCCTTATCAATGCTTCCGTCCGTTGCAAGAAAACCAGTTACGATACCTTCAAAATTTGTTTCGCGGCAAAATATTACATCTTGTTTTATAATCTCAAATTCTTCATCTGTATATGAAAAATCGCCCCCGCGGGGCCGAATAATAGGGAACAACGGAACCGTAAAATCTTTACGACATTTTTTTAAATAGCCAAAAGAAGGAGTGATGCCGCCCTCAGACAGCGCAGCGCAAAGTTCTATCCGGCTTGCACCGCCCGCTACTGCAGCAGCAGTAGAGGCATAATTAGAGGTAGCTATTTCTATTATGTAATTCAATTATCAATTAAGAATTTTTGTGTCAGAATAAATACCCTTAGGGAAATTAAATTTGCATTATTGTATGCTAATTGCAAGAATATATTCAAAAGTACTGATTGGACTTAAAACGGGTGGGGCTTTTAAAATTCTCATAAACCTAATGAACTTATATACCGGGTTCGCCTGCCAATTTATAAAGCCGGAGGCGCAGGATTTGCATGTAGCTTTACCCGGAATTTACTTCACAATTTAAATAATTATAACAATGAGAAGATTACCAGTCTATCTATTATTAGACACTTCAGGTTCAATGACCGGGGAGCCGATTGAAGCAGTAAAAAATGGTGTACAAGTGATGATTAGTTCATTGCGCCAAAATCCCCAGGCTATCGAAACAGCTTTTATCAGCATTATTACATTTGATAGTGTTGCGAAGCAGGTGGTACCGCTTACGGACCTCGCTTCTTTCCAGATGGTAGATATTAAGGCTACAGGTACTACTTGCCTGGGTGATGCTCTAAAGGTTGTTTCAACTTGCATCGACAATGAGGTTGCAAAAACAACTGCGGAGCAAAAAGGTGACTGGAAACCACTAGTCTTTATTATGACAGATGGTATACCAACAGATGATTGGCAAGTGGGGTTGGAGGAATTTAAAAAACGCAAAACAGCTTTTACCGTCGCTTGTGCTGCGGGTAGTGGTGCAGATACTAACCTGCTAAAACAAATTACTGAAAATGTTGTTAGTCTTGATACGGCCGACAGTCAAAGCATAGCAAAGTTCTTCACCTGGGTAACCGCTTCTATTGGTGTTACTTCTACAAAAGTGGAAGATGGAGGCAAAGAAGTTACCGGCCTTGGGGAACTACCTCCGCCACCTTCTGAATTAAATATTGTAACCTAAGTCCGAAAATCAGGGCGAGCGTTTACATTTTGAGTTGTAATGTTTGAGGCTACAGAGGCATCCTGTTAGTGTAACGGCTGAAAGTAAAGTGAGACCACATCGACGTTGTAAGAAAATAAGATAGAATGAATGATGTAAAGCAGTTGGTAATAAAACTTTTTAAAAGTAATCAAATCAATATTCCGGCTAACAGGACTGACTTGCTGGACAAGTTTTTACAGGACGAAAAAAATGCAGCCTCTATTAATATTATTGTCGAAAACCTGAACCAGCTTATGGGTAATTGGAAGTCGGAAGAAAAGATTAATGAGATAATGCAACAACCGGTTCGCGTTTTAAACGCAACGGTAGGTAAGCCTTATGAAACCAGTTTTGACTTTAATAAGTTGAACTGGAAGAACATAGTTGCATTTGAATTTAAAGGACTGGAAGAGGTTGGACTACGGTATGATGAAAAAACAAAACAAATTACCGGCGTACCTACCCAAAGCGGAGATATTAAAATTACGTTCAAATTTAAAGTGGATGGTCAGCCCGAGGAGGCACCTTTCAATGAAAAAATCATCCCTTTCATCATTAACCCCGATCCGAAAAGTCTGTGGAAAAATGTAGAAAGTGATAAGAACGACCCTTATTGGAAGGAGAACGATGTAACCGTGTTTGCTCCTATAGGTGACCGGCATATTCTTGTTTCATCAAAACGTGGACGTTCGCATGCGAATGTTGGTTCTTATAGAGAAGATGATTTTGCTTTTAAAGACCTGGAAAATGGATGGAGCCTTGTAGTTGTTGCAGACGGAGCAGGAAGTGCAAAGCTGTCAAGAAAAGGTTCTGCATTAGCTTGTAATGGGGTGGTAGAATTTTTTGAAGAGAGAGAGTCAGTTGAAAGACTAGTGGAGTTTGATGGCCTGTTGCAACAATACAAAAGCAACACAGGCGAAGACATTCAAAAAAAGCTGAACCATTTTGTGTACAACAACCTTGGAAAAGCAGCTTTCCAGGTACATAAGAAACTGGAGGCTTTTGCCACCGAAAAAAGTATTGCTTTAAAAGACTTAAACAGCACGCTAATATTTATGCTGTTTAAAAAATATGATATTGGCTATGCATTGCTTTCTTTTGGCGTAGGTGACTGCCCGATTGCAGTATTAAATAAGGGTATTACTGAAGTGGTCTTAATGAACTGGCTCGACGTTGGTGAGTTTGGCGGGGGGACAAGGTTCATTACAATGCCTGAAATCTTTAAGAATGAGAAATTCTCAACCAGGTTTGGTTTTAAGCTGGTTGATGACTTCTCTTACCTGATAATGATGTCGGATGGAATTTATGATCCGAAATTTGTAGTGGAAGCAAATTTGCCAAACATAAAAAAGTGGAAAGAATTTTTAGCGGACCTCGGTGGCAAGAATGACGACGGAGTAAAAGTGGAATTAAGGGCAGATAATAAAGAGATAGAGCAGCAGTTTTCGGGATGGATGGATTTTTGGAGTACCGGAAATCATGATGACAGAACGTTGGCGATCGTGTTTTAGAGATTAGAGGTTTAGGGTTTATTGTTTTGGGTTTGAAGCCAATGTTCAATTATTCCATCAAACATTAATCAATAACAATTAGCTATTCACCGGTTCCTTATAGATAAAAAAGTACAAGTGAGTGACACAACGATGTTGAGGAGCGTTATAAGGCTTGTAAACAAAAAATAAAACATTTCGAGTGAGTTACTTAAGCAACTTTTCAAATACTCCCGCTACGAATATAAAATCGGCTGCATCTGTTATCAGTACAGGGAAAACGTACCAGTATGTGGACAACGGCGAGCCAATGCGAGGCGGTATGAAAGATGTTTATTTCGGGCCTGACAAGTCGTACGTTGTTGCATTTTACCGGGATAAGCAGGACTTTAATTCCCGTGAGCGGTTAAAGAAACTGGTGACCCAGTATTACGATAGTTTCTTTAATAGGGAAGGGGGCGACTATTTTAAAGAGCTGTACTGTTGGCCTACTGATATGGTGGAAGTTGACGGTAAAGTAGGGCTTATAGTGCCGGCGTATAACAAGAATTTCTTTTTTAAAAAAGGATATGCAACCAGTGAAGGCATTAAGGGTAAGGAAAAACAGGGCCTTTGGTTTGCCTCTGCGAAGTTTAGGAATAAGCAATTTGCGCTGCGGCTTGATGAAAGTGAGTTAGGAAACTGGTTGAGCTATTTTCAGATATGTGTAAAAATTGCCAGGGGCGTAAAACGTCTGCATTCGGCAGGGCTTGCGCACTCTGACCTGTCGTATAAGAACGTGTTGGTTGACCCGGCAAGTAAGTCTGCCACTATCATAGATATTGACGGACTGGTTGTGCCAGGTTTATATCCGCCGGATGTGATCGGTACCGCTGATTTTATAGCTCCCGAAGTTTTGGCTACCAAACATTTAAATTTAAGAGACCCAAATCGAAAACATGCTAACCGTACAACTGATCTGCATGCACTGGCGGTTATGATTTACATGTACCTCTTGTATCGCCATCCCTTAAAAGGAGGCAAGGTGAATTCGCTGGATACTGAACAGGACGACTTGTTGTCGATGGGAGAAAAGGCACTGTTTATAGAGCATCCTACAGATGCATCTAACAGACCTAAGCTAGACCAGGTATCTAAATCGGCTTTGCCATGGGCCGATGTTAGTAAGCTTCCTTACGCTATTACGGGGCCTTATTTAAAGGCATTGTTTGAGCAGGCTTTTATTACCGGTTTACATCATCCCAACCTTAGACCCAATGCCGACACCTGGGAGCAGGCTTTATTAAAAACCACAGATCTTATGCAGCCTTGCAGCAACGCGCAATGCGATCAGAAGTGGTTTGTTTTTGATAATTCAACCTCGCCAAAATGCCCTTTTTGTGGTACCCATGTTAAAGGCACTTTGCCTGTGCTGGACCTGTATTATCAATTTAAGCCTTCTGTCTGGAAGCCTGAAAACCACCGTTTGATGGTTTACAATAACCAGTACTTATTTCAATGGCATGTGAACCGACACGTTGTTAGAAACGAAAAACTTACAGCAGAACAAAAAGTGCCGGTAGGTTATTTTACTTTTTTTAAGGGGAAGTGGGTGCTGGTAAATCAAAAACTTAAGTCTTTAAAAGACCTTACTGAAGACAAAGAGATCCCAATAAATACGATGGTCGATTTAACAGATGGCAAAAAATTACTGCTATCAAACGAAGAAGGCGGAAGAGTTGTCATGATTACTATCGCCAATAAGTAAGGAACCGAAACACTACTGCAACGGACATGAAGAATGCCGCGTATTTTCATTATTGCTGACTTTTGGGTAAATAAACTTTAAACTCCGCACCCATACCATTTTCGCTTTTTGCAGTTATATAGCCATAATGGTTTTCTACGACTTTACGTGCTATTGAAAGCCCGACACCTGTTCCGGGATATTCTTTTTTAGTATGTAGGCGCCGAAAAATATCGAAGATTTTTTGCGCGTGCTTCTGCTCGAAACCAATTCCATTGTCAGTGATGGCAATAAGGTAGAAGGTCTTATTTTTTTGTTCGTCAGTTAGTTCTAGTTCAATGTCAGCTCCCAAAACTACCTTGCAGTGTATACTAATCTCCGGTGCTACTCCAGGTTGACTGTATTTCAGGGCATTTTCAATTAAGTTCTGAAACAACTGCTGTATTTGCCTGCTATAGCCTTTAATTTTAGGCAACTCATCCACGAGAATTTTTGCTTTTTTATCTTCTATTGCCACATCCAGTTCTTCCAAAACGTTTTTAATTTTTTCATTAAGGTCTATGTCCTCCGGTTCTACTGCCGGACCACTAACATTGGCATATTCAAGCAAATTGTTTATTAATAGCTGAAGGCGCTCGGTTGCCAGTTCTAATTTTTCCCAGACCGGTATTCCTTCTACATTCGCTATAGAACTATAAGTACGTTTAAGTTGATTAATAAAAATATTTATTTTTCGTATAGGCTCTTTTAAATCGTGTGAAGCTGCATAAGTAAATTCTGATAACTGCGCATTCGACCTTTTTAGTTCAGAAACGAGTTTTTCCGTTTTTTCTTCATATTTCTTTTTCTCCGAAATATCTACAAATCTTGATAACACTCCATCTTCCAGCTTTAAAAGAGATACTATAAACCACCCGTATTCTTCCCCCTTTTCGTTTCGGAATGTGGTTTCAAACTGAACCGGAACCCCTGTTTCTACCACCTGCTTATGAAGCATAAACTGCTCCGAATGTTTCAGGTGAGGTAATATTTCAAGTAGGGTTTTTCCTTTGGTGTCAGAAGGTATTCTTCCTAATTGAGCTCCAACCGCGTTGGTATGGGTAATGCTGAAATCTACAATAGCATTGTTTTTATCTCTTATTGATTCAAAAAGAATAATTCCATCTCCGGAAGTATTTATAACACTATCAAATTTTTTGGCTTGCTGTTCAAGCCTTTTTTGCAGCAGGTATTGTTGGGTTATGTCTCGTGTAACCGAAAGCACACCGTTTTTAACTTTACTTCTCGAAACGTTGAAGTACTTGTTAAGGTGCTGATTAAAGTACGTGAATTCCAGAGGCAAGGCGCTTTTGTACACCTCTGCTGATTGTTGGAAGATTAATGTAGTTGAGGCCTCGTCAAGTATAGAGTTGAATAACAAACGTTGCCCTATCAATGCTTCCTTTGTAACGTTTAAAAATTTACAAGCAGCATTATTACAATAGGAAACCTCAAAATCGAGTGAGTTTCCGTCAGCACGTTGATTACCACTGTACACAGCTTCAAACCATACTACTGATTCTGGTTGTGCATCAAATAGTTCCGGAATAAGTAAATCATCATTTTGAGTATATTTCATAGAAAGTGGAAATATTACAGAATTAAAATGCCGGTTAAAAAATTGGTTGAACTTAACATTAGCATTGTTATTATGAAAATTACTATAATTATATTGCTCTTTATAGATTTCAACGATTCACCTTGAGTTATTGATTTTCGGTCCTTTAACTTTGATAAACTTTCTTATTGTATGCTGCCGGCAATAGCGTGTGAACATTCTATAATTGCAGCAAGGACTGAATTTTGATAGATCAATATTACTAAAACAAAAAACGATATAAAATGAGAATAAAACCAGCGGGTATTATTGTAGTTGTTCTAATAATTGCAGCTCTGGCATATTTTGCCCTTAAGCCGAAATTCTCCCAGCTAAGAGAAGAAAACGCTACCGAGCTTTCAACTACACCACCAGGCAACGATAAAGAGGCGGCAAGTACACCTACCGCAACAAGCGAAGCAAAAACCGAATCAAGGGAATTTAATTATACGCCGCAAAAGCCGGAAAATGGAACGATGCGCGGTGTGGTTGAAGTTGGCGCAACAGGGTTCAACTCCTTTGTTATTAATATGGACAACCAAAAGCGATGGGAAATTGTATCCAAAGATTTTGGAGAGTCACTTGCGTATGAAGGTTTGGCTACCACCGAAGACATTAGGGCAGGTTTAAAAAAATACCTCTCTTCAATGTTTGATAAAGGTGTTTCAAAAAATAACATGCACTTTGTTATTTCTTCAGGAGCACAAAAAGAGCCTAAAACAACTACTATCAGTAACGAACTGAAAAAAATGGGTTTTGTAGTAAACAATGTTACTGCTGAGCAAGAAGCAAAGTTGGCCCTTAAAGCTACTGTTCCTCCTTCATTTGCAGATAACTCCTTTATGGTTGACATTGGCTCAGGCAACACCAAAGTTTCGTGGGATGAAAACGGCACGCTGAAATCTCAAGAGCTGCCAGGAGCAAAATATTATGATAAAGGAACTTCTGACGAAGATGTATATAGCCAGGTAAAAAGCCAGGCCAGTAAAATTCCGGAAGGTAAGCGCAACGTAGGTTTTATCATCGGGGGTGTTCCTTTTACCCTGGCTAAACAACATCGCAAGGGTGAAGAAAGATATACAGTGTTACACGCGCCGGCGTCGTATAAAGCAGCCGACAAAAAAATGGCATCAGGATTAAATATCTATAAAGCTATATCTGATGCTACCAAAACCGACACATTCGTTTTTGACTGGGATGCAAACTTTACAATCGGCTTTTTACTAAGCTTGAATAAATAATCTTCTTTGTTATGAGTTTTCTTAAGCAGTTGTTAACCCCTTTTGTAGAATTTGACGAGGAACAGAAAAAGGAGCAGGCAAAAAATAATAAAGCGGGTCCTAATTCTTCTGTAGCACCTACCGTTCCTGCTGCTTCTACGCCTCCGGTTACCCCTGTTAAAGCAGCACCAAACGCAGTAGATCCAAATGCACAACATCCGTTAATTACAAGTACCCCGGCTAATGCAATCAGTGCTAATCAAGTTCCAAGGTATGGTCCCGGCGGCACTATTGCAGGTCCGCTACCAGAACATGCGCAATATTTTGAGAAGTTAATTGATAACGCCAACTTAACTAACCCGGTATTTCAGGGAACAGACTATAAAGAATTTGTGGACAGTAAAGTAGATATTGACGACATACTGGACGAAGCAATTAAATACCGAACCGCTTACAATGTTTTAAAAAGTACCGGCCTTACTAAGGAGAAATTGTTATCTACAGGGCAGGAGTATTTAAATATTATTGGCAGGGACATGAACGCCTTCCAGGGAGCGCATTCACTGAAGTATCAAAAAGAAGTCAGGCAAAAAGAGCAGCAAATTCAAAAGAAAACTGAAGAGTTACAAGCATTAACTCAAAGAATAAATGCACTAAAGACTGAGATCAACCAATTAACACAAGATATCAACCTTACTAAAGAAAGTCTGAATACCATTAAGAATTCTTACTTGCTTGCGGGAGAAAATAAGCAAAAAGAAATCGAGAGTGAATTGCAGAAGATCGGTCAGTATTTTTAATTCTAAAAGATTTGCTTTAAATAAAAACCTTGCAAGGGCAGTTAATTCAAATTTAACTGCCCTTAATTATTTCATATGAATATTATTTTATTCGACACACCGTCACGGAAGAAATTGTTTCCTCTTACACTAACAAGAGCGGTTGCTGACCTCAGAATGGGTATAGTAACAATAAAGGAACGATGGGAAAAAATGTCAGGTCGCCAGGCTTTTGTTCTCACCGACACTTACCTTCAATCTTCTTACATAAATACTCCTTCAGGGGAATATTTTTTTGTTGATGCCTGTGTTATTCCAAGTCTCGAACTAATAAATACGATATCAGCCTTAAAGGCAAATGAGGCAATTAAAGATCATAATGGCCTAATAGCCGGAAGAGCCGTTATAAACGCTGCACCTTCTATCAATCATCTTTCTTCACTTTTTAAGCAAGTGAGTTCAATACCACCAGTACAAAGAATTGTGTTTCCTTTTGATTTATTACTACTCAATCAGCAAATGATTGAATCCGACTTTACCCTGTTTACAAAAGGTAGAATTTCGAACGACACCAATGACACCGTTCACATTACTAAAGTGTCCCGAATATTTATTGAAGAGGGAGCCCTTATTGATCATGCCGTTCTAAATGCATCAACCGGCCCTATTTATATAAGTAAAAATGCAACCATTATGGAAGGCTGCTTTATTCGCGGCCCTTTTGTTTTGGGAGAAGGTGCAGTTCTTAAGATGGGGGCAAAGGTGTATGGGGCAACTACTATTGGTCCGCACAGTATGGGAGGTGGCGAGATTAAGAATAGCATCATAACGGGTTACAGTAATAAGGCGCACGACGGCTACCTGGGCGATAGTGTAATAGGTGAATGGTGTAACCTGGGCGCCGGAACCAGTAATAGTAATTTGAAAAATACCGGTGGTATTGTACAACTTTGGAATTACGACTTAAACGGCTATGTGCCGGCAGGAAATAAGTGTGGCGTTATTATGGGAGATTATTCCCGTACGGCTATTAATTCCTCAATAAATACCGGCTCTGTTATTGGTGTTTGCAGCAACGTTTTTGGTACAGGACTTCTGCCGAAGTTCATTCCTGATTTTACCTGGGGTTCAGACGCAGCTTGCAGTTATAAGTTAGAAAAAGCAATAACCGATATTAGCAACTGGAAAAAGATGAAGAATAAAACAATCGGTGAACAGGAAACACAGGTTTTGAAACATATCTTTGAAACTTTCCGATAGGAAAACGTTGTAAGCACAATAAAAACTTCAAAGAAAAAAAGTACTACATATGAGAAAACAAATAGCGGCTGCCAACTGGAAAATGAACCTGACGATTAACGAAGCTGAAACATTATTGTACAGCATCCTCGATGCAAACGTTGAGGTTTCCGAAAATCAAAAAGTTGTTTTTGCAGTTCCCGCACCCTACCTCACCCTAGCCGCAAAAAAAGTTGCTGATAATAACAATGTGTTTATTGCAGCTCAAAATATTTATTCAAAAAAATCCGGAGCTTTTACCGGCGAGGTGTCTGTTACCATGCTTAAAAGTATTGGGGTCAATTATGCAGTTATTGGCCACAGTGAGCGTCGGGAATATTTTAATGAAAGCAATCAATTCCTGCGCGATAAAGTAAAGCTGTGTTTGGAAGAAAGCATCGTCCCTATCTTCTGTTGCGGCGAGGCTTTGCCTATTAGGGAAGTTGACCAACAAAATCAGTTCGTTCAAACCCAACTTGAAGAGAGCCTTTTCGATTTGTCTGCCGATGAAATGCAGCAGGTAGTAATAGCCTACGAGCCTATATGGGCAATCGGTACAGGAAAGACTGCAACCAGCGAACAAGCCCAGGAAATGCATGCACACATTCGCTCCCGGCTGGCGCATAAGTACGGCGATGCGGTGGCTAACAACGTGTCCATTTTATATGGCGGAAGTGTAAAGGCGTCGAATGCAAAAGAAATCTTCGGAAAGCCGGATGTTGATGGAGGTCTTGTTGGTGGAGCATCGTTGATAGCTGATGAATTTGTAGCAATTATTAAGGCACTTAAATCTTAGACCCGTAATAACTTATTTTTAAAGGCAGCATTTTAAAAGTGCTGCTTTTTTTGTTTCAAACAGCTGCTTTCCATGGCATCGTCGTTGTGTCACTCACTTGTACATCAAATCATGATGGTCGTTTGCGCGGTTGTAAAATAACTCCCAACCTAATCACTATGTTCTCAAAACAGGAAGCTTCCCAACTACGAAAAGAATTTTGGACAGTATTTGGGCAATACATGAAACCTGTTCCATCTTTTGAAGGAGAAAAGGTTAATTGGTTAAATTATAAAACAGGGGAGAAAGACGTGTTATTTAAAATGGAAGCAGATAATAAAATGGCAACCATTGCAATTGAAATAGCGCATGCAGACTTAGAAATTCAGCAATTGTATTATGAGCAG
This sequence comes from Segetibacter sp., assembly GCF_025963695.1. Lineage (GTDB taxonomy): Bacteria > Bacteroidota > Bacteroidia > Chitinophagales > Chitinophagaceae > Segetibacter. The sequence goes on along the minus strand of NZ_JAOQAH010000031.1, from coordinate 43,455 downwards.
TTTGAGCAACTAAAAAATATGTTTAAAAATGTAGCAGGTAACAATTGGACCTGGACTTTACATTCAAAAGACGAAAATGGAAAAGTCGTCAGTAAAATTTTTAGCCAGACCGTTGGTCTCACCGTTTTTAATAAAGCTGATTGGCCTTCCCTTATTTCATTTTTTAAACCTCGCATTATTGCTCTCGACGAGTTTTGGAGTACGGCCAGATATGGTTTTGAAAGTCTGCGGTTAGGCAGATAACATAATTAAATTACCAGTCATAAAAAAAGCTGCCCTTTACGAACAGCTCAATTATAAATATAATATTGGCTACCCGTTAATCTTCAACTCTTCTTCAATCAATTCATTAAAAATGCTCTCATTTTTAAAAATCCAATCGGGTAAAGGTTCGTCGCCAACAATCTTCCATGTATTCTCAGATTTTGCCATCTTAAACATTTTGCGGTTTCCCCTGTCATCACTAACGTCAACAGAAAATAATCCTTCTTTCGACCCGCTGATCTTTCTAAAATTAAATTCTCTTAATTGGCCGTCTGCCTTAACCAGTTTAGTAAACTGTATGTTTTTTATAAATTCTATTTTCATATATAAAAGTACTCCTCTTGCTGTTATTGTAAGTTGCGAAATTAAACATTAAAAAGGGCAAAAACCGCATGCAGTTCCCATTTTTGTATTACAACTTCGCCCCCGCGATGTTAGTTTAAATTATAAAGACTGATTTTGTAAATGTAAGTGTTCGCGCTTTTTGTTCCCTTACAAACACTTTTAATTTTGGTAGAAAGAAGTTAAATAAAGAAAAATAAAGTTTTTGGCCAAACGAGGCGCGCGAAAGGGGCTTACAATTTCGATCACATAAATGACTCGATTGCTTCAACAAAAGGCATTACTTTCTCACCCCAGGCATCTTATTTACACAACTTAACAGTTCCCCGTAAAATTTTACAAGCGTAGCCAGAGCCAGCTGTATGTACCATTCTGTCAAAACTTTCACTATACTTAAAAAAGTACGGCAGCTCAATTTTCTACTAACATGCATCTGTTGCCGCAGCGGAAACTTTACATGGCTATGCGTGCCTTTTATTTAATTTTAATGGTGGTAACGTACGCGAAACCTTAAGAAATGAAGTTCCCTCAGCTAAGGGTTACGCGGTATTTCTAAGAATTCTCTACAGGTTATTTTAGTATTGGCTAAACAATTTTGCTCAGCATTGTTGTGTCACTCCCTTCTACTGCTGTTTCTAATGGCAGCTTTTATAAATAAGTGTTGAATATTGGTTTACCGATTATTCCGCTTCATCCCCTCGAATAAGTTTTTTTTATCACGTTAGTAAAATTATTTCTATTAAATTCATCGTCTTAAATCTTTAAAATATGAGTTTTCATCAAACAGCTATAAAAAAGCTTACTGGTAAATCAACTGTTTTTGTAACTGCCGCTGCGTTCGCTGCCATATGTTCTGCACATACAATTAGACAGAGCGCCAACTTTTCGGGCGACTGGACATTAAACGCACAAAAAAGCGAACTGGGCGAAATGGCCGGGAGAATTCCAACAAAACTTAAAGTTACTCAGACTGCAGATGCGGTAACAACCGAAAGAACTTCAAGTTTCAATGGGGAGGAACGAAAAACAAACGAAAAAATAACCCTTGATGGAAAAGAGTCTGAAAACATTGTATTTGGAACTTCGAAAAAGAAGTCAATAGCTAAATGGGAGAGTAACGGGCAGACTTTAAATCTTAACTCTAACATTTTGTTTGAAAGGGATGGACAAACGATGGAGATTAAAGGAACCGAGAATTGGAAACTTTTAGATGGTGGAAAAACGCTTTCAATAGAATCGACTTCAGTTTCTACAAGAGGAACATTTGCAGCTAAAGCAGTTTACGAGAAGGGGTAAAGATTTTTAAATTTACAGCACTATAAAACGCAATAAAAAGGTTCCTCAGTAGGGGAGCCTTTTTTGCTTTTAATCAGGCATTCTAAAGAAATAACTTTTAGGTTTATTTGATTCTTGGTTCAATTTTCAATTAACAAATTAAACTTATCTCGTAGAGATACCCATTCAGTTAATAGTCTAAACGGAAAGTTTTTCATCTGCACTAATTCAATAATAGAAATGTCAAATAGATTTTTTATGGACGTAATGTGGTTGGCTTCCATAAACTTGTGCATGTCGCGGCTACAAAAAAGAAGTCTGGAATTATTTACCATAGAAACAGTTTACAATACAAAACGGATCGGGTGTGTAATTATTGTAACGCTACAGGTGCAACAAGCGAGCATGTAGTCCTATAATTCGCGGTAGTTTTTTCGTGTTTTCGAGAAAAGCTTTTTCAGGTAAAATACGAAAGGCTTCCGTTTCACTGGAAGCCTTTCGTATAGGGTAGGTAAGGGGAGTTACCTATTCGTGTAAATATTTTCAAATCTTTCTTTGTTCTGTTATTTATAATGCGATTTGCTTTTCAGCCATTATTTTTCTCATGTTTAATAAACCATAGCGCATACGTCCCAATGCCGTGTTGATACTGCAATTTGTCATTTTTGCAATCTCTTTAAAACTAAGGTCAGCATAATGACGTAAAACAATTACTTCTCTTTGTTCCTCTGGCAACATGTCCAGGATAGCGCGAATCCTGTCATGGCTTTGGGTTTTCATAATAGCTTTATCAGCACCATCTTCCATTATATTAATCACTTCAAAAATATCCCTGTCATCACTCGTTGTAATAGTGGGTGTACGCTTAACTTTTCTAAAATGATCTACACAAAGATTGTGTGCAATACGCATGGCCCATGGCAAAAACTTGCCTTCCTCATTATAACGGTTGTTCCGCAACGTATCAATGATCTTAATAAAAACATCCTGAAATAAATCTTCAGCGAGGTACTTGTCTTTTACCAATATGTTTATCGAGGTAAAGATTTTGTCTTTGTGACGGTTAACTAAAATTTCTAAAGCACTGTTGTTGCCTTCTTGAAAAGACTGAACGAGTTGGTTGTCGGTTGCCTGTGTTAGGATGTTCATTGTTAGGGTTTTCTGTAGGATTAATGGATAATTTTCTTAGGATTGGATTTAGGTTGTTGTCGCTCACTACCCGGGGAAGCCTTCCCTTTTTTGGATTGTTGTTGATAACAATACGAAGAACGTCGATCCGTTAGTTAAAGAATACGTTCTTGAGGTAAAAGGATAGCCGAAAGAGACACATTCCCAAATTGGCGTTAATTATTAGAAACTGGAATTGCGAGCGGTTTGGGATTAATCAGAAGGGAAATTAAAATAAGAGGCTGCAATAAATTATGCTTATCGGGCAAAAAAGATTGCAAATCGAAAAACGTTCTGCTTTAACCAACCGAAAGAGCCAGCGAGATAGCCGTGCTTCATCGCTTATATGTTTCCCACCATTTAGAGTTATAAGAATTGCCATTAACGATAAAGGTTTCACCAGGCCTGGGAAGTATCAGTTTTACATTATTTATTTCAGCAGCTTTTATAACACGCTCTACAGGTTCCATCCACGGGTGAAATGCAAGATTGAACAGTCCCCAATGTATAGGCATTAGCAGTTCTCCTTTTAGATCAATATGAGCCTTCACTGTATTTTCAGGTCCCATATGTATGCTTTCCCATTCTGTGTTATAAGCCCCGGAATCAAGCATAGTTAAGTCGAACGGTCCAAGTTGGTTGCCAATTTTCTTGAAGCCGTCGTAGTAGCCGGAGTCAGCGCCAAAGTAAACGTTATGTGCCGGACCTTTTACTGCGAAAGAACCCCACAAAGTAGAAAAGCGGTCATTAATCCATCTGCCCGAAAAATGTCTGGCAGGCAACGCAGTGATTACAAAACCGTTACCTAATTCAATCGACTGCCACCAATCTAATTCTGTCACCAGGTCTTTATCTGCCCCCCAATTAATCAGCCTTCTACCTACACCTAGCATAGTAATTACCGGAATGCGTTTAGACAAAAGGTGCAGCATAGCATTTTTATCCAAATGATCATAGTGGTCGTGCGACAGCAATACATAATCAATCGCAGGAAGATTGTTTATTGGAAGTGGATTATCGAAAAAGCGTTTTGGTCCCACCGCTGTAACAGGTGATGCCCGCTGGTACCATAACGGATCAGTAAGAAAACGTTTTCCATCTATCTCTATTAAGTTAGATGAATGCCCCAACCACGTTACCCTAAGTTGGCCAGGTTGTAATTTATTCAACACCGTAAGATCGGCTTTAAAAGGTCCGGGCGGGTGCAAAGGCGAACGGTCGCGATGCTTTTGCATATACATTTTCATTATCCTTACAAAAGAACCTTTACCCATAACATCTGTAGGAACGGGGTTCAGGAAAATTTTTCCGTTGAAATGATCTGATTGATAATTCATATAAATAAAGATAGCAGTAGTACAAGTGATAACCTTTTATAGAAAATTTTGTTGCAAATATTTTCATTTCGAAAGATTGGGTTACAACAATATGAATTTTATGGGCAGGTTAGCTGCTGCCTAAAACAATAAGCTTTATATAAATGCTCCAACTTTCTTTGCCAGGCTGGGTTTCTATTGTTGCAAGCAAGCGTTGCCTCGAAAGGCATTGGGAGAGCTTTGAATATAAAACCTAATGGCCTGCTTGTCGAAGAGAATTTGTAGGGAATGATGTACTAAGCAGGGGAGCAAGCAGGTGCTTTTGTTGCGTCGCACACTTCGACTAATGTTTTTAATTGGCCTGATAGGATCTTCGGTACCTCCAATATAAGTTAACAATCACAGCCTGAGTGCCCGCTTTATGCTACCGTAAATACTATTTATAAAAGCTTTGTTATTACTGTAAATTATTTGAACACCTAATTCTGTTACTACTTGCAAAATTGTCAGACCGATCTTAATTATTGTTCATTTCGACTGACAATGTTTTAGTGCCATTTTTTTAAAAATTCGAAATCCTGCAATGGTCTTAAATTTGAAAAGTATTACTCGCGCAACCACACCGTGGTAAAAGTTGCGAAACGATATGCAGTTGAACGGAGCGTCGCAACAATGCATCCAGGTGAACAATAGTTTGTCGGACAGGTTACAATTTTATAAAACAAAGCGATAAAGCATGGAGTATGTAGATTATTATAAAATACTTGGACTGGCCAAAGATTCGAGTGATGAAGACGTTAAAAAAGCGTTTAGAAAGCTGGCCAGGAAATACCATCCCGACCTTAATCCAAACGATAAGGGCGCCCATAAAAAGTTCCAGGAATTAAATGAAGCCAACGAGGTATTGAGCGATCCGGAGAAGCGGAAGAAATACGATAAATATGGTAAAGACTGGCAGCACGCAGAAGAATTTGAGAAGGCAAGACAATCGCAAGGGCGTCGGCAATACAGTACAGGAGGCAACCCTTATGCAGGTGCAGGCGGCCAGGGCGATGAGGATTTTTCGGATTTCTTTTCATCGATGTTTGGCCGGTCGGAAGGTAGGCGGGGTGGCGGGCAAGCAAAATTCAGAGGACAGGATTATAATGCAGAGTTGCATTTAACCCTGCAAGATGCGTATGCAACTCACCAGAAAACCATGGCTGTTAACGGAAAAAACATAAGAATTACAATACCGGCTGGCGTAGAAGATGGGCAGGTAATAAAACTTAAGGGACACGGAGGGGAGGGGATTAACGGCGGACCCAACGGCGACCTGTATATAACGTTTGTTATTGCGCCGCACCCCACTTTAAAAAGGTTGGGAAACGACCTTCATACTACCGTTGACATTGATTTATATACCGCAGTTTTAGGTGGCGAGATAATGCTTGAGACCTTGTCGGGTAAGATAAAATTGAAAGTAAATGCTGAAACGCAAAATGGAACCAAAATAAGATTGAAGGGAAAAGGGTTTCCGGTGTACAAAAGCGACGGGGAGTTCGGAGATCTGTATGTAACTTATTCTATAAAAATTCCCGTCAACCTGACCGAAAAGCAAAAAGAGCTTTTTCGCGAATTATCTGAATCCTGATTTATAAAAAGTATGGTTTATGCAAACAGATGAATTAATACTTACAGAAGCCTTTTGCAATTACTATAAAATTGATTATTCCTTTATCGCCGACCTGCAACGAGTCGGTCTTATAGAAATAACTTCAGTTGAAAGAGCGACCTACATTCCCGAAAGTGAATTACAGAAACTAGAACAATTGGTTAGGTTACATTACGACCTTGATATAAACCTTGAAGGTATTGATGCGATTGCTCATTTGCTCGAAAAGGTAAAACACCTGCAGAACGAGGTAATTGGGTTAAAAAACCGGTTAAAGCTTTATGAAGATTTTTAATGATTTTTAAAAAAGGTTTACAAAATATTAAACTGTTAGCTTTTAATAGAAAATTAATGATGTTTTACCGTTGATATTTTGAAAAGGATATAATGGAGTCTATTTTCGCCATAGACCCAAACCAATTTTTATATGAAGAAGTACTTTTCGGAAAAAAACGCATTAACTGTAATGGCCAGCCTGTTTTGCCTGGTGATGATGTTTATTGCTTTGATTAATAAACAAGCGTATTGGGAGGCTGCTGCTTTTGCCCTGGCATTTAGTTTCTCTATTGAGGTGGTTTGTCATAGAGCGAAGGAAAGTAAATAAAATTATTACACATTGTCATATTATAGCCTGCGTTTATAACGTGGGTTTTTATTTTGTATGAATTGGAAAGAGTGACGATATCCTCGCTGTGTTGAGAAAGTGACAGGTCTCTAACGGTCAATAATTACCTTGTTATGTGTAGTAAGTGCTTTTCTTTAAAATAATCTTCCTCGAACATTTCATCAATAGCTATCATTCTAGGTTTAACTGTGCTTTCTGCAATCTCCTGCACAAGATCTCCACCTTTTAAACAGATCAATCCATTTGGAAGCTGTTGCTTATTACCTTTTTTAATTAGAGGATAAGCCCATCTCCATAAATCTTTAATTGGTGCCACAGCTCTTGAAACTGCGAAATCAAACTGCCTGTTTTTAATTTCTTCTGCACGTGTATGTTGAGTCGTTATGTTCGTTAATCCAATTGCACCCGAAACTTCATTTATAACCTTAAGCTTTTTGGCAATACTGTCAACAAGATGAAATCGTACATCAGGAAAAAAAATAGCTAACGGTACACCAGGAAAGCCGCCGCCCGTGCCAATGTCGATAACGTTGGTTCCCGGCTGAAACTCTATAGTTGCAGCAATGGTAAGTGAATGTAAAACGTGCTTCAGGTATAAACTTTCGATGTCTTTGCGTGAAATAACATTGATCTTGCTATTCCATTCTTTATACAATTCTTCCAGCCGGGCAAATTGTTGCAATTGCTTTTCATTAAAATCGCTGAAATATTTAAGGATGACTTCCATATGAATTATTTATTTGAATTAGAAATTAGCAAATGATCAGTTTCCTAATTCCATGATTTTTTTGCCTTCTTAAATAAAGCTGGCAAAAACAATACGTAGTATACACACATCCACAATTCGAATAACAGAAACATGGGAAACAGATCTGCTTCGTTAAGTTTTTTCATGGTTTTAAAGTAGATAAAGGCCTGCACTATTAATCTAACTCCAAAAGCAATAAGTGCCATCCACCAACTAAAAAAAATGGCAGCAGCAATAAAAAGGGGATAAAATAAAAATTGCGTTGCTGAATACATTCCAAGCAACCACTTGTGCTTTTTCTGGTAGTATTTAGCTGTTGAGTAATGCCTTGTCTTTTGCGTAAACCATTCTTCCCAGGTTTTTTTTGCCTTGCTTAAAGTATGCGCTTCAGGATCTATTACAATAGCCGTATTTTTTTTTGTTGCCACTTTATTTATAAAAAGGTCATCATCGCCGCCAGGTATAAAGTTGATAGATGAAAAACCTTTGTTCTTAAAGAAAACTTGCTTCTTATAACTAAGATTTCGACCCACTCCCATATAGGGTATGCCGGCAAGGGCATAACTTAAATATTGCAGAGCCGAATGAAAAGTTTCGAAGCGGATTATTTTATTCAACATGCTATCGGTTTTGTTATAAGCACCGTAGCCAAGTACAATTTCAGTTTCACCGCTGTATCCATCCTGCATCAACTGAATCCAATTCTCGCTGGCAGGAACACAATCTGCGTCGGTCAATAGCAGCGTTTCATATCGTGCCGACTTTATTCCCATGCTTAATGGAAATTTTTTTCCGGAGATCATCATCGCATCCTGGGTTAACGAAACCGGGATGAGGTTTTTGAAAGTTCTTTTAAGCTCGTCAATCAGGTACTTTGTATCATCGGTAGAATTATGATTTACCAAAATAACTTCATTAGAAGTGGGGTAATTTTGAACTAATACACCCGGCAGATTTGTTACAATATTATCCGCTTCGTCACGTGCACAAATAATAACAGAAACAGGTTGTTGCTGCGACTGTGATTTAGCTTGCACTTCATAAAAGGCTAGGCGACTAAAAATAGCTATGTAATAAAATAGTTGAATAATGGTGACCAGGCAAAAAGCAGCAAAAACAATCTCACGCCAATGACTCAATAACATCATCCGGCAAAAATAGTCTTTGCATTAAATGGAATTTTAATCAGTATGACTTTGTGGAAAATTTGACGATAAGATTAGAGATACTTCTAAAAGGCTTTTTTGGGCTTGGTAACGTTATGAATGAAAACTACTTCTCTAAATAGAAAGTTTTCTTTACTATTAGTTGTTGATACGATCAACTAATGACTTTATTTCTTCCTCCTTTTTGAAGGGTAATATTTTCTGAGATAGATAATTATCAAAGTCTGCTTCGTAGCCTGGTAATGCTTTTTTCAAAGATTTTACTTTAGTGGTGATTTCTGAAATGTGCTTGTTGATCACATTATAAATAAAGAGACGATGCTCTAACTTATATTCTTTTTTAAAAGGACTTCCATAAACATACCGCTCATTAATTGTCTTATTTCTAAATTTCAATAACTCGAATTTCGCACCATCGGCCACTATCTGGTAGAACGATTTACTGGTCTGTTTTCCAATTGCAGGATATCCGCTCCTGAATAGAAACGTTTGTACTTTTCCTTCGTCTGTAACCGGCAGCACAAAGTAGTCTACCGGCAGAATAAAAGTCATTTCGGTACTGTCTTTTTTAAGATAAAGCTGTTGGTTAACGAGGGAAAGATTGAGGAGGACGTCTTTGAATTGCTGCCCGGTTTTAAATTTCACTACTCCTTTTTCAAAGCTTTCATTTAACATAGAAGATCCATCAACTACTTCCTTTGCTGATGGTATCGGCCCGCCAGTTGCATCAGTTGCTTGAAGCACCGCTCCTCGGGCTCGACTAATAACACTGATAGTTGGATCTACCTGGCCATAGATCAACGAAGAGCTTGTAAATAATATGAATAGTAAAAAGTATTTCATCTATTAGTTAATGAGTAAATCTAACAAATTATAATGTTTGAGATATTGTTGCTGGCAGGTTGAGCGTCTTTGTTTACTGTAGCTGCAAATAAAGGGCAGTTCAAAATTGGATCGCTACGATAACTAAAATGGGGTTGATGATAGTTTGTTTAGTAGCGCAAAAAATTCAAGGTGACCGAAGCTATTATTACAACTTTCTGATAGTTATTAAATAGTTCGTTACTTACAACTTAAATCGTACGTGGTCATGGACTTAAAAATGCAAGCAGCACAAAAGGCAGCTACATTAGTTGAAGACAACACTATTGTAGGGCTGGGAGCAGGTTCTACTATTGCTTATTTAGCCGGGTTTTTAGAGTTATTAATACGGGATGGTTTAGACATCAGGTTTGTTACATCGTCTTTTTCTACAACTCTAATGTTGCAGAAGAAAAAGCTTCCTGTTTACTCTTCCGCACTCTTTAAAGAAATGGATATTTATTTTGATGGATGTGACCAGTTGGACAAGCAATTGAATGCTTTAAAAAGCGGAGGGGGAATTCATACCCACGAAAAGCTATTAGCTTCAATGGCAAAACAATTTGTTTTAATCGGGGATGAAACAAAACTGGTAGAAAGTTTTGATTTAAAGTATCCGGTTGTTCTTGAGATACTTCCTCAATCCGTTGCATTTGTTCCTTATAAAATCAGCCAGCTTTTCAAAGGAACAAAAGTTGACATGCGAATGACTGGCAAAGACGGGCCTGTAATAACTGAAAATGGAAATTATTTAATAGATGTATATTTTGAAAAGTGGCCAGACCTTTCTTCAATTAATCCCATTTTTAAAAGCGTTTCCGGAATAGTTGAAACATCGCTGTTTTACCGAATAGCAAACAAAGCTGTCGTTGCCCGTAAAGAAGGTGTTATTGTTTTAGAAAGGTAACGCTACCATCTTTGTCGTTAATAAGATCAGTTTTTCTACTACCTGGAAATAGCCCGGTTATCGGTTGTTTTAAAAAATAGACTAGTTTTAAAATATAATTCAAACACTTTTTATTCCTTCATCATTCATAAATTACTCCTGAAAAAAGATGAAACGATTGCCCTATTTTTTCTTACTCATGGCAGTGCTATTTGTTGACATCGCAAACGCCCAACCTAAATCAAAAGACGGTTCATTGAGTTTGTTTGATGGAAAGTCTTTAAATGGCTGGAGAAAAGCAGATCGCGACACTGCACCAGAGCAGGCGTGGTTTGTACAAAATGCAGAGCTTCACTTTGATCCAACAAAAGGCCACGGTGGTGATATTGTTACTACAAAAACTTTTAAAGACTTTGACCTTTCTGTCGATTTTAAGGTCTCCGAAGCTGGTAATAGCGGCATTAAATACCGGTTATTTTCCAATTCTTCACTTGGTTGCGAATATCAGTTAATCGATGATAGCAAACATCCTGATGCTAAGCTCGGCATCAACGGCAATCGTCAAACTGCTGCTTTGTATGATGTACTTCCCCCCGACCCAAACAAACCTTACAAGCCGGCAGGCCAGTGGAACACCGCCCGGATTGTGGTAAAAGGAGATAAGGTGGAACACTGGTTAAATGAAGCAAAAGTTCTTGAATACACAAGGGGAAGCGAGCAGTTTAAACAGGCAATTGCACAAAGCAAGTTTAAAAATAATAAGGGTTTTGCCGAAGCTGCCACATCCCCCATTCTGTTGCAGGCTCATGGCGATAGGGTCGCCTATAGAAACATTAAAATAAAGGAACTTTAATTTTAAAAATGGCATATGAAAAATTCAAGAAGAAGGTTCATTAAAAATATGGCAGGCAGTTCTGCAGCCGTTGCTTTTGGTGGCCTTGCATCAGGCTTTACAGCCAAAAGTTATCGAAATATAAAAGGGGCAAATGATCGGGTTCGGGTTGCAGTCATTGGCTCTAACGGCCGTGGTGCAGGTATGGCAGCAACATTTGCCAAACAAGCAAACACAGATGTAACTTATGTATGTGACGTAGAGGAAAAAGCAAGGCAAAAAGGAATTGATGCTGTTAAAAAAACAGGTAAGGACGCACCAAAAGGAGAAAACGATTTTCGTAAAGTTTTGCTAGACAAAGATGTTGATGCAATTTATATAGCCATGCCCGATCACTGGCATGCTCCTGCAACCATTTTAGGCTGTGCCGCTGGCAAACATGTGTATTGCGAAAAGCCTTTGGCACATAATCCACGCGAAGGGGAAATGTCTATTGCAGCAGCCAGAAAGTATAACAGGATTGTTCAAATGGGTACACAACGTAGATCGTGGAAGTTGCTTACAGAAGGTATCAACGAGCTAAAAGGCGGAGCGATCGGCAAAGTGCATATGGCAAAAACATGGTACACAAATGCAAGAAAACCTATTGGTGTTGGTCTGCATACAGCAGTGATGCCCGGACTTGATTATGATCTTTGGCAAGGTCCCGCGCCAAGAATGCCGTATAAGGATAATGTGATCCATTACAACTGGCATTGGTTCTGGCACTGGGGCACTGGCGAGGCGCTTAACAATGGCACCCACGAAATTGATGTAGCGCGCTGGGGCCTTGGTGTTGATTACCCGTTGCGTGTAAACTCCACCGGTGGAAGGTATTTTGCAAAAGACGACTGGCAGACTCCCGATACCCAGCTAATCACTTTCGACTGTCCTGAGGCTACAGTGGTTTGGGAGGGTCGAAGCTGTAATAATTTCAAAACCGAGGGGCTCGACAGGGGTGTTTTGTTTTACGGAGACAAAGGAGTTATGCTCACCGGTCACGACGGTTATACCATTTACGATGAGAAGGGAAAGGTTTTAAAAGAAATTAAATCAAATGCAGTCATAGATGGTCGCAACACATCAAGCCCTGGTGAAAGCCTCGACGCCGTACACATCGCTAACTTTTTAGATAGTATTCGTCTTTCAAAGGTTCCAAATGCAGATGTAGCAGTCGGTTTTAAAAGCACACTTTGGATGCAACTCGGAAATATAGCACAACGCACAGGACACACTTTAAATATTGATCAGGCAAACGGCCATGTGGTAGGCGACAAAAAAGCAATGGAACTTTGGGGTCGCACATATCAGCCGGGTTGGGAGCCTAAAGTGTAATGCAATATATTTTGTAGCCGACACTTCTTTTCAAATCAACTCCGGTTGTGTCACACCCTTGTACTATATCTCTTCATGGATCGGTGTTAGCATACTTTACAACTAAGCCACCACATGAATGACATGAACTCACCAATTCATGTCATTTTTCTTACGATTAAATGGTAATGTATTCGTAAGATAAAGATCTGCAAGGTCAGCCATCAGAAGAAAAATTACCTATTCAAAACTTAATTATCTTTCAAGCTAAATAGTAATAACAGGAATGAGATACACGGTTAAAATATCTTTGGCAATTATATTGGTTACAGTTCTTAATAGCTGCGGTACTATGAATAATGTATCCAATAGCACTTCCGCAAACCATCAAAACATAAAGATCATAACGTTAGACCCAGGTCATTTTCATGCCGCTTTAGTGCAGAAAGAAATGTATGCAGGCATCGATCCGGAGGTAACTGTATACGCACCGGGTGGAGCCGAATTAGAAGCTCATCTTGCCTTGGTTAAACAATATAATGAGAGAGCCGAAAATCCAACAAAGTGGGTTGAAAAGGTTTATACCGGCAGCGATTACTTTGAAAAAATGCTTAGCGAAAAGAAAGGAAACGTAGTTGTACTATCTGGCAATAATCGTCAAAAAACCGAGTACATTAATAAGGCAATTGATGCAGGTTTACACGTGCTTGGCGATAAGCCGATGGCCATCAACTTTCAAAATTTCAATTTACTGCAGGCAGCGTTTGCAAAAGCAGCCCAGAAAAAGTTATTGCTGTACGATATTATGACGGAGCGATCTGAAATTACAAACATACTGCAGAGAGAGTTTGCACAGGTTCCCGAGCTATTCGGTGAATTGAAAAAGGGAACCGCTGATGACCCTTCGGTTATAATAGAAAGCGTGCACTTTTTCTACAAATTTGTATCTGGTAAAGTATTAACAAGGCCAGCATGGTTTTTTGATCCCACTCAACAAGGAGATGCTATAGCAGATGTAGGAACTCATTTAATTGACCTGGTTCAGTGGGAATGTTTTCCGGAGGAAACAATAGATTATAAAAGAGACATTAAGATTAATTCTGCCAGAATATGGCCCGAGCCTTTAACCATCTCCCAGTTTAGCCTGATAACAAAACAAAGCGCTTTTCCTGAGTTTCTGAAGCAATATGTAAAGAACGACACCATACTGCAAACGCACGGAAATGGCGAAATAAACTATACGCTTAAAGACGTGCATGTTAAAACAATTGCACGTTGGGAATATAAAGCTCCTCCTGGTGGCGGAGATACTCATTATTCCATTTTAAAAGGAACAAAATCAAACCTTGAAATCAAACAAGGAAAAGAAGAGGCTTATCAACCTACTTTATATATTATTCCTAATGGTAGCCAAAACAGTTTTGAATCTACAGTTAGAAACACGATTTCAAAATTAAATAATACTTACGCCGGAGTAACCACAGAAAAAACGGCAAACGGATGGAAAGTTGTTATTCCTCAATCTTATAAAATTGGTCACGAAGCTCATTTTGGACAGGTCATGACCCGCTATCTACAATATCTAAAAGATAAAAAATTACCTGAGTGGGAAGTGCCCAATATGCTTGCTAAATATTACACCGCCACAAAAGCGTTGGAGATGGCCACTAAATAAATGACATTAAAACCTCTGACAAAAAACGATTAAATAATAATTGCTAATATGGAACAATCCAGAAGAAACTTTATTCAAAAGGCAACACTAGGTATTGCGGGTGCTGTCAGCCTGCCTTTTATCAACGAGGCAGCCACTCAATCAAATAATTTCGTAGCAAAGCAAGGTGACTTATTACCTGTCGGGATTGCGGGATACACCTTCAACAAGTTTGATTTAGAGAAGTCTATTGCAATGATGAAGCGTATAGGAGTACAAAATCTTTCTTTGAAAGAGTTTCATCTGCCAATAAACAGCAGTGATGAAAAGGTGAAATCGGTGATGGCGCAGTTTGCTGCTGCAAATATTAATGTATATGCCGTTGGGGTTATTTACATGAAAACAAAGCAAGCGGTCGACGATGCTTTTGCGTATGCAAAAAAGGTAGGGGTTAAATTAATTGTGGGTGTGCCTAACTATGACTTGATAGATTACACAGAACAAAAGGTAAAAGAAACTGACATAAGTATAGCAATCCACAACCATGGTCCGGAGGACGCATTGTACCCAGGTCCGCAGCAGGTGTACGACCGTATTAAAGACAAGGACTCCCGTATGGGTCTTTGCTTAGATATTGGTCATGCGCAAAGAGCCGGAACAGACCTGGTGAAAGCTATCAAAGATTACAGGGGCCGTTTATATGATCTACACATAAAAGATGTATCGCTCGCTCAGAAAGAAGGTAAAGCCATAGAAATTGGTAGGGGTGTTATTGATTTTAATGCAGTGGTGAAGGCGTTAAAAAAGAATAATTTTAAGGGAATGTGCAGTATTGAATTTGAAAAAGATATGAGCGATCCGTTGGCGGGTATGGCTGAGTCTATTGGATACTTTAGAGGGGTGATGTCTACATTTAGCTAGGCAAATGTAAGGTTGAATAAAGAAATATCTGTACAAGGGTGCGACGCAACAATGTACACCAGTAGCTATTAGACGGCTGACAAGAAAAGATCTTTAAACGATTATTTGTAATCGAATTCCTGAAAGTATCTGAACAAAACGTATGGAAAAAAAAGTGCTACGGGCAGGAATAATAGGGTCGGGCTTCGCCGCTAAGTTTCATTACGATGCTTTACAAAGGGTTTTTAGCACAAAGGTTGAAGTTGCCGGCGCTTATTCTCCTTCTTCAGAAAACCTGCGGAAATTTACCGAACCAAGATACTTACAAGCATTTGACAGCTTAGACCAATTAATAGCAAATGCTGACGTGGTGCATGTATGTACCCCGCCTGTTACACACGAGCCAATTGTAGTTGCAGCTTTAAAACAACATAAACACGTTATTGTAGAGAAGCCGTTTACAGGTTATTTTGGTGATGGAAGTGCAGCCTTTAACGGGGATACTTTTTCAAAAGAAGAAGGATTGCGCCATTCAATGGAAAGTGTAACGAGGATGTTGGACGCAGAGAAGGAGAGTGAAGGAATGATCATGTATGCTGAAAATTGGGTGTATGCGCCCGCTATTCAAAAAGAACGGGAGCTGTTGCAAAAAACAGGGGCACAGATTGTTTGGATGAATGGCGAAGAGTCTCATTCGGGCTCACATTCTTTAACGTATGGACAATGGAAATTTTCGGGCGGTGGTTCTATGATAGGAAAGGGGTGCCATCCATTGTCTGCTGCCATATACCTGAAACATGCAGAGGGTAGGGCACGTGATGGAAACCCGATAAGGCCGAAAAGTATTTCAGCCCGTACCCATGCAATTACCCGCATGCCCTCTTTTAAAGACGAAGGATATTTAAGAACAACCTATAAGGACACGGAAGATTTTGCAATGCTTCATGTAGTTTTTGAAGATGGCACCATTGCCAATTTAATTGCAAGTGAACTTGTTCTTGGCGGGGTGCATAATTGGCTGGAGGTAAATACTACGAACCACAGAACCATTTGCAACATTAATCCTAATACTTCTATGCAGGCTTACACCCCTGCTCATAAACATTTTGAGGATGTTTACGTAGTGGAGAAAACTGAAACCAAACAAGGGTGGTCTTCTATATCACCTGATGAAGGTTGGTTTGCAGGATACCAGCATGAAATGGATGCTTTTTACAGATCGGCGGCTTTTGGAGAGCCTGTAGAAAGCAATAGCAGTCTCGCATCCGACGTAATAGCAACCATCTACGCGGGATACGTGTCTGCCGAAAGAAAAGGGGCAGAGGTGCCCATTACCATCCTCTGAGATGTTTTTACTTAACTAATTGCCTAATTCAATAATTTTAAAAATCTAACAACGCTTATTTCACTTGTTTTTCAATAACTAAAATAAATGGCAGCCATAGAAATGAATACAGGTCTACAGACCAAAATAGGAAGATATAGGTGGACGATCTGTTCATTAGTGTTTTATGCTACCACTATTAATTACCTCGATCGGCAGGTAATCAGCCTGCTAAAACCAACTTTAGAAAAAGAATTTAACTGGACAGAGTCTGACTATTCGAATATTGTAGTAGCGTTTCAATTTGCTTATGCTTTAGGTATGGTAGGGGCGGGAAGGTTTATTGATAAAATTGGTACCAAGATAGGATATGCACTAACCCTAACCTTGTGGAGTATTGCTTCTGTGCTACATGCATTTGCTACAGGCACCGTCAGTTTTGCTGTTTTTCGGGCTTTTTTAGGCGTTACTGAAGCAGGAAACTTTCCTGCAGCTTTTAAAACGGTAGCAGAATGGTTCCCCAAAAAAGAACGGGCTTTTGCAGGGGGTATTTTTAATTCGGGTACAAACGTAGGTGCCATACTTGCGCCGCTGTTAGTTCCGTGGTTAGCGATCAATTATAGTTGGAAGGTTGCTTTTATAGCCATTGGTGCTATCGGATTTGTCTGGTTGATTTTTTGGTTTATCTATTATGAAATTCCTTCCAAGCAAAAAAGGCTTTCGAAGGCAGAGTTCGATTATATACATAGCGATGTTGAACCTGATACACACACCGCAACCGGCGAAGAGAAACCTAAAATTACGTGGACGCAATTATTAGGCTATAAACAAACCTGGGCCTTTATTGTTGGTAAGTTTTTAACCGATGGTATCTGGTGGTTCTTTCTGTTCTGGTTACCGGCTTTCTTAAATTCCCAGTACCACCTTGTAGGTATGCAGGTAAGTTTGCCTATTGCTTTTGTATACACCCTTGCCGGTATCGCCAGCGTTTTTGGAGGTTGGTTACCGATGTGGTTTGTAAAGGCAAAAGGCTGGGACATTGTGAAGGCAAGAAAAACGTCCATGCTTATTTATGCCTTTTTTCCATTAACAGTAATGGTGTCACAAGCAGCCGGTAGCTACGGAATGTGGTATGCAGTTGTAATAATTGGCATTGCCGCTTCTGCACACCAGGCCTGGTCTGCGAACCTTTTTACCACGGTTTCTGATATGTTCCCAAAAAACTCCGTCGCATCTGTTGTCGGTATTGGGGGAATGGCCGGGGGCTTCGGAGGTATGGCAGTAGCCAAAGTGGCGGGTAAATTATTTGATCATTATAAGGCTTTAGGACATATTGAAACAGGCTACTACATCCTGTTTTTATATTGCGGTTTAGGCTACCTCCTCGCATGGTTTATCATGTTCAGATTATTGGTTCCTAAGATGAAACCAATAGAGGTTTAATTTTAGGAACCATAAAAGCCTGTAGAAGTTTAAAGTAAGTATTTAAACTTCTGCAGGCTTTTTAAATACTTAAATCTGACCTAGGGAAACTTCAAGTTGATGAAATACTACGCAACCGACCCACTGTTGCAAACCTTAATTTTTTGTACTTAACTTCAGTTCAATCTCCAGCTTCGGTTGTGTCACTCGCTTGTACTGTATCTTTTTAAGCAACTTTTACGTTTTATCAAATAGCTGCTTTATGCGTTACAATGTAACAGCTACCGATAACCACGCACTTCTCCCCACTCCATTTATGCCCGAGCCGTGGGTTCTGTAATCTTCGTCCAAAAGGTTTTGCAAGCTAAGGTTAAACTTAAGTTGAGAAAGTTGATAGCCGGCATACAAGTTAAACACGTCCCATCCTGGTGTTCCTCCTCCTGCAATGCGGTTATCGTCTTTGTCTCCTTGTGCCAGGCGGCTTTGCCTGGAGGCAAATAAAAACTCAGCAGAAGCAAAACACTTATTATGATGATAAGTGCTAATCAGTCTGCCATTAAAAGGTGGAATTCTACGGAGAGGCTCGTTCTTGCTCAAACTTTGTCCGTAGGTGTAAGCCAGGTTTCCTTTTACCTGTAAGCCTGCTAAAGGTTGAAAACCAACCTCGGTTTCAAATCCTTTTATGTAGCCCTCTTCTACATTTTCTTTTTTATAAACCGGGTATCCTGCGATTACTTCGCCAGCTATTCTAACCCTTGTAATTAAGTTGTTTAAATGCATGTAGTACGCAGCGAGACTAACATTCCATTTACCAGATTGTAGCTTGTACCCCAATTCAATATTTTGCGATCTTTCGGGTGCAAGATTGGCAGTGGGAATTTCGTATCTAAAGTCTACTATCCCCAACGTTCCCACGTCATCAATATTAGGAGCGCGATAACCTGTATTGTAGGTGGCGTATAAACTTTGTTCGCCTTTAAGTTTATACAAAAGGGACGCATTATAAACGAAAGAAGATGGATGGATTTTTACTTTACCCAAAGTTGTATCAAAAAGACTGATAGCAAAAGTGTTGTATCGAACACCCGTTTCTACAATCCATTTATCGAAGGCAAAATGATGCAAAGAGTAAACTGAATAGTTGCCATAATTTGAATTATTGGGATACAATCCTCTTAACGTAGTTTTTGCTTCACTTTGCAGGTTGATATCTTTCCGGGTGCTGTTAACCTTATCCCGGTACAGTTCAATGCCTGAATTTGCTGTCCATGCTTTAGTAAAGGTTGAGGAAATGTCGGTGGTAAGTCCCAACGTGTTTATTTCGTCCCGCTCCCTTCTCAAAATGTTACTTCCATTTTTCCGGCTGCCTCTTCCCTCAACGGTTTGTTGCCACGAAGCAATTATTTCAATGTTCCTGATCCATGCTGAATTATTCTTCATATTCAATTTGGCATAATTCAACATTCTCTGTTGCAGATCAAAATTGTTGATAGCAAAATTTTCCAACACTACTTTATGATAAACCGGTACATCTGGCTGCTTTAAGAATTGATGAGCCAGCGTAAGCTGAAGGTTTGGCTGCAAGAGGATTTTCGCTTTTGCATCGAACGCAAATTCGTTGTAGCCTGAAGGTGATTGTTTTCCTGTGGTACCTCCACCAATCAGGTCGCCAAAGTTTCGGTAAGTAGCGCCAATAGTTGTCGCCACTTTTTCAGTGCTGTACATCGCTTCACCTCTCAGGGTTTTTTCCATGTTGCCCGTCGTGTACTTTCCGATTGCCCTGCCGGACCATTTGCCCTTTGCCGACGAAAATTGCGGTTCTTTCGAAAACACCTGTAAAACACCGCCGATAGCGTCTGAGCCATATTGTACAGAACCCGAACCTTTTACCACTTCAATTTCATTTATGGTAAAAGGATCTATCGTATTGAAGTATTGGTTAGGTCCATACCTTGAAGTGGAGTTGTTTAGCCTGATGCCGTCTATTAATATCAGGGTTTGATTTCCGGTAACTCCGCGCAGAAATGGTGAGCCACCGCCATGATTTGTTTTTTGAACGAATACGCCATTTATACCCGTTAATGCTTCCGGTGCGGTGCGAGGCAAGTAATTATCCAGGTAAGATCGCGACACGGACTGGGTACTATAAGGACTCAGTAACTTTTTTTGTGCGCTGCGTTGTGCGGTAATTACTACTTCATCTAACGTAGCAGTTGTGGTGTCTTGTTGCGCATTTGCAGCAAGTACATTCAATAAAATTAAATAAGCAGTAGTGGCAAATTTTCCCATAATTGTTCAAAAATAAAATACAGCCTGGGGGTTAATACAGCGTGTTTTCGAAAAGATAAATAAAGAGAAAACAGGTACAAGAGAGTGACACAACAATGTTGAGCGGGGATTTAATGCCAACACAATAAAGAAGTTTATGGAAGCCCACGATTGTAACAACATTTCACTCGGTACTAATGAACATGTTTATTTTTTTGTTACCGGCAGCAGAATATCTATTAAACATCGTTGTGTCACACTCTTGTACTGCAACAAAAAAATCAGCAGGTTCACTTTGTCTGGTTTCAAAGCTCCTTTTACGGGTTCCGCGTTACTCCTGCGTCGCACGCTTGTACTATTACAAAGCTATCTGGCTTTTTTGCCGCTCTTGTTTTTTAGCTTTTTCTCCTTTATCAATTCCATTTTCTCTTCTTCTTCCTCCTCGTCTTCCGTTTCTGAAATTTTTACAAAAGCACTACGACGGGGTGCCGGCATTTCGCTGTCCTCGCCTTTTACAGCTTTCCAAATAATCTGGCTAAAAAGCATATCAGGTACCAGATCTTCTTTACTAAGGTCAATTTTGTCACTCAGCATTGCTGTACGTGAATTGTCGGTAGCTGAATTTTTATCGTTCAGGTTTATGTTAGAAGGCAGCGCTTTAAAAGGAGTGAGGTTTGGGGTGGCTGTAAAACTCTTAAACATAGGTGTTGCAGCAGCGTCGTACTGGCTCATTGGCGGAAGACCAAGTATCAATTCGATGGTGCGCAACATAGAAGAGGTGGAATACATACTATGGTCAACATAACCGCGTTTTACATGCGGCCCGGCCAGGTATGCCGTTGTTCGGTGAGCATCAACATGATCAGGACCATTTTGTGCATCATCTTCAACAACGAAAACAACACTTTCTTTCCATATAGGACTGTTTGAAAGATGCTCTATAAACATTCCAACTGCAAGGTCATTATCAGCAACCTGTGCAAAAGGAGTCGCGCTGCCACGACGCAGCCCTTCAGTATGATCGTTGCCCATACGAAGGGAATTAAACTGGGGAACCGCATTGATCTTTACAAGCGAATCAAATTCTCGTTGCCATTGAAAATACCGGGTTGTATCAGGAACTTTTAGGTCCCAACCGGTATAAGTAGGAGACAGGTGACCCTTAAGAACAGGAATGTTGGGTTTGCCATCATCTGCAAATTCTCCATAAGTCCGGTAGCTTACGCCAGCCCGGTTGCAATAATCCCAGATAAATCCTCTTTTAGGATTTGCAATTTCTTTTTTTCCTTCGCCAGGATAAGAGCCGCCACGGCCACCGTAGCTAGTCACCCAATTCTTTTCGAGGTAGTCTGTTGCATGTGCAGAGGTACTCCAGTTATGACCATCGGCACTTACTTCTCCGTCTGCATAAAAATTGTCGAGTAAAACAAATTCCTTTACAAGCTTGTGTTGATTGGGTGTAATTCTTTGTCCAAATAAAACAAGGCTGGTATCTCCGTTTCCTTCGGGTACATCTCCAAGTACCTGGTCGTACGTTCTGTTTTCTTTAATAATATAAAACACGTGCTTTATGGGTGAGGGGTCTCCCACTTTCATTGGTATCGGGTTGCCTTTCTCTCCCTGGCTAATCGTTTCCCTTTGTTTGGTGTAGGGTGTGTTGGTGTACACCGCTTTTGAGTAACCTGCAAGTGTTGCATCAGAAGGCTCATCAATTATAGACATGGTTCCTTTCATTAAACCTCCTATATAACCCGGCCTGACTAATGCCGAGGTGTCGCCCATATGACGAAGAACGAGCTCTTGTGTTTTTAAAGGATTGGGTCCATCGGGGTTTGCATATGATGAGAAACCTTTACCATTAGAAACAAATATTTTATTGCCGACCACCTTTAGATTGGTAGGATACCAACCCACTGGTATGAAACCTTTTGACTTGCTTCTGCCTGGTATAGATACGTCGAATACTGCCAGGCAATTATTATTTGCATTCGCTACATACAAGCTTTTTTCATTTGCAGATAAAGCAAGTCCATTGGAAGATGAACCTTCAGGTGCATTGGGAAAAAGGGCTGCATTAAGCACTTCAAGTACTTTTCGCTTTTTAATATCTAGCACTGAAACGCTGTTGTCATTGGCGTTTGCCACGTAAAGAGTATTGCCACTTTTGTTTAATAATAGTTCGTTCGGATTATCACCTACTGCTATTTCATCTGTAAATTTTCTTTGCTTCGTATTGTATACCCGCACTTTATCACCGCCCCAAATGGAAATATACAGCTCGGTTTTATCGTGTGATAAAAGGCATGCATAACCTTCGCTACCTAAAGGCAGTTGCTGCACGATGGATTTGTCGGTGAGGCTAATAACATAAAGAGCATTATTTTCTTTTGTTACTACATACATCAGCTTTGCAGCATCATCTATTTCAATACCTGCGGGCGATATTTTTTCGGGCCATTTTTTCCCAAGAATTATACTGTCCTTTAGCTGCAATTTGTTATTTATAATAGCATATTGAAAAATCCAGTTATCATTTCCACCGGAAGCATATAAAAATTTTTCATCCGCGCTAAACTTCAATCCATACCACGATTTAGGAATGATGACATTAGAAAGAATCTTCTCAGTTTTCGGATCTATCAACTGAATGCTTTGTACACTTTGCCCGTTGTTGGTTACTGCAAGAAATTTCTTTGAAGATGAAACGGCTATATTAAGAGGAAGATCGCCTAAAGGGAAAGACCTGCCTGCAGGAGAAAGTTGCCAGCCATTGGGTAACCTAACTCTCTTTTTGGTCAATTCGTCTGCTGCCGACAAATTTTGCTTTTGAGCAGATGCAGCAAAAAAAAGTAAACTATTTAGGACAATTAAAAACGATTTTTTCATAATTAGTTATTTGGGGACAAGAAGCTTGTTACAGAAATGAAATTCTGTGTTTCTCAGATAGTGACAAAACTATCCATATTATTAAAAAGAAAAGTTTGTTTAAAGCAGGAAATTACATTGCGTTTAATGCCAGCGCTTTTCGTACTTCTGCTAAAAAAACGGGGACTTTTATTTTGGGGTCTCCCGCGCCTAGAGTTTCTATCGGTACGTAGCCCCGATAACCCGAAGCTTTTATAATGCCTATCACTTTCTGCAGATCAGTTTTCTGTTCACGTTCATCTAAAAACATTAATTCTTTTAGTTGCCAATTTACTGCATACCTGGCAGTTTGTTCAATTTGTTTAAACGGATCACCGGTTCTATAACTACCTATGTCCAGAACAAGACCGAACCACTCCGAATTTACCTGCTCTATAATTTTTTGAGCTTGTTCTGCCGTTTTAATAAAATCATCGTGATTTTGGATTGCGACAATAACACCATATTGCTTACCGTATTCCGCGCACTCTTTCATGTCTTTAACCATCCACGTCGCCACTTCATCCCAGGTGTGACCTTCGGGAATTTTAAGGCCTGAAAAAATTCTGATAACAGGAGCCCCAAGTTTCGCTGCACATTGAATCCAGTTCTTTATTAATTTGATATCATCTTTTCTTTTGCTTTTATCGGGATTTGTAAAATCATTTTTTACTCCCGTACCACTGATGTCCAATCCGAGTCGATGCGCTTTTTGTTTGAGGTGATAGATGTAACTGTCTTCTGGCACACCGGGATAGCCAGGAAAATAATAACCGGTAAGATCGACTGCATCAAAATTGTTTTCAGCACAAAAATCGAGAAGGTCATCTAAAGTCATTGTTTTTTTGGTCAGCGGTCCATTAAAAGAATAGGCATTAAGGCTTACTCTAAGTTTTGAACCGGCCGCTCCTTTGCCTGCACTTTGGGCTTTAAGCGGGGAAGCGTTTAGAAACACGCTTCCGGTTAATGCAAGTGTAGGACTCGCAATTAAAGTTTTAAGAAACTTCCTTCGTTCCGCGTAATTTTTCATATAGCAGGTTGAAAACAGTGAAAAATACTTTAAATATAAAGGGGTTTGCAGTTATTTAATAAACAAGATATCAGGCCGTTAATAGCAGGAACCCTTCACGTTCAATATTGATTAAATGTACAAGTGAGTGACACAACAATGCACCATAGTAGCAATAATGCCTGGTTACAAAAAAGGAATATTACCTATACACCCGAGAAAACGTGAAAGCCACCATCTACGCAAATAACCTCACCGCTTACAAAAACCGAGGCATCGCTCAATAACCATATTAAGGTGCCGATGAGTTCATCAGCATTGCCAAACCTCTTAAAAGGAGTATTGCGAATAACAGCTTCGCCACGGCTTGTGTAGCCCTCTTTCTCTACTAACAAATGCCTGTTTTGGTTGGTGACAAAAAAGCCGGGCGCAATGGCGTTGATGCGAATGGAGTCTCCATACCGTTGAGCAAGTTCAACACACATCCAACGGGTATAGTTGTCGATACCTGCTTTTGCCATCGAGTACCCCAATACCCGGGTAATAGCAGATTGGGCAGCCATAGAAGAGATATTAACGATACTGCCCCTTCCTGTTTGGGTCATTGCCTTACCGAAAATGCAGGTTGGCAGAATGGTGCCATAAAGATTAAGGTCAAAAGCTCTTTTCAAAGCGTCCATATCCAAGTCGAATACGTCGGCTCCCGGTGCAACTACGGCTTCGGGAACATTGCCCCCTGCTGCGTTTACCAGCCCGTCTATTTTACCCCATGTGTTTAACGTGATGTCTCTTGCATGTTCCAATTCGGCCCGCGACAAAACATCTGTTTTGATAAATATTGCTTCGCCACCTTTTTCCTTCAGTGCATTCATTCGTTCTTCACCTACCGCTTCATTGCGACCGAGCAGAACCACCCTTGCTTCCATATCAACCAATCCATTAACAAACGAGTCGCCAAGGATGCCTGTGGCACCCGTTACAACAATTACCTTTTCTTTTAAATTAAAATATTTGTTTTGCTGTGCAATAGACATCTTTTATTTTTTTGTGCTTGATGATGATGATGAAAGTTGAAAGTCAAATGTATGATAGTTCTTTTTGCATTGACCATCTGCTACATTTTGAATACGCTTCATGTAGTTGCAAAAATTTAAATGCAGCCCGTAGTGCCTGAAAAATTTTAATGTAAAATTTTTTCTGCGCGCTTTTACTATATATTTATTTTCTTGAACAGCGTTTCGTGCACCGTAACTGTCTGTACAAAGGCTGAAATAACGATTCTGGAATTTTTTAAAACAAAACTTGTCAAATGAAAAAATGCTTGTTACGTGTGTTTCACGTACAAAATCCGCCCCCCATTTTTTGTCTCCTTCTTTTTGCAATTCTCTTACCGTCTCTGTTAGTAGCCCAGGCTACCCGTACGGTTTCAGGTAGTGTATTAGACAACAAAAAAGCCCCTCTGCAAGGTGTAAGTGTTACAGTGAAAGGTACCACAAGAGGTACTACAACCGATGCGGACGGTCATTTTGTACTTCCAAATGTTCCGGAAAGAGGAACGCTTGTGGTTAGTTCAACTGGTTTTACTGCGCAAGAAATTGGAGTAAGTGGTAGGACTACTTTAAATGTGACTTTAGCCGAAGCTGTAAATGCTTTAAACGATGTTGTCGTGATAGGATACGGTACCCGCCAGAGACGAGATGTTACAGGAGCGGTGTCACAAGTAAAAGCAACGCAATTAGAGAATGAAAACCCGCAAAGTGTACAAGATCTTTTAAGAGGTAATGTACCGGGACTTAGCGTTACATCGAGCCCCAATGCCAAAGGTGGTGGAAGTTTATTAGTTAGGGGAAGATCTTCAATAAATGCGGGAACGTCGCCTTTGTTAGTTCTTGATGGAGTCATTTATCCCGGAGATTTATCTGATATAAACCCTAATGACATTGCTACTGTCGACGTATTAAAAGATGCTAGTTCGGCTGCGGTGTACGGCGCAAAAGCCGCAAGCGGGGTTATACTAGTTACCACCAAAAAAGGATCAGGTGCTAAACCAACCATCACTTTCAACTCTAATACTGGTCTTGCTACTTTGGCAATGAACGAGCCATTATATGATGGGCCGGGCTTTGTAAAGTGGAGAACAGATGTTTTGAAAAGTACAAACATCAGCAATGCAAAACCTTATCAATTTGACGATCCAAGAAATCTACCCTCAAATATTACAGTTGATCAATGGAAGGCGTACGATAATCAACTTGGTGATGCTGTAGATATTTGGTTAACTCGTTTAAAATTGTTGCCTGTAGAACGCGAAAATTATAAAATAGGTAAAACAACCAACTGGTATGATATGATGTTCCATACTGGTGTTAGGAACGACCATACTGTAAGTGTTTCAGGCAAGAAAGAAGACGTTTCTTACTATATGTCTGCTAACTATACAAGGAACGAAGGTTATATAGTTGGTGACCAGTTTACCACATTTAGAACACGTATTAACCTGGAAGCTAAAGCTGCAAAATTCATGACTGTGGGTATGAACCTGCAGTATGCCGATCGTGACGAGAGCCAGGTTCCAGTTACATGGGGACAAATGGTAAACGCTTCTCCATACGGTGAAGTTTACAAAGCCGATGGGGTTACTTTAAGAGACAGCCCTAATGATGATATAGGTAATAATACCAATCCATTCCTTGATAATGTGTACACTAACCGTCTTAGAAAGTTTAATACGCTGTTCGGAAGCATTTATGCAAAAGGTAATTTGCCATGGGGATTTTCTTATCAATCTAACTTCACCCCAAACTTTGAATTCTACAGAAACTTCAATGGTACCTCAGCAAAAGATTTCCGCGTTTCAGTAAGAAAAGGTGTTGCGTCAAGACAAAATCGTACCACCTTCAACTGGCAAATGGATAACTTGTTGATGTGGAACAAATCATTTGGTGAGCACAAGTTAGATGCAACTTTTCTCGTGAACGCAGAAAAGTATCAGCGCTGGGATGAGTCCTATACAAATGAAGGATTTGATCCTAATGACAATCTAAGTTATCATAACATAGCTGCTGGAATTAAACCTGGTCTATTTAGTGAAGATACAAGAAGTACAGGCGATGCTTTAATGGGTCGTTTAAATTACTCATTCCAGGATAAGTATTTGCTTACCACTTCTATTCGCCGGGATGGCTATTCTGCATTCGGATTGCAAAATCCACGTGCCACCTTTCCTTCAATTGCACTGGGTTGGGTGTTCTCAAAAGAGAAATTTGCTTCAAGCATTAGTTGGTTAAATTATGCCAAGCTTCGTGCTTCATGGGGTATAAATGGCAACAGGGATATTGGCCGATACGATGCACTGGCAAATCTTACTACAGGGAAATACCAATACATACTTCCAAGCGGAGCAGTCCTTTTGGTTTCTCAACTATATGTAAGTCGTTTGCAAAATCCTGGTCTTAAATGGGAAAGAACAGAATCGTATAATCTAGGTCTTGACTATTCTATATTAAAAGACAGAATAGGTGGATCTATAGATGTATATCGTAAATCAACAAAAGACCTTTTAATAAACAGGGCATTGCCAGATGTGACTGGTTTTGCTAATGTGTTGGATAATCTTGGAGAAGTTCAAAACAGGGGAATAGAACTTAGCATCAATACTTTAAACATAAAAAGTCCAAGTTTTTCATGGAGATCTACAGTGAACTTTACTTTAAATCGTAATAAGATAGTTCACCTATATGGGCCTACACCTGATTACGATGCAAGCGGAAAAGTAATAGGCCAGTCAGAAAAAGATGACGTGGTAAACAGATGGTTTATTGGACATGATATAGATGAGTTATGGGATTTGAAAGTACTTGGAGTTTGGCAACAAGATGAAGCAGCAGCGGCTGCAAAATTCGGTGTGAAGCCGGGTGACTTTAAAGTAGAAGATGTTAACGGAGATAGTAAGTATTCGGATGCGGACAGGCAATTTGTAGGGTATAGAAATCCAAGGTATATGTGGACTTTTAGAAACGACTTTAATTACAAGAATTTCGATTTTTCATTCATGATGTATTCGAGCTGGGGACAGAAGGAAGAATTCAACCAGGCAAAAAATAATGGTGGTTTTATAGACAGGCAGAATTCTTACCAGGTACCTTACTGGACACCAGAAAATCCTATTAATGATTATGCCCGTCTTTTCTCTAGTAACGGAAGCGCCGGTTTTAGTGTTTACAGAAAAACTTCTTTCATCAGGCTTAGCACTATAGCCTTGGGATATACAGTATCTCCACGCTTTTTAACAAGAGCTAAAATTCAGGCTTTAAAGATTTACATGAATGTGAATAATGCTGCGGTATATCAGCCAGAATGGACTTTTTGGGATGCAGAATATAGAAATAACCTACCGAACGATCGTACCGTTGTACCACCTCCGAGGTATTACACATTCGGCGTTAACCTTACCCTATAATTACACCTACATAATAAGATTAAAAATGAGAACAAATTTGAAATATATAAAGATCATCGGGGTTCTTACAATTATGATAGCTTTCGCTACCAGTTGTAAGAAAGAGTACCTTGAACCAGAGCCGCTTTCGTTTTATGAACCTTCTGCTACTTATGTTGATGCTACAGCGATGCGTGCTGCCTTAGCTGCCTGTGCCAGGAACCTGAGGTTTGAGTACTATGGTGGAAATCCGGCAATCCTTACTGAAATGCTTTTTACAGAGATTGCTGTTGAAGGCATCACAGATAAATCAGGACCTGCACAAGATCTAAACCTGCAGATTACCCCCGACGGTGTTCAGTTCGATGATGATGACCATAATAAGATTTATGTTTATTGGAGAGAAGGATATAGCGGAATCAAATACGCAAACACCGTTATCTCAAGAATTAATGATGCCACGTACGCGTCTCCTGCTGAACGTAATGCTATTTTAGGTGCGGCCTACTTTCATAGAGCACTTCGGTATTATAAACTAACACACCAGTTTGGAGATGTGCCAGCTATCATGAAAGAAATTACTGCTCCAAGACTTGACTTTTATTCTACCAAACGGGAAGTTATCCTTCAAAAAATTAAATTGGATCTTGATTCTGCTCTTTTATGGACTTCGGATAATGTGAACAAGGGTGAAGTAACCAAAGGGGCGGTAGCACATCTACTTACAAAAGTAAACCTGGCTCTGGGAGATTTTGACGGTGCTATTACTGCAGCTAATGTCGCCATCAACGGGCCTTATAGTTTAATGAAAGGTAATTTCGGTAGTGCGCCTGGGCCACTTCAATTTGTACCCGGCTCGCCAACACCTGTTTCTTTGCCTCATAATGTAATTTGGGATCTTCACCGGCCTGAAAATAAATCCATTGCTGCAAATAGGGAAGGATTGTATACGATCATTGACAGATTTGGAGACGGACAATTTGGTACTGGTATGACTATAATGCGCCAGGCAGTTCCATTCTGGGGTACAACTATAAATACACCGACCGGTAAAAAAGGAACCTATGATAACTTGACAGCTGAGTTCATCCAGTCAAATTATGTAGGAAGGGGTATAGGAAGAACACGTCCCAGTAATTATGCTCAATACGAAATTTGGAATGATCCCAACGACTTGAGGCATGCTAAAGGCAACTGGATGAATATGGAGGATCTTCTTTACAACGAACCCGGTTTGAAGACCTTAAAAGATACCAATTATCTTAAGAACCTGCAGCTAAGAAATCCTGCTGGCGGGTTGCTTACCACTGATACTATCAGGAGCTGGTACGGATGGCCTCATTACAAAATATTCGTTGATGACGTTGAAAATTCTCCAAAGACCGGTGGTCATAGTGATTGGTACATGTTCCGTCTCGCCGAAACCTATTTGCTAAGAGCCGAAGCTTATTTCTGGAAAGGCGACCTAGGACTAGCTGCTGCAGACATAAATGCCGTTAGAACCAGGGCAGGTTGTGCACCAATAACTGCAGCTAATGTAAATATGGGTGCTATCTTAGACGAAAGAGCTCGCGAATTGTTCTTTGAAGAAAACCGCAAAACAGAAATGACGAGAATATCTTTACTTTTTGCGAAGACTGGTAAGGCAGCCGAGAATGGAAAAGTATATTCTTTAGCTAATATCTCTGAAAGCAATTATTTATACGACAGGGTTATGGCTAAGAATAATTTCTATAAACTCGGCCTTGTTACTAACCACAATGATAAATACACGATGAGTCCATATCATATTTGGTGGCCTATACCAACCCGTTCTATCAACGGAAATAGTAACGGACGTATCAACCAAAATAAGGGATACGTTGGTTTTGAAAACAATCTTCCGGCACTTGATAAAATCCCTGATTAGTCTCAATTAAGAACGGGGCTATACTTAAAAAAATTAAGTAAAAATGCGAGCTAAGAACTCGCATTTTTAACTAAACAGAATACTTAAATTAAAAAAATGACAGACATTAATAACGCTAACAGCAGACGCAGTTTTTTAAAGAACACAATAAAAGCAACTGCAGGCACAGTGGCATTGGCAGGTTTTCCTACAATTGTTCCGGCATCAGTGTTTGGTAAAAACGCCCCCAGCAATAAAATCAATATTGGCCAGATTGGTATTGGTCGTATTGCCCGCACACACGACCTGGTTGAAACCTTTAAATATGACACTGCAAATATTATGGCTGTTGCTGATGTTGACAGAACGCGTTTGGAAAGTGGCAAACAAATGATAGAAGGGTGGTATGCAAAAAAAACAGGCAAAGCAAACTACATGGATGTAAAGATCTATGATGATTATAAAGCGTTGCTTGCAAATAAAGACATTGATGCGGTTATTATAAGCACACCCGATCATTGGCATGCCCAACCTGCCATTGAAGCAGCATTGGCTGGGAAGCACATTTACTGTCAAAAGCCTACATCTCTAACTATTGAAGAAGGCCGCCAGATGAGTGACATTGTAAGAAAGTCCGGAGTGGTTTTTCAATTGGGAAGTCAGCAACGTTCGTTAGATCCATGGCCACAGTTTAAGAGAGCTTGTGAGCTTGTCAGAAATGGAAGAATTGGAAAACTACATTCAGTACATGTTGGCCTTCCTTCTGATCCATCTGGAGGAAACACTGCTGAAATGCCTGTTCCTGCAAATTTCAATTACGATATGTGGCTGGGTTCCACTCCCTATATCTATTACACTGTTGATAGGGTTCATTCACTATCCGATCCTAATTCACGCGGTGGGTGGTTGCGTTGCGAGCAGTTCGGAGCAGGAATGATTACTGGTTGGGGAGTTCATCATATTGATATTGCCCATTGGGGAATGAATACGGAATTAACTGGTCCGATCGAAATTGAAGCTACTGCTGATTTTCCGACAAAAGGGCTGTGGAATGTTCATGGAGACTATGAAGCAAAAATGAAATACGCGAACGGCGTAAATATGTTTTTGAGCAGCAAAAATCCAAACGGTATTAAATTCGAAGGCAGTGACGGATGGATCTTTGTTACCCGCGGTAATGTAGGTGTTACTGCTTCAGATCCCACATCTGGTAAAGTTGAAAAAGCTTTTAATGCAAGTAACCCTGCTTTACTTACTTCAGTTATCGGACCAAATGAAACGCATCTGTATTCAAGCCACGAACAACATGGCAACTGGTTGGATTCAATTCAAACTAAAAAACCAAACATTAGCCCGGCCGAAGTAGCCCATCGTTCATGTAGTGCGTGTCTTTTAGTACACGCAGCAATGAAAACTGAGGGCAAGTTGTATTGGGATCCGAAGAAGGAAGTTTTTAAAGATAATGTCGAAGCAAACAAATTATTGTCAAGACCACAACGCTTTCCTTACGGAACCAATTATGTTGTAAATAAGAAAGCATAAAAAAGTAGACACAGAGTCGTTCTTAATTAAATTGAAGCCGAAAGTCTTTTCATCGCAAACTGCTTTCGGGTTTTTTTCCACCCATTTTTAATCCTTGCAAATTTTAGGATACATATATCAAAGCTTATGAAAAGAGTCATTCTGTCTATATTCATTTTTCTTGTTGTCTTTTGTTCGTTAGCCCAGGCACAAAATCAGGTTAACTGGAAAAATGTGCGGGTGTTGGTTTATACAAAAAACGGTAAAGGATACGTGCATGATAATATTGCCAGTGCAGTAAAGTGCGTACAAACTCTAGGTACACAATATAATTTTAAGGTAGATACTTCGAGCAGTGCTTCAGTGATGACGGAAGCTAATCTGAAGCAGTACACCTTGCTTCTTTTCCCCAGCACCAATAATGATGTTTTTGATACAGATGCGCAACGCCTGGCATTTAGGCGTTACATAGAAGCAGGCGGCGGTTTTGTTGGCCTTCATTCTGTTACCGGTACCGAACGTAACTGGAAATGGTTTAAGATGATGATGGGCGGCACATTCTCATGGCACGCTAACTTCCAAAAATTTAAAGTCAGAATTATTGATCCTTCACATCCATCTATGGTAGGATTACCTGCAGTATGGGAAAAAGCAGACGAATGTTATTTCGCAAAAGAATTGTATCCCGGCCCACGCGTGTTGGCAGTTCATGATATCACTACATTAAACACAAGCGATTCAACACAAAAGAATTTAATTATAAAAAATGCAGGCGCCTATGCCCAGTTTTACCCCTCAGTCTGGTATTATGACTATGATGGCGGACATAGCTGGTGCACCGTATACGGGCATGATAAGAAAGACTATTCTGACCCCGTATTCGTAAAGCATGTTTTCCAGGGCATCCAATATGTAGCCAGTAAGGTTAAAGCACGAGATTTTACTAAAGCTTACGCAGACACAAGAGACACCCCTTTGCGGTACTAGTAAAAAAACATCTGCAAATAAGATTCTTACTTTTTAATTTACAGCTTTAACCATTAAGCTTTCAGCTCATGAAGATTACCAGCTACGAATTGTTCCAGGTGCCTCCCCGTTGGTTGTTCTTAAAAGTTGTAACTGATGAAGGCATTGTTGGTTGGGGCGAGCCGGTTATTGAAGGTAGAGCTGCCACGGTAAAAGTAGCGGTGGATGAAATGATGGAGAATCTCATCGGCAAAGACCCCATGAACATTGAAGATCATTGGAACGTCATGTATCGTGCGGGTTTCTATCGCGGCGGACCCATACTCATGAGTGCTATCTCTGGTATCGACCAGGCTCTTTGGGATATAAAAGGAAAATTTTACAATGCACCTATACACCAACTGATGGGCGGCAAAGCCCACACTGCCATGAAAATTTATTCGTGGATTGGTGGTGACCGACCGTCGGAGGTTGGGCAAGCCGCGAAAGCACTTATTGCCCAGGGCATTACTGCCCTTAAGATGAATGCAACAGAAGAACTGCAATACATAGACTCGTACGAAAAGATAACCCATGCCATTGCCCGCATCGATGCTGTACGCCGGGCGGTAGGCCCTTCCGTTGGTATTGGTATCGACTTTCACGGCCGGGTGCACAAGCCAATGGCTAAAATATTAGCTAAGGAGCTTGAGCCTTATCACCCAATGTTTATTGAAGAGCCGGTTTTGCCCGAGAATAATGAAGCCCTGCGCGAAATCGCGCGGCACACGGCTATTCCAATTGCTACCGGCGAACGCATGTTTTCGAGGTGGCAATTTAAAAACTTATTAAAAGACGGATATGTTGATATTATTCAGCCTGACGTCTCTCATGCAGGTGGAATTACTGAATGTAAAAAAATAATTTCGATGGCCGAAGCTTTTGATGTGGCTGCTGCTCCCCATTGCCCGCTTGGCCCTATTGCCCTGGCGGCCTGCTTGCAGGTAGATGCTACTTGCCACAACGCGTTTATACAGGAGCAAAGCCTTGGTATACACTATAACAAGGGCAACGATTTGCTCGACTACCTTACCGACAAAACTGTTTTCGACTATGAAAACGGTTATGTAAAAATTCCTGAAGCGCCCGGTCTGGGTATCGAGATCGACGAAGCGTACGTAAGAAAAATGGCAGCTATCGGACATAATTGGCGTAATCCCTTGTGGAGACATGAAGACGGTAGTGTAGCGGAATGGTAATACCGAAGTTTACCATAAACGAACAGATGTTGGTGAGCCGCCTTTATTAGCTTTAACCGTATTAAGGAAGACGATTTTTTTTGGTTACCACCTATGGGAAGATACAGCAGCATCGTTGCGTCGCACACTTGTACGCCAACAAAAAAGTGGACGGCCCATTTTATCCGGCTTTTAGGCCGATTACAGACTTAGGTCTACGCCGTCCTTTTTCTCAATATTCTGCAAAAAAGCTTTTTTATCGATTTTAAGTAGATTAATTGCCATGGAAAAACAGCTAGCTGCATCAAAATCAACCCGCGTTCGATTTGGAATGCTCGCTCTGGTGTTTGGCAACGTCATCATTAATTACATGGACCGCAGTAATATTTCTGTTGCAGCAGCCGCCATTTCCAAAGACTTGCAATTAACCCCCGTACAGCTAGGTCTTATTTTCTCCGCCTTTGGCTGGACTTATGCTGCACTTCAAATTCCCGGTGGAGTATTGGTGGATCGGATCAAACCAAGAGTTTTGTATGCGCTTTGCCTTATTGC
Organism: Segetibacter sp.; assembly: GCF_025963695.1. Classification (GTDB taxonomy): domain Bacteria; phylum Bacteroidota; class Bacteroidia; order Chitinophagales; family Chitinophagaceae; genus Segetibacter. The sequence continues at coordinate 8,903 of NZ_JAOQAH010000031.1, read as the reverse complement.
CTGGTCCGCCGTTACATTGTTGCAGGGGTTTGTAAAAGGCTTCGGCATGTTGTTTAGTCTTCGTCTTGCAACGGGTGCTTTCGAGGCTCCATCATTTCCCATTAACAATCGCGTAGTTACTGCCTGGTTTCCGGATAAGGAAAGGGCTTCTGCTATAGCTACTTATACGTCAGGGCAGTTTATAGGCCTTGCTTTTTTGACTCCTGTACTTACAACAATAGAACATTTTCTTACCTGGCGGGGTCTTTTTATCATAACCGGTGCCCTTGGTATTGTATGGGGACTTGTCTGGTACTTCTTTTACCGCGACCCGCTTGAACACCTAAAAGTAAACCAGGCAGAACTTAATCACATACAACAGGGTGGTGGTGTTATTAACAGTTCAGCTATCAACAGCAAGCAAAAAACTTCTATCAAATGGATTAACCTTAGAGAAGTGTTTATTCATCGAAAATTATGGGGGATTTATATCGGCCAGTTTTGTGCAACCTCTACCATGTGGTTTTTTCTTACCTGGTTTCCGACTTACCTCGTTAAATACCGGGGGCTTGATTTTTTAAAATCCGGCTTTTTAGCATCGTTTCCGTTTTTAGCCGCATTTGCAGGCGTTTTACTTTCAGGGTTTCTTTCTGACTTTTTAATTAAAAAACAAGTGTCAGTAAGTGTTGCCCGTAAAACTCCCATCATTGTCGGGCTTATTTTATCTATTTCGATTATTGGTGCTAATTATGTGGATAGTACCGCGCTTATTATTTTGTTTATGACTATTGCCTTTTTTGGTAATGGACTCGCTGCAATTTCCTGGGTGTTCGTTTCAACCCTGGCTCCAAAACATTTAATTGGATTAACCGGTGGAGTATTTAACTTTATAGGTAATCTTTCTTCTGTAGTTGTTCCCCTCGTTATCGGTTTTTTAGTTAGCGGTGGCAATTTTGCTCCTGCACTTATTTTCGTCGGCGTTCTCGCTTGTATTGGCGCCTGTTCTTATATTTTTTTAGTTGGTAAAGTTGAACGGATTGAAGTTAGTGATAGCTCAAGCTAGTTATGATTTGATGAGTTTTAAGGAAAGTGGATGGAGTAGAGCTTTTGCAGTAGAAACTTAAGATGCGCGGCGGTTTACAGATGAACGAACTGCGACGCAACGATGACTCTGCCAGATACTGCGGCTTGTATAAAAATTTTCTTAAAAGGATCTTCTAACCATAAACCATAAAAAATGGAATCAACGAGAACGCCTGTTTCGCGGCGCCGAGCCATCGAGTCTGTTCTAGGTATCATTGGCGCAGGCATTACCTTGCCTGTTTCATCTTATGCTGCCCCCTCTCCCGAAAAAGTGCCTAACAAAAAGGAAGTGAGAATTACAAGACTGGAAACTTTTCTAATTAAACCCCGCTGGCTGTTTCTTAAAATACACACCGATGCTGGTGTCTTTGGTCTTGGCGAACCATTGCTAGAAGGCAGAGCATTAACTGTACAGACTGCTATTAATGAAGTTGAACCTTATTTAATTGGTAAAGATCCCAGGCACGTTATCCACCACTGGCAGGCTATTTATCGTCATGCATTTTACCGTGGAGGCCCCATTCTTACCAGCGCATTGAGTGGTATCGATCAGGCTTTATGGGATATAAAAGGCAAACTGCTGGGAGTACCTACTTACGAATTGTTAGGAGGGCCAACCCGCGACCGGGTAAGAGTATATGGCCGCGCCAGCACCCCTGATGACATAAAAAAAAGAAAGAGTGAAGGATATACAGTAATAAAAACAGGTTTAGCTCATGAACATCCTGCCAATATAGTAGAGAACCCTAGGTTTATAAAACACGCGGTTGATAGCTTTGCTGCACTAAGAGATGCTGCGGGACCCGACATGGATATAGGAATAGATTTTCACGGTAATATATCGCCGCAAACAGCGAAAGTTGTCATCAAAGAATTGGAACGGTACCAGCCCATGTTTATAGAGGAACCTTGCCAGGCGCAAAATGCCGACGTGATGGCCGATATTGCTCATGGAACGCATTTGCCAATAGCAACAGGCGAACGAATTTTTACAAAATGGGGGTTTAGAGAATTGCTTGAAAAAAAAGCTGCCAGCATTTTACAGCCCGATCTTTGCCATGCAGGCGGCATTACCGAAGGGCGCATCATTGCAGGCATGGCGGAGGCTTATTATATTCCTATTGCTCCCCATAACCCCATGGGTCCCATTTCTCTTGCTGCGGGGTTACAGCTGGCAGCAAGTATTCCAAACTTTCTTGTGCAGGAGCAGGTGTCGCTGGGTGAAGGTTATTTAAAAACCCCATTTAAACTACAAAAAGATGGTACCGTACTTATTCCTCAAGGGCCTGGTCTGGGTATAGAACTGGATGAAGACCTGATAAAGGATAAGATTGGTCACGATTGGAAAAACCCGGAGTCTTATAATTTTCTTGACGGATCAGTGGTGGATTGGTAGCCGGGCGGTTACCAGGAAACTCGTTAGAAGGAGTAATGAGATCTTAATTCTTTGTTCACTTCACTAATTACTAAGAAACAGCCAGCCCAGTTTCTTAAAAAGATGGAGATTTAAGAAAAAAGATTTAGTTTACTTTAACATTTATAGCGAATGTTCAAACCACTTCTATCTGAAGAATTATTATTAGTTAGTAAATCAGGTAAGTAGCTTCTTATTTAGCAAATTAACCAGTTACTCATTATTTAAAATAGAAGAACATTTCTTACTTAATCGATTAATAGGCCAACTCTTTAAACTGCTTGTACCATATGAGAAGAAGAAATTTTATAAAATCGGCGATGGTAGGAACGACTGCTGCCTTAGTTGGAAGCCCTTTGCTTAAAGCCAGCGCAGCTATAAGCGGGACAGCAGCATCAAAAATGAGAATAACTAAAATCAGGTATTATGCTGCTCCCGGTTATAACAAACCCCTTTTTAATCAGGCGCGTGGCATAGTTGAGATTGAAACCGACGGTGGTATTATAGGCATTGGTGAAGGCGGATCGAAAGATATGATTGAACAATGTGCCCAGATGATTATTGGTGAAGACCCGTTTAGAATTGAACATCTTTGGCAATACTTATACAGGGGTATGTTTTATCCCCCGGGACGGGAAAAGTTGCATGCGTTGGGAGCTATAGAAATGGCATTATGGGATATTAAAGGGAAGGCTTTAAATGTGCCGGTTTACGAATTGCTGGGAGGAGCGACGCGGGACTATGTGGAATGTTATGCTACAGGCTTTCGGGCTTCGAAGGCCACTACAGAGGAGCAAAGAGCAAGAGATTGCATTGAAGCCGGTTTGCGAAGCTATCGGATTGGACCTACAGGTGGAAATGGGGATGCACGGTTTGACTTTTACGAGAATGCGAAAAAAACAATTGAGTTCTGCAAGCGAATAGATGCGGCTGTAGGTGGCGGAGGTAAATGGGCAATTGATTTACACACACGTTTTGATTTAACCGAGGGAATAAAAGTTTCGAACGCGTTAGAATTGCTTGAACCTTATTTTGTGGAGGATATTGTTAGATCTGAAAATCCGGGAGTTTATAAAACCGTTCGTCAGATGACAAAAGTGCCTGTGGCAGTAGGCGAACAGTTTGGCGATCGATGGGATATTAATGAATTAATCGAAAACAGGCTGATAGACTATACACGTGTAACCCTGCCTAATACCGGAGGGATTTCAGAATTTAAAAAGATCTGCTCAATGGCCGAAACTCACTATGTGGGTATGATCCCTCACTTTACGGGTCCATTGTCATCGGCGGCTCTTGTACATGCTTTAGGCTCAAGCTCTCCCAACCGTTGTATGATGGAATTGGGGGGAGGGGAAATTGAGAAGCCCGCCTACTTTAACGAAGACTATCTCCTGTATAGAAATGGAAAATTGTATCTTAACCCTGCACCTGGATTAGGAGTGAAGTTTGATCGTAAAAAAGCAGATTTCGTGATGGAGGTAACAACTAAAACCAAATTCCCTCATCCTTATTTGTTAAGCCCCGACGGTGCTATCCATAATTGGTAAATCTGCCATTTCTCTTTTAGCTATTTGAAATATTTGTACTATCCATACTCTCTCATTTAACCTTTTTACTAAATACGATTGCCATGAAAAAAATTTTAAAACTAATCTTTTCGGTATTGTTTTTTTGCCATGGTTATGTGTATTCTCAGAATATTAATATAACCGGTAAAGTTACCGGACCAGATAACGAAAACCTTTCAGGGGTAAACGTTACTGTCAGAGGTACAAACCAGGGAACCGTTACAAATGAAAGCGGTAATTTTTCTATTAACGCGCCCAGGAACGCTAATTTGGTATTTTCTTTTGTTGGATTTGCTGAGCAAACTGTAAATGTTGGTTCACGAAATTCAATTGAGGTCAAAATGCTAACTGATACACGAAACCTTCAGGATGTGGTAGTGACAGCATTAGGCATTAGAAAAGAATCAAAACGATTGGGATATGCAACTGCAACTGTAAATGCTGATCAGATTTCAACTAACCGCACACCAAATGTCGCTAGCGGCCTTCAAGGTAAATTAGCCGGAGTAAATATTTCTACTATGGGAACTGGTCCTGCAGGCTCTGCCAAAATTCGTATCAGGGGGCAATCGTCTTTCAGCAGTGTAAATAGTCCGCTTATAGTCATTAACGGCGTACCGATGGATAATACCAACTTTGGTTTAGGAGGAGGAAACGGGTTTAGGGGCGGCCAGGTAAACAGTACTGATGGTGGAGATGGTCTTTCCAGCCTTAATCCGGATGATATAGAATCAATGACGGTTTTAAAAGGTGCTACTGCCTCGGCTTTATACGGATCAAGGGCGAAAGATGGTGTAGTAATGATCACTACAAAAACCAGGGGTGCAGGTAAGGGAATAGGGGTTGATTATAACATTAACTATACAGAAGATATTCCATTAGATTTTACAGATTTTCAATATGAATATGGGCAGGGAGAAAGAGGAGTTCGGCCTACAACTGCTTTTCCACAATCGGGGGTGTGGAGTTTTGGAGAAAAGTTTCAGCCGGGAATGACCCAGGTTTTATTTGATGGCAAAACTTATCCTTACGAGCCGGTATTTAACAGGTATAAGAAATTTTACAAAACAGGTAAAAATCTAACCAATACGATTACACTTTCAAACGGTGGAGAAAATGGTGGTTTTAGTCTTTCAATCTCCAATACAGATAATAGGGGTATTATGCCCAATTCTAAGTTCAATAGAAAATCAATTAATCTTGGGTTTACCCAAAACATTGCAAAAGGATTGTCAGTGCAGGGCAATGCGAATTATTCTAACGAGCAAAATACCAATCCTCCGCAGGTAAACACCCAGGATATGGCAGTGCCAACGGTATTGTACACTTTAGCTAATTCGATGCCTTTTTATGCAATGGAAGAAAATCAAACACTACCTAATGGTAACGAATTTGTGATGTCACGGTTTTTAGTAAGAAATAATCCCTACTATTCAGTAAATAAACGTTTTGAAAATATAACAAGAGACAGGCTTATTGGAAACATAGCTTTAAGGTATCAAATTAATAGCTGGATCTATTTGCAGGGACGGATTGCACAAGATATGTATACCCGCGGTCAGGACTATAATATACCTAATGGATATGCACCTATTCCGGCAGCCCCTACCGGGTTTATAAATGGTTCCTATACCCAGGATGTACGACGGTTTAGAGAAAGAAACTATGACTTCCTTTTAGGGGCTAATCGTAAAATCAGTGATTTTGGTGTAGATCTAACTTTGGGTGGCAATCAAATGTATCGCAGAAGTGAATACAACAGCGTGAGTGTACAAGATTTTGTTCAGCCGGGATTGTATACTATCATGAATGGAAGAGCAAAAGATCCGCTCTATAGCAAAGCTGAAAGAAAGGTGAATTCTTTATATGGCGCAGTTGAATTCTCTTATAAAAGTTTCTTGTTTTTAAATGTTACCGGGCGTAACGATTGGTTCTCTACACTTGCCCCTGCAAACAGAAGCATTTTTTACCCGTCGGTAACGGGCAGCTTTATTGTGTCGGAGGCAGTTAATAACTTGCCCGAATGGATTTCATATGCAAAAATCAGGGCGGCTTATGCTGAAGTAGGTGACGATAATGTGGCTCCTTATTCCAATGTTTTGTATTATGCTGTAAATAATAATCTTTTTCCTAACCCTTCAGGACAAAGTATACCAGTGGGTGGCATTAATGCATCACTAATTCCAAATCCTAATTTGAAGCCGTTAAGAGTATCAGAAGCTGAGTTTGGAGTTGAATTAAGATTGTTTCAAAGCAGGGTTGGATTAGATGTTTCATACTACCGCAAAATTACTAAAGACCAGATACTGGCTGCACAGGTTTCGGATGCCTCTTCATATACCAATCAACTGATTAATGTAGGTCGCAGCATAAATAAAGGGTTGGAAATGCTTCTAACCTTCTCTCCGGTTAGAACAACTTCTTTCAAATGGGATGTGAGTGCGAATGTGTCTTATAACACTTCTAAAGTTTTACAATTGGGGTTATCCCCAGCCGATACGGTAATATCAGTCGGCGGTGGTGGAGGCCGGATCGTAAAACAGGTTGTTGGCAAACCAATTGGTGCATTGTATACTTTCTTGTACCAAAGAGATGCCCAGGGCAGACAGGTATTTGATGCAAGTACCGGAAGACCTATTAGGAACAATTTCGACTCCTATGTCGGCAATGTTTTGCCAAAGTATTTTGGCGGCATAACTAACACATTAAATTACAAAGGACTGATTTTAACTACCCTGGTTGATTTTAAGTTAGGTGCTAAAATGATTGCAGGTTCAAACATGAATGCTTTACGTCACGGATTACACAAAAGAACTTTGGTGGGCCGCGCAGAAGGATATGTAATTGGAGTGGGCGTTAATCCTGACGGAAAGGAAAATGTAACCAAATCTGATCTGCAACCCTTTTACGAAACGCCAAATGTACTGGGTGTAAATGAAGACTTTGTTTTCAACTCGGGTTTCTGGAAGCTGCGCCAGGTTACTTTGGGCTACGACTTTACAAAGCATATGAGCAAATTTAAGTTTGTGAAAGGGTTAAGACTTAGTGCAGTTGCAAACAATGTAGCTATCCTAAAAAAATGGACGGAAAATATGGATCCTGAAAACATTGCTAATATTTCTGATAATGAGACAGGTCTTGATTTCTGGACTGCCGTTCCTCCTACAAGGAGTATCGGCATAAACCTAAACGTAAAATTTTAATTTGTTGAAATTATAGTAACAGCTTAATAAAAAAACCAAATCATGCAACATATTAAAACATACTTTTTGGGAATGCTTGCTGCAATCAGTTTGCTTGCAAGCTGCGATAAGGGATTCGATGAGTTAAACATTAACAAAGTTGACCCTACCACTCTTGATGCCCAATTTGTGATGAACAGGGCAATAATAGAAACGACTTACCCTGACAATTTTGCAACGCTGCAAATGCTTTGTTATGACTTTGGCATTGTTCAGCAAATTATAACGCCTTTTGGAAGTTCACTCTCGGGGGGTAATTACAACAATTTTAATCCAGGTAATTCAAGCCTCGTATGGACTAATTTCTACCGCAATGTTTTAAAACAAAATGTTGACGCTTTAGAAAAGACAAGAGGCGATGCTAACCGTACTAATTTACACAACCAGGCAAGGATATGGAAAGCTTATTCATTTATGATATTGACAGACACATACGGCGACATTCCTTATTTTGAAGCATCCAAAGGTTTTACCTCTCAAATTATTCAACCTAAGTATGATAAACAGGAATTAATTTACAAGGATATATTGAAAGAGCTGGATGAAGCTTCTGCAGCACTTGATCCTGCCAAGGCTACTTCTACCGGTGATATATTGTATGGAGGAAATATTCTGAGATGGAAAAAACTAGGGAACTCTTTATTGCTGAGAGCAGCTATGCGACTTACAAAAGTAGCCCCCGATGTAGCCAAAACGTATGTTGCAAAAGCTGTTGCCGGAGGGTTAATGCAATCAAATGCAGACAATTCTGTTTTACGCCATACCTCGCTGTTTAATAATTGGATAGCGGTGCATTTGACGGCGCGTGAAAAAGCTAATTTTTATTTAGCTAAGCCGTTTGTAGATTTTTTGAAAAATAATAATGATCCACGTCTTAAATCAATTGCTTACAGGCATGTTGGGGCAAAGTCAGGTGCAGAGCAAGCACCCCCACGTACAACAACCGATCCGGCCCTGCAAATTGGTATGCCAATGGGTTATGACGATGTGTCTATAAAAAATACTTTTTCAACCTTTGGTGTAGCAAGTTTGTATGATTACTCACAGGTAAATTTAAACACCATTCTTAAGGTAACGGCACCTGAGTATCATGTTACACATGCACAAACTCAATTGCTTTTAGCAGAGGCGGTTGTACGGGGATGGGCAACAGGTGATGCAGCAGCATTATATCAATCAGGTATAAGAGCCCACATGGAGCAGATGGTTGAATACGATGCAAGTGCTGCAATAGGTGAAAGTGCAATCAAAGCTTATTTAGATGCTAATCCACTTAACCCTGCTAATGCAATTGAACAGATCAATACTCAATACTGGGTTGCTACTTTCATGAACGGCTCTGAGTTGTTTGCTAACTTCCGGCGAAGTGGATATCCGGCATTACAAAAAAATCCTTACCCCAGTGCAGATGTTACAGGCAGTTTTATTCGCCGGATGCCTTACCCTGATAGCGAGATTATTACCAATTCAACCAATTTAAATGCTGCCATAGCGGTGCAAGGTAAAAATGATTTGAACACTCGTGTTTGGTGGGATAAATAATGGAAAGGGAGGTCAAAGAAATTCATTCTTTGTTGCTCTGCCTTAAAATTTTTGTCTTGATTAAAGCAAGGC